>NZ_OY781616.1:0-622500 GCF_963677005.1 Maridesulfovibrio sp. | reverse complement strand
TTTCTTTACAAATCATCAAGCACCTTTGTCAGCGGATGATTATTCACCTGCCGGACTTCAAGCACATCATATAATTTTTCAAGCTGCAGCACTATCTGCTCCAGTTTACTGTCATCATCCACAGTCAGAATCATCCTACTCTTCCCGCCATCCTCAACAGGCCCGCAGATAATACCTTCAAGGTTGAAGTTACGACGCGAGAACAGTCCGGTTATCTGACTCATTACTCCGGCGTGGTTGCGAACCAGCAGTTCTATTACATGATTATGCATTACTAGCCTCCAATCATTTCGCGGTTGGCACATTCGGGTGGAACCATTGGAAAAACGTTATTTTCCAATCCAATAGGTATATTGATCAGGCATGGGCCGTCCTGGGCAAGAGCACGGCGCAGAAACATTTCCGGATTGTCCTGAGCTGCAAGGTCATAGGACGGAATACCGAATCCCTTGGCAATCGACACAAAATCAGGATTGCTGTCAAAACTTGAAGCAAAGTAGCGCTCCTCGAAAAACAGTTCCTGCTGCTGATGTACAAGCCCCAGCCGGTTGTTGTTCATGATGAGAATCTTAACACTGAGCCGCTGTTCCACAAGCGTAGCCAGTTCCTGAATATTCATCAGAAACGAACCGTCCCCGCTGACGCAGACAACCTTGCGCTCCGGCATTGCCAGAGCTGCGCCTATGGCACTGGGCAGACCGAATCCCATGGTCCCGAGTCCTCCTGAAGTAAGCAGGGTCCGGGGAGTTCGGAAAGGATAACTCTGCGCAACCCACATCTGATGCTGGCCGACATCAGTAGTTATTATGGCATCATCCGGCAGCGATTCTCCCATGACCCGGACCAGATTTCTGGGATGAAACGTATCATCGGTGTCCGGCAGCACGTCCGGATACATCATGCGCAGGGAGGAAACTCTGGCGCTCCAACCTATACGGATAGAAGATTCAACCCTGTCTGCCAGCTTGTGCAGAGCCTGCCCAACATCCGCTACAATGGAGAGATTCGAAGATTTTATCTTGCCTATCTCGGAACGATCGATATCAATGTGCAGAATGTCGGCCTGCCTGCAGAATTCACAGGCCTTGCCCACCGCGCGATCATCAAAGCGAACTCCAAGCGCGATTATGAGGTCCGCTTCCTCCAGAATCATGTTGGTGGCCCTTGAGCCGTGCATCCCAAGCATTCCCAGATAATTGACATCTCCGTGCGGGAAGGCCCCCAACCCCATGAGCGTGGTAACCACCGGAATGGAGTTTCTGCGGGAGAGTTTTATGAGATCATCTGAGCAGCCGGCGGCTACAACGCCTCCACCTGCATAGATAACCGGCCTGCGAGCTGACTCGATCATTTTCTGAGCTCTTCCGAGGAGTTCATCATCACACTCAACATGCTTATCTCTGGCTCCCGGCATCGGCCATGCGGAAATATCGACCATTTCCTTCTGCACATCCTTCGGAATGTCTATTACGACAGGTCCGGGACGCCCGGACTCGGCCAGACGGAATGCTTCCGGGATTATGTCCACAAGATCGGCTGCGGACTGAACCAGAAAATTGTGCTTGGTAATCGGTATGGTAAGGCCGTAGGTATCCACCTCCTGAAAAGCATCCGTGCCGATCATGGAGCTGGAAACCTGACCGGTAATGGCTACCATCGGTATTGAATCAAGCCTCGCATCCGCAATGGCGGTAAGAAGATTGGTAACCCCCGGACCGGATGTTCCCATACATACGGCAGCCTTTCCGGTGGTTCTGGCCATTCCCTGAGCCATGAACCCTGCTCCCTGTTCGTGTCTGGCAAGGACATGTTTTATGGGACTGTCCTTGAGAGCATCATAAATCGGCAGATTGGAGCCGCCGGGGATCCCACAGATAATTTCTATCCCCTGCCGCTCCAAAAGTTTAACAACAAGTTTTGCACCACTGATTTCCATTCCTGCACCCTCTTTATTTCCTGATGAAAACAAAAAACCCCCACCGGCATGGCCGGTGGGGGTTACAACTGCACCTGATTAGTAAACTGTTGTTTACAATCTTCCCTCCGGCCCTTTTAAGCCTCTCACGACCACGACGGTAACCACGACCATCACCACGTTGGCGACGGTTGCGACGACTGCATTCATGTGATCTAGGGAAGATAGTATCATTTCAGTTTTTCTCTAAATTTTCTCAAAAAAGTTATTTTCAAAAAGAGATAGTTCATCGGCAAAAAGGATGCAAGCTCTTTTTATAAAAATTTTAAACATGCAACAGATATGTTCTCCATCACTCAGGCAGAACAACCTTTCATTTAAGCTTGTACAGCCCTACCCAACCGGATTTGTAGCCGATCAAATGAAAAGATAATCGGGCCAGTGCCGCACTTGCCGCATTGAACAGCAGAACCGGGAGATCGTTCTTCTTCAGCAGCAGACTGCGGCTGTTCTTGATGCGAAACGGACTCCGCCGATACCGGATATCCTTCAGCTTCAGACAGTACTGCGAAAAATAGCCGACCTGCTGCCCTGCCCCGCTGTAGAAATTCCTAATCCCCTGCGGATAATACGGCTTGCAGTGATCAAGGTCATGCCAGAAATGAGGATGGAGAATAGGGGTTGCCACCAGCAGCAGACCGCCTGGCCGCAGAAACTTCAGGTATCCATCGATAAAATCGACCACACTGCCGGAATCGAAATGTTCAACTATATGAGAAAGGATAAGCAGGTCGAACCGTTCATCACCATGGTTTGAATCAAAATCGCTCAGCGAGACCACATTCAAACCCCGGTCCCGACACTCCCGTACCTGATGCTCGTTTTTCTCGACACCGAGAATGTCCGTAAATCCGATCGAACGCAGAAAATCTGTTTTAGTTCCGCGCCCGCACCCGACTTCCAGAATAGAAAGATCCCTGCTCAACGGGGACAGAATCTTCTCCCACTGGCCCAGTTCATGACGCGAAAGATATTTTGTTATCGAGCGCAGACGGCTGCGCATTTCCGGGCTTGCTGTCAGCACGCAGCCTCCCCGACCAGATCAGCCAGAAAACGAGCGGCATTCGCGGCTCCGTCCAGATTGACTGAATCAGTCCCGTTTCTTTGTTCAAGACATGTGCGCAATGCCTGCTCAAGATCATCTGCTCCAACGCCAGCGTCAGGAAAGACTTCGCTGACAAACGAGGAGCTTCGCGCCAGCAGCCTTGCGTGCTGTTCCTGTTCTCCGTCCTTCATTCCCCGCAGCAGAACCACAGACGGGACCCTGCTGACCATGACATCGGTCAGGCTGTTGTATCCTCCGTAAATGACAGCTGCGCGGGAACGGCTGAGATCATCAAGAAACCCGGTCCCCAACTGAACAAGGCGGACATGTTCCACTCCTGAAAACAATGATTCGATTTCAGCCGCTTCCGGTTTGTATAAATCCGTATAAATTTTCCACAAACCATACTCGGGGCCGATACGTTTCAGAACCTCACCAAGTTTCCCCAGCATGTTCAAAGTCCCGCTGCCGGACCACGGAACTGAAATAACCCCAGCAAGAGGCTTATCAGAAATACATAAAGGCTGAATCCGGTCAATTTCCGACAGACGGGAAACGTATCCGGTTTCATGAGGACTGGCACCGTAACATCTGCTCAAGGCAGCAATCTCCCCCCTGCCGGTAACGGAAGAATCACCATACCACAGAATATTGCTGTATGATTTGCGAAAGACCTCGGCAGAAGAATCAGACCAGACCTTGTCTACATCACCGACCACGGCGCGCACGCCAAGAACACGGGTAGTTTCCGGTGAAACGTCATGTGACGGCAGAAGCTCACTGTGCTTGCCCTGCGGAGTATGATCGGCCAGAAAGACTTTCGGCCTGTAAATTTCAAGAATGTCCCTTATTGACCGGGCTCTCATTTCCCCGAGCACCTGATCATCTATATTAGATGGTCCCATGGCTCCGGCAGAAATTCCATTTGAAACAACCGTCCTGTACGCGGGCAGTTTGATCCAATCCAGATCGCCCTTCCCCACCAGTTCGGCCACAGACCTGCTTCCGGTAAGCAGCAGTACGGACATTTCCGGAAACAGCCTGCGCACTGCAAGCCCTATGGCGACACTTCTGCTGACGTGTCCGAGGCCGCGTCCGTCATGTGCATATATTATAAGATCTGTTATAAAACTCATCAACAAAACCTTATATCATCAAGAACATAAATTATTACAAAAGTTAACATCATAAGACAATACAGATTTAAAAAGGGAAAAGGGATTGCTTCCACTTGAAAAAAATAATAGAAATTATCACGAGTATGCGGACTTTTTTAAAGATTTACAGATGGATTCCTTTTCGTTAGATATTCCATGGTTCATAGCGATGCAAGACAAATATATTCGGATATCACTAAAACGCAGACAATCTAACCAGGTCCCGGAACGTTAAATGGACAGCACTTTCAATATCTTGATGTATTCCCATGACACATACGGTCTGGGGCATATCCGGCGCACGATGGCTATCGCGTCACAGCTCAAATGCAAGGGTGTAAACATCCTTATTCTTACCGGCTCTCCCATAGTAGGACGATTCGAATTTCCAGAGCAGATAGATTTTGTACGTGTTCCAGGCATGATCAAACAGGCCAATGACATTTATGTGCCTCACTCTATAAAGATAGAGCCGGTACATGCCATGGCCATACGCCAGTCGATCATAGACGCCACAGCCAGAAGCTTTGAGCCGGACCTGTTCATAGTAGACAAGGCACCCAGAGGACTGAAGCATGAAATCATGCCGACCCTGGAATGGATGAAGGAAAACGGGAAAACCCGCACAATTCTCGGTCTGCGCGACATTATGGATGACGCGGAAAGCACTGTGCAGGACTGGACCGACAAAGGCATATATGATGTGCTGGATAAGCTGTACTCCGAAATATGGGTTTACGGCCACCGTGAATATTACGACCCCATTGTGGAATACGGCATACCGGAGTCAGTCAGCAGTAAAATGGTCTTTACCGGGTACATTCCCAGAAAGGTCCACCGCCGGTCCACACCGGAAAAACGGAAAAACGGAAAAAAGCTGGTAGTCATCACAGCCGGAGGCGGCGGAGACGGTTATCCCATGATGGATGCCTATCTCAAGGCTCTGGAAAAATACGGACCGCAGAATTTCCGAACCATAATGGTCACCGGCCCCTTCATGTCCAAGGAACAGCGTCATGACCTGTCCGCCAGAGCCAAAGACCTGTCCGTGACTTTCTACCATTTTTACAGAAGAATGGAGAAACTGTTCAGCAACGCGGATCTTGTGGTCTGCATGGGAGGCTACAACACCTTCTGCGAAATCCTTTCCCATAAGAAAGTGGCCCTTATCATTCCCCGCGAAACGCCCAGACTTGAACAGACTATCCGGGCGCAGGTACTTAAAAAACAGAATCTGGCAGACTTCCTGCCCTGGCATGAACTCGGCCCGGACTCCATAATGGAGAAGGTGGACACCCTGCTCAACAATTCCGAAAAAATCAGGGACGCGATACAGAATTTCAAATTCACCGGTCTGGATGTTATGCATCAGCGCGTTGACTACTTCAAAAAAAATTGCAGATAAACAACATGAATACAATGAAACAACCTGTCCTTGCGATGATTCTCAAGGGGTATCCCCGAATTTCCGAAACATTCATCTCAAATGAAATCAGACTGCTGGAACAACGCGGTGTTAAGATACACATCATTTCCATGCGCCGCCCGAGGGAAAACTTCGCCCACAAGTCAATTTCGGAAATAAAGGCCGCAGTATCCTACCTTCCTTCAACTCTGGAAGGCTGCCTGGAGCAATTATTCGGTTCACCGGAATTCGATGCCGGACTCAGAGATCCCCGCTACGGTCAGGACGCGGAATTCACCAAACGTATTGACAGCATCTGGAAAACATATGCGGATACGGGCAGCGAAGCGTCATTCAAACACATGCTGCAGGCTGAATTCATTGTAGAAAAGATACTTCCCGGCTCGGATATTTTTCACTTTCACGCTCATTTCGCCCATTCCCCCTGCTCCGTTGCCAGAAATGCGAGCAGGCTGTCCGGGCTGCCGTTCAGCTTCACCGCCCACGCCAAGGACATCTACACCCAGAAGCCGGAAAAGATTACCGCCAAAATCTCCGAGGCCAAATTCGCGGTTACCTGCACGGGGTACAACTGCAACTACCTGCAATCCATAGCCCCGGAAGGAAAACCGATCCACAAGGTTTACCACGGCATTGACCTTGACCTGTTCAGCTCCGGGAAGCAACCGGTCTGCGGCAGCCCTTACGAAATTTTCACCGTTGCGCGCTTTACTGCCAAAAAAGGATTGCCCACGGTCTTCAGGGCGCTCAAAGAACTGGATGAAAAAGGCGTTGAGTTTTCCTATAAAATAGTGGGTGACGGGGATGAACGGGAACAGACCCTGAACATGCTCAAGGAGCTTGGCATTGAAAACCGATGCACATGGCTCGGTACCAAAACTCACGAAGAAGTGCTTGAGCTTTACCGCAAGGCCGATCTGTTCGCCCTTGGATGCGAAATAGCTTCAAACGGTGATCGCGACGGCATTCCCAACGTTCTGGCGGAATCCATGGCCATGTCCGTACCGGTGGTGGCAACTACGGTTTCCGGCATACCGGAACTCATTGAAAACGGCAAAACCGGGCTGCTTGTAGAACCGGGAGATCATGCTTCAATGGCAGAAGCCATGGAAAAAATGCTCACCGATCAGGAACTGCGGCAGGCGGTAATTCCGGCTGCGAAAGAACGGGTACACGAAATTTTCGACAACAAATACTGGATCAACAAACTGGCCGATGTCTACGAACTCTACGGCATAAAGGCCGGTTGATCTGCGATGCAGGCCGGGCAAAAACCGGCCGATCCGCATCCGCTCCGGAAAATTTAACCATGGCTTTATTCAATGCGGATAGCGTTTTTTGCACCACATAAACCCGTGGATCATCCTGTCCCTTCCGGCGATCTCATGATCGCACGGGGATTGCGCGATTTCCTGATCGACAGCGGACACCGGGTAGAAATCGCCAGCCGCGAACGCCTTTGGAAAATAATAGAATCCCCCGGAAGATGGCCTTCCGTATTTTTTGAATATGGAAGGATACTGGAAAGGATGGAAAAATTCCGTCCGGACCTATGGATAACCTACCACAGTTACCACAAATCCCCAGACCTATACGGGCCGGAAATATCTCAGCGGCTCGGCATTCCCTACGTAATATACCAGGGTGTTTTCGCCACCAAGTACAGACGAAATTTCAGGACATGGCCAGGCTACATGGCAAACAAGAAGGCCCTCCTATACTCGGCCCATGTATTCGCCAACAAAGAAATAGATTTTTGCAATTTATCCAGAATTATAATACCTGAAAAACTATCAAGGACTTACCCCGGCATAAATACGGACGATTTTTCTTTCTGCCCGCACAGCAGGAAGGATGTCCGCAGCCAGTTGGGACTGGGCAAAACGACCACCCTCATATCAGTTGCAATGCTGCGTGAAGATGTAAAAGCCGAAAGCATAACCGATCTTATACAAGCTTTCGGAACAGCTGCCGGAGATACCCCGGATATGCGCCTGCTGATAGCTGGAGAAGGGGAAGCCCGGGCACGGCTGGAAAAACTGGCTGAGAAAGTCGCCGGAGAAAAAATCGTTTTTCTCGGAAGCATCCCCAGAAAAGAACTGTTCCGCTATTACAGTGCGGCGGATGTCTTTGCGTTTCCGGGAATAAACGAAGCCCTTGGAATGGTTTATCTTGAGGCGCAGTGCGCAGGTCTTCCGGTGGTGGCCTACTCTACGCGAGGCCCAAGCGAAGCTGTAGCTCACATGGAGACAGGTCTGCTCTCACCTCAGGGAGACATTCAGGCTCTGGCAGAGAACATAACGGAAATCGTCCGCAACACGGAGTTGCGGGAACGCATGAAAAAAGCGGCTCCCAAACGAATCAAACGTATATTTGACCTCAGGTCCAACCTTGCACAGGTAGAAAAGCAACTGCTGAAACTCATATAACCGGAGGCCGGAATGAAGACAGTCAGCCTAGCGATCATCAGGCATTCTGTAACCGAATGGAATGAACAGAACAGGATTCAGGGGCATATGGATTCTCCTCTGACGGCCTATGGCCGCGAGCTTGCGGCCGGATGGAGGCAGACAATTGATCCGTCCTCCTTTGACGCAGTCATTACCAGCGACCTCGGCAGGGCTATTGAAACAGCAGACATCATAACTGAAGGACTGAAACTGCCTGCCCTGCGCTTAAAGGGGCTGCGGGAACAGGATTGGGGTTCATGGTCAGGGCTGACGACAGACGAACTGCATGCCCGCTTCCCCGGAAGGCTGGATGCGGAAATAGCAAAAGGATGGAAGTTCCGCCCGGACGAAGGCGAAAGCCGCATGGAGGCATCAAGCAGAGGAATCAGTTCTCTGCAGGAAGGTGCCGTAGAAATTGCCCGCATGGTGGACAAAAAGGAACCGCGTGTACTTGTCGTGGTACACGAAGGGATAATGAAGACCATCATCTACAAGCTGGCAAACCACGACTTCAAGGCAGACAAGCCGAAGCTCATCAAGCGGCGGAGGCTGCACTGGTTGAAATGGGACGGAACCCTCTCGATTGACAGGCTGAATGAGACATTATAATCAGGTTCCGGTTTACAGTTGCGCTTTCATTGTATTATTTTAATATCTTCAACGGCTCGCAACAGGCATTGCCAGCCAGGGATGCGGTCCCAGAATATTCAGCGCAAAGTCTGATCCAGGAATTTTAAAAACTGGAACACCTAAACAGGAACAAAAGTGAAAATCGTCCATTATTGCCAGCATGTCTTAGGGATGGGACATTTTTTTCGCAGCCTGGAAATAGCCCGTGCACTTGAACGAGAAAAGGTCATCTTCGTAGCCGGAGGCGAACGTCCGGATCAGGAAATCCCTTCAAATATAAAATACTGCCAGTTGCCGGGGCTGGCCATGGACGAACATTTCGGGGCGCTCATGCCCACCGAACCGGACCGGGATCTGGAAGAGGTAAAGGCCGAACGCACGGAAACACTCTTCAGAATATTTGAAAAGGAACGTCCGGATGTTTTTCTCATCGAACTGTTCCCCTTCGGACGCAAGGCTTTCCGCTTTGAGCTTATCCCGCTATTAGATGCAATAAAGGAAGACAGATTCGGCCACGTCAAGGTGGTCTGCTCTCTGCGGGATATCCTTGTCGAACGAGATGACGGAGGCAAACACGAAGCACGGGTCATCAAATACCTGAATAAATATTTTGACATGCTCCTTATCCATTCCGACCCCGCCATCGCCTCGCTTGAAGAAACATTCGGCAATATGGAAAAGATAGAAATTCCCTGCCGTTATACCGGATTTGCCGCCCGCAAACCATTAAAGGGAGCGCGACGCGAAATTCGCGACAAAATGGGACTTACCGGGGAAGACAAGCTGCTCATCGCCAGTGCAGGCGGCGGAAAGGTCGGTGGAGAACTCATGAGCGCAGTGCTTGACGGTTTTTCAAGCATAAAATCGCAGCATGCAAGGCTGCTGATGCTCACCGGACCTTTTCTGGACAGTGATGCATACGAAAATCTCTGTAACAGGGCAGAAAAAAATACCCGAATAAAGATCAAGCGCTTTGCCCCGGACTTCACCAACCTGCTCATGGCCGGTGATGCCATGGTGTCCATGGCCGGATACAACACCTGCATGGACATACTTGCTTCCGGAATTCCGGCTGCGGTGTACCCTTTTTCCTTCAACCGCGAACAGACAATGCGCGCCGAAAAGATTTCCCGGCATATACGTCTGGATATCCTGAAACAGGAAGACCTTGCCATCTCCCGAATGGAAGATATTATAAACAACCTGCTGATTCGTAATCGAACTTCACCTGATCATGGTATAGACCTTAACGGCGCAGGCAACTCTGCAGAGATCATAAGAAAAGCCGGAAACAATTAATGTCGTACAGACCAGTCGCGTCCATATGGAAGACCCCGCTTCCTTTACTGATTGAAGCTTTCGACACCTGGTGGAAAGAGCTGGAAACAGCTGTTCCTGCCGGCGGCTGCGATGTTTTCTTTCGCGCCGATGACATAGGCTATCCCGGCAGACAGTTTTCCGAAATGATCGAAGTGTTCAAAAAGCACGAAGCGCCACTGTCTCTGGCTGTTGTTCCGGCCTGGGTCAACGAACAGCGCATGAATGAGCTTTTCCGCGTACTAGGAAAAGATATGAGCCTGTGGTGCCTTCACCAGCATGGATACAGACACATAAATTGTGAAAAACAGGGAAAGAAATTCGAATTCGGACCTTCCAGAAATCAAAGCAGAGTTACCGCGGAACTCAGCAGAGGCAGAGAAAAGCTGGGCCGTCTGCTCGGCGAGAACTTCTGCCCTTTCTTCACTCCTCCCTGGAACCGCTGCAGCAGCGAAACAATGAACAGTCTGGCGGAACTCGGCTTTGTTGCCATATCCAGATCCATCAACGTTTCTCCCTGCCCGCTGGACAATCTTCCGGACCTGCCTATCAACATAGACCTGCACACAGTAAAGGCCAAAACCCCGGCCGCGGGCATCAGCGAGCTGCAGAGACAGATAAAACAGGCGGTCAGCACCGATTACGCCGGATTTATGCTGCACCACCAGAGAATGAACAGGACAGCACTGGCCTTTCTAGACTACCTGCTTATAAAAATTAAAAAAACTCCCGAGCTCCATATCAGAGATATCAGAGAAATGTTATCCTGACCCACAAATGCAGCTCCCGGACTTGCCCATGCTGCACAGACCGAAAACTTCCGCCCACAGGATTAGTATCCCCACTCCCGATGAAAATATTTCATCGTTCCGTAACTGACCAAGCACATTTTCTCTTTGCATTTCAGTACATTTTAGCTATCTAATATACATACTGTCGTGAAAACCAAAATCGCGGCCCCAGTAACAGAGCAGGACTGAACAAAAATGTTACAGTAGCAGAAGGCCCTGTATGAACCGGGGTCTGAACTTATTCATTAATACAGGAACAGATACTGTTCCGGGTGCTGACCGACGAAAATATTATGTCGCAAAAGAGAATCCCATTCCAAGATCCGGACTCGCCGATGGATATTGAGGCCCAGGTGGTGCTTCCGTTCGACAAGTCGCTGGAAATCAGTCTGAAAAGTCTGAAGTCGCGTTTTCTGCGCAACATGGTAACAGTAACCAGCCTGATTCTGGCGGTTTCCTTTCTCGCCTATATTCTGGTCGGTTCGGATATTTCCAGCGGACTGTACCACTCCGGTGACCCCGGATTGGTAAAAGAGCTTGAAAGGAGCGGATACGAGGCCGGGGGAAGTGCCAAGGAACGCTGGATCGTCATCCTTTCACTGCTGGTATGCACTGTCGGAATCATAAATGCCCAGTTGATGGCCGTGACTGAACGATTCAGGGAAATAGGCACCATGAAATGCCTCGGGGCTCTGGACAGTTTCGTGCTGCGCCTTTTCGTGCTTGAAGCTTCCATGCAGGGAGTGGCCGGTTCCATTCTGGGGGCGCTGCTGGGCACTGTCATAGCCCTGCTCATCGGCATGCTCAGATTCGGTTTCAGCGCCCTGACTATGCTGCCTGTAGGCGAAACTGGACTGTCCATGGCCTATTCCGTCGGTGTCGGGTTCGGTCTGAGTCTGCTCGGAGTCATCTATCCCGCCTTCATCGCCGCGCGCATGCGCCCGATTGAAGCCATGCGGGTCGAAGAATAAATTTCCTCCAACCAAAAGAAATTACAAAGGCGAACGATATGGCCGATCAGCACACAATCGTCCGGGTTTCCGGAGTCAAAAAAAATTTCAAACTCGGCAATACCGATGTCCAGGCTCTCAAAGGAGTTGATCTGGAAATCTACGCCGGGGAATACCTGTCCATCATGGGCCCTTCGGGTTCAGGGAAATCCACCCTGTTCAACATGATCGGAGGACTCGACAAGCCTTCGGAAGGAAAAGTCTACATTGACGAAGTGGATATCGCCCAGCTTGACGCCTTTGAACTCGCATGGCTCAGAAACAGGAAGATCGGCTATATTTTTCAGACCTTCAACCTGATACAGGTAATGACCGCACTGGAAAACATCACCCTGCCCATGATTTTCGCCGGGGTGCACAATGATGCTGCCGTGGCCAAGGGAATAGAACTGCTTGATCTGGTCGGGCTCAACAAGAGATACAACCACAAACCGCAGGAACTTTCCGGAGGTCAGCAGCAGAGGGTCGCCATAGCCAGATCTCTGGCCAACGACCCGGCCATCATTCTCGCGGACGAACCCACCGGTAACCTGGACCTCTCCACCGGCGAAGAAATCATCAAGCTCATGAACGATCTCAGCAAGGAACGCGGAGTAACCATCATCACAGCCACGCATGACTACAAGATGCTCAACGCCTCCGACCGGGTTGTCTGGATCGAGGACGGCATGATCAAGAAAATCGAAGACCGCGAACAGCTCAATATTGATGTGGGCTGCATCCGTATGGCCTGATCCCGGAGGCTTGCACAAGATGTCCATGCCGGCAGAGATTAAAAGACCTGTTTTACGATCGCTCGCTGCACTGCTGACCGTTTTCGCGGTGCTGCTGCTTTCGGTCCGGGCTGAAGCAGCCTTCTCCACGGATGCTTACCGCCAGACCATCACCGACCTATCCTCAATCGGAGACCGCTCCTTCGGCTCGAAAGGCAGCTTGAAGGCTGCGGACTATATTGAAAAAAGATTCAAGGAACTAGGCAGATTCAAGACCGGTAAACATCTGTTTCTGGCTCCGGCCATGGTTTCCGGAGACGTGACCTTCACATTGGGCAACGGTCGTAAGGCTTCCATCAAAGCTGCCAAATTCAATGCCATCACGCCTCCGGCCACACCCCGTGCCGGAGTCAAGGGACCGGTAATATATGTAGGCAAAGGAGATCTGGACGATTTCAACGGACTGCCGGTTAAAAACGCCATTGTGCTCATGGACCTTGATTCCGGCAAAAACTGGCTCAATGCGGCCAGTCTGGGCGCGGCAGCGCTTATCTATGTTGACAAAGGGATTACCGCCAAAGGTTTCTTCAACGAAAAGCTGGAGTTATCCCCGCTTGATTTTCCGCGCTACTACATGACAGAAGCCAGTGCCCGCGAAGATCTGGGACTGATTGCCGACGGCTCTCAAAAACTGCTTGCGGATTCAGGATTCGTCCACTCCGAAAGCAGGTGGGAAAGAACAGAATCGGAAAATGTCTACTGCCTCATTGAAGGCAGTGATCCGGATATGGCGGAACAGTTGGTTGTAATAGAAGCGTTCTACGACACTTCAACCTTCATTATTGGTAAGGGACCGGGCGCGGACGAAGCTCTTTCCGTGGCTTCCCTTATTGAAATAGGCAAAAAACTTGCCGCCAATCCGCCCAAAAGATCGGTACTTCTGCTCGCAACCACCGGCCATGGTCAGTCGCTGCGCGGCATGCGCGAATTTGTTGAAGCTGTATCCGGCAAGAGCAAGACCCTGAAAAAAGCAAAAGCCGAACTGCGTAAAAAGAAAGACAACGCAGCAATGGTGCTGGACGGTCTTGAAATGGACAACCCGCTGGCCACGGAAATGGCTGTGGAGAATCCGGAACTGTACGAACTGCTCTATACCGCCCTAAAAAACCAGATCAAAGACGAAGTTGACATCATAAGCAAGCAGCTGATGCAGTTGCGCATGCAGGAAGATGCAAACCCGCAGGACATCGAAAGCCTTGATGCAAAGCGCAAGCTGCTCCGCCGTATTTCATGGAAGACAGATTATTCCACCCTTCCGTCCGAAGAGCTGGCTGCGGTCAAAGACCTTTTCCCCCATGTCCGGGACAGGGTTTATAAAGTAAAGCACGATATCAAACAGCAGCTTGAAGCCATCCGAAGTGCGCGCGAGCTGCGCAAGGTAGTCCGTTCCAAAGAGATGGTCTGCACTGTTTCGCTCTATCTTTCCAGCCACGGAGAAGGAGTCGGCGCATTCGGCGAAGGCTGGTTCTATGCGCTGCGCCCGAGGGTAAACCTGTCTCGCACCTTCTCTATCATAAACAACATCCTGGGGGACGCGGTTCCGGAGGTTGAAAAAACAACCGGAACGGAAGGCATGTACCGTGATACCCTGCGCCCGGACAGAACCCGTCCCTGGCAGACATGGCTGCTTGACCGTCCCCAGTTCAGCAGCGAGATCGCAACCATGGCCGGTGATCTGGCTTTCACGTTTGCCACGGTCAACGACGGCCGGGCATACTGGGGCACCCCGTTCGACACGGTTGATAAAATAAACTGGACCGGTGTCGGAAAACAGGCCGAACTGATCGAAGGACTGATCAGAAAAATTTCCGAAACCCCCGGAGAACTGACCACCAAAAAACCGCGCAAGGGTTATTCCATCCTCAGCGGAAAGGCCAGATTCATCCGTCAGGGAGAACTTTTTGCTGACCAGCCCGCACCCGGAACCATATTTATGGGCTTTCAGGGCATGACCAGATTCTACGCCATGGCCGACTCCGAGGGAGATTTCCAGTTCAGCGGCGTGGCATCCAAAAAACTGGTCCAACACAAACTAATCATCGAAGGATACAAATACAACGATGACGGGCGGATCATCTGGGCCATTGATAAAAAACAGACCGGCAAAAACGCCTACCGGGTCAAAATGCACAGGCTGGACATGGAAACCAAGCTGGTCATGTTCGGCTGCCGCCAGACAACACTGTTCGACCTGCTAACACCGAGGACATTCCGCTACATGACCAAGGTCGAGGTTCTGGACGGAACGCGCGATGCGGCCCCCATGCATTTCTGGTACAGCCGCATAGACACAAGGTCTTCCACCATAGCAAGCGTCTTTCTGGAGCCCAATGTTCCACTTAAGATGACCCTTTCGGATACGGTGCTGAACCGCAAGATGATTCTGATCCATTCCAAGCCGGGCAATCCTGCCGGTAACGGCTATGCCCTTGACGACTGGCCCATAATCCCCTGCACCGACCACCGTGCGGCAGCGGATATGTGGAACCTGCTCAAGCCCCGCATCAGCAATCTGGAATCCCACGGAATCGTGAACACACGCATCCGCGATCTGGAAAAAATGGGTACAACGGCGCTGGAAAATGCCAGAACGGCATGGAAGGAAAGGCGTTACGATGATTTCATGAAGGACTCGCGCAAGGCCTGGGCACTGGCCTCCCGCGTCTACCTTGATGTGGATCAGACCCAGAAGGACGTCCTTGTCGGCGTTCTGTTCTACATAGCCCTGTTCATTCCATTCGCCTACTGCATGGAGAGGGTGCTCTTCTCCTTTGCGGACATTCACAAACGCATCATCGGATTTCTGGCCATACTTTCAGCCGTTATCGCGGTCATCTACTCCGTGCACCCGGCCTTCCAGCTGACCTACAGCCCCATGGTCGTAATCCTGGCCTTCTTCATTCTCGGACTTTCGGTCATGGTTTCGCTGATCATTTTCTTCCGCTTTGAAAAGGAAATGATCCTGCTGCAGCAGCGAGCCCACAGGACCCAGACTTCCGAGATAAGCAAGTGGAAGGCCTTCACCTCCGCTTTCGTTATCGGGGTAAGCAACCTGCGGCGCAGAAAAATCAGGACATTCCTGACCTGCCTGACCCTGATCATTCTGACCTTCACCATCATGAGTTTCACGGCAGTGAAGTCCCTGCGTGAACACACTTACGTTCTTTTCAGCGAAAGCAAGCCGTATTTCGGCCTGTTCATGAAAAATCTGGGCTGGAAGGACCTGCCGCGAGAGACCTTCGGAATCGTCACCAACGACTTCGATGAAAGCGGCATTGTCGTCCCTCGCGCATGGATGGAACTGGATGATAAGACCACCCCTGCCGTCACTCCGGTAAGTTATGGAGGCAGGCATGAAGAAATCAAGGGGCTGGTGGGGCTTAGCAGCAGAGAACCGGCCGTAAGCGGCATAGACAAAATCATGGTCGACGGGAGCTGGCTTGTGCCCGGTGTTGAAGCCCAGATTCTGCTTTCGCGGAAAACAGCAGAAAGGCTCGGCGCCAAGGCCGGTGATACCGTTCAGGTCTGGGGCTGCAATTTCAAACTGAGCGGAATCTTTGACGGCGATAAATTCACCGAACATCAGGATCTGGACGGGGAACCTATGACGCCGGTCATCTTTCCCTCCGCAGCGGCGCAGGAACTCAGCGAAGTGGAGGCGGAGGCCATTGAGTCCGGTGAGGATATTGATACCTTCCAGGGACGCTACACACACATTCCCGGAGAAGTGACCGCGATCATCCCCTACGACACACTCATGTCCATGGGCGGACGCCTCAAGGCCGTGGCAATCGGCCCCGTAAAAGGCACATTTCCGCAGTCCACGGTCAACAGGCTGGTGGACCGTTACGGACTGCCCATATTCAGCTGCGACAACAGCGGAACATACATCTGCCAGGCATCCGACAGCATGAACTACTCCGGAGTGCCCAACATAATCATACCGCTGATCATTTCCGCGCTTATTGTGCTCAACACCATGATAACCAGTGTCTATGAACGCAAAAAGGAAATTGCGGTCTATACCTCCATCGGTATGGCCCCGACACACGTTTCCTTCCTTTTCATAGCCGAGGCCATAGCCTTTGCGGTGATCAGCGTAGTGGTGGGATACCTGATCGCCCAGACCGCTTCCGGGCTGCTTGCCGGAACTCCCCTCTGGGCCGGAATGACCGCCAACTACTCATCCATGGCCGGTGTGGCGGCAATGATCCTGGTCATAGCCGTAACACTTATCTCGGTTATCTACCCCTCGAAGGTTGCTGCAAACATAGCCATCCCCGATGTCAACAGATCGTGGAAAATGCCGGAAACCGAAACGAATTCAATCGAAGCCACCCTGCCCTTCCTGCTCAAGCATGAAGAACAGAAGGATGCCGGAGGTTTCCTGCTGGAATATCTCGAAGCCCATACGGACGTCTCGCACGGGCTGTTCTCCACTTCCGAAATAGAAGTGAACTTCGGCAAGGAACCGCTTCCCAAGTCCTCCTGCGACCTGCTGGACGGATGCCCGGATCACATCACCTGTTTTCGGTTCAACGTCCGGGTCTGGCTGGCACCTTTCGATTTCGGTGTCAAACAGCAGGTTGAATTACGATTCAGGCCGGCAAAGGTCCATCCGCAATTTCTGGAGACCGTCCTGATAATCACCAGAGAATCCGGTGAAGTCGGGGCCTGGAAACGGTTGAACAAGGATTTCATCAACGCCATCAGGAAGCAGTTCCTCATCTGGCGCTCGCTTGATCCGGAAAAACAGCAGTCCTTCCGCGACAAGATACCGGAAATGATGGCCTTCGGATTCACGGGGCTTAATACAAAGAAAACTCTTGCGGACCTGTAAATAAGGGATTTTCAAATGCAAGGTAAAATACGCAAACGGGCAATTGTGCTGGGCATATTCTTCGGGCTGATAATCTGCGCCGTTACGCCCTTCAACAACGCTTACCTGAATGCCACACCGCTGGCCGGAGGACATTTTCCGCTGGCACCGTTCTTTATTCTGGCCTGGCTGACCGCATTTTCGGCTCTGCACCGTAAAATATTGCGCAGCCGCCCGCTCATGACCGGCCTGGACCTCATGACGGTGTGGATTCTGACCGTAATTGTCTCCGGAATATCCTACACCGGGCTTGCCAGAACATTCTTCATCAACCTCACAGCACCGTTCCATTTCGCCACCATCGGCAACAGGTGGAAAGAAATTCTGCAGCCGATTATCCCGGCACAACTCCATCCGACCGACCCCAAGGCCGTGGAAGAGCTTTACAACGGCATCAAGGGCGGTCCCTTCATGGACAACCTGGATGTTTTCAGCGCTATCCCGTGGTCGGCGTGGATCACTCCGCTTATGTGGTGGGGAATATTCATCCTGCTCTGCTACTTCATGATGCTCTGCCTGACCAACATATTCAGCCGTCAATGGGTGGAAAACGAACGCATTAACTTCCCCCTGCTGCAGTTGCCGAGATTCATGGAAGAAGCCCTTGATCAAGGGCTTTACGGAGCATTTCTTACCAACAAGTTTTTCCTGTCCGGATTGATATTCTGCATCTGCCTGCACCTGCTGAACGGTCTGCACTTCTATATTCCTTCGGTTCCGGAAGTTCCGACCCTTATTCTGGCCGGGCAGTATTTTGCAAAAACCGGCCTGTTTTCAGGTTTCTACAAACTGAAAATATACTTCTATCCGGCCTTTGTCGGATTCGCTTTTCTGGCCTCCCGCCAGATTTCCTTCAGCTTCTGGTTCTTCTTCCTGCTCGGAGGACTTTTCTACGGAATCCTGAACGTTGCCGGGCTGAACATTCCGGCTTCGGCACTCGGAATAACCTTCGGACCGACCCTGACCAGACCGGAAGAAACACAGATGATCGGAGCGTATCTGGTCTTTTTCTGCTTCATTGTCTGGCTGGCGCGGCAGCATCTGGTCCAGACCGTGCGCGAGGCCTTCGGGGCGCAGTCCACTCAAGGGGAAGCGGAATGGATGTCTCTGCGCTTCTCTTTCTGGGGGCTCATTCTCTCCGGGGCGCTCCTGACCGCGTGGTGTGTCTATTTCGGCATGTCCATGCTGGTCGCTCTTTGCGTACTCACGGCCTTTTTCATCTTCACACTGGTAGCCTCAAAAGCGATCTGCCAGGGTGGTATAGCCTACTTTACCCTTACCGCCGCTCCAATAGACGGCCTGACCGCTGTTTTCGGCAACAAATTCTTCGGATCGGCAGGAATTGCCATTGCAGCCATCTGCCAGAAGGTTCTTTTCGTGGACCTGCGTGAATCTCTCATGCCCTCGCTGGTACACGGCTCCAAGATCAACGAATGGATACGCAACAAACGCATGTTTCTGACCGGCATAACGGTCATTCTGATACTGGGCATGGTCGTATCCTTCGGAGCCATGCTTATGGTCTGCTACAAGTACGGCATCCGCGAACTGCAGCTGGACTGGGCAACCCGTACCTCCATGACTGTCTATGACAACGTGGTCCGCATAATTCAGGAACCGGACAGATCAAGCCATTGGGTGACGAGCTTCGCTACGCTCGGAGCGATAATCATGTTTGCTCTGGTCGTGGCCTACAACAGACTTCCGTGGTGGCCGCTGCACCCGATCGGATACCTGACCGCATACAGCTCGGCCATGAAAATTCTCTGGTTCAGCTTCTTCCTCGGATGGATATGCAACCAGCTGACCCTGCGTTATGGCGGTGTAGGGCTGTTCAAACGGGTCCGCTATCTGTTCTTCGGGCTTATAATGGGTGACTTTCTCATGGGCGGAGCGTGGGCTCTTTACGGACTGTACGCAGGACAAAGCTATCAGGTTCTGCCCGGTTAACGGAAAACAGGCTTACTGGCACAATTAAACGGAAATAGTTTATGTACGACGATAAAGAGCTGCAAGAGTATCGGGACCTGTT
Source organism: Maridesulfovibrio sp. (assembly GCF_963677005.1). NCBI lineage: Bacteria > Pseudomonadati > Thermodesulfobacteriota > Desulfovibrionia > Desulfovibrionales > Desulfovibrionaceae > Maridesulfovibrio > Maridesulfovibrio sp. Next base: position 603,015 of record NZ_OY781616.1, on the reverse strand, counting down.
GAAGACCCCTACCCATTTCGAGGAAGGATTCGACTGGAAAACCATAATAGGCGCCATATTCATCGGCTTCCTGATGATGCCCGGCAGCATGTATCTGCAACTGGTGATCGGCCAGGGCATCGGTCCGGCCGCGCGCTGGGTTACAATCATCCTTTTCGCCGAAATCGCCAAGCGCTCCTACACGGAACTCAAGCAGCAGGAAATATTCCTGCTCTACTATATGGCCGGGGCGGCGCTGGCTTCTCCGTTTTCCGGTCTGCTATGGCAGCAGTACCTTGTGCAGTCGGACGCGGCCCGCATGCTGGGTCTTACGGAATTCATCCCTGCATGGGTGGCTCCGCAACCGGGCTCCGACTCGCTCATCGAGCGGACATTTTTCCACCGGGACTGGCTCATACCTATCCTGCTGCTGATCGGGGCGCAGATAATTCAGCGCATCGACCATTTCGGCCTTGGATACGCCCTTTACCGCATAACTTCGGACGTGGAAAAGCTCCCCTTCCCAATGGCTCCGGTCGGCGCTCTTGGAACCATGGCCCTTGCCGAATCCACGGAAGAAAAGCAGGCCAGTTGGAAATGGCGCGTCTTTTCCGTCGGCGGAGTTATCGGACTGGCCTTCGGCACGGTCTACGTCCTGCTTCCGGCGGTATCGGGACTGCTTTTTACGGAGCCGATTCGGCTTATCCCCATCCCGTGGATAGAGCTAACACCCTATACGGAAAAAATTCTTCCGGCAGTTGCGACGGGTATCCAGTTCGACCTCGGGCTCTTTTTCATCGGCATGGTCCTGCCCTTCTGGGCAGTCATCGGCGGACTCATCGGAATCATCATCACGTTCGCGGCCAACCCGGTTCTGTATGAACACGGCATTCTGCACCGCTGGCATCCGGGCATGGAAACCGTTGAAACGGTCTTTGCCAACAACTTTGATTTCTACATGAGTTTCTCCATCGGCCTAGGTCTGGCAATCGGTATCATCGGCGTCTGGTACGTTGTAAAATCGTTCCGCGGTGAACACGCCAAGTCTCGTGAATCATGGAGTAAACTTTTCGAACCGCCAGAAGGCCGCGGCGATATCAACTTCTGGGTTTCCATTGCCATCTACGTATTCTCCACGCTCGCCTATGTGGGGATGAGTCTGCTGCTGGTCCCGAATTTCCCCTGGATATTCTTCCTGCTCTACGGGTTCATCTACACTCCGGTGATCTCATATATCACCGCCCGTATGGAAGGCATTGCCGGACAGTTCGTGAGCCTGCCGCTGGTAAGGGAAGCCAGCTTCATTGCCGGGGCAAAATTTTTCGGATATCAGGGCATTGAAATATGGTATGCCCCGATCCCGATCCACAACTACGGTGAAGCAACCGTGCATTTCCGCGAGATTGAACTGACCGGAACATCCATACGCGGCATCATCAAGGCAGAGCTGGTGGTATTTCCGGTTGTCATGATCGCAAGCCTGCTCTTTTCCCAGTTCATCTGGCAGTTGGCGCCGATTCCGTCAGCCAGTTATCCCTACGCACAGGAGTTGTGGCACCTGCAGGCTCTGAACACCCTGCTCATGCAGACCTCCACCCTCGAAGGAAACTCCCTGTTCTTTCAGGCCCTGAGCGGTCCGGTGGTCATGGGGGGGATAAGCCTTGGACTTGTGCTTTACGCCATACTCAACGCCCTAGGACTGCCGGTACTGCTGGTATACGGGGTCGTAAGAGGGTTGGGCCAGAGCACGCCTCACGGTTTCATTCTGGAGGTAGCCGGAGCGTTGATCGGCAGATATTTCTTCCAGAAAAAATACGGTGCCATGTGGCGGCAGTACGCTCCCGTACTGCTGGCGGGATTCTCCTGCGGCATGGGTCTTACAGGAATGTTTGCAATGGGTTGTACGCTGATTCTCAAGTCACTGGGGAAAATGGCCTATTGACGTTATTTTCTTCTTATGATGTTTTGACAAACCTGCATGAGACGTTAAACTCATGCAGGTTCTTTTGTCTCCGGACCGGTTTAGGTCGCCTGATCATCCCATGAGACAAAACAGACAGCACGTAAAACTTTATTGCGCCGGAACCTTAGGACGCAGCGCATTTCCTCAAGGAATATATAATGAATCTCAAGAAAATTGCCTGGGACGGTATAAGTTTTGATATCCCGTCCTCATTCGAAGTAAGCGGAATAGATAAAAAATTCCTGCAATTGGACAACGGCGAATATCCATGCTTAGAAATCCGCTGGTACGAAGCGGGCAAATCATACAAGGAAAAAACATACTTCCGCCAACTGGCAAAAAAAGTCGAATCCGCATCGGGAATCAAGATAGAATCAACGGTGATGCCGGGTTCGTGGAAGGCCCCTTTGAAGGAATACGATGCTACGGCATTCTACTGGCAGTCGGACCTCTCTGCCGGGAGGGGGGTGATGTTCTATTGCAAACAGGCGGCGCAGGTAATGCTGGTCCAGTTCATCGGCAAATGCGATGACTGTATAGACAACGCGGCCATCAAATTTTTCGAAAGCCTTCGTTTCCAGAACCGGGACGAAGAGGCGGTATGGCGAATTTACGACATGCAGGCCACCATGCCTGCTGAATTCGCCCTTGATTCATTCGAGTTCAAACCGGGCCGTTTCATTATCAATCTGGCCGACAGCAACGAAACTGTCTCACTTTACCGCTTCGGACCAGCAGATGTGATCCTCAAAAACACTTCCCTGAGTGAATTCTCTCAGGAATTGTTCAAGGAAGATATTTCCAAGCTTGGGCTTTCCCGTGCGGAGCTGGAATACGAAACCGGCGCAACCTGTATGTTCGGACAGAAGAACAAGCCCTCCGTTGCCTCCCTCGCGCTTTCAAAACTTAACGGCAAGAAAAGACCTTACGCGCAGATAGAGGTACGTTACACGCAGGAAAGCAACCGGATTCTGGCTGTAAAAAGCTGTTCCCGTATTGAACAGCCGGAAGACAGGGTAAAACTGATTTTCAATCATTATGAAATTATTCAGTAAAAAGAAAATTGCACCGGAAATGACCCGTGGTGAGGCCATGGCCTGCAAACCGGTAAAAAACAGGGAAGTGCGCGAAAGTAAAACGGATGGAGGACTCGTGCTGCTGTCTTATCCGCTGCGCTTGAAACCTCTTTTCGCCGATGTGGCCAAAAGGTTCGGCATGTGGAAGGAAGGTGCTCCGCCCATGAAAAGACTACAACTGGACGAAATGGGAACTCTTGTCTGGAACATGATAGACGGCCGCAACAGCGTAAAAAAAATCGCTGCCGGGTTTGCGGATAAATATCAGGTATTGCCGCGCGAGGCAGAGGTTGCCACGGCATCCTTTCTAAAGGACCTAGGAAAGAGAGGGCTTATAGCTTTCGATACTTCGGGTATAACAAAAAACAGACGAGATTAACCTGATTTCACCGGCATGCAGTACCGGAAAATCAGTTACAGGTCAGCTTTATATATTCTTCCAGACTTACCCCGTTCCACACCTTGCTCACCCAATAGGCGGAGGCCCAGATCATCAACGCAGTGGACTGAACATCAGACAACCGTTTGAGCTTTGCCTCCAGATTCGCTCTGCTGACTCCATGAATTGTGTGGACGTCTTCTGTCTCACAAGCCTCTTCTATACGCAAATAAAGATACGCACTTTTACACTGGTTGGGCAGTATTTTCATGCCCCGGTATGCTTCAAGAACCGTCTTCAGTTCAGCTACATTCAATTCCTGAGCGACTGAACGCATGGATTTGAAAAACATATCGACCGCCCAGGGCAAAATGAATTCCGCTCCGGCGCTTTTGGTCTTGAAATAATTTTTGAGCCATTGTTCGTGATCATGCGTAATTCTGGCTGCAACCTGCGGCATAATTTCCTCCCTAGGCTACTCCACAACTTATATCACGTACTTAATAACCATATAAGCCAGATTTATCAAGACTTTTTCTAGATTTCTCATTCGCTGAGACTAACGGTCGAAGCTGTCGCGTATCTGTCTGAAAAGACTGAATAACAATGCATCAGGCACAGCCTTGTCATTTATATTCATACTTATAATACGTACAACCGTATTTTTACTCGGAGTAATATTTTCTTCGGTCACAAGGACAATTTCCTTTTTTACTGACGGATCTTCTTCACTGGCCGAGATAACCAGCACCCACCGGCCGCTATCACCCTTCCACCTCAAATCGACACTGCGATGAGAATTAACACTGTTTTCAAGAAGTACAACAAAATCCTCCAGAGAAAAATGCTTCCTGTTCTTGCCGGATACGCCGAGATATTCCCCTTCGGCATTCATTATAACGAGAGGACGTTCAAGATAGCCGGCAGAAGGAAAGGCGGATTCTTCAGTCCCCAGCCCGGTTTCCTTATTGCGCACAATTCTGAACAACTCGGCCCGGTCACGCTTAAGACGGCCGATTTCCATCGCCATATCCATAATACGCTCGTTTGTATCCGCAGCCAATTTACGCTTTTCACTACGCAAAGAAGCCAGTTCATCACGAAGATCACGGATTTCCGCCTGAAAAAGAGCCTGATTGGATAACAGGTCGGACACCTTGCCAAGGACGTTGGAAAGACCGTTGATTACCGTCTGCATATCCGAAGAAGGCTCCAACCCGGCATCATTAATCAATTGTTGATCACTATTGATTGAATTAATTAACATACCAAATTTAATACTTAATTCATTTTCAATTTGATCAGTTGACCAGTTCATACCATACATTTCACGTATCCTCCTGAATACTTCCAATGCTTCCACAGAATACCTCTGCCTGCGTCCTTTACCGCCAGAAGAAGGCAAATACTTAGCATATTTATCTTTATAATATACCACAGTAGAAGGAGGTATACCCAACCTCCTGCCAACCTCCCTCAGACTCAAATACTGACCGGACATAACACCTGCACACTTGTTAGTAATTAAACAACTGATCAATAAATTATACGATGCAATCCATTAAATCAAGCATTATTTAACCCAAAGTTGTTCATTGCTCAATTAGTCAATTGGTCATTATACTTAAAAACTCATGCGGACAGCGCTCAGACAGGTGGACAAATAAACATACGTGATTAAATTCTAACCAGAGAGGAAGAACGCAAACGGAGGGTAAATAAAAATAAGATACAAATTTCATAAAATATGCGAAGTGAGTCGCCTTGCGAAAAAGATTTGAGTGCGTATAGTGACGGAGTAACATCCCACAGCCGCGTAGCGTGGCATACGCACTTTTCACTTGCCCAAAACATCAGGAATTGTGTATTTTTCTAAATGATACTCTTAAACTCTATACACACCGCATAACAGGCTGCTTCGGGAAAAAAATGCTGGAAAAAATAAAAACCGCGAATCTGCAAGAAGGAATGTACATAGTCTGTTCCGCCATTGGATCACCGAGCCTGCCACAAGAACTCGCAAACAACTTCATTTCGTCAAAAGAGGACCTCGCAACAATAGCAAGGTTGCACATACATGAAGTTCTTATCGATTCAGAAAAGACAAAACGCAGGGACAGCTTCCCGCATACATCTCATTCCGAAGAAATTCTATTCGCGCGCGAAGCGTACAGAAATGCCTTGAAAAGCATACAGAAGATGTATGATACGATTCAACGCAAGGCTCCGCTTGAAATAGACATCTATGCCAAGGATGTGGATCCGCTGCTGGACTCCATAGAACGTAACAGCAGTTCAGCTGCCAGCCTGACCGTGCTGGCACAGACAGACCGGTATATCCTGACTCACAGCCTGAACACAGCAATCCTGAGCGCCATACTTGGCCGCCACCTCGGGCTATCCAGAGAAACAACAAAAGAACTTTCCATTGCCGCATTGCTCATGAATGTCGGCCAGATATGGATCAGGCAGGAACTGTTTCAGAAAAACGGAAAATTAAATGCTACAGAATTCGCACAGATAAAGAGCCACCCCAAATGCGGATATGACTACCTGTCCACGCAACCGGGAATTTCTGATAAAATAATCAGCGCGGTTTTACAGCATCATGAAAAATATGACGGGTCAGGGTATCCCGGCGGACTTTCAAGCAACGATATTTCACAATACGCCCGCATAATAACCATTTGCGACTCATATGACGCCATGACAACTGACCGCCCCTATAGAGAGGCTCTCACGCCGAATGCGGCGATCAAACATCTCTACAACATGGCAAATACGGCGTTTCATCCGCGCTATCTGGAAAATTTCATAAAATGTATAGGAATTTATCCGGCAGGTTGTTTTGTCAGGCTTTCAGATGGACGCTACGCTGTGGTAGTGGAAAATACCCCCCAGGCGCCCTTGCTTCCCAAGGTAAAAATAGTATTCAGCAGTCACCTCAAAGCAATCACCCCGGAATTCGTGAACCTGGCAAAACCGTCAGAAAAAAGACTGGAAATAGTTGAATGTATCCACCCGAAGACTTTCAGATTGGAGCTGGAAAGATTTCTCTGGTAGTCTCCAGATTCTATTTGAACCTTACTTCCACACGCCCGATATAATCCTTCAGATCTGCAATTAATGCTTCAATACGTGCAAGATCTTCCACCCCTGCGGCAAGCTCTATGCCACGCCCTATCTCCGCCAAAACCGCAAAGCCGTAATTAAGGGCCGACCCTTTGATATTATGGCCGAGCAGGCCCAGCATATTGAAATCAGCAGACTTCAGAGCATTTTCCAACCCGACTATTTCTGTCATGGTATTTCCCATAAATGACGGGATCAATACCTCGAGGTCAGCATCTATTGTTTCAACTATTCTATCCGTCATACACACTCCACTGAAAACCTACAATTTTTTGAATAAGTACAGGAAACACCTATCCAAATAAACAATACTTAAATTGCAAGTCAATTATCAACTCCCTAATATAATAATAAAACAGGGCGCCGTCTTCATAAAAAACGGCGCCCTGAAGACTTTCAGATATTACCTGAAACTAATTTTCCAGTTGCTGAATTCCGTCAAGCTTCCACATTGCATCCTTACCGGGATCCTTAACAAAATGCCAGACTTCACGAACCTGTGACGGCTGGCTGGAAGAAGGATCCTCACGCAGAAGAACGTCGTAAAACACTGTTGCGGCTGTTCTGCCGCACTCGTCCCTTACTTCCAGAACTCGTGCGTTGACCATCATTACATCGGTCTGGGAAGGGCCTGGATCTTCCTGCGCCTGCTTACGGATTTCCGCAACAACATCAGGAGTGGCAAATTGGGCTATGTCATCCATATCCCTGTTATCCCATGACTTCTGCAATCTTGTGTAAACGGCCTTGGCTCCTTCAAGAAACTCTTCCTGGTCAAAACCGGCCGGAATATTTACAGACGGTCCACCGGAAGCATCCGAACCCGAAGATTTTTGCGCCGTAGGGGTGGAAGAAAGATGATCCCATGCATTACGGGCCGCACTCTCACGGCGGGCAAAAGGATCGGCATCATAACTTTGCTTATTATTATCGGAACGGTCCGGTCCACGCTGGTAATTACCCTGCTGATACATCTGATCGGAACCACGGCTGCGGTTTCTGAAAAACTTGAAGCCGAGATAAACGAGCAACCCTATAATCAGAAGATTGAATATTCCGCCACCGCCCATTCCGCCGTAACCGCCAAACATGGAACCAAGAAAAGTCCCGGCCAGCAGTCCGCCGAAAAGCCCCATGCCGGGACGGGCGAAGCCGCTCTGCCCTGTATTGGTACCTGAAGCCTGCCGCTGGGTGGAGGACGGAGAATACGTGGGTTTTCTGTAAGTATTGGAATAAGATGGCTTACTGCCGAAGGAACTCCCTCCACCGAATCTTTTTGCGTCTGCATTGCCAACCGTAAAGACGAGCAGACAGATCAGGGTGAGGGGAAGAACCATGTACCCGAGTAGTTTCATCTGGGACCTCATATTAGTTAAAGTAAAAAAAGTACGGCCAAAGCCGCACTACATTACCTAATTACGGAACCAGACCCTGTCCAGACAAACAGAATATTATTCTTAATTTTTTTTCAAAAATCCAAGCTCGATCATGGCATTGCGGATATCCGAAATATCAACCGGTTTTGTAAGATAAACTGACGCACCGCCTCGATAGTAGGCGTCCACCACGTTGACCGGATCATCCAGTGCGGTTGTCATTATCACGCGCACTTCTTTGCGGAATTCCACCCCGTGCCCCCGCTCCAACTCCCGGATTCCTTCAAGAGCTTCAATCCCGTTCATTTCCGGCATCATAATGTCCATGCAGATCAGGTCGTAACCGTTCCCGGATTCAAGAGCTTCCTTGAACATGCCGATCGCCTCATTTCCGTCTGCGGCACAATCACAATCGCCGTAACTTTCCATAACGCGGTTCAAAAACTTTCTGCTGGCAACCTCATCCTCGACAATCAGAATCTTCATATAATGCTCCATTACTATAATATACCGATCATTAAATTAAAGCACAGCCGCATAAGTATGACAAGCATGGTGACAAAAAAACGACCCCGGAACTTCTTGCGGAGACATAAAATGAGGGGTACTTATTCGCAAAAACCTTAACAGGATCAATTCATGATAGAAACAGTTTCTTCAATAGCATCGTCCATACTCGGCAGATATGAAAGCAACCCGCACTGGGATCACTGGCCCTTTGGCCCGGGATACGGTGATTTCTGGGCCTCTGCCCTTAAAATGCTCTTTGTGGCAGCAATTCTGGGAGCAATCCTGTTATTTCTCAGAGTCCTGTTCGGTCCCAATGGAAAACTGAGAGACCCCGAGCTTGACCGGGAAGCAGCTGAAATGCGCGAAAAAGCCCTTCAGGAACTTGAAGAGGAACTGAAAAACGGCGAAATTTCAGAACTGGACTATAAATACAAGAAAAAAAGAATTCTCTCCTGAAGATCATGCAACAATATCTTGAAATATTCAAAAGTTACACAGCCCCGTATCTTGAACGCGGACTGTATGAAAAAGACGGGAACTTTGAACTCAAATACAAACATTCGTTTGAGGTTTATGAAAACAGCCGCGCGATATGCAAATCCCTGACACTGGAAGGCGAATTTGCAGAAACAGTTCAGGTCGCAGCCCTGTACCACGACACCGGCAGATTCCCCCAGTACGAAAAATACGGCACGTTCCGTGATGCCGATTCCTGCAACCACGGGACTCTGGGAGTGCGAACCATTCTGCGTGAAAAACTTCTCGACTTCATGTCTCCGGACGCAAGAAAAACAGTTCTGGCAGCTATTGCTCTCCACAACAGAAGGCATATCCCGGACAAGCTTACAAATGATAAATTTATCACAGCAGCCGAAATTGTCCGCGACTCGGACAAGATTGATATCATCAGAATTTTATTGCACCAGATGGATAATATCGGACCGGCGAGCACCGTTGCCCTCATGGGATTGGAAGACAATCCCAGCCAGGTAAGCGGCACAATCCTGACTTCGCTGGAGCACAAAGCTCAGGCCAACTATCTGGACATGAAGTGCGTAAATGATTTCAGACTGCTGGTCCTCAGCTGGGCATTCGACCTCAACTTTCCGTGGTCCAGACAGCAGATGCTTCAGTCCGGCTGCGTTGACCGGCTGTTTGAAAAATTACCTGAAAATAGCAGAATTACAGCTCTTTACAAGATGATCATTGAACAGCTTAACTCTTGACCGAGTTTGTGGGATACTGGTTCAGATAACGCTTGCCTTTTCGATAATGGGATTTATTATCTGTAATATTGAAACCCAACATTTTAAACGGAAAGCTGAAAATGACTGAAACCAACTTCGATATCATCATTCTCGGAACAGGCCCGGCAGGTCTGCAAGCTGCAATCCACTCCGCCAGAAAAGGGCTCAAGGTACTGATTCTCGGAAAGAACGACAAAAGCAGTCTATGGTGGGCGCACATTGAAAACTTCTGCTGCACCCTTGAAATTTCAGGGGAACAGATTCTGAAAACAGGCATGCAGCAGGCTGAAAATTTCGGAGCAACCTTCTTTGACGAAGACGTGCTGAAAATCACCCCTCCCGACCTCATGTCACCGGACGGTAATGTCTTTAAAGTAGACACAGAGACCAAAGAATTCAGAACAAAATCAATAGTCATCTGCACAGGGACAACCCGCAACAAGCTGGGTGTTCCCGGAGAAAAGGAACTCTTCGGAAAAGGGGTCAGCTACTGCATTGAATGTGACGGCAATTTCTTCAAAAACGAAGAGGTGGCCATTGTGGGCGGCGAAAGCGCAGCCGCAGCAGGAGCATTACACCTGCTGCACCTGGCCTCTAAAATACATCTCATAGCAAAAAAATTCAGCTTTGCCCCGGAACTGATGGAGCGACTCAAGGCAAACAACATCATCATACACGAAGGCGTTGAGGTAACAGAGATTACCGGAACAACCGGAGTCGATGGACTTGTACTGGACAATGAAGAGAAACTTGCCGTCACAGGAGTATTCATCGAGTTGGGAGCAAAGGGTGTAATGTCCCTGGCATCTGAACTGGGAATCAAGCTTGATGATTCCATGAAATTCATTGAAACCGACAAGCAGCAGCGCACCAACGTACCCGGAATATTCGCTGCCGGAGACATCTGCGGACCACCGCTGCAGATGGCAAAAGCAGTAGGCGAAGGCTGCGTGGCCGGACTCAGCGCTGCAAAATTTGTCAGAAAGGCCTGATCCAGCAACGCAATCTGGCTAACACATCACATTTACCTTATTATTAAGCCTCCGGCATCCATTAGGAAGAATGCCGGAGGCATTTTTATTCCCACCGAAAACAAAAATCGACTCATCCAAAAATCAGCACACCGTATAATCAGCGCTTCTCATACATGTAATTAGGGTACAGAACCGCTTTACCGGCGGCCTCTCCTTCTACATCTTCTTCAACAGCACCTACTGTGGCCACGATATTGAATCCGCTCTTCACCAGCCCTTTACGGACTTCCTCGCTGAAATTTTTGTTCTCAGGATATCTTGCAGGCAGCATATACAACCCGCGCCAACCGGAAAACCCGACCTTGGAAAGATTTTCCATTACCGAAATACGCATATCCTCGGCACGATTGGAAACAAGAAACACGGGAATATTCTTGGCCGCCAGATAACTGAACAACGGCAGGGATGCCCTGACCGGAGGCAGAACGCTCAGAATTATATGGGATTCAAGAGCCTTGCGGGCTTCCTTGTTTACTGAAAAGCCCTGTTCCTTTCTTGCCGGATACGTGGAAAGAAGCACGTCCTCAACCGACATTATCACAGCGGGGTATTTTACTCTGGCCGCCAGAGCCTTTTCCAACGCTTCGGCCACGGACGCGGCTTTGATCTCCACATCCTTAAAATACTGCCCGCTCTCGTGATAAGAGATAAGGCTGCTTCGGGCCTGAGGCATGGAGATAATTCCACCGGCAGCAACGGAATATTTGCTTTTCCCGGCAACACATCCGGAACAACACAAAAACAGAACCATTAAAAGAATCGCAGCCGACCGCTGTTTCATAATGACATTTTCCTTTAAATACATTGAACCATACTGAATTTAAAACGAAAATATCACAGCAACAGCATAAACCACAAGCCTGTCCGGGGTTGTGATATCAGAGTGCGCGAAATCTAGGACTTCCTGTGCATATAAATGACTGCTCCTGCTACAGCGGTAAAAGGCGCCACGGTAACCAGACCGAAGCTGCCCACCAGAGTCTTGAGGACCTCGGCGGAGACATAGACAAAGTTGAACGTGTTCACCAACGGAACACCCTGAGCCATGAAAGCCATAAGCAGAGTAATGAATCCGCCGGAATAGGCCAGAAGCAGCGTTGTTGTCATGGTGCCCACCACCGCCCTGCCCACCCGCAGACCGGAAGCAAGTATTCCCATGCGGGAGATATCCGGGTTGGCCATGACCACCTCGTCCATACAGGCGGAAACATCCATGGCAAGGTCCATTACCGCCCCGGAACAGGCCAGAAATACCGCGGCAATATAAATTTTAGTTAAATCAAGATGAGCGAAGCCGGAATAAAGGAGGGTTTCGGCAAACGGCATAACCGCCCCGTGCAGATGCAGTCTGCCGGTAAAATAAATCGCCAGCAGGCAGCTTGTGAAAACTCCCATGAAAGAACCGAGAAAGGCCACAAGCCCTTTGCGGTTGAGTCCTGCGACCATAAAAATGATCACGGCACACAGCACGGTCACAATTGCCATGGTCATCCATACGGGATCAACACCGTTCAGCAATCCGGGCAGGAGCAGTTTCCAGAGCACAAGAGCGGTGAAAAGGAACGAGAACATGGCCTTGGCCCCGGTCCAGCCGCCGAAAATCAGCAGTAGAACTGTAAACAGTCCAAGCAGGAGTACTTCCAGTCCGATCCGGTAGTGATCCTGCGGATTGACGAATATCACCTTGCCGTCTGCATTAAGGGTAAGGACGGCCAGAGCCTTGTCTCCGATGGAAAAAATTTTGTCCTTATCCATCTGGCCCAGGAGTTCGTTGGTTCCCTTGAATTCCTTACCTGCAAACTGCCCGTCCAGCATCTTCATGGTAACCAGTTGCAGCCCCGTCTTGACGATTCCGAACTGGTGAATCTCGGAATTGTCCACGGCTGTAACCTCGGCCTTGCAACGGACTGCATTGTCATCGACCCGTCTATCGAAATCAGAGGGAATAAAAAAAAGAACTGCAGTCAGCACAGCAAAAACAACAACCAGAACAAACTCTCTGTTTTTGAAAAATCCCGGCATAATCATATCTCTCGTAATTCAATTCAAAATCTGCGCGCAGGCGGAGATGAAAAAGGCAGAGCCCGGATAGAGCCCTGCCTTGTAACTGCAATTTCAAATAACAGCCTAGTTGGCCGCAACCCGAACTTTTCCGTTAAAGGAATAAATCTGAGGGGTAACGCCCATTACTGACATTATTTTGTAAGCGATATCAATATTATCGTAGTATCCGTTAAAGGAAGAAGCGCCTACGCCCATGGCGGAAGTGGCTACAGGAACACCGGTGTGCTTGAAAGAGGTCCAGCCGAGACCGGCGTTGTTGTCCAGAACATGGGTGATGGTTACGGTCAGGGGATCATAACCGCCATAAAGGTTGTTCAGACCTGCATTCTTGAATTTAGTTTCCCCCTTCATGGTGCGTTCGTAAGCATCCTTCAGCATTTTGAGCTGATAGTCTTTTACGACCATGGGGTTCTTCTTGGGATCACCGTCAAATTCAATTCCGAAGAAGTGGGTGATTGTGGGTTCGAAATCTTCGAAGCTGGCTTTTCCGGCATTCTCTTTTCTCCAGAGGGGAATGATTTCATCCGTGAACTTCTGAAAAGAAACATCCTGATTCTTGAGGGAGTCATAGTGGGAGGAATACTTGGTTCCGGCAAAGCCGAGAGTAAGTCCGCCGCATTCGTGGTCCCCGGTTACTACGATAAGAGTTTCCGAGGGATGTTTCTTGGCGAATTCAACAGCCTTGGCAATGGAATCATCAAAATCAACAGTGTTGTGGATAAAAGCGGCAGCATCGTTTGCATGGCAGGCCCAGTCAATCTTTCCGCCTTCGACCATGAGGAAAAATCCATTGGGGTTATCCAGCATTTCAATGGCCTTTCCGGTAAACTCAGGCAGCGAAATGTCAGAGGGACTCTTGTCCATGGTGTAAGGCAGTGCCTGTCCGTCCTGAAGCCATGCGTTCCAGGCAATAACTTTTCCGTCACCGGGCTTGAGGGCGTTGAAAGTGTCTTTCTCAGTAACAACCTTGTAGCCTGCATTTTTGATCAGATCGAGAGCATTGCCTTTATAGTTGCTGCTGTTTTTCTTTTTGTTGTTCGGGTCCTTGAGGCCTCCGCCGCCGAAGAAATCGAATCCGCTCTCGGAGATGGCAACGTCAATGTCATAATACTGCCCGCGAGTGGGAACATGGGAGTAGAAAGCGGCCGGGGTTGCGTGGTCGATGGACACACTCGAAACAATGCCGACCTTCTTACCCTGCGACCTGGCTATTTCAGCCACGGATTTAACCTGCTTCTGGCTGGGAGACATACCGAGCATTCCGATATTGGTCTTCTGTCCGCTGGCAATGGCGGTAGCGGAAGCGGCAGACCCGGTAATGAATCTGTCGGCAGCGTAAGTGGTGGTCATGCCCTGTGCGGGGAAAGTATTCATGACCAGTTCCTTGCCGATGTAGGCTTCGGTGGCAGACTTCTGAGGCATGGCCATTCCGTCACCGATGAACAGAAAAATATACTTGGCTGGTTTTCCCTTGTAGACACGAACCTTCTTCTCTTTAGCCTGAGCTGAAACTGCTGAAACGAGCAGCGCACAGACCAGAAGCAGCAGCATTTTCCTGATGGAAACTCTCATCACGTTCTCCTGATATTTTATTGATGTTATTACCGGCCCCGGAAAAGGACTCTCCAGTTCCTGCATGCGTAAATACCAGTTGAATGTGTCCACTATGTCACAGATTTAAAACATTTACGAAAACCAGACACACTCCCCTTCCCGACTTTTTCAGGAGCAACCCGGTAAATCGCACGATATACCCGGCAGAACACCTCCTGCGTAATAGAAATACAGTTGTAATCAATTTGAAACACAACAATGAACAGAAGACAAACCAACAAAAATACACGACTGGGAATTGGGCAAATCATATAACTCAAAAACAACACAACACTCGTTCAAAAACGAAAAGCACCCATATACTAACCACCATATTGTTTCGAAAACGAACACAAACACCCTTTACAATCTGTTTTTACGTACCGGAATATGTTCATGTACCTTTTTGCACATGTAAAAGTTTGTGCTGGACAAATTTTCAACAGTTAAATATAGAATATACAGCTAAGATTCTTTATAAAATAAGGAGAGCCGGTGAACAGAAAATTTATCCCCGTCACCATAATTGTCGCAATTCTGATGGGACTGGCTGTTGCCGGATATGTGATACCGGAAGAGAAACAGAAAATACCGGTACGCATACTTTTCCGCAACAGCGGTGGAAAAGTTATTTTCGCCCACCTGAGCCATCACCGCGACTACGATATTCCCTGCAGCAAATGCCACCACGAACAGCAGGGAGAATCCCAGCCTCCACTGCCCTGCGGCTCCTGCCATCCCCAGACTTTTGACCGCGATTACGTTCGCGAACACATCAACTCCTTTCCGGACAACAGCTACTGCGTAAAATGCCACCATGCAGAACTGGGCAGACTCAGCTTCGATCACGAGGCACACAAGGAATATGCCGAAGACGATTGCCTTGCCTGCCATCACCCGACAGACATAGAGCAAAAACCCCAGAAATGCGGCAACTGCCACACCAATGCCGGGACAAAAGACGTTCCAAGCGTACGCAACGCAGCCCATGACCGCTGCATCACCTGCCATGACGACATGTTCAAGGACGGCCTGAAAGGATGCACGCCATGCCATAAGATGCGCAACATGAAAGATTACACAGGTGACCATACTCCATGCGCCCAGTGTCATCAGGAAAAGGGTAAAGATCTCGTGCTGAACAGGGAAAGCGCTTTTCACGACCAGTGCATGGACTGTCACAAAGAACTGAAACGCGGTCCCTACATGGATGACGACTGCGCTAAATGTCATTTAAAGTAAGGTGAACGACCCAGCCATGAATCATCTATTCTCACTCACCCCCTGTGACAGGGGCCCCATAGTGAACATCCGCGAACAGGACATATCATCCTTTGAAATATGCCTGTGCGTGACCGGATACCGTCCGCTGGTAAAAGTCGGAGACAGCACGTCCAAAGGACAGACTATGGCCGAAGACCCGGCCGGCAAACTCCCCTCGCTGCATTCGTCAATTTCCGGGAAAGTAATTGATGTAAAAAAAGATTTCATCCGCATACAGGAAGACGGTGAACGCACGGCGCAGCCGCTGGATTTTTCCACGCTAAATACCGGCAGCATGCTGGAATCCCTGCGCCATGGCGGAATAGACACCCGCCCGTTCAAGCCGGAAAACACCCTGATCATAAACGCCGTGCCTGCGGAATCCGGGCTGGACGGACACCGCTTCCTCATCGAAGAATTCAACGACATCATGCTTGAAGGGCTCGCCTTCCTCAAAAAAGCACTAGTCCCCAAGGCATGCGCACTGGCACTCCCTGCAGGCATGAACTGGACTCTGCAGGGATGCAGTTCCCACGAGATTGCCCCGGTCTACCCCAACGGGCTGAACGCCATGGTGGTCAAGGCCGTGACCGGACAGGAAATGCCCCCCGAAGTATCCGTAATAAACGCTGCCGAGCTATATCGCATCGGACGGACCCTGCACGGCAGACAGCCGGTCAGCGACATTATGGTCAAAGTCGGCAGCACCCTTTTTCAGGCACCGGTGGGAACTCCGGTGGGGCTGCTGGTCAAAATGGCCGGATTTTCAGTTGCGGATAACGACCGGGTCATCCTCGGCGGTCCGCTCTCCGGCGAGGCGGTCTATTCACTAAACCACGGAATCGGGCCGGAAACACAAGGTATCTGCGTAATCCCGTCCGGACCGGAACCGACCATAAAGGATGCGCCCTGCGTAGGCTGCGGGGAATGCGTCATCAGATGCCCAGCGCGGCTGATGCCGAACATGATCTCGCGGCACGCGGAGTTCGGACTGTTCGAGAACACTCTTTCATACAACATCGCAGCCTGCTTCGAATGCGGACTGTGCACATACTGGTGTACGGCCCAGCGGCCGGTTCTGCACTACATCAGGCTGGCCAAAAAGGAACTTTCACAACAACCGATACTGGAAGACCTGCGGGAAAAAGCATGAAACCGATAAGCGGATCACCTGTACTCACTGTTTCGGCCCCCTCACACGTACATTGCGGCCGGACCATCAGAAACTCGGCTCTGGAGACTATTCTGGCCCTGCTTCCGGCAATTGCCTTTGCCGTATGGCACTATCAGATGCAGTCCGTCCGGGTTCTGGCACTTTCCTGCACTGTGGCTGTCCTGACCGAAACCGCAAGCCTCTTCGTGATGAAACGCGAGATTGAAGCGGACAACTACACAACCATATTGAGCGGCCTGCTGCTGGGAATGCTGCTGCCTCCTTCGGCTCCGTGGTGGATGGTTGCCACCGGAAGCGGTCTGTCCGTCATCATCGGACGCATGATTTTCGGAGGTCTGGGAAGCAGCCCCCTTTGCGCGCCACTGGTCGGCTGGGCCATTCTTACCGTATCCTGGCCGGATTTGATGGATTTCAACATCTCCATGCTCGCCTCCGAGCTTACCTACCCGCTCGGGCAGCTCAAAAATTTCGGCCCGACCCCGCTCGACGGCTACTCGATTGAAAAACTCCTGCTTGGTTATCAGCTGGGAGGAAACGGAGCGGCTCAGGCCGGAGCGATAATCCTTGGAGGAATCTTCCTTCTGGCACGCAGGACAGTCCGCCCGGATATCCCGCTGTCCTTTATTTGCGGAGTGGCCGTTGCCGCCACAATCTGGCACCTTGCCGATCCGTTGAAGTACGCCTCGCCCGTTTATCACCTTCTCTGCGGGTCCACCCTTTTCGGTGCATTTTTTCTGGCCACGGACAGCTCCTCTTCGCCGGTCGGGCACATTCCGATGATCTGTTACGGGCTTACAGCCGGTGTACTTGTCGTAATCATCAGGACTTACGGCATCTATCCGGACGGAGTGCCTTTCGCCGTCCTGCTGGCCAACCTCACCACCCCGCTCTTTGATAAAATACGTCCCAAACCTTTCGGCGGGGTCACAAGCATCTATCTGCGGAGGTAAGCCATGAAAGAAGCAATCAGAATGATCGTTGTGCTGACCTTTTTCTGCGGACTCTCCGCCGTTACCCTGGCAGGACTCAAGGATGCCACCGGCAACCGCATCGAAGAACAGGTGCTTACCTACGTACAGGGACCGGCCATAGAACATGTTCTGGGCGGATTCGACAATTCTCCGGTAAAGGACCGCAAAAAGATAACCATCCCCGGAACAAAGCAGCAGGTAACCGTCTTCCCGGCCATCAAGGACGGCAGACTGGTCGCCATAGCTCTGGAAACATCCTCCAAAGGATTCGGAGGCGATGTGGGAGTCATGGTCGGGTTCAATATGGACGGCAACAACCTCTCCGGAATCGGCATAACCACCATGAAGGAAACCCCCGGAATCGGGGCAAGAGTTGCCGGTCACGGATTTACCAACCAGTTTCGCAACCATCCTTTCAGCGTTGAACTGAAGTCCAAAGGCGGAAACGTGGACGCGATCGCAGGCGCGACCATATCCTCCACAGCATCGGTCGAAGCGGTAAAAAAAGCCATAAACATCTTCGGCAGCATACAACCGCAGCTGAAAACAGCATGGAAACAGGGGTCATAACATGATCAGGTTATGGAAAGAATTCTCCAAAGGCTTATGGGCCGAACTTCCGCCATTCAAAGTGGTGCTTGGTCTTTGCCCCACTCTGGCCGTTACCAAAACTGCGGACAACGGATTCGGCATGGGCATGGCCGTAATCTTTGTGCTCACCGTGTCCAACATACTGGTTTCGGTTTTCCGCAAAATCATTCCGGCAAAAGTGCGCATCGCCTGCTTCATCGTCATCGCGGCCTCCCTTGTGGTGGCCGTGGAACTGCTCATGCAGGCCTATGCCTACCCGCTCTATCAGCAATTGGGCATCTTTGTGCCGCTCATAGTGGTAAACTGCATCATACTCGGCCGCGCGGAAGCGTTCGCATCCAAAAACACAGTTCTGCTCTCGGCCGCGGACGGTCTGGGCATGGGCATGGGATTCACCATTTCCCTGACCCTGCTGGGCGGGCTGCGTGAAGTGTTTGGCTACGGCACCCTTTTCGGTGCAGCCGTCATGCCAGCAGGCTACAAACCCTTCTCGTTCATGGTCGAAGCGCCCGGAGCCTTTGTCTGCCTCGGAATACTACTCGCGCTGATGAACGTGTACACAAGCTGGGCAGCAAAGCGCAAAGGACAACAGGCCCTGGACAACCCGGAACACCAGTGCCGGACCTGCGGCATGTGCAGCCGTTAACCTAAATATACAGGAAACCTCGCGGGGAGCCCTGCCGGGGGCCTCTCCGAGGGCCAAAGAAACTTTTTGAAAAAAGTTTCTCTGGACTCTTCAAAAACTTTCAATAAGCTTCGCGGCCTTGAACGGAACAAGGTCATCACTTTTGGATATGACAAATTACATAACAACCGATTTAGGCTACTAATATATTTTAACTGTCAGGGATTCCAAAGGGGATTATCCCCTTTGGCCGCCGGAGGCGAACCCGAATCGTCAAAAAGCGCGAAGCGCAACAAAATCCCCCCGGCAGGGCCGCCGGAGGCTGAAACAACGCACAGGACAGCAAAAGGCGAGGGTAAAACAAGGTGAAGGAATATTTTCTGCTTTTTATCTCGGCCATATTCGTAAACAACATCGTACTGGCGCAGTATCTTGGCAACTGCCCGTTCATCGGCACATCCAAGAGAATTTCGGTTGCGCTGGGCATGGGCGGGGCTGTGGTATTCGTGGCGACCATGGCTGCTTCCATCACGTGGGCAGTGCAGGAATACCTACTTGATCCGCTGAAACTTGAATACCTGCAGACGCTGACCTTCATACTGGTTATCGCCGCGCTCGTGCAGTTCGTGGAGATGTTCCTCAAAAAGGTGGTGCCTCCGCTGTACAAGGCACTGGGCATTTTTCTGCCGCTGATCACGACCAACTGCGCGGTCATGGGCATAGCCATTATCTGTCAACGGGAGGAATTCACATTCGTAAAGACTGTGGCTTTTTCTTTTGCTTCGGGACTCGGCTTCATGCTGGCTCTGGTACTGCTCTCATCCATAAGGGAGAGAATTGAAGTTTCCAGGGTGCCCAAGGCCATGAAAGGCACACCTATCGCTCTGGTAATGGCCGGGCTGATGTCGCTCGCTTTTTTCGCATTCAAGGGCATGATTTAATTTAACCGTACAGGTATGACCATGATCATTTCATCACTGCTCGTTCTCATGGGACTGGGATTTACCGCCGCGGCCATTCTGGCTGCGTCCTCGAAGATTCTGCATGTAGAAGAAGACCCGCGCATAGCGCAGGTGGAAAATGTGCTGCCGGGGGTGAACTGCGGAGGCTGCGGCTACGCGGGTTGTTCCGGTGCGGCCAATGCGGTGGTGGAAGGTAAGTCCGGTGCCGGGGTCTGCGTGATAGGCGGGGTTGAAACAGCCAAAAAGGTCGGGGCCGTGATGGGCCTTGAAGTCCCGGATATGGAACCGGAACTGGCTTTCCGTGACTGCACCGGCGGACAGCGGGCCGAAGAGCTTTACAACTATGAAGGAGCCGGGGACTGCCGGGCTCAGGCACTGCTTTACGATGGGGCAAAAACCTGCCCGGAAGGATGTCTGGGACTGGGTACATGCGTTGCGGTCTGCCCTTTCGATGCCATTCACATGGGAGAGGAAGGCCTGCCTGTTGTGGACCCGCTGGCCTGCCGAGCCTGCCGCAAATGCGTGGATGCCTGCCCCAGAGGGGTGCTTTCCATTGTTTCCATGAGCGCGAAGCTTCTTCATCAGGAAGAAATAAACGACTGTCTGGCCCCGTGCCAGCAGAAATGTCCCGGCCAGATCAACATTCCACGCTATATCGAAGCAGCGGGCCGGGGCGATTATGCCGGGGCGGTGAGCATCATCCGCGAGCGCAATCCTCTGCTGCTGGTCTGCGGCCGGGTATGTCCGCGTCCGTGCGAGGAGGTCTGCCGCCGGGGACATGTGGACCGTCCTGTAGGCATCAACATGATCAAACGTTTCGTGGCCGACTGGGAACTTAAGAACGGCCTGCGACCGGAAATTCCCTGCGCAAAGGATACCGGACACAAGGTCGCTGTCATCGGCGGAGGCCCTGCGGGCCTTTCGTGCGCAAATTTTTTGCGCCGCCTTGGGCACAGCCCGACCATATTTGAATCCATGCCGGGACTTGGCGGACAGTTGCGCTACGGCATTCCGGAATACCGTCTGCCCAAAAAAGATCTTGATTGGGAAATAGACGGAATTCTGAATCTGGGGATCGAGGTTCGGTACGGAAAGAAATTCGGCGTGGACATCTCGATAGAAAGTCTTGAGAAGGAAGGATTCGAAGCCTATTTCATGGGAATAGGAGCCTGGGCCAGCGGCTCCCTGCGAATTGACGGGGAGGAAGCACAGGGAGTTGTTTCCGGCACGGAATTCCTTACGGCTGTGGGACTGGGGCAGACGCCCAATGTCGGGCCGAAGGTTATTGTGGTCGGAGGTGGAAACACGGCAATAGACGCGGCCAGGACAAGCATCCGGCTCGGGTGTGACGTAACCATGCTCTATCGCAGGACCCGCAACGAGATGCCCGCCAACACGGAAGAAATAGACGCCGCAGCGGAAGAGGGGGTAAAATTCATTTTCCTGGCTGCGCCTACAAAAGTGGTAATGGACAAAACAGGACGGGCAACTCATCTGGAGTGTGTAACGATGGAGCTCGGTGAACCGGATGATTCCGGTCGGCGCCGTCCGGTCCCAGTAGCCGGTTCCGAAACGCGCTATCCGGTCGATACGATCATTTCGGCAATCGGCCAGAAACCGGAACTGACCTGCTTTTACACGGAAGGAGAAGAGCAGTGTCAACTGGATTTCACCCGCTGGCGTACAATCAATGCCGACCCGGACACCCTGCAGACATCCGTACCGTATGTCTTTGCAGGCGGTGATGCGTTCTCCGGTCCTTCACTGGTTATTTCAGCGGTCGGGGCAGGGAGACGCGCGGCAAGATCAATACATTACATGCTAACAACAGGATCAATACCGGTTGCAGGCAACCTCATGCGTACCCTGATCCCTTACACCCTTTTCAAAGATGTCGACGGCTGTAATCAGAAAAAACGCTCAACTCTTCCCCATCTGTGCGGGGAGGATGAAAGAATATCGACCTTTAATGAAGTGGAAGGCTGCCTTTGCGAACAGGAGCTTAAACACGAAACATCCCGGTGCCTGCGCTGCGGACTGATATGCTATGACAGGGACATTCCCCTTGAGGATATCCGCACTTCGCGCGTGGGAGAGAAGGTGGAATAAGAAACAGGACGAATTTTACTTTGGGTTTTCATTCAATTACTGGAAATAAAAAAGGCGCAGCGGGCATGCCCGCTGCGCCAAAACTTTGATCACTCAAAGCATTATTTCTGGAGGCCGGACTGAACGTCCCTGAGGAGCTCCTGAACCTTGGCAAGTTTGGCCTGCTCTTCCGGGCTGAGCTGGGCACCAACATATGCTGCTTTCTGGTTCATTTCGTCGAGAATGCCGTCCATTATGATATTTTTGGTCTTGAGGGGAAGCTTTTCAAGTTCCACAATGCGACCGTCTACAACAGCCATCTGGGCATTAAGGTCTGCCACTTCACCGCGTACGCTCTGAAGATCTTTCACTTCAGAAGTGAGGCTGCTGAGATTCTGATTAAGTCCGTAGAAAAATACTACGAGAAGAACTACTGCCATGAAGGAAATGATGATGGCCACTTTGCCCATATCCTTCTGAGCGGTGTCGCCGACACCTGCTGCGATCTGGTCGCCCAGAACTTCTACTTCAGATTTCGCCTGGTAATCTTCCATCTGGTGCACCTTTTCAGTTGCTGCGCTCATGTTAAAACCTCCTAAATGGTCGTGTTAAAAAACGGAATTCAATATACGGCAAGGACTTTTTCAAATCAAGAGAATAAACCTTTTTTAAAAATTTCGCCCTATATCCAATATCTATTTTTTGCATCGCACAAAACATTGGTTTACGCAACTCTGTGCAACCGGAAATTAAAGCCGCACTCTCACCTTCCTTATAAGACAGCTAAAATACGCTAGAGCACAACCTGCCGACAGATGAGAATCCTGTCGAACGGCACACATATTGCTTAAATTAAGAAACATAATCTTTTGGGAAAATATTTCTTAACAAACAAAAGACTAATTTAAGGTAATATCATGTATACGAGCGCCCTATTAAGTGGAACCAGTACCGCAAGCAGCTATTTTACCAATATTTCCAATAATTCCACATCCTCGAAAACACCTACTATATCCAGCTCCATGAGCCCCACCCAGATCCGCAGGCAATTGCAGATGCAATTCGCCTCCATGAGCTTCGGCCTGACATCTGACGAACAGCAGCAGGTAAACTCATACTACTCGCAACTGAACGGCATTTACGGAGTAGACGAAACCTCCGTTCGAAAGGAAGAGGAAGAAAGACTGGGGCAACTGAAGAGCGAACTCAACAAGTTATATGGAATAAGTGATGAGCCCAAGGAGCTCACTCAGGAAGAGCAGGACAAAATAGATGAAATACAGAATGAACTGGATGAACTTTATCACATCCTTCCTACCAAGGAACCGGAAGGAGCTGAACGGCGCCGGGCCGAAAGCCTGAAATGGGAACTGAAAAAACTGTATTACCCTGAAGGCAAGACCCTGACCGCAGCGGAAAAAAAGAAAGAAGAATCAATACAGGCGGAGCTTAAAGAGCTGTTCGGCATAGAAGGCCCCAAAACTCTTACGGCAGAAGAACAGGCCAAGGCCGATGAACTGAATGATAAGATAGACGAAATAATGGGGACCAAAAAAAAGGAACTGACTCCGGCAGAAGAGGAAAAAGCCGATGCAATCATCACCGAAATGGAAGAAATAGTCGGCAGCCTGGTAACCCACGGCCTGAGCAACGTTGAAAAAAAATTGTTTCACACTTTGGACAAACAGGCTGAAGACCTGAAGCTTACAGCAAAAGAAAGGGATCTTACAGATTCCGAACAGAACAAGCTTGCAGAATTGAATAAGAATATAAACACATTGCTTGAAAAAGCAGCCGCCATACAGGACCAGCAGGACGCACAGGCCAAGCAGGTGCACAGCCAGGTCAGCGGCTTCTTTTCACAGCTCGGCACGCTCGGCGGCGGCACCCTGCTCTCGCGTACCATCTGATATCAAACTGCCTGCGGGAATGCCGGGCATTTCCGCAGGCAGACTGCTGCAAACCAATCATCGCCCAAAAGGGCTGAAACATTTTCCTCCCCCACCTCCGCAATAAAAAAACGAATACGGGCGGATTCCAAACTCATACGTCCGATCAGAATTCAGACTTGTGAGTTACTCCCCTATGAACATGGTACAGCAGGTCGTATGCCCGCTTGAGGTGCAGAACAAGCTGTTCCACGGTACTGTCATCAAGCCGCTGCACCCATACAAAGACACGACGCTGCCCCGGATCAACCCTTTCATATGAAGTGAATACGGTAGAAAGTCTGACTCCGCGGGCCCAGAGGTCATTAAGAAGTTCCTCAAGTGCTGAGGCGGTGTCTTCAAGAATAAATGCAAACTGTGAGCTTCCTTTGCTTACCCCTGTGACCGTGGTCAGAAAGCGATACACATCAACTTCAGTAATAATTCCGGCTATTCCGTATTCGTCCACAACGGGCAGCCCGCCTATCTTGTTCTCAAGCAACAGTTCAGCAGCCACTTCCATGCACGTTTCCGGGGCAACAACTATCGGGTCATGGGTCATTATATCTTTGACCTTCAACCCCAGCAGGCCCTCCCCTACGGTTGAAGCGCTGTCTCCGGGCAGAAATTTGGACGGCAGCGCATCACGGACATCACGGTCGGAAACTATTCCGGCAACGAGTCCGGAAGCCTCCACAACGGGAATCTGTCTGATTCCGGCGTCTCTCATCATTTTCATTGCATCCAGAATAGGAGCACCCGGCAGGATGGTCAGGACCTCTTCGGTCATCCAGTCCCCAACTAACATACAAATCTCCTGATATACATCATAGTTACTCTCAAAAACTCCATCTGTACGACTGAAAAGCCTAAACGGCCCCTTTGAAAGGATACCGCAGAATTCCCCTAAAGCTTTTCACCGTAAGCGAAAAAAGTCCGGTAAGTGGCCCTTATTCCCGCTTCTCCCCTGTACAGTCTTTCGTATTCCTCTACAAACCGGAGATATTTTTCCCTGCCCCAGGATATATTTCCTCCTGAAGCAACAGCTCCGGTCATTTTATGCTTTTTCAAAAATTCTTTCACAGTAGAAAAATATGTTTCATACACGGCGGACGAAAATTCCGCCTTAACACCCTGCAACGATGAAAAAACATCCCGGTAAAAAGATTCGTCCCTGAGTTCCTTGACCGAACCGAATCCGGTTCTTTGGCTGACGTCAGCCAGCTCGGCCAGTGTTCCGCGGCAGAAAACAGCTACTGAAAACCTTCCCCCGGATTTAAGAACCCGAAATGCATCCGCTATTGATCTTTCCGGCTCCGAAAACCACTGCATTGCCGAAGAACTGACCAGCAGATCGAACCTTTCGCCGGAAAAAGGAAGATTCTCCCCATCCGCGGCCAAAAGAAAAGCCGTGTTGACCTTGCGCTGCTCCATGAGCATGGGCCGAACAAGATCAAGCGACACGTAATCATCAAACTTCAGACGCTTAGCAAGCTCCGCATACAGGAAACCAACCCCGGACCCTACATCCAGCACCCTTGAATAGTTACCCTCAGGGCAGAAGTTTGCGCAGCGTGCCGCAACCTCGCGCTGAACAGAGGCTGCATCGCTGTAGCTGGAGGCCGCTTTGCCGAAACACTGACGAATTCTTTTCTTCAACCTGGCTCTTTCCTTAACTTCTCAAAAAAACACTTAAGAAATTTAATTTGATGCGCTTTGCGCTTTTGATAATTTGATTTCGCCGCCGCCGGCCAAAGGCCCACTAGCCCTTAGACGAGAAGCTCGCTTCGAGTCTTAGGGATATGGAGAGCAGAGATGGATAATCCCCTTTGGAAACCCTAATAAATCAAAAAAAGGATTGAAGGCGGCCTCTCAAATCAAAAGTTTTACGGACCCAAGGCAAGAAACACATCCCATAACATTGAGCAGGTCCTTTTCGGGAATCTTGTGCCCGCAATTAAGCAAAACAATATCGGCAGGCTGAACCGCCTTGCAGACCCTGTCGAAAGCCTTGCGCCGCACTATCCGGTCCGCCGTGCCGTAAACCAGAATCAGATTGTCCATGCGGACCTGTTCGTCAAATTCAATTTTAGAAGAAATAAGAAACTCAAGCCCTTCAATCAATTTGTCGGTCTGTTCCGGATCATAGTCGGAAGAGGTAGGATCTGCGCAGTTGGCACGAAAGGCAGCCACCACCCCGGCCGGACCAGCGTCCATGCCCTTTATCATCCCGCGCAGCAATCTTTCGGGAAAGGAATCGGTAAAGGCCAGAAAAGGCGCAGCCAAAACAACTTTCCCGAAACGCGAAAAAAGATGCGGACAGAACCTTAGCAGCATATGCGCACCGGTGGACCAGCCCACAAGAAGGTCGCCGCCTGAGTCTATCATCCCGGCAAGATTCTGCGGGTTGAATCCGCTGAACGGCACCAGATAATTAAATGATGCCGGAAGGCCGGGATACTGGGCAGGATCACCGGCCCAGCCGCTGACAAAGAAGCTGTCCATCAAAGAAATTCCTCTTTCAATGCTTCAAACGCCATTCTGATCAGATCAATGTCGGTGCGGGTGAAGTCTGCCCGCATGGAAAGCCTCAGTCTGGCGGTGTTCGGCGGAACTGTCGGAGGACGGATGGCGGCCACATAAAGTCCCTTGGTCAGCAGAAATTTCTGTGCTCCCAGCGTCCTCTCGTTATCACCCAGAATAACCGGTATGATCTGGCTTTGCGTCATCCCGCAATCAAATCCCAGAGATTCCAAGTACAGCTTCAGTTCCCGGCTCATTTCCAGCAGTCTCCGTCCGCGGGAATCATCTGACCGGACAAGCCGCAGGGCAGCAAGGCTGGCCCCGATCACTGCAGGCGGAAGTGCTGTGGAAAAAACAAAGGAACGTCCCCGGTTACGGAGGTATGAAACAAGTTCACGCCTGCCGGAAACAGCTCCGCCCATGGACCCCAATCCCTTGGAAAAAGCACCCATATGCAGATCAACTCTGTCCGAGACGCCCATTTCCCGACACAATCCGCGTCCCTGACCGAACACCCCTTCGGCGTGCGCTTCATCCACCACCAGCATTGTATCATACCTGTCGCAGAGGTCGGCAATGTGCTCCATGTGCGCAAGGTCGCCGTCCATGCTGAAAATCGTATCCGTGATCAATATCCGGGAATCACAGTCTGCATGGTCCGCCATCCTTTTTTCAAGATGCTCCATATCGTTATGCCGATAGCGGACCTGCCTTGCTCCGGACATTCGTATTCCATCCAGTATGCTGGCGTGATTCAGTTTATCGGAAAAGACAACTGTTTTCTTATCGGCAAAAGCATCCATTATGGCCAGATTGGCCGCATACCCGGAACTGAAAACCATTGAATCTTCCCGGTTATGGAACTCGGCAAGTTCTTTTTCCAGCTGATCGTAAATTCCGAAATTGCCGGTCACCAGACGTGAGGCAGCCGCCCCGCACCCGTATTTCGCAACTGCGTCAGTTGCTCCCTCTTTTAATACGGAATCCCCCGCCAATCCAAGATAATCGTTGGACGCAAGGTTCAACAGGTCCTCACCCTTGAATCGGAGATATCTGTCCGCACCGTTATCCACTTCCGGTACGGTACGCAAAGATGCTGATTTTTCAAGATCAGCCAATTCGCCCTGAATACAGTGGTATATGCTTTTTGGAGACATAAAAACAAAATCCGGAATTGTGTAGGTGTAAAGGCAGCATCGTGGGTAACGGTCACCCCACATTATCGGAAAAGGGAAAATAAAACTCATGGAGCGGAATGGCAACCATGATTTTATATCAAAACACCCTGTTTTTATATTAAGCCCCACCAAAGGCTGCGGCTGTAATCGGCAGAGAAGAAAAAGGCCGCAACTCTTACATAATGAACCATGCAGAATTACGGCCTTTTTTACCAGTAATACAATCAAATAATTTCAGATAGACGATCGGAAACAATTTTCACCGACAGTCACAAAAAACTACCGCAAAATCTCCGCCACCACATTCCCGCCAAGCACGGATTCAAAAACATGCCGGTAATCCTCCGGCGTGGCCCCGCCGTCCCGGCAGACCCGCACAAACGCCGCACGGGTTGTACCGCTCATCTGGGTCAAATCGAAATCCGCGGACGCACGTTTGGCCGGAACCTCACGGTGGATGCTCACGCCCGGCCGTTCATCGACAATGTGTTTCATCTCGCTCATTATGGTTTCTCCTGAATGTAGATTTTGCCGGACTTGAAGGTCAGCCCGTCCGGGCCGTTCGCGGCCATAGCCAGCCGCTTGAGGTCGGGATCGTTCTCGAACGAAACTACTGACGCGGTGGTTTTAACTCCCTCGCTGGTGGCCTCCGTAGTCTGTGAATCCGGGATCAGGGTGCAACGATCCGGGATAACGACTGATTCGGTCCCGGCAGGAGCGGCGGCAAGAGGTTCAGCGAGTGTTGCGGTAGTAACGAACAGGGGGTCGCTTGTCTTAGCTCCGACAAAAGGCTGGTAGGTATCAAGGTCGGCCGTAAAGGTCTGGCCGACAACACCGGTAACTGCCGTAGAATGAATGCCGGAAGCCCCATCATTGCGGGAGAAAGTTCCAGATGAAAGCAGCATCCCGAGCCTATATTCTTTGCCGTCTTCCGGTATCAAGTACGGAGTTTCCAAAGCGACATATTCATAATCGCCGCTTCCGCTGTACGAGATGTCAACTGAAGCAACTGTCTCGTAGCTGCCGGATGCTGTGGACTGTTCGGCTGTTTCTGTATCAACACGGTAGAGAATAACTTTGGCTACTGCGGCACTTCCCGTATTTGCCATGCCGATTTCCGCAACAGTCCTGCCGTTTGGGACAACCAGCCCCGTTCCGCTCCAAAAGGCCGTATCGCTTACGTCTGTTTTTGTCCCCGTTTCTTCAGTTGTTGTTGCACTGCTGTTGTCCACCTCACTCACCCCGGAAACGGCATGCTCAACGCCATCAATTTTTATCGTATTGTGTTTGCCGCCTTCGGTGTAGATTTTGGGGGCTATGGATTCAGCGGAGGTGAAAACCAGTGCGGATGCGGTGGACTCGCTTACTGTTGTTTCATACCCAACGGCAAGCGAGACGTTTGACCCTTCGCTTGTTGTTCCAAGGGAGCCGGTTAACGGACTCGCAACCGTGCCGGACGCATTGTAATATGCCTTGTTTTCTCCGCCTGTCCCGTCATACGCAGAGATGTAGCCGTAACCAACGTTCTGCGTACTATCTGCAATGCCTATAATTCTGTAGTCGTTACCATCGTCAGGAACTGTGTATGGTTCTGTGAGTTCTATGTACTCAAAACCGGTAAGGCCGTGGTTGAACAGCTGAAACCATGTGATAACGTCCCATTCATCGTCTGCAACTTTTTTAGCAACCCCGAGACGCATAGGGACAGGAGCGATATAAGCAGGGTAAGAGTCCCACGTTCTCTGATGTGTGCCGACCCTTTTCAAGGTTTCTCCGTTGGGCAAACAAAGCCCAGAAACCATATACGTTGACAATGTGTTGCCAGTTAACCATGTGGATTCGTTAGATTCGATGGGGTCTGATGAAGCAAATTCCAGTCCTACCTCCGGCCCCAGATATTCACCGGCAACCCCGGCCCCTAGCGCGAGTTGAGCAGCGTTGAATTTGGCCGCGCTTGTGGGAGCAACGGACAGTCCAGCGGCAGTGATGTCGATTATTGACATAGCATAGTAAAAATCAATTTCAGCTACCCAACAACGAAAAGCACTACCAAGATCACCTGCATCAAGTTTTACTCGATGCCGAAGATATGGTGATGTTTTTATAATATCAGTAATTGTAACTGCGGTACCATCATTGTCGTAGTTGTCAGAATGGAGTTCTATCCAAGTAGTACCATCGTTTGAACCTTCCACAGCTATGGTCAACGTAGCGGCGCTACTCAACTGTGATCCTACAAAACCACTGGACGGTGGGGTTACTACGACTTTAGAAATTGTATAGGGTGTACTCCATAGTTTTCCAAGATACACCGGAAAAGCATCTTCTATAGTAGAGCCCTGGGTATATGTAGTTATTCCAGTATCTCCGTCAAAGGCATTTTCAGGAGTAACAGAAAAATAGTCTACCGCATCGCTCATCTGTGTTATAATAGTACCGGTTGCACCGCTTATTAAAGTGTCTGATCCTAATGTCACTGCCCCCGCAACAGCCGCCACACTCGCCCCGTCTGCCAGCAGGAGCAGCCCGTCACCCTCGGAAATGCTGACAGATCCGTCCGTAACTATCGCTGTTGCCGATGTACCAGAGTTCAGAGTTATTGCACTTGCGGACTTAAAAGCTTTAGTTGGAGCGGATGCCAAACTTGCAGAGGTGATGTCAATGGATAAGCTACCACCGACAATAGCGGTTATATCCCGCCAATGCGCTGTTCCGTATGAGTCTGTTCCACCATAGTACTGTCCGATAAGTAAGCAGATATCGCCTGTATATGGTGTTGTTCCGGTGTATACCAGCACGCCGTCTATATAGAACTTAACTATCCCGTCAATTCTCTCCCATTTTAGAACATCACCTGCTGGAATAACCCCCGTGCTAACGATCCCGTCAGGAGTATTTATAGTTGTTGTCCCATTGTGAGCCCACCAGTTATTCATATTAATAGCGTTCCCGCAGTAACTGGTGTCCACAAACATTGCCAACTCATCGGCGGCGAAGAATCCAAAGCACCAATCTCC
Source organism: Maridesulfovibrio sp. (assembly GCF_963677005.1). NCBI lineage: Bacteria > Pseudomonadati > Thermodesulfobacteriota > Desulfovibrionia > Desulfovibrionales > Desulfovibrionaceae > Maridesulfovibrio > Maridesulfovibrio sp. The sequence continues at coordinate 572,342 of NZ_OY781616.1, read as the reverse complement.
CCCGCCGGAGCCGCCAGAATTATAAAGCTGGTACGCCGAAAAGGTAAAATCCCCGGACAACACCTTTGAGTGTATAGCGCCCTGCGGGGCATCACCGTCCAGCACGGTGTAGTTGGAGCTAAAACCATCAATCAACTGCACGGCTCCGACCCATGCCAGCGATGCCGTTTCATCAGCAGCCCCGCCCGTAACCGCCCCCGCAACAGCCGCAACACTCTCTCCGTCAACCAGCAGGAGCAGCCCGTCACCCTCGGACACATTCGCACTGCTATCCGTCTCAATCGTGGTTGCCGATGTACCGGAGTTTAACGGCAATTCATCACTGGTGCGCACAATTTCGGCCTGTGCGGAAACGAGTTGATTGTCGTTGTCCACGCCGAGAGTATGCGCAGGAGCATGGACTCCATCGCCGTCTATGGTCGCACCGGGGTAGCCGTCTGTCGTGTCGGCGAAAGAGTATGTCGGGCCGTCCTGAGCCACCACATTTTTAACCAGCACGGTATGCCGGGCAGTTTCGGAATACAGTTCCCCCCTCCTGCGGCGCACAACCTCCAGAAAACATGAGGTATCCACATCCAGACTGCCGAGCACCCAGGTCACGGCATTGCCGGAAACGGTTGCCAAACCGAAGCCGGACACATCAAGATCGTATGATGTTTCCACATCTTCCTCGTGATCGGCGATAAGTACCGTGAGCGTGGTTCCTTCGTCCGCTTCCGCCGGGCCGGAAAGCACCGGGGTCGCACTGCGAAGATCCGCAAGGTCGCCCAGAGCTATGGCCTGTGCGGAATCTCGGGCCTCTTCGGCCGCTAGCTGTGCGGCTTCGGCCCCGTTGCGGGCTGTCCGGGCATTGGAAAAGGATTCCTCAGCTGCGGCCTGTGCTGCAAGGGCCTGATCCCTGGCGGCTTCCGATCCGGCCAGCGATGAGGAAACCATATCGCCTGTTTCCAGAATAACGCGCATAAACTCCTGCGGCGAAAGCTGCTCTTCTGTCGGAGTAGTGATCTCGTACTTGAGAGCACGGTCCAGTTGCTCCTGCAACTGCTGGTCGCGCATTACTCCCCGGTCAAACGCCTCGTTCAGGAGAGCCGCTGAAAACGGATCGTTATCCACCAGCTCCAGTTCCTGAGTATAAGGAATATTGCGGTACAACGTGATTGTTTCCCCTACCGCAAGCGGGGTTCCTGAAACAGGATAACGTATCCGTCCTCCGGCATCGCTGCCCACCCCGGATACAATCGAAAAGTCACTGCCCGGTGCCAGTTCGGTTTCATCCCCTGCATCACTGCGCACCACTGCGCAAAGATCATCCTCGCCGAATATGCGGAAATTAAAATCAAATTCGGCCTGCGTTCCATCACCGGCGTAGGTGATGGAGCTGCCGCTCGATACAACTGTCATAGCTGTCTCCTGTTATGACTTCCTTATATTTATATAATGTCCTATTTCCATTTACATTCCAAATTCTACTTGGAGCTCAAAAGACTTCCGGCCATGCTCATCCCGGTATTCAAGAGCGATTTGCTGACTGCGGAACTGGTTTCCTGCGTCTCTTTGCTGGAATCATTGGTGTTGAGAACGGATGCGCTCTCGGCAGTCCATACAGCCATATTACCCTGATCAATGTAGCGTCCGGAATCGACCTCAGCCTGATATTTTACAATTTCCATATCATAATCAGCCTGTTTGATCAGGTCCTCACGGGCATCGACAATGGAACCGGAGTCAAGGCGAACTCCCCGGTAGGCCCCCAGAGAATGGTTCCTGCGGTATAGCTCCCGGCGCAGGGCTGCCAATTCCATTTCAGCTTCCCTGTTGACTATTTCCGCTTCCTTGTAACTCGCGGCCCTGCCGTATACCCCCTGCTGGACTGTGCGGTAGTTCCTGAGCTCGGTCATTCTGGAATTGTACTGGGCATCGCCGATCTGCTCACTGCCGCCAAGGACGGACTGTCCGAACTGGCTCATCATACCGAGATACGACCCGCTGTTTCCAAGCCCCCCAAGCAGGCTTCCCGAACTGTCTGTCGCCGAGCCTGCAGAACTGCCGGACGAACTCCCGACAGCAGTTACCGAGGAACTGCTCATCAGGCTGCTTCCCGAACTCATCACCGAACTGCCTGCGCCGCTCAGCGCTCCTCCAAAAGCGTCCGTCCCCACGTTGCCCCAGGAACCTTTCTGCCCGGAAACAGCCCTGGTGGCGGCGCCTATGGCGACACTCGCAACTGAACTGACTGCCATATATCCCAATCCTGATGCCATCTATATTTTCTCCTTTTGTTTATTTACTATCCGCACAGCCCGGTAAAACCGATCCCGACCTATGCGGACAGTTTCGCTCGCAAATTCAAACCCGCACCAGCTGTGCCAGTGCAAACTCATTGAATTTTCCGCGCAAACCCATGTGTCCAGCACCGGAAAAGGTTTCTGAATCATGTCCAGCATTCGCACCGACATTCTTGCGAATGACAGTTTGTTGCGCTCCACACAGGTCGAAGCCGCAAGCCACGGCGTACCGATTCCCGGCCCTGACGGGACCACACCGAAAACCGCGGCAATTTTTCCACGCAGATAAAGTCCGTAAACCATCCTCGAAAGAGCCACGTCCCCCATAAGAATCTCATAGACCGGTTTGCCCGGATGCAGCCCCTGCATATCGCGCCTGTCAGAAACACGGATATCAGCAGCAACGGTCTCCAGATCATGGATGGAAGGGATTCCTATGGTTATCACGCATGCTCTTTCCGCCAGACTCATGAATACACCGAAACTTCAGGGATCAGAGCCAGAACGGTCAGAGGCAGGGGCTGGTCCTGCCGGATGTGAACCTGCCCGTCGCGGTCATACCCCCGGTTGAATTTGACCTCGTAATCGCCGCTGTAGAGCGAAGGAGGGCCTCCGACCAGATCGGCAGTGGTGCGGAACGGCGCCCTTTCAAGATGCTCCCCGTCATACCCCACCTGCAATCCGAGGGACTGGAACAGCCGCACGGTCACGTGCGAGATGCGCTTCATGCGTCCCTGTGCGGTCCCGCCGCTCATGGAACCGCCTTCAAGCCGCAGGGTTTTCATGTCCGAGACATAAGGAAGCCCGGCATGGACCACGCTGGCCGGAGCCGCCAGGGTAATGGCCCCGTTGATGACCGTTACGTCAGGACGCACTGCCCCGTCCGCAAGAACGGAAACAGTCTTCCCTTCAAGATGGTCCAGTCCGGTGAAAACCGTGTCCGCCGTTTCCTGATCGTAGCTCAGTCCGCTATCAACAAAAAAAGCGTCTCTGGAACTTTCACCCGAAAACTGATTTTCCATCCGTTCGATATAACAACGGGAAATACCGCCCACTTCCCGCTCGACCACTGTCCACAGCTCTTCCTGTGTCGGTCCGGGAATGGTACATACGGAGCGGAATTTTCCGTCCGTCCTGTGCTTGTGAAAGCCCACTACCTCATGCTCCCGCAGATAGGTAAGGCCAAGCATCAGCCCGTCATCGCGGACCATCCAGATCACGGAATCCGGGGACTGCTGGTAGGCCCATTCAAGTATGGAATTTGTTCGGGTCAGGTGTTCGGCCAGGATGGTCAGGTCCGGAGCCACATAACCGTCAGACTCAAAGGAATAGGAAAGTTCACGGACCGTGCGCCCTTCACGCTGCAGAAATATCATCACTCCGCCGACTACCACCGGAGGCAGTGACGCAGAGCCGTGCGTTGTCTCACGGCGGACCATGACCGAATTCGGGGTGACCATATCGGCACTGCTACCGCCGGAAAGCCACCATTCGCCCCCGGAAGTTCCCATGATCAGCTTCTTGGAGCTAACCATCCAGCGAATCGCGTTCACCTGATCAGCAGAAAGGGTGTAGGTGCAGGCATCATCATCAACCACAGGCGAAGAGACTCCGAAATCCTCATACGCACCGCTCTTGCTCATCCAGATGGTCTGCGGTTTCTGCGGGCTGGCCGCAAAGCAGAGCCGTTCCTCAAAAAAGGTCACGCAGGATGGGTATCCATTGGTGCTGTTCCAATCCGACGGAGCCGAGGAAAACGGCACGATATTCATCGACCAGTCCACATGCGAAGTGCGTGAAAGTTTGTAGGGTTGTATCTCCGGATGCACCAGATACATGACATCGGCAGATTGGGTGAAGCGTATTCCCGCAAGATCGGATTCCTTATACGGAGTTGCAACCTCCACGGGTGTCCCGTCGGCATCCACCACAATGCCACCGTTTTTGAACACGCGCATGTTCCTGTCGGTAAAAGCCAGCACGTAGGCCTGCTCGGTGGAAAATTCAAACGGGATCAGTCTGGTTTTCGGCCCGGTTTCGCGTACGGAAAGGTCTTCCACCGCCCCGATGAAATCGGCATCGGCCCGAAGTTCCACCGTGGCCGAAGCTCCGCACCGTGATCTGAATGTATAAACCCCGTCCGCTGTCACCGGCACGCTGACCGTTCCGTCTCCGGCACAGACGGCAAGCTCTCCGGCCGCGTAGCCGCTCACAGTGAATCCGATTTCATAGACCGTGTCTTCAACCAGCCCGATATCCCGGCTGAGCACTGCCAGATCGTTCTGTGTGCCGTCACAGCTTCCGTTACCGGCCGCGACAGTCCAGCCGTCCCCAAGAGTCCAACCGGCTGTGGAATCAAGGCTTCCGCCCGGCATAAGCTCCCGTCCCACGGATTCTCGGATGAACCGAAGTCCGGTTCGTCTGGAGGCCCCTCCGTGGGGATGGGTGTACATGTTATCAAGCAGGGCCAGCCCGTTTGAATATTTGGCGAGATCAACCCGCCCTCCCAGCCTGGGGGAAAGTTCCCCGGCACTGAAATTGGTCATGATCAGGGAAACGGACATATCTACCCCCTCCATACCGGCGAATCAGTGCCGTAAAGCCCCCGCGCTTCCAGCCAGGGGTCATTGAGAATCTCGTCCTCCCTGCCCTCGGCGGAATCAGCCAGCCGGGCCGACTGCATGGCATTGAGGTAAAGGGTCCACATCTCACGGGCCTTGCTGGACGATCCGGTGATATCATCGGCCATTTCAGCTGACAGACGGGCCGAAAAGGCCATCACGAACGAAGGGTCGAAAAGCACCGGATTGGTGATCTTTCTGGTGTACAAGGCCGATGCACCGTCCCGGTCAGTAAGGACCCTGTCTCCCTCAACCACGAATTCATCATCTGCGGAATTCAATTGGCGCAGGTGCAAGCAATCAACAGGAAGCTGGTACTGATGGGCGTAACCGAAGGCCGGAACCTCGGCCAGAAGGGCCAGACGGGTCCGTGCGGCCGCGAAATTCCATGGATGTTCCCGCAGAACCGCGTCTCGGACCTGTTCATAAAAGAGTTTGCAGGTCACGGCCTCCTGCGAACTGTCGCTCAACGATTCAATAAGTCTCGCCCCCAATTTACGCAGAGCAAGATTGCAGATTTTAACTTCCGATACAGCCATATTCTTCTCCTTTTGCATTTTCCGGTTCCGGTTATTCCCGGAACCGTTTGCAAAAGACGAATACACGCGCTGCCGGACAAAGCTGATGGAACTCCGGGCCGCTATGCAGTCAGGCAAACAAAACCCGCAAAAAAAGACCCCCGCCGATAAATGACGAGGGTCCAAAACAGTCTGCAACATCAAAACCAGACCGAAGATCGCCTATTTAATAAGACATTGCACAGGCAGCACCGGCCTACAGGTTGGTCTGATCATCCAGAATGATTTAACTATAAGAACAATCATGAACAACTATGAAACCCGGAATATTTTTCTTTAGGTATGGCGTAAAAGACACTCTCACCCAACCCCCTTGAATAATGACCTATCTTGAAAATATAATCTTTCAGTTGCTTCATCAGCATCAAAGGTATTCCAAGAAATTGCTCCTTGGAGTGATAAAAACAGATTGCTAATTGCGGGCGGTCTTGCTCGATACATTTCATGGCACCTTCAAGCATAGGAATCTCCGCATTTTCAATATCGGCAATGAGCAAATCCAGTCTGGGGATAGCAAGCTTTTTGAGTTCTTCATCCAAGACCACAAGTTGGACTGTACTTGAATTCTGTGCATCAGAAAGCCCCTTCACAAAGCTGGCGCTACCGTCCAATGCGAAATCAGCAACTGAGTTACTATTCCACAAGCCTTTGGAAATCAAAACAAATTTTCCTGAATCATTTAAGGATTGTTGTGTTTCATGAGGAAAAAAAGTGTTACCCTGAGGCTCAAAACCATAAACCACTTTCAACTGTTCCTGCCCGGTAAGAAATAAAGCTTCACTGCCGTTATAAACTCCAGCTTGTACAGCGAACTCTACAATTGAAAGATCAACAAAATCGAAATAACTGGATGCTGTATGTTCAGAAAAATTATTTTCCAACCTCGACTCTTTAAAAACAAAACACTCCTTACCTGCTGAACCATAAAGCAGTTCAACCTGTGCAGAACCTGCTACGCGCGCCTCGCACAATAATTTAAACAAGGCTCTATCCGTATCTGAATGCAGAGCATTCATGATATAATTAATCTCTTCAGCCCGTCGGCCCAACTCATCCGGCAAAAACAGGTAGCTATAAAATTTAGGCCACGAAAATCCGACAGCATTCTTAATGCCAACGGAATATAGATTTGTAATTATCTCCGTGTAGTAGCAGGAGCAGACTAAGATAAGATCGAATTCGTTCTGTCGGTCGACAAGGTTTTGAGGCCTTATAATTTCAAATCCTTCATATGAACCAGAATTATAGGTATCAGCAAAAAAGACGACCTCCACATCAGGACGTATCTGACGAAGAAGTTGCAAGGATTCCGCTCCGCCCTTTCCAACACCATATAAGCAGACTCTACTGTTCTTCGGTACGCCTGTATGGTCAATATATCTGATTTTGATGTCACTCATATAAATTTTCTCCATGACTTAGGATTTAGTAGCACAATTACGTTATAAATTTCAAGTGGTTTCAACAAGATACAGAAAAACGACCTTGAATGGCAAGCAGCCTAGATTTCTTTAAAAAATATGGCTTAGCTGAAATTCCAACACTTCAGAAAACATAACCAAACCAGCAAAAAAAGACCCCCGCCGATAAATGACGGGGGTCCAAAACAGTATGCAACATCAAAATCAGACCGAAGATCGCCTATTTAATAAGACATTGCACAGGCAGCACCGGCCTACAGGTTGGTCTGATCATCCAGAATGATGTATCCGCTGACCTTTCCAGCTGTGGCATTTGCTCCGGCAACGGTGAAGGAAAGCCTCAGATAACCGCTGTGTCTGGCCGGCAGCGCTGGCAGAGGAAAGGCATAGCCCTGTTTCAGATCCGCCACGGGAATGGAACCGGATTCAGAAGCCATGCTGCCGACCGACAGAATTCGGTCGGCTCTGCGTCCGCAGATCAGAATCCGTAGCCTCCTTCGCCGGAGTGGGTGAATATTCTGTTTCGCTTCACGTCAACAACATAACCGAGGGCGCCCAATGTGACCCATTTGATCATGACTTCACGGTTGTCCAGATAAGGGAGTATACTTTCGCAAGCAAGCATTTCATTGCCCTCGTATTTCATCAGGTATGAGCAATCGCGCATGGTAATCACGCTTACGTAGTTCTTGGCCCTGCCCTCCAGGGAGAACTGGTCGAAGTCATAGGCGTAGGTGGCTTCCTGGCATATTTTTCTTTCCCGGGCATCAAGTGCGGAGCAACGTCCCAATTCCGTGAAAGTCCTTAGTCCGTTATTAAGGGGAATGTAGGAGGCGAATTGCGCAATGGGATCGCCCTGCGCCCCTCCTCCGCCCGAAGACTGATCGGCCATGAGGCTTTTGAACTGCGAAATGTAGGAGGCGGCCTCCGGGTCACCATGACGCTTGGCGTCTTCCATGATGGCAATGATCTCGTCCAGCTTCCCCCTTGCCAACTGCCCCGGAGGGGTGGTCGTGAAAAGATTGAGCGCCAATGTCCTGAGGACCGATCCCCTGTCCAACCCTTTGCGGTTAGCGGAATTAAGAAATTTACGGCAGTATATTATCGATTTGAGTTCGTCCTTGCACGCCTTGGTGTTATATACGTCTATGAAGGCGCGATACAACTCTGTATCGTCAAACCCGTTTGCTTCAGCCAGTTCAAAATAAGGAAGGGCCTGCCGGATGGCGTAACGGCTGGAATAGCCGTCTCCTGTGCGGTAGAGGACGCGCATTCCCCGGTCCAGAATCTCCTGATTGGGCATTTCATTGAGGACTCTTCCGATGATCTTCTCGAACTCCTTGCTGTCAGAATATTTGGTAAAAGGGATTTCCGTGCCCCCGAGGGCATTAATTTTCCGTAATTTGTTATGCAGCGAGATGATGTCCGGGACGGCGCTTCCTTCTCCCTTCTGCTCCTCGTATATAAGAAGAAACACCTCGATGCGTATCGCCTTGTCCAGTATTGCATAGTTCTGTTCACTTTCTTCATTCAGCTTTTTCAATACAAGATAGAAGGTCCGGAGCTGATCCTTGGACTGCTTGCCCGCAACGGAGTTCAGCATACCATTCACTTCGGCTATGGTCGCGCCCGGATTCGCGTCAGCCTTCAAGGGCAGCAACATGCAAACAAGCCACAAGACCGATAGCAGGAAAAAAGTTCTCTTTTCAATAAAAAATATCATTGCAGTTTCTCATGTAGGATTAAGGGGGTACGCAAAAAAAGAGGACAAGCCCCAACAAGGCCTGTCCTCCAATAATTCTGATTTTTACTTTTTCATAAGTTCTAGCAATTTCTCACACATTTCCCTGGAATCGGCAACAAACAGGGATGATCCCGATATGCTGACTATATAGGCCCCTTCCAGGGCTTCATGAACTTTGCGTACATTTACCCCTGCTCTTTTCATCTCATAAGCATTTGCCTTGTCATTTTGGACACACTGCATGGTGTTCATGTCGATCAGGTACCATTCTCCAGCAAAACAGGCCGCTGGAAAAAGTATTGCTGACAATACAACTGCAAGAATAAGATATTTGACTGCTTTCATATTAAACTCCTTCTTTCCTTCGAAAGGACAATAAGCCCTGACTATTTACACATGCATGTTTAAATTAATTCGCAACAAATCCTGCATGAAGGGTCACCGCAAGGTGCCGCATTGGCAGCACAGCCGTTGTCGGAGCTTCAGTCGACAGGATCTGTGTCCGTCTTCCTGCTGCTTCACTGATGTATAAGTTCAGTGGAGCCGAAACCATTTCAAAGTCAAAATAAGACAAAAAAGCAACTTCACACCTGATAAACAATATCATCGCTGCAAATAAAAGTTTAGCCAACTTTAGTCAATACATAAAAGGCGAGTGGGGGCTGACATTACTGGCTCGTTTCCCGGCAATTACGATTTCAAAGATGCTATAGCCTGGTCTCAGGCTCAATGAACAGTTTTTGACACACTCTGCGCTCTGTAAAAAGAGACTGCCGCGGCACAAAAGGCAGCGCGAACCGTGGATTGTGGTTCATTTGATTAACCTTTTGCTTTCAGCCATGAACCGGGTATAGGACATCAGTTTCATATGATTGACCCCCGCCCAATAAAGGTACGGGGGTCCTGAAAAAACTGGCTATTATTTCGAGACATTACAAGGGTATATTTTGTTCCGACGACACATTCTGCAGCTTTCTGCGCATGGTCAACTGCCCGGCATTTGCCGGGCAGTTGACTCTAAGTTTTCTGAGCCGCGCGCGCAGCTTCTCTTTTTCGGCATCTCCGTTTTTTATCGGTTGCATACCCTCTGCAGACCGCTCAAGACCGTCAACAGGTTCAAAATGGAGGGAACAGCAGTTCCCCCTGCATAATCCACCGCATCGTTCTTGCGGAAAGACTGAAGTCAGCCCTGCTGATTCCGCACATAACAATTTTCCTTGCAGATATATTTCATCACAACCGCCTTATACGTTGGTCTGATCATCCAGAATGATGTATCCGCTGACCTTTCCAGCTGTGGCATTTGCTCCGGTAACGGTGAAGGAAAGCCTCAGATAACCGCTGTGTCTGGCCGGCAGCGCAGGCAGTGGGAAGGTATAGCCCTGTTTCAGATCCGCCACGGGAATGGAACCGGATTCAAAAAGGGTGTCATACAATGCGAAATCATCGGTGGAAGAGGCCTGCACTCCGACACGCAGACTGGTGAGAGCAGCGAAGTCCTCCCCGTCCACCAGCACCTTGAGACGTACCGGAGAACCGGAACCGCAATCCTCGCCCACGCAGACCACATTCTGGGAAACCGCGCTGGCGGTTACGGACTGCTCCTCGCAAAAACAAAGTTCATTATCCAAAAACATTTTTATTCTCCTGGTAATTATTCAGTTAAACTAGGCGGTAATCGCGGACTCGGTGTTAAGAATGGAATCAACACGCCTTACGGGGCAACCCCAGAAGGTGGTGACGGGTTTTCCTTCCCAGTTTTCGGTCCTGAGCATGACGTTGTCCTTGTCGGACGCTTCGATATCCAGCTGGGTTTTGACGGACTGGTTGCAGTAGATAACGGTTCTGCCCATGTTCGTATTGGGAATCATGTTCAGTCCTTCGATCAGCGAATGGCGCAGGGAATTGCCGCCGAGGTTGGCCGGATCGATGGAGGCGATGCGCACCACGTAGCGCCAGTCGCGCACGACCAGACCGGGAGACCATTTGTAGTGGGTTCTCACGCCCTGAAATCTGCCTCCACCGGCATCTTCGAGAGTGACTTCGCCGAGATCAGTATGTTTCAACCCGCTGTTGCTGCCCTTGGGAAAGGTGAAATGCACGGTCTGATCCGACCAGCAGACGATCCATATGGATGTGCAGTTGTCACCCGCTCCGCCGAAGTTGATAACGTTCTTGTACTCCAGAGAATTGAAACGCGGCGAGAGGCCGAGGAATTTTTCCGGTTCAAGGGAAGTATCCCCGTAAATGAAAGTCTCGGCAAATTCCTTGTTCATTGCTTCAAGGAACGCGCGTTCCTCGGAGGTGCGGAAGTTGGAGGAATCACCGTTGAGTTCGCACAGGGCCTTGTCGATTTCAGCGTAGGATTCGAGCATGCCGCAGGTATCGTCAATCTGCTTGGTGCGGGACTTGCTCGGCTTGACCCCGTAGTTGAGCTTGCGCCAGCTTACGGTAGGCAGATCGGTACGGACCGTGGTCCTGTGTCCGGTGGGCAGGTTGCCTTCAACCCAGGCCGCGTCATCGAGAATCTCGTTGGTCATGGAAAGGACTTCGGTGATTTCAGCCACCTTGCCACTGGGGTCGGTACGGTTGGACCATTCGGAAAGAGTAAGAGCGTTGGTTCCAAGAATTCCCATAGTTGTTTCTCCTTAATGATTAAGGCTCTCCGGGAGCTCTGGAATCATGACGCTTCAAGCGTTCAAATCTGTATGCAGCCCGCAGGGACAGCAAATAATTAATTTATAATTTGACAGGTTACATAAAATACACCCAACTTAAACTATTAGGGATTCCAAAGGGGATTATCCCCTTTGGCCGGCGGCGGCGAAATCAGATTGTCAAACGCGCGAAGCGCATCAAATACGGAATGACTCTGTCTTTCCCCTAAGTCAGGGTTCAGTTTGGCTACAAGCCCGTCAGACAAAATCAGACAGGCTGATCGGGATACAGTATCTCGCCGATGGTTTTCTTGCGTGGGGTTCTACGAGAGCTGTCCAGATAGGAATCCTCGGACAATCGTTTCCCCACTTTGTAAAAGGCCTTGACCACTTCGGGATGATTTCCGTACCCGGAAGTCCCGATAAGTTCGGCCAGTTCAGGGGAGGCAAAGGTTCGCAGGGCCTGCCGGGCAATGCCCACATTGCGGCTGTAGTTGCGCCCCTGCCATCCGGGCATGGCACGGAGCTGTTTTTCCCATTCCTCCACCTGATAATGCTGCTCCTCCATGCGCACAGTTTCCAGTTGGTTGCTGAAATCCACCAGCTTCTGGGCCAGCTCAGCGGAAATGCCGTTTTCATGGGCAAAATTCCGGAAGCGGCTGTCAATCTGCGGATCAACTCCGCCCGGCAGACCGTAATCAATCCTGTAGTCTTCCGGGGCAGGAGGAATTGCCGATGAAGTGTTTTCTTCAGCCTGCCCGGACCGTTTTCCCGGAGAAGCCGACTCGGATTTGCCCGGTACTTCCCCTGCTTTTTCCGGCTTTGTTTCCACGGCACCTTCTTCATTTGCGCCCTCGGATGCTTTTCCGAAAGCTTCCCCGGAGACCCTCCCTATTGCTTCACCTCCCTCCTTAACAGGTTGCCCGGCCTCATCATGTACTGCGGACAGTCCTTCCGGCGCAGGGATATCCTTTGCCGACACGTCCTGATCCTGCTCCATGGCCTGAACCATTTCAGACCCTGCAAAATCATCCATTACTCAGTCTCCTCCTGATGGCGTAATTTTTCGGCCCGTTCACGAATGATCGAAAGATAGATTTCCTCATCAGCCGTTACCACTGCCGAAAGGATGTTTTCGACCACGAAATCATGAACGGCCACGTTGCGATACATATCAGCGTCCCGGGAAAAGAGCGGCGCATTGACTCCGCCCTGCTCGAGCAGAAAAGTAAAAATACGTTTTCCGTGAGCAGTTCCGAAGGTCTTGCGCATATCGGACAGAAACTGCTCCGCCTCCCTGCGCTGCTCCTTCTTGATCTCATCCGCTTCCCGTTTGTCCTCTTCCAGAAAACCGGCATCCGGTGTCATCCTGAAAACCTCCTTTATTCTTCTGTCCTGTTCCCATCTGTTCCCCCGTTCGAAAATGCATAATAGTACGGACTGCGGACCTGTTTTACTTAATTCAGGTCCACAGTCCGTAACTTTTGGATCAGAGGAGACAACAGCCCGCATTTATACGGGGCTCACACAGGATTTATCAATCGAGTGTACGGCGGAATCTTTTCAACCCGACTATGACCACAACCAGCCAGAACAGGGCAATCGGCCACAGATGATAGAGGGAGTCTTCCCAACCTGTTCCCTTGAGCAGCACCCCGCGCACAAGCCGGAGATAATGGGTAAGCGGGAGAACGGAGCCAAGGACCTGCGCCCATTGGGGCATTCCCCGGAACGGGAACATGAAACCGGAAAGAAGGAGGGACGGCAGAAAAAAGAATATGGACATCTGCACTGCCTGCAACTGATTGCGCGCGATGGTGGAAACAGTGACTCCGACAGTGAGGTTCGCGGCGATAAAAACAGCAGAATAGGTAAAAACTATCAACGGATTGCCGTTTATAGGAACATTAAAAAGAAATACGGACGCGGCCATGATCAGCATCATCTGAATGTAACCGACCATGACGTAAGGCAGGATTTTGCCCATCATCACTTCAAGCGGCCGCACGGGTGTGGTCAGCAGATTTTCCATTGTCCCGCGTTCCGTTTCGCGGGTGATGGCCAGCGAGGTGATCATGACCAGAGTCAGGGTCAGGATAACTCCCATCAGACCGGGAACGATGTTGTACTGGCTTACGGCTTCGGGGTTGTAGTCGGCGTGAATACGCAGCTCTACCGCACTCGCCTCCGGCAGAAGGGATTGCAGGGCTCCCTTCAACTCGCGCGCTAAGGCCCGATTTACAATCTCGCGCATGGAATTGACCGCGTTGCCTGTGGCCATGGGGTCCGTGGCATCCGCTTCAAGCAGGAGGACCGGATGTTCACCCCGTTCCAGATCCCTGCCGAACCGTTCCGGAATGGTCAATACAAACTGCACTTCTCCGAGCTCCAGCAATCTGGATGCCTCCGCTCTGGTATGGAGAAAACGGTTCACGTCAAAATAGGAACTGGCCTGCATTCCGGCGACAATAGACCGGGAATATCTGGAGTTGTCCCCTGAAAGGACGGCAAGGGGAAGATGGCGCGGGTCGGAATTGATGGCATAGCCGAACAGGATTATCTGAATGAGCGGAATTCCGATCATCATGGCAAAAGTCAGCCTGTCCCGGCGCATCTGCACAAATTCCTTGCGAGCCATGGCCATAAAACGGCTGAACGAAAAAAGGCGTACACTGTTCACGGATTCGTCCCCCGCATAAGATCGATAAACACTTCTTCAAGGCTGGTCTCAGCCGGGCTGAAACTGTGATCCGGGCCGCAAAGTTCCCGGATGGACTTCTCGATAAGATTATTATCCCGACCGCTTATGTGCAGGGTATTACCGAAGGCCACCACCTGATCGATGCCGTCAGAAGCTCTCAGTTTCGAGGTCAGGACATTCAGGTCAGGCCCCTTGAGGACCCATGTTTTCAGACCGGAATCCCTTACCAGTTCTTCGAGAGTTCCTTTTGCCAGCAGGTCTCCGTAGGCGATGTAGGCAAGCCGGTGGCAACGCTCGGCCTCATCCATATAATGGGTGCTGATGAGGGCGGTGATGCCCTGCGCCGCCAGAGAATGCACCTCGTCCCAGAAATCCCGCCGGGCGGCCGGGTCCACCCCGGCGGTGGGTTCGTCCAGCAGAAGCAGCTTCGGGCTGTGCAGGGTGCATCCGGTCAGGGCCAGCCGCTGTTTCCAGCCTCCGGAAAGACTCCCGGCAAGCTGATCGGTGAAACGTCCGAGCCCCATTCTTTCTATGGCATCATCTACAAGCTTTCGGCGATCAGGCAGCAGGTATGCGCGGGCCAGAAAATCCAGATTCTCCCGCACCGTAAGATCGCCATAGAGGCTGAACTTCTGGGACATATAGCCGACCTGCGGCTTGATCATATCCGATTGTTCAATGATATCGTAACCAAGACAGGTTCCGGCCCCGGCATCAGGCCGCAGAAGACCGCAAAGCATGCGGATAAATGTGGTCTTGCCGGACCCGTTCGGACCGAGAAAGCCGAATATTTCGCCTCTCCGGACCCGCATGTCCAAACCCTTCACCACGGTTCTGTCACCGAAAATCTTGGTAACCCCGTTCACATCAATGACATAATCTTCAGCCATCGGAACTCCCGAAAAAGGAAAGCAGCCGGGAAAAGAATCCATTGTTACGGATAAAGCCTTCCGGCGTGCGGCTGACATCTACAGGCTGTCCCGGCTTGAGCATTAAGGCATTTGAGCTTGATTCCGGCACTGCTTCCAGCATGAAGACCAGCTTGGCCCGGCTCTGGCTGGAATAAATGACCGGGGGAGTGTACTCCGCCTGCGGAGAAACATAGACCAGTTTCAAAGGCAGGGGCTTGGCAAGACCGTCATAGTTCATCAGCAGTATCTCCCCGACTTTAAAATCTCCGACAATCCTTTCCGGAACGTAGAAACGGACTTTGCGGTTTTCCGGGGGAAGTATGGACAGAACCGGACTGCCTGCCGGAACCCATTCGCCACGGTAGCGGATGGTATCAAACACCAGTCCGGTACGCGGAGCGGCCTGCGCTTTCTGATCAAAATTCCAGCGGGCCTGTTCCAGCCTTGCCCTCGCCGCTTCCACGGCCGATTCGGCAGCCTTGATTTCATCGGAACGGGAGCCGAGTGTCGCCGTCTTGAGTTCAGACCGGATTTCACCCACAAGATGCACCGCCTGTTCATGGTCTGTTCTGGCGCGGTCCCGTTCTTCCTCGGAAATGGTGTGGGACTTGTAAAGTTCCGCCCTGCGGCGGTATTCGGTGGCGGCAAGCACCTCGGCGGCCTCCGCCTTGCGCAGTCTGGCCTTAATGGAGGCTATTTCAGAGGGTCTGCGGCCCTTGCGCTTATCGGCAAGATCATTTTCTGCACGGTCCAGATTTTCCTCCGCTTCGGCTATTCCTGCCTTTTCAAAACCTCTTTCAAGAACAAACAGGGGCTGTCCCGCCGTCACCTGTTCGCCTTTTGTGGCGTGAACTTCTTCAAGCTGCCCGCCGAGGGGCGCGGAAACATAAACAAGCTCCCCTTCAACATATCCCTGCCAAAGAGTTTCTTCCGTATTATTGCATCCACCAAGAGCAACAATTATCAACAGCAGAAACGGAAGCAGAGTCGAACTTGGTTTAATCTTCATTCCGACACCTTACCTTGCTGCCCTTATGGATTCTTCAAAAAGAGCATAGCTGCGCTTAACCTGCTCTCTGGGATCAAAATCTCCGCCGGAAACATGATACAGAAACGAAGGTGGAATAATGGACCCTAGAAGCATGAATACCACATCCTCAGGTCTGATGTCCTTTCGTATCTGTCCTGTTTCCTGCCCCTTCAGCGCAATGGACGCCGCCACAGTTCGATACTCTTTCATCAGGGCGATTATGCCGTTACGCCTGGCCGAATTGCTCTCCAGAACCGCATCGGAAAATATCAGCCTGAGTATTCCCGGATGCTGATACAGCAGTTCAGCATGTCGGCGAGAAAGCATCCTGAGCATGTCCAAGGGAGTTTTTCCCTTTTCCGCAGAGATATCCAGACCATGCAACAGCTTGCTCCGCACAAGCGCGAGCACCCCGTCGAAAAGCTCATCCTTGTTCCTGTAGTGGCGATAAAGAGCGGAAGAAACAACACCGCAACTTCTGGCCACATTTTCCATGGTTATTGCCGAAACTCCCTGCGAGGCAAGCTTCAGTGCTTCCTCGGCAATCTGCTCTCTGCGCGAAACCCGGTCCATTCTTCTGCTCAATTTATTCCCCCAATATGTGAAAGTGAATTCACATTAACTTACTCACGAATTCATTGTCAACAATCGGAAGAATATAATGAGCATGAAGCAGTATCGTTATGGTTTTATAATCGCATTTACTATAGTATATGAACAGAGTATGAATTTTCGGACATCAATACGATCAGACATGGAGAGAAGATGGATCAGACCGCACATACCCGCAAAACTTCCAGGTTGGGCCTGACCATAGGAGGAGCACTTTTAGCCCTAATATTCGGTATCTGCGCAGTTTTCATGACAAAACAGTATAATGCAGAGCTGGAAAAAGTTCGGCAGCAGAACAAATTCATAGCTAAACTGGTGGCCTACCATACATCCGACATTCTCGACAGCGTAATTCAGGCTATACGCGGAATGCATGATGCTCTCGACCTTATTATGATTCGGGACAAAAACAGGAACGACCATTATGCACACGACAAAACAGTTGCTGCCGTTCTTAAAAAGAGCAGAGAATTCAATCCATACATATCAGACCTGATAATTACAGACCCGAAAGGGACCCCGATGCACTGGACAGGAAAGTCAAAGCCGTTTCAGATAATCTCCGAGGAGTACCTAAAGAAGCACGCATGGGAAATCCAGAAAAACGGCTACTATGTCAGCGAAGTAATCACCGGCAATGGAAGTGAAGAAAATCCGTATTTCGGCATAAGCATCGGCTTCAAGGATGATGCAGGTTCACTGCAATACATTTACACAGCGCTTATCGACTACAGTTTTTTTAAAAATGACTTTTCAAATCTCGGAATTCCGGACGGGACCACCATCGCTTTAGTTACAACCTGCGGCAACATACTCATGCATGCCCCGCACCGCAGTCTTTCCCCGGCAAACTATGGAAAAATCCTCAATGCAGAGAACTGCACCGGGGATAACAGCACGTTCTCGGCAGATTCACCGTACACGGGAAAACATCATGAAGTTGTTTTTGCCCATGTAGATGAATACCCGCTGGTAGCTTTTGCCTCAACCGGGAAAGAAGAAATACTGGCAGAATGGCAACTGTACCTGTGGACAATCATGTGTGCTGGAGCAATCCTTATCTTTTTGTTCAGCTATGCCTACATTCTTTTCTTCCGCTACCAGAAGAAATCCCTGGAGCATCAGACCATGCTTGAAGAACAGGCCATGATGGACCCGCTGACAAGACTGCCCAACAGACGCAGATTCTTCCCCATTCTGGAACGGGAGTTCAATCTGGCACGCAGACACGTGCGCCCCCTGGCCCTGCTGCTCATAGACATAGACCATTTCAAACGGATCAACGACCGCTACGGTCACGACCGTGGAGACATAGTACTGGCGGCAATAGCCGATACAATCAAAAAGACAGGCCGGGAGACCGACATAAGCTGCCGCATGGGCGGGGAAGAGTTCGCGCTGATGCTGAGCGATACGGGATTTGAGGGAGCAAAGACCGCAGCTGAAAAAATGCGCACTAAAATCGAAAAACTTCAGATCGAGGTGGACGGAATGCTCCTGAGCGCCACGGTCAGCATCGGAATAAGCTGCTACGAAAACGGAGACAGCACACCGAAGGACCTTGTAATCCGTGCAGATGCGGCCCTCTACAAAGCCAAGCACATAGGGCGTAACAACTCTTCACGCTATACAGGCATGAAACAATTGAGCTCTGACCCAAAAAAAGGAAAGATTTCCTACTTCCCATCTGGAAATACAAAAGACTGCCGACAAACGGCATCAGAAGTTTAGCGATAGTGCTCGATTGCTTTCATGAGCAGCAATTATGCCGCAATTCTGGCAATGTACTCATACATTACCCAGAAATGACAAAAACTTCCGGCCATGACGAAAACATGAAAAATCTCGTGAAATCCGAACACCTTCGGCCATGGATCAGGTCTCTTGAGTACGTAGATAGTGGCTCCGATTGAATACATTACGCCTCCTAGAGTGAGCCAGAACAGGGCTCCGGTCTGCAGCGCCCTGATCAGAGGTCCGGCCCCGACTATGACAAGCCAGCCCATACCCAGATAAAACGCGGTGGAAAGCCAGCGCGGAGCATTCATCCAGAACATCTTTGTAATTATCCCGGCCAGAGCCAGTCCCCAGACAGCCCCGAACAGAGACCACCCCCAGCTACCCTTCAGGCCGATCAGGCATATAGGAGTGTACGTGGCGGCAATGTAGATAAAGATCATGGCATGGTCGGCCTTGCGCATGTAAAGGGTCCAGCGCTCTCCGAGAGGCAGCCAGTGGTAAAGCGTGCTGGCAAGATAAAGCAGGATCATCCCTGCTCCGAACACGGAAAAGGTAACAACATGCATAACCTTCACCGGATTTACCGAATCGACAACCAGAAGGACCAGCCCGGCTATGGCCAGACAGAAACCGACAAAATGGGTCAGTCCGCTCATCGGGTCCCGTACATAACGCAACATGGCAATCCTCCTATTGAAATATATTCCGGTACCGCACCGCTAACTCAACCTTTGCAAAAAGCGGACAAAAACAGATAATCAACCAGCTGATTAATCAGGTTGACCCCAATATACAAAAAAAAAGCCCGCAACACCAGCAAGGTGCTGCGGGCCATTGTCATCAATCGGGTACAGAACGGCTGGATTAATACAACGGGGTAATTATTCGGAGAGCATACGTACTGCGCAGAATTTTCCGCACATTGCACACTCTTTTTCATCCTTGTGGTCTTTCCTGCGCGAGCAGGCCAGGGCCGGATCAATAGCCAGTTCGGCAATACGATCCCAGTTGAGATCCATGCGGGCTTTGGAGATTTCAAGATCGCGCTCCACAGCGTCTTTCCTGCCGAGTCCGACTTCACCGCACTGGGCAGCAACGAGAGACGCCTTCACTCCGTTCCAGACATCATCAACCTCAGGGAGGGTAAGATGCTCTGCGGGGGTCAGGTAGCAGAGAAAATCCACACCGTTCATTACGGCAATGGCACCGCCGATGGCTCCTGCAATATGATCATATCCGGGAGCGGAGTCGGTAACCAGAGGTCCGAGCACGTAGAGAGGCGCGTTGAAAGTGGCAGCCTTGATACCGCGAATCTGGGTTTCAACCAGATTCATGGGTACATGACCGGGACCTTCAATCATGGCCTGAACACCGTATTCACGGGCGCGCTTGGCAAGCTGTCCCAGCATAAGGACTTCTTCCCACTGAGCGGCATCACCGGCATCGGCACCGGCACCGGGACGCAAACCGTCGCCAAGGCTCAGGGTGACGTTGTGTTTGAGACATATTTCAAGAATGCGGTCATAATCGGTCAGAAGCGGATTTTCCTGATCGTGATCACGCATCCAGCGGGCGAGAATGGAACCGCCGCGGGAAACAATTCCGAGCAGACGGTCGCCGCCGGTGGCCCAGAGAGCTCCCCGGCGAGTAAGGCCGCAATGCAGGGTCATGAAATCTACGCCCTGTTCGGCCTCTTTTTCGATTTCAGCAAGAAGTTCATCAATGCTGAAACCGGCCGGATCTTCATCACGGGCAACGTACTGCTGTGCCATGGCATAAATGGGAACAGTGCCGAGCGGCAGCGGGCAGGAACCGAGCATATCCGTGCGTATGCCGTCCAGATCACCGGCTGTGGAAAGATCCATTACAGCATGTGCACCGGCCTTCCAGGCGGCATCCAGTTTTTTCATTTCCTTTTCGCGATCATTCTTGAAAGGAGAGGTACCTATATTGGCGTTGACTTTAACTTTGGCGGGCTGTCCGATAAGGGTAGGCGTTACATTTTTATGATTGGGGTTCCCGAGCAGAACCATGGTTCCGTTTTCTATGCCCTGGATAATTGTCTCTTTGGAGAGCCCTTCACTCCTGCAGAGATCATCAATGCTTGAATCAAAAATGCTTTTGAGAGCTTTATTCTTTGAAAACATCAGATTTCCTTTAACTTATTTAGAATTGTGCATTTTCGTATGATCAATGGTTTCTGTACAAGGCAAGTCCATAACCCAATTCTCACACAGGGACAATGCCGCAGTTCTGCATTTCGGATAATAAGATGAAGACCGCACGCAAGACGGTACCGTTTTATCACCGTCAGACCTTAATATTTATATCTGTTATTCCAGACAGTTCAAAAATTTATCATGAAAAATTAAAGAGATACAAAGCCCCATTTGCTATTGTGACTATTTTGAAGTAAATCGAAGCGCAATTTTACGATATAATCAAAATCTCAAGGGGGATATTTCTCATGCGCCAATGGAGAAGGTTGTTTTTTCTTGCAATAATATTTCAGGCCCTATGCCTGCCTGCATTTGCGGCGGACTCCAGTCTAGGCCCGGAAAACGCAGCTGTTTATGGAATCTTTACACTTATTCCGCCGCTGGTAGCCATCGTACTGGCCTTCGTAACTAAGAATGTGGTGCTATCACTGTTTATCGGTGTTTTTTCCGGAGCATTCATGCTCGAAGCAAAGGGATTCGATATCTATAACGGTTTTGTCGGAGGATTCATGAGGATTTCCAACGAGATTCTCAACTCTCTGGCCGATCCGTGGAACGCGGGCATAGTTCTGCAGTGTCTTGCAATCGGGGGACTTATCGCCCTGATTTCCAAAATGGGCGGCGCCAAGGCAATTGCGGATGCGCTTGCCAAAAAGGCAAGAAGCCCCAGAAGTTCGCAGTTTGTAACCTGGCTGCTCGGATTGTTCATATTTTTCGATGATTACGCCAACTCGCTCACCGTAGGTCCGATCATGCGCCCGGTTACCGACCGGATGAAAGTCTCCAGGGAAAAACTGGCGTTCATCATAGACGCCACAGCAGCACCCATTGCCGGAATCGCGCTGATCTCCACATGGGTTGCCTATGAAGTAGGCCTCATCCGTGACGGACTGCAGGGCATAGGTTACACCATGAACGCGTACGGCATTTTCGTGGAGACCATTCCCTACAGATTCTACAACATCCTCATACTGGTCTTCATACTGGCAACCATCTGGTTCATGCGCGAATTCGGCCCGATGTACACCGCCGAGCACCGTGCCCGCACAACCGGCAAACTCCTTGATGATAACGCCAAACCAATGGTTGCGGACGAAGCCACCGAACTCAGACCGATAGAAAATGTGGTCCCGAGCATCTGGTACGCAATCATTCCCATCGGCACCCTCATTGTGGCTGCCTTTCTCGGATTCTATTTTAACGGCTACAATTCCATAATGTCCGGCGATGACAGTGCGCTCAAGGCTGTTTTCGAAAACGGACCCATGAGCTTTACCGCCATCCGTGAAGCGTTCGGTGCATCCGATGCGTCCGTGGTACTTTTTCAGGCTGCCCTTATTGCAGGCATCGTGGCCATGGGCATAGCAATCTGCAAGCGGATAATGAAGGTGGACGAGGTCATCTCCACCTGGGTGCAGGGCGTGAAATCCCTGAACATAACTGCCGTTATCCTGCTTCTGGCCTGGTCCCTTTCCGGAATCATAAAGGAACTCGGCACGGCAACATACCTTGTCAACGTCCTTTCGGATACCATCCCGCCCTTCCTGCTTCCCTCAATCATCTTTATCATGGGCTCGGTAATTTCATTCGCAACCGGAACATCCTACGGAACCATGGGGATTCTTATGCCGCTGTGCATTCCGCTGGCCTACGCCCTCACCCCGGATCAGGGATACGTCATCCTCAATATCGGTGCAGTACTGACCGGAGCAATTTTCGGAGACCACTGTTCGCCGATATCCGATACAACGATCCTCTCATCCATGGGTTCGGCCTGCGACCACATCGATCACACAAGAACTCAGCTGTTTTATGCCGTGCCGGTAGCGCTTGTATCCATCCTTTTCGGCTACATCCCTGCAGGACTCGGAATGCCGGTAGCCATGGTTCTCCCGGTTGGGGTTATCGTAATCATGGCACTGGTCCGGTTCCTCGGAAAACCTGTTGCAGAATAACCTGTTCCCAATAAAAAACGGGACCGGCCTGACAAACTGCGAAATGTACGGATCAGGTGAAACATTCAGGCTTTTCCTGCCGGGTTAGCAAGAGAAGGGTCATCCCCGCCGGTAATAATCGGAAGTAGTTACTTAAGCATATAAAGATCTTAGCCTCTTATTAAAAATACAGCCGGTACAAATCCTGATAATTTGTACCGGCTGTTTCTTATCCCATACACCTCATCCTCCCCCGGACAGGGCATTTTCACCGCGATGATTCATTCTCGGCAACGTCCTGCTGAAAACAACCCCTCACTCGTTAATTTCACGGGCACAAGTCCATCCTCCTGGATTATAGAGAAAAAAACATGTCAGTCTGGATTTGAACCTCCAACTCAAAAACCGTACAATCGTACCTTTTTTTATTTCATTTCAATATTGACATAAATTTTAACAATAAGTAGCACATTTCCATAAACAAAAACATTTTTTTACTCAGAGGTGTGTATGAAAAAACGTATCGGTTCGATCCTGATCCTGTCCCTGATCTTCGCAATACTCAGTTGCGCCACTGCATTCGCCCATGAATTCATCCTCAAACCTGTCCAGCTTACTGCCGAAAAAGGTCAGCTTGTTCCCTTTTCCGTAGTATCGGCCCATGTATTCATGATCAGCGAAGAAATGGAGCCTCTTGATAAGGTCGACGTAAAACTCATTTCCGGCGATAAAACTACTGATGTAAAGCTCAGCCCCAACGAAATGCTCATGACCCTGGACGGTCAGATAAAACCTGAAACCGAAGGCACCCTGATCATGGCAGGCCACAGACAGGGCATCATCTGGACCAACACGACCAAAGGCTGGAAGCAGCAGTCCAAAAAAGGACTCAAGGGAGTAATAAGCAGCGGAAAATACGAAAAATTCTGCAAGACCCTGATAACCGTAGGTCAGCCGGATGACAACTACAAAAAGGTACTCGGCAAGGGGCTTGAAATAGTGCCCATGAGCAACCCCGCCCTTGCCAAGGTCGGTGATGAAATCGTTTTCCAGACTCTGCTGGACGGCAAGCCCGTAGCCGTGGAAAACATGCTCGCCACCTACGACGGCTTTACCCTGACCCCGAACTCCTTCGCCTATTTCACCGAACCGTATGGCGAAGGACTGGCAAAGGTAAAAATCACCGCTCCGGGAACCTGGATGGTCCGTGTACAGCACAAGGACAGCGCTCCCACCGCAGATTATGACAGCTACGTAATGCGCTCCGTACTGGTTTTTGAAGTGAAATAGACATGCTATCAAGGAAGATCATCGCGGCCGCAATTCTCTTTGCGGCCGTTTCTCTATTCAGAATTGTCCCCTGTCATGCCCATGGCGTGTCGTATGAAATAATCGACACAACACCGGCAATATCGTTCAAAAGCGGATTCTCATCGGGTGAGCCTATTGCCTACGGTGAGGTGACAATCTACTCGCCGGATGACAGGGAAGTGGAATTCCAGAACGGAAGAACGGATAAGAACGGCGTGTTCAGCTTCATGCCGGACCGGCCCGGTGTATGGAAAATTGAAGTACTCGGCGGAATGGGGCACAAACTGATGTTTGATGTGGACGTTCTGCCCCAAAATGAAAAAGCTGAAAGAAAAATCATCACAAGCGGCAAGCCGCCTGCATCACGGACAATAAGCGCGGTACTCGGAGTCAGTCTCCTGCTCAACCTGGCTCTTGGAGCGCTGTTCATCCGGTCAAGAAAGCATGCCGTAGACAAGTAAAAAACGGATTAGCCCAGAAAACAACCGGGAAAAACATAAATTCCGTTTGCCTGCATCCAAAACCCCTGCTTGCCGCTTCTGCTTTGATAAAGCCGACTCAGTCCAATACGGATATAAACAGTCTCTCCTCCGGCAAGCAGGGCATTCAGCTCGTCAAGCCTATCCTGTTCTGCATACCGCAAGGCCTCGGCATGAAAGCAGAGGTCGGCAATCGGAGTGTGCCGAAACCGATCCCCGGCAACATCAGTAAAGCCCATACGCAACTTCATGCCCTCCTCCGATTCACTGGTCGAAACACTCAGGGACAGGGGATCGATCCGCACTGTCCTGATTGACCGGCAACAGGGAGTTCCAGCTGGAACGCAGCGATTTTGTGGGGTCACCAGACCTTCAAACGCCTCGTGAACGGAGTCCACGGCATCACGTTGCAGAAGTAGATGAAAACTTTCTTCGTCCAGCCTGTCCTGCCATACGGCATTTTCAAACAGGCAGTCCTCCACATGCGGCTCATTAACTTCTGTGGCGGGAACAACATCCGCACTTACAGTCACTCCCGGCCGGATATTGTTGAGTGATACAAAATCACGGTCGGCGTAAGGCAACGGGCGGTAGCAATGGCAGTTATTCTCATCCAGCAGGGCCATGCAGACATTATCATTGTCTTTGAATCTGGTTAAATCAGTAAGCACCAACATAAAATAATCCTGTACTCCAGATAAAATTCCGGTCTTAAGTTACAAACCCGATTACAATTACCACCCCATAACCGGTTAATACTTATATAACCTCAACCTCGACCAAATAGCAACATGCGTACTATAATATATAACACATGATAAGTTCATTTCATTGACTGCAGTTTAAATAGCAATTCGATAGGCACAACAAATAGAACGATGGACAACACCTCCTAAAAAACAAAGAGCACTTTCAGTTACGCTAAATACCAACGAAGCATAAGAAGCATCCCCCACATATTTGTGGTCATGAAAAAAGGCTGAAACTCACGTACCCGAGGATACGATCATTTCAGCCTTTATTTAATTCAGTTTTGTTTCAGGCAAGTAAAACTGCCGCAAACAGTCTGGTTCGAAGCCTCGAAGAACCATCCGGTAAATCGGCCACAGAAATTACTCACCGAAAAACGGCACACCGGCTTAATGGCAAACCCCATCACCTCAATCAGACCGGTTTACACTCCGCCCATCAACTGCCCGGCCTTATCCATCATTCCTTGAAGCTGCAAAGGATTCATCCCGGCCCCGGAGAGATTTCGCACAATTCCGGCACCGGTGGATGCGGCCTGCAGGCTGTCCTGCATATTCTGCCGCTGCTGGGCCTGCACCTTGCGCTCCGCACGGAATTTCTCCACCTCGTCTCCGGACCGGACTATCCCGTTGGGCACGCCGATGAGTTCGGCATAGTCGTCCACCGCGCGATCCATGTCGACCTTGTCCAGCACCTCGGGATTGGCCTGCGCAAGGCGTCCCACAAATTCGGCCAGAGACTGTATGGACTGGGTCCCGACCATCTTCTGGGCCTGTGCGAGCACGGAAATGTAATCGACCTTGATGTCCACCCCTTCAAGCACGGATGGAGCTTCGGGCAACTGCCCGGCACGCAGCAGTATTCCGAAGACCCTGTCGATAAGCGGGTCGAGCAGTTCCGTATGCTGCCGCTCGATGACCGGTCCAAGCTGTATCAGCTTTTCCTCATGGCGCTCCGCAACTTCCGCGGCTGTTATGGTCTTACGGTCCGACCCGGCCATCATCAGGAATATGTCATTATAGAATCCCTCGCGAATCGCGGCCCGCACGTCCTGAATCTTATTGCTCACCCCCGCAAGGTCCGGCCGGACCTGATAAAGCGGGGAAACGGAATCCTGCTGGTTCTGCTCTACCGGATTCTGTCCGCCGGGCAGCAGATTCAACCTCCGTGAGTACATGGACGGGACCTTCATAGGCGGCCTGAGCGTAAGGTGCACGGCCTGAATCTGGCTCTTGCTCATTTCCATAAGCATCTTCACGTCCGCCAGAACATCCATGGCCGGGGAACGCCCGTACACATCCATGGCCGAAGTGTCCCAGCGCGGAGCCATGTACGGGTTCTCCACAAATCCGCTCACGGATAGAATATGACCACCCTTTCCGTTCAACAGGAAGATGGATTCAAAGGGCATGTTCTCCCCGTCCAGCCGTTCATGGTCGAACTCGTCACGCGGCTGCACCACATGCAGCACGTCAAACCAGTGATCCCGGTTCCTATCCAGACTGGAACTGACCGTTGCCGGAAGATTTTCCCTGCCGAACCTGTTTTCAAGCTGCCGGGCGGTCATCTTGAATTCTCTATAGACAGTATCCACCCGGCCCTGAGCATCCGTTGCCAGACAATATTCACCGGCGGTCAAAGTCCTGAACCTCAATCCCCTTTCCTGATCCGGCTCGCAATACAGAATCCCGGTTCCGAAACCGGACAGTTCCGTATAAAGCGAATGGATGCAGGAGTAGAAATTACTCCGGGACAAAGCCCGGTACATGGTGCTTTCCACCTGCGCGACCCATTCGCGAACCGATTTGTGCCTTGCCAGATCCCGATCCGAAATCCCCAGCCGAAACCACGGCCGGGCCGGAGACGTAAGCCCCCCCTGCAACCCTGCCGCCAGAATCCTCAGCGCCCTTGTTGCCGTGGAATCAATTATCCTGCCGCCCTTCACGCGCCCGTCATTAGGCCTCTGTCCGCTGTAGACTCCGCGCCGGGGCAGGATGTAATCGCTTATCTCCTGCCAATGCGGTTCCCAACTGGACCGCTCCTGACGCAACGACAGCAGCCGGGCGGTATATCTGTTTTTATCCGTGTCATTCATATTGTCACCTGCTCAATCACTTGCCGCCCGTAAGCGTGACTATTTTTTTACACTTGGGGCATTTGATCTGGACCTCAACCACCCTGCCCTTCATGAGCAGTCTTTTGCATACCGGACAACGCAGTTCCGTCATTTGAGTTCTCCCTTGGAATTCTGCAATATTTCCTTTTTTACAAGAGCCTTTCCGGCCACACCGTTTGATCCGGTCAGGATAGTTTTTATACGCCCGGCGGCACGGACCTTCCTGAACCGGCTTTCACTTGCCTCACGCCGGGCTATCCGGGCATCAAGCTCGGCGTTTTCACGGTCCACTTCCCGCTGCCGGATGTCGTTGGGATGCAGCCACTCTCCGTCAATCAGGTTGTATCCGGCATTCTGCATTTCACCGGGCGTATACCAATGTCCGGTCTTGTCCGAAAACGTCCAGTCATCCGGCGGCTGCCAGCCCGAAGGAGCATTAAGCCCCTTGTTATTTGATGAAGGATTCGTTCCGTAAGTCAGCCTGTGCCACTTAAAGTAACCGTTGAATCCGGGGGAATTCTTTTCATACCAGACTGATCCGCTTCCGGTTCCAGCACCAAGCTGCGGTCTGTAAAAATTCGCCATAACTCCTCCTATTGTCCGAGTTTGGTTTTAGCGGCCTGCAGCGTCTGCGACTGCAATGTCGGCGCCTGAACGGTCAACTGCCCGTTATCGCCGTCACCGCCCGTAAGCACAGTGGAGCTGCGGCCCTTTTTCAGCCGTTCCATTTCACGCATTTTCTTCGCCTTGACCGCTTCCTCACTCGCGGCAACCTCATCCATTTTCGGTGGTTCCGGCACAGCAGACACCGGCGGTGCCGGTGAAGGTGATACCGGTGATGTCGGCGATTTTCCTCCGCCTCCTCCCATAATATTTGCTCCTTTATAAATACTGAATTTGGTGCGCTTCGCGCTTTTGATGATCAGGTTTTGTCTCCGACGGCCCTGCCGGGGGCCTTAAACCCTTTTGCAAAAAGGGTTTGTTCCACTGTCGCTATCTCTAAGACTCGCGGGAAGACCGCTCGCCTGAGAGCTAGTGCAAGAATCCCAAAACCTTCTGTTAGGGCTTCGCCGCTTTGTGTGGCAAATTTACAGCCACAACAGATTGATATTATATACTTTTAAACTTGTTTAACGTTTAAGACACATCACAAACATCGGGCGGACAAATCCCGTCACCTTTTCTGACTGCGCAGAACAGTACAGCGTCAATACTTATGTCTTCCCCGGACAGATAAGCACCGTTTGGAACGATCCCTGCCTGCCGGAATCCTGATTTTTCGGCAAAACGACAGGCCAGTTGATTCGATGCCGGAATCAGCCCCTTGATGCAGTCAAACAGATAACGTCCCGATGCATCCGTGGCTGCCAGCAGATGAGCCAGGCACCCCCGGCCCATCTGTACTGATCCGCGACCGTAAAACCCCGGCATGGAAGCGATATGGACGTAGCATGCCCGCGGAGTGAAACCGTTCAGCCAGAAAAGCCCGGCCGGTTCCTGTCCCCTGAAGCCCAGAAACAGGTGCTGGTCCGGCAGTTCGGCAAGCTGTTTGAAGTCGTTGAAACCGCGAACCGTGCCGTCATAGAAGATCACCGGGACTGTTCCGGCATCCTCAAGGATGGACCAGAACCATTTGAGATGAGCCGCGGTAAGCGACAGGGTTCCGTCAAAATCACGGTACTTGTAGAAGGTGTATCCTCCATCAATTTCGAATCCGTACATCAGCGATCTCCGTTGAAGATGTCGTAGTCCATGAGTCCCTGCATACATTCCTGCGGTTCGGGGTCTCTGGAAGGCCGGGGAAAAACCGCGCCCAACGCCGGGTCCAGAATGCGGGCCATGCAGTCAAGCATGTCGTCATGCGGAGCCACGGGAAAAGCCATGTATTCATCGTCGATAAATTCCCGGACAAGATCGCGCTCCCGCCCCTGATGATCGAGAAAACGGACCCGCCAGGGCAGAAAAAGCCTGCCCTGCTCAAACACCGGCACCAGCTTGCGGATACGGTCCACCTTGGGAATATTCCCCCCCAGAGGTTCGATGCCGAACCGGTAATTCTGCTCGTTCATGACATACTGCATGTGCTCCACATCCGCCTGCTGACCATATTTTTCATAGCCCACGGCCAGCGGAGAATAGGTCCGGTGCAGCCGGAAAAGGGCTCTGGCCCGCTCGGTCAGGTTGAGGCGGTCGCGTATGCCGTCTATGAGGTAGTAATTCCGGTCCGGCCCCAGCCCCATGACCAGCATGACCGTGTAGTCGCTGCCGGTTTTCTTTTCACTGGCCGGGTCCACAAGCAGGTAACGATTGAACTGCTCCCAGCGCGGACCTGCGCCATGCCGGTCCCGTTCCCAGCGCACGAGCCATTCTTCACGGAAACCCTGCACATCATCCGCTCGCGGGTCCTGCATCATCTGGCAGCCGAACACGTACGGCCCCATTTCGCGCCGTTTGGTTTCAAGCTGTTCGCGGTTCAGCAACACGGGTTCCCCTTCCATAGTTCCGTCGGAAGTAGCCGGATATACGCGCGGCACAGCCGCCTCCCGCTTCATTATCTCCCGGTAGGTATCATTGAAGTGATAGCGGGTTCCGATATAACGCTTGATGCCTTCGCGGGTTCCGAGATTGACGGACAACGCCCAGGCCTCGGTGGTCTTGAAAATCATATCCGGCGATGAAACCGACTCGCGGGTAACCACGTCATCGTATATAAGCCGGGAAAAATGCTTTCCGGTCGGCTGGCCGTCCACGAGCCCCCAGGCTTCAACCGTGGCTTCCTTGGGATTGGATCTGCGTTTGACGATTATTCCGTCCTCTTCCGACCACTTGGGTGAATCCTTTCTGGGATTGGCCCAGAGCACATCGGGATAACACTGTTTCAGCAGTTCATTGCGTTCGAGTTCCTGTTTGATCTGGCGCAGAAACCCCTTGGCCACGGGCCGGGTATGGCTGAATATACCGACTGTCACCTCAGGATCACGCAGGATATCCTGCACAGTGAGGGCGAAAGTTATGATGGTGGACTTGTAGTGCTCACGGGACCAGAGATCGAGCCGGCCATCCGGCGCGGCCTGCACTTCCCGGCAGCGATTAAAGACCCAGTCGCGATTTGCATCCGCCCTTCCGAGCAGTCTTGTGAGCAGAAAAAATAGATCGTTGCGTCCCAGTTCGGCCATAACAGGCAGGGCCTGATGTTTCTTCTCGGCCTCGCGCAGCAGTTCGGCATACCAGTGGTTAGCGCTGTCAGCATCCGTAAACTTCATCGAGTTTCTCCCTGAGTTCCGGGCTGATGGCGCGAACGCTCTTGCGTTTGCCTTCACCGGCTGATTCCTTCCTGCTTTCACCTATTCCCCAAGCCTTGCGTTCCATCTCATGACGCTTCTGCATGATATCCAGCTTGGCTTTCAGATCCTTGACCATGTCTGAATCATCACCTTCCACGGCCAGCGCGAAAACCTCCCGGAACCGATCCAGTTCCTCTTTCTGTTTTTTAATGATTTCATTCCTGGTCACTTGAATACCTCGTAAACAACCCTTCCGGCGATACCGGCAACCACCGCCCCGGTTCCCCACACGGCCCTTTCCAGATTTCGGAATTTTTCCGCATGGGTGTGGCAGCGTC
Source organism: Maridesulfovibrio sp. (assembly GCF_963677005.1). Taxonomy (NCBI): domain Bacteria; kingdom Pseudomonadati; phylum Thermodesulfobacteriota; class Desulfovibrionia; order Desulfovibrionales; family Desulfovibrionaceae; genus Maridesulfovibrio; species Maridesulfovibrio sp. The sequence continues at coordinate 541,611 of NZ_OY781616.1, read as the reverse complement.
TTGCACCGTTGATTTCGGCAATGTCCTCCTGAATGGACTTGACCCGTTCATCAATGCGGATCAGCAGGTCCTGTAGATCACATCTATCCTCATTCATTTTTGCCGCTCCATGTTTTAGCGACCTTTTCGGCACTGCGCCCGACCACGTATCCGCCCAGTCCCAGTTCCATGAGCGCCCAGAGCTGTTCGGGAAGCTCAAGGTGCGGAGCACCGGTCCAGAACAGGGTCAGATAGGGATAGAAAAGGTAGTTGTTGGCCACTATGGCGATAATGGTCAGCATCAGTATGGGCCGCCATGAGCGCTGCAACCAGTTGCCGGACATCTCGGCAAGCATGACCTTGACCCGCGATTCCAGATCGGCCAACTGCCCGGCCTGCTGCAGTTCCATGAGCTTGAGCTTGGCTTTTTCGCGCTCACCGGCATCAGGCCAGATTTTGTCTATGATGGTCGAACCGAGATCAATAATGGAACCGATCATCATTCCCTCCCGGTGTTCTGCCGGTGCACTTCCGGAGTCCAGCCGGAAAATTCCGGCCTGTGCCGCGCATCCTTGTAATCCATGAGTGAAAAACCGTTTTCCACCCATTCGGGATATTCCTCCAGGAACAGCGCGTAGTTCCTGAGCATCCTCGGGCTTTCCATAGGATAAAGAGCCGCAAGGGTGTCCGTTGAAATTCCGTTCATATTCGAACCTCCTTTTTCGGGCACCATACTTGGCGGACCGGACATCTTTCACGGCATCAATGTCCGCAGACGGCAATTACACAAAAAAAGTCCTCTCCGAAAAATCAGAGAGGACCCAGATGTCATACGGGCAATATTTTTTTCCTACATACTGCCGTCAATCCCGTGCCTGACGGCAGTGACCGGAAAGACTTATCCGGTAAGAACTACCCACAACAGCCTTGCCGCCAGCAGCAAAAGAACAGCGCCAAGACACTTCTTCACAGTTCCAGGTTTCATTCTATTGTGCATAAATCCGGTCCCCATGTATCCTCCGGCCCATGCGGCCAGCCCGGCAAAGATAAGCAGCCGCACGGAAATGGACCCCATCAGGGCATAGGCGGCAAATGCGGTTATGGACGAAAACGGAACAGAAAACGCGGTAACCGTAGCCACTTTCTTGGGATTGAACCCCTGCATTATCATCAGCGGGGAAATGATCCCTCCGCCGCCGACTCCGAGGAGGCCGGAAAAGAAACCGGCCAGAACGCCCACAAGAAATGGCCCGGTAAACGGTCTGTCCTCCCGGTACTGATTTTCATATTTTGATTTTTTGAAAAACATCATCATCAGTCCGGAGAAACACAAAAACGCAATAAACGCGTACATCACGTAGTGTCCCGGCAGCAAATGCCCAACCCAGGCTCCAAGCGGAGCAATGGCCACGGATGAAACCACTATCGGTATTCCGAGTTTGAGGTCCAACCGTTTTTCCCTGAAATTGGAATAAGTCGCGCCGCTCATGCTGAGAGCGTTTACAAACAGCCCAGTCGGACGGGCAAGGTTGAACGGTATTCCAAGCCATACAAGAGTGGGAATAAGCACCAAAGCAGAGCCCACCCCGCCGAGAGCGAAGATGAAACTCAGAGCAAACGAAAGCAGTGATATCGCGATGGTAAGAGTATCCATGAGATTACATTACGAGAGTTGGCGATTACATCTTGCCGAGCGGACCGGGCTTGAAAGCCTGAACCATGTCTTCCATGGAAGCAGCCATTCCCTTAACCCGCTCAAACCCGTTGGCCCGCAGGTAGGTATAGGACACGGCAGCCCGGAATACGGACGAGCAGAACAGCACGACCTGTTTATCGCGCGGCACTTCGGAAATACGTTCCGGCAGTTCGTTCATGGGAATGTGTGTGGCAAAGGGGAAGGACACATAGCCGATTTCCTTTCCGGTGCGCACGTCAATAAACACGGTGTCATTGTCTCCAAGGCATTTGCGCATGCCTTCCACATTCATAGTATGCTTTCCGGAACTTAAAAAATCAAAATCCATTTCAGAAATTATCTGGTCCAGCAAATTCATTACGTCCTCCAGTATGGTTATTTGGCAAATTTACCAAATTTAAAAAGCGAACTGAAAACTATTGCTAAACAACATGGTCGTCAAGTGCTGAAATGATTTTTGTGGTAAGAGGTTGATTTTCAGTACAGATCAAGGCCGTCACGAAAGCCGGAGAACTGGAAGAATTTTCGGATATTTCATTTTACTTCAACCGGGTTATACGTATAACCTTAAGTTCAATGGAAAACCATTGCACAACAATGCACGGCCGGAGCCGGAAGGTATGATATGAAACTACTGCTATGCGGGGCAGGAAGAACAGCCCGTGAACTGCTCAGACTTCTGGGAGACGACTGGGAAGTCACTCTCGTGGACAAATCACGCGAAGAAATAGAACGCACTGCGGCAATTTCATCGGAAATCAAGGATATCCATGTGGAGGATGCCACCAGCCAGGTTGTGCTGGAAAAAGTCGGCGTCAAGGAATTCGACTACGTGATTGCCCTGACGGATGATGACCGGACAAACAACATAATCGCCGAACTGGCCTCCGAAGCCGGGGTGCGATACGTCACAGCCTTTGTCCGCGACTCGGAACTGGCCTCGGCGCTAAGGAAAAACGGCGTCAACGTCATTCAACTCGGCAAACTTGCTGCAGGTCAGCTCTATCACTATCTGCAGGACCCGAGAATGAGGGTCACTCCGCTTAATCTAGGCCCGGCAAATGTGATGGAAATAAAAGCATCCGAACATTTGCTGATAATCGGCAAAAGAGCCGGATACCTGCGCCGCAAGGGCATGCGGCTTGTTGCAGTATTCCGGGAAGAAAATCTGATTTTCCCCAAGCCGGACACTCTGATACGCTCCGAGGACAGGCTGGTTATTATCGGAGACAGTTCCGTTTTTCAGTCCGTGTGCGGACTTCTGGAATGCGATAACCCGCACTTTCCGCTGGCATACGGTCCGGGACTTCTGGTGGTCATGAAAGCGGAAAAGGAATCTGACGGTATAGCAGCGGAAGTAAACGAAGCGCTTTATCTGGCCCAGAACACCCAGATCAAAAGCGTTACGCTTCTGAATGCGGCTCCCGAGGAAAAATACCTTGAATACCTCGGTACATGGCCGCAGAATCTTTCCGTGGGCATTGAAACCATGGACGGCCCCGTCCCGGAAATAATCCGCCGGAACTGCCGGGAAAGCAACTACGGTCTGGTTGTGACCGCCCCTTTTGACGCCGGGCTACTCAAGGCGTTCGGAAAACCTTCATACATAAGCCTTGCACACGACATCGGCCGCCCGATTCTGATTTCAAAAGGATCGGCTCCCTATGAGCGCTTTCTTGTTCCGTTCAACGGCTCGGCAATGGCCGAACTTGCGGTGGAAGTCGCGGTGGACATTCAGAGGCAGATGGGGGGAGAAATTTCAATTGCTGTGGTGGAGGAGCCGGAATTCATCACCGGTGACGGCACAAGCGGATGGCAGGAAAAAGTGGTCTCCAGAGCGACCGAACTCGGTCACATCTATAAGACCAAATTCGATCTTATCACCCGCAAGGGCAACCCGGTACGCGAGATTGCCGCCCTCAGTTCCGAATACGACCTGATGATAGTAGGCAGCACAAACCGCGACAGAAGTCTGCTGACACCGAATATCGGGGAGAACCTTGTTGCGGCATCAAAATGCTCAGTACTGCTGACCGCGTTTTAGACTCAGTCCGGATAACTGAGAATTCTGAAATCTGAAAAAGGCGCACCGCATAAAAAAATAACAGGTTCATAAAATGATCATAACTCAGGATTTCGCTCTGCTGATAATCAGCCTCGCGGCAGCGTTTCTACCGGGTCTCAGCCGCCGCGTGGGGCTACCCTCGCTTGTGGCCGAAATACTGTTCGGCGTGCTGATCGGTAAGAGTGTCCTGAACCTGCAGATGGAAGGAGACTGGTTCCCCTTCCTTGCGGAACTCGGCTTTCTGGTTCTCATGTTCCAGGCCGGTATGGAAATAGATTTCAAGCTGCTCAGAGGGCAGGGCCGCAAGGCACTCTGGTTCCATATCATTCTTTTCGGACTCACCCTGCTGGTTGCCTGGGGATGCACCGTGGTGCTGGCGGAAAATTCCTTCATGCTCCTGATACTTTCAACCACTTCGCTTGGGCTGGTTATGCCTGTACTCAAGGAATCAGGGGCACAATCCACCACATTCGGGCAGACAGTGCTCATTGCAGCAACTTTTGCCGATTTCCTCACCCTGCTTGGGATTACATTTTACGTTCTGCTGAAAGTTAACGGCATAGGACTGCACCTGCTTACCCCCCTGCCGCTATTCATCGGCTTTGCATTCATACTCTGGGCGGCACGGCTGTGGGCATGGTGGAATCCGGAAAAGGCCGAGAAGCTGCTCCTGACCGAGACCCTGCAGGAGCAGGGAGTCAGGGTTTCACTTGCCCTGCTTTTCCTGTTCATCTGCCTTTCGGAAGCCGCGCACCTTGAACCGGTCCTCGGCGCTTTCATGGGTGGATGCATCATTTCATTCGTCCTGAGGAAAAAGGATAATCTGGAATCTAAAATATCGGTGATCGGCTTCGGATTCCTGATCCCCATGTTTTTCATTCATGTCGGGATGGGGTTTGATGTGAACAACATTCTTTCAGGAGACCGGTTGCTATTCACGCTGGCCCTGTTCGCCGCCTCTGTTCTGGTCAAATTCCTGCCATGCATGACCTTTCCGCTCTGGGGTATGAAACTTTCAGACGGATTCAAGGCCGGGGCCCTGCTTTCCTCACGCCTAAGCCTCATAATCGCCGCCGCAGCGATCGGCCTTAAAGAAGGATTCATAACCGAACCGACCAAAGACAGCATAGTCCTGCTCGCTCTTGTAACCTGCATGACCGGGCCTATTGCCTTCCGTTTCCTCTCTGCAAAATTCAGCAGATAGAACACCTCCATATACAAGCCTTACACATACCAGCCCTAATATTGCTCAGACTTTGCGCATAGCATCCCGCGCGAGAAACAAATCCAATGGGAATTAAACATCATGCAGCAGAGCCGCAACTGAACACTTTTAACGAGTAGAACCGCCGGTTCCTTACCAAATCAGACAGCCAATATTAAGTTTTATTTAGTCGCTTGACGGTCCCCATGAAGCGCACTAAAAACATGTGCATGGATGCACATAAAAACAAAATATCCCGAAAAACCGATACGCCAAGCGAACTTGGACGAGCGTTCGACTGCCTGCACGGAATGGCTTCCGACCGTATTTTTTCACAGATGTCCAAATCCATGCGCGCGGCCGACCTCTCATTCAGTCAGATGACCGCCATCGTCCGCTTATACAAGTACGGTTCACAACGAATCGGGGAACTCGCAACCGGGTCCGGTCTTAGCCCGTGCGCCACCAGCCGCATGGTTTCACGGCTGGTTTCACTGGGGTTGGTAGAAAAGCTGCCTAACCCGGAAAACAAGCGGGAAAGACTGGTTTACCTGACGCAAGACGGACATGATTTTTTCGAAAACCTTCAAACCATCACAGCAAATGCTTACGATGAAGTTCTGGCTACACTCCCGGCAGAGCTGAAAACGGACCTGATCGGCATTTTATCACGAATGGAACCGTTTCTGCCCATGGAGCAGTTCTCCTGATATTTACGCCGGGAAACAAAGCCACAGCAACCAAGCTATCAGCAAGGAAATTACCATGAATATCACACCGGACAGCAAGGCATACACAATTTTACTGGCAGGAATTGCCGCACTGCCGCCGCTTTGCATCGACATGAACCTGCCTGCTATACCCTCCATAGAATCGGCATTCGGAGTCGCTCCCGGCCGGGGTGCGCTCACATTCAGCCTGTTTCTGCTAGGATTCTCGCTGTCTCCCATAATCGGCGGCCCGTTGGCCGACCGCTACGGCCGCAAACCGACTCTCACGGTTTCTCTGCTTGCCGCAACTCTGGCAGCTTTCGCCTGCATGCTGGACGGTTCCTTTCATTTTCTGCTGGCCTCCAGACTGGTACAGGGAATTGCAGCGGGCGTCTGCATTCTTATTCCCCTTGCCATTATCAGGGACACTCTTTCCGGCGCCGAGGCACGCAGCAGGCTTTCCGGCATCATGCTGATTGTAGGGGTTGCTCCGCTGCTGGCTCCGGTAATCGGGGGCAGCGTTCTGGCCGTCTCCGGCTGGAGGGCTATTTATGGAATTCAGGGTGGTCTCGGCGCTGTGCTGCTGTTTTTCGTTGCCACCGGAGTATCCGAAACCCTGCCGCAGGACAGGCGCAGGCCTTTCAATATGAACCAACTTGTTTCCGGATACAAATCCATACTCACCGACCGCAATTTCCTGAGCCTTGCGCTTCCCATCGCGTTCGGCTTCGGCTGCATGTTCTCATACATAGCCGGATCACCGGGATTTCTGGTCGGCAAAATGCATCTGTCGGAGCAGACGTATTCAATCGTATTTGCCGGAACGTCCTTCGGGCTGATGCTCGGTTCCATGGTCAGCCGGATCATGAGCCGATGGGAGATCCATCCCCGTCCCATAATTTCCGCAGGACTGGCCCTGATGATAGCCACAGCCGGTACAATTCTGCTTCTGATATGGAAGGGCGAGCCGTCCCTTCTCGTCCTGCTCCCGCTGCTGCTTCTGAACATGCTCTGCTTCGGCATGATGCAGCCGAACGCAATGAGCGAAGCAGTCAACCCATGGCAGAAAATGGCCGGAACAGCTTCAGGAGCCGTAAACTCTCTTCAGATGCTGGTCGGCGCCGGAGCCAGCGCCCTGGTCACGGCCCTTGCAGGAATTATTGATCCCGGGCTCACCATGGGCATCGCCATGTTCTGCTCCGTAGTGCTTGCAGGTGTGTTGTATTGGGGGCTGCGGCCCGGAAGCCGGGAGTTAAGGTTTGAACAGAATGAAAATTCGGCTTCATAATTATATTTCAATCATAGAAGGCCTCCGGCGGCCCTGCCGGGGGCCTCAAACCCTTTAAAAAGGGTTTAAGGATCCTAAACTTTTCCAACGAGGCTTCGCCCCTTCGTATGACAAAATATCCATAACCAAAAATGAAGCACCTGCACTCTTACAGATTATTTTAAGTTCACAACAAAATTAAATTATTATAAATAGATCATAAAAAAAGCCGCTCAAAAGCGGCTTTTTACTTTGAATGAAAAGACCTGAAGCTAGATATCGTGAATATCAACGTATACCAGAGTCTGGTTCAGAAGCTGGTACGCAATTTCACCGAAGGTGATCGGCCCGACGAACGGATCGGTCTTCTTTCCTTCCAGCTCGGAATACAGGTAGTTGAGAATGCAGTTGCAGGAGAAAGAAATATTCTTTCCGGCAACGTTGTTTTCCAACAGCTGCTTACCGAAGGAGGCCGCATAGTCGGACAAAGGTTTCGCATGTTTGTAGCGGACGCCGGAAAATACCGGTGCATAGAAGCTTACGCCGCTTTCAGGGTCTACAGCCTGAAAACTGATGTTGATCAATGCGCCGTAGTAATCCGCAACAAGGGGCAGCTTGATATCGAGATTCTTCTCCCCGATATACTCGGCAAAGTTGCGCTTAACTCCGTTGATCACAACATCCTCTGTGGCAAAGGTGTCGTGGCTGAAAGTAAGGGTGTCTCCGTCTCCCTGTTCGAAAATATTGATGATCCCCACATCCACGGCTTTGCCTTCCGCGAGATCAACATGCATCACGAGGGCTTCTTTTTCATAGCTCGCACCGCTGCCGCCGCTGAAAACCTTCGGGGCAACCTTGCCGAGATCATCCAGCAGCACGCCTGAAATCCATCCGACAAGCGGCTGTGAACCGAAATCGCTGTAATTGGGTGCATTCAGGGCAAAAGATACATGAGCCGGACTGGAAGCCGGAATAATGATAAAGCTGAATCCCCCGTCACCGGCATCGGTGTAGACGGTGCCGAGATTATCCTCATCATATTTTTTTATGGTAACTGACGCTGCAACATCGGAAATATCAGTGACAAACAGCTCGTCTGTTGAAACAAGCCCACCCTTATCATGTGAAATGAAATAGGGAATGGTTCCTCCGATCCACTTACCCTTAGGCAACTGTCCCAGAAGAGCCTCATCACCGGCAAGAAGCAAAGTCTTGCCTGCAGAAATCATGTCCGCAACCGCATCAACACTAAGCATAACCTGTTGCATATCCCCTCCTACCCGAACATTGTCTGCAGATCTTCCTTGGCCGAGGCATTATCTGCATTTTTTGTGTAAATGGCGTGTAACTCACTGACTGCCTTGGAAACACTATCCGGAGAACCGTCAGCCTGAACACTGCGCATCAGACGCCCGAGAAGGATTTTTGCAGCCAGAAATTTCAGCGTATACGTCTTCTTTCCGGTCACAATTTCCGCCCACCTGGAATTGTTTTTCGGGGGGACACCCATAGATAGAACCTCCTTTAGATTAAACCGATCCCGGTTTCCCCATGCCACACGGCAAACCCGGTATCGGTATTCTGACCTGTAAGAAGATTTTCAAAGCATGAAGCAGTAAAAAAACTGTTCATGCAGGACAACATCAGGAGCAGCGAGAAGGAGATAAACAGATTCAACTTCAGACATACTGAAATATAATGAAAATCTTATTAATGCACCTACACTAACATATTTTTGCTTTTCATGTCTCCATATTTCATCCAACAAAAACAGCTTAGGGACAGCATTGCATTACCAGCCAACCTGCAACATATAAATTAAATTACATTTTTATTTCTCCATACCACATCGCAAGATTATTTAAATCAAAAAATCACAACCATCATATTTATTCCGATGGAGGTTCCCGAAAATCAGTCCGGACAGTATAATAGCCGTTCAACAGGGACTCGTACATTTTTTCGTATGTCCCGTTTTCTTTCAATTGTGCCAGGCCGAGGTTGAACTTATCCCTGAGCCTTTCCCCCACCTTGTTTTTTGTGAAGGCCAGAACACCGATGTGTTCAGCCAGAGCTTTTTCGCTGCTGCGGATCGTATCGGATAATCCGGGCGCAAATTCGTTTCTCAAAAGAGTGTAGCCTACAAGTTCGTCCGCGGGAAAAACATCAATCCGTTTTTTGATCAACTTCATGAAATTCTGTTTATCGCTCTTGGCAACCCCGGTCTTAAGCACTCCCCGGTCTACCAGGTCCCAGAATTCATCGGTATAGGAAAATCCTCGCGTCACCCCGAAGAGATACTCTTTCAGGTCGAGTAGAGACTCCCAGTCGGAAGGAAGCCGCGTCCCTTTGGTTGTAAAAAGCACAAGCCGTTCACCGGTTATGCCGTCACTGAGAAAAAATTCATTTTCCCGTTTTTTTGTTTTGTAAACATAAGAAACGGCCTGAGATTCGCCGATTGTTGCCAGATGAAAAGCACGAGCCCACGGATAATATTGAAATTCCACATTCACCCCGACCAGATGGAATGCTTCTTCCACAACATGGTTAACGAAACCTCCATGTACAAGATCTTTGCCTGTATACGGAGCATACTCTCCGGATGAAACAAGTACTCCTCCGGCAAAAGAACTAAACGGGATAAGCAGCAGGAAAAGAAATACGGTCAGATATCTAAATTGCATTACATCTCCTCAGGGCCCCACCCCTTGATCACATATAGTCACGAACAGAAATAAGGACTCAGGAACCGCTATTCTGCACTCAGACACGTGTCCAACGGTCCTGTCTTCATAAATCAATTAATAATATATAATTTATGCCTATAATAACTCATTCACGCGTTTTCTGTCCATCAACAAAATAATACACTCACACTCTTTCCCCGCAATACGAATAAAAAACCGTGTGTACAGAAAAAACCGCTTAATATTAACAACATCACCTTATAACTGCTTTGAAAATTGCGTCTAATCATCTGCATTACGAAGCCGATTGTAATAGGTCTTTACAATCAACTGTCGACATTTAAAACAATCTCGGGTTATAGTTTAAGGAATCCGTACTGCACGATTTTATTACAAGGAGAAAGCTGATGAGGATAAAAACACGAATGATCCTGGCGATAATTTTCCCCATGGTTATCTCTGTAGGTTTGGTGATGCTGACCGTTTCAATGCAATTTGACTCCACAGCAGAAGATTCCTACCGAAAGACAGCAAGCCAGGAGCTTGAACTTATTGATAATTACATTTCCGAAATATTGAAAAAAGCGGAGAATGTAAGCAAATTCGTGGCAGGACTTTCCGAAACGCAAAATGCCATGGGCAAATGGACCAGATATTTTGAGCTCAGCAGCCCCACAAAACCCGGCGCAGCAGCGTCCAGTGAATCGGAAAAAACGGTCAATCGCCTGGCAAACGACCTGATGAAGGCCAACCCCACATTTGCTTACGTATACCTCGGCTTTGAGGACGGGGGATACACGCAGGACGGTACGGAAACCATAAAAAACGATTACGATCCGCGTAAACGCCCGTGGTATACGCAAGGAAAAAACTCGCCTTCCGAAAGCACCCTGCTTTCCGCCTATATCACCACTGAAGGAATTCCCAATATCGGGGTGGTGACGAAGATCAAAAACAGCGCAGGAAACCTCATAGGGATTTCCGCAGTAGATATTTCCCTGGGTAATATGACCAAGATAATCGGCAACCTTAAAATAGGGGAAACCGGATTCGTCGTTCTCGTGCAGGGAGACGGAAAAATCCTCGCCGATCCGGCTACGCCGGAAAACAACTTCAAAAAAGTTGACGAGATAAAGAATGAGGCTATCAAAACAGCCTTTTACTCCAAGCAGCGCTGGCTCAGTTCACTGGAATTCAACGGCTCAAAATTTTCTGCCGAAATATTACGGTCCAAGGCTACAGGATGGACCCTTATAGCTTTTATTCCCCATGACGAAATATACGCCGCTTCCCGTGAAGCGAATCTGACCATGTCCGGGATTGCGGTTGTGGCTGCCATCATATTCGGAGTGCTCGGAGCGTTGCTGATCAACTCCAGTCTGGTAAAACCCCTGCATGCCATGGGCACATTTGCAAAGCAGATCGCAGCAGGCAACTACAACACTCAGCCTGAAGCCCTCTCGTACAAAGCCGAACTGCGCGAACTGCTGGACAACCTGCAATCCATGACAGCAGAACTGATCAAAACCATTTCCCTTGCCGAAGACAAAACCCGCGAGGCAGAAGAAAAAGCCATTGAAGCGGAAGAAAAAACCGTTATTGCCGAAGAAGCTACCCGCCTTGCGGAAAGTGCAAAAAGGGAAGGTATGCTGCGGGCTGCCGAACAGCTGGAAGAAATAGTCGAACGGATTTCATCCTCTTCCACCCAGCTTTCCGCCAACGTGGAAGAATCCAGACACGGCTCGGAACTGCAGCGCGAACGGGCGGCGGAAAACGCAACCGCCATGGAAGAGATGAATGCAACGGTACTTGAAGTTGCATCTAATGCTTCCAGAAGTTCAGAAGAGGCAAACAGGGCTCGCAGTGAAGCTGTTCACGGATCGGAAATTGTTGAAAAAGTTGTAACCGCAGTTGCCAACCTGAAAACCGAATCTGCAAAACTCGGCAATGAAATGGGCCAGCTCGGCCAGAAGGCGGAAGATATCAGCAGCGTAATGAGCGTGATAACCGACATTGCGGACCAGACCAACCTGCTGGCCCTGAATGCTGCCATTGAAGCAGCGCGTGCAGGCGAAGCCGGAAGAGGCTTTGCCGTAGTCGCAGACGAAGTCCGCAAGCTGGCTGAAAAAACCATGACCGCCACCTCGGAAGTTGGGGAGGCCATAGGATCCATACAGAAATCATCTCGGGATTCAATAAATACCATGTCCGAGACAACAGAGATGGTCGACTCCACCACCTCGCTGGTAAATGAAGCAGGCGATGCGCTCAACTCCATACTCGGAATCATCGAAATGGTGGCCGATCAGGTACAGTCAATTGCCACGGCAGCCGAAGAACAGAGTGCGGCCTCCGAAGAAATCAACATGTCCACTTCGGAGATCAACCGCATAGCCGAAGAAAACTTCTACGCCATGGAGCAGTCATCCGATGCCATGGCCAATCTGGAAGAACTGACCCACAGGCTCAACAGCCTGATTGATGACCTGAAGAATTCATAGTCCCGTTTACACAAGAAAAGACCGGAATCTGTGTGCAAAAAACGCACGGATTCCGGTCTCTTTTTTTTCGTTCCGCTCGCAAAGAAAACTTATTCCAAGCCTCCATATTCCACTGGCGCCAATCTCCGGAAATAGGACTTACCCCTGCTCCTCGTCTTTAGGGACAGCAATATCCTTCCCTGTAGGATCACCGCCAAGGGCTTCGTATAAAGTCACATGGTTGACCAGACGGTTGTAAAGATTCTCGGCAACGGATGCTTCAGCCTTGCGCCGGGTATCCTGAGCATCAAGCCAGTCCTTCAAAGTCCCTGCTCCGGATTTGTAGCGGACCTCATAAATATTTTCCACCTTGCGGGCGGCAATCAGGCTGTCGGTAAGCCGATTCCCCTGTCTGACCAGATTATCGCGGTTGGAAAGAGCGTTCTCCACATCTTTCATCGCCTCATAAAAAGTCTGCCGGAAATTGACCACAGCCTCATCATATTCCGCCTTTGATTCATCCAGACTGAGCTCAAGCTTGTGCCAGTTCAGGAAAGGAAAGGTGATGTTTGAGGCCAGTGCGGCAAAGGGATTGTCCAGCAGGTTGGCAAGCTCGGTGCTGGAACTTCCCAGAGTTCCGGTAAGCGATAAGGTGGGATAAAAATTCGCCCGTGCAACGTCGGTATTGGCCAGCAGTTCGCGCAGCCGCGTTTCCGCGGCACGCAAATCCGGTCTGCGGGCGAGAATGTCCGCCGGAAGACCGGCCGGAATTACCGGAAGGTCGGTGTTTATCAATTTCTGGGGGTCGGCCATGATCTTGCCCGGAGGCATATCGAAAAGCACGGCCAGAGCATTTATATCCTCCTGCCGTTCCTGCACTATGCTCCAGTGCTCGGCCCGCAGACTGGCCAGATCCTGAAGGGCTTCATTAACCTCAAGGTCCGTGGCCGCGCCGTATCGTCTCTGCGCCTCCATCAGCCCAAGAGTTTCTTCCGAAGATTCGATATTGCGCCGACTGAGCCTCAACCGGACGTTGTGATAAGCAATTTTCCAGTACAGCTTCATGGTGGTGCTCACCAGACTCAAAGCCGTGCTCAGACGGTCTTCATTGGTCGCAACAGCTTCCCACACGGCCGAATCGTGCGTGCGCGACAATCTGCCCCACAGGTCCGCCTCATAACTGATATCAAACCCGGCGGAATAGGAATTGGTCCAATCCTTTTCGTCAAAAACCTTCTTGTTGTTTCCGCTGATATCACCGGAAAACTGGGGCAACTGGTCGTTGTACGCCAGCCCGGCCTTAAGCTGCGCCTGCCGTACCCGAAAGGCTGCGGCTGCGAGGTCATTATTGCGCTCCAGAGCAAGCTTTACCAGCCTTGAGAGCTCCGGATCGCCGAAACCGTCAGGCCACCCGGCCGCTTCCGCAGTCGCGTTGCCGAGTCCGTTCCAGACTTTGGGAACATTGAGTTCCGGCGGGGTGTAGTCTGTCCGAAGCAGCGACCCGCAGCTGCTAAGTACCATCGTGATTAGAATGATATATAAAATGCGTAACATGTTGTTCCTTACCTGTTATTCACGCACAAGAGCGTCAACCGGATTGAGATGAGCGGCGTTGCGGGCCGGAAGGTAACCGAAGACCACGCCGATCAGTGTGGAGCAGACAAATGCGAGGACCATTGATACCGGCGAATAGACCATGCTGAAACTGCTGCCGCTGTGCGAGATGAAAAATCCCGCGGCAAAGGCCAGCAGTATTCCCAGCACCCCGCCCAGCAGACAGACCAGCACGGCTTCAATGAGAAACTGGCTCATTATGTCGCTGCGGCGTGCTCCTACAGCCATGCGCACGCCGATTTCTCCAGTCCGCTCGGTAACGGAGACGAGCATGATGTTCATTACTCCGATTCCGCCCACCACCAGCGAGATGACGGCAATGGCTGAGACCAGCAGCGTCATGGTCTGCGTGGTGCTTTCTATGGTCTTACGGATGGTATCCGTGTTCATTATGAAAAAATCCTTGAGCTTGTGCCTACGCACAAGCAGCTTCTGGATGCCTTTTTCTGCCGCCTGCATGGGCGCTCCGTCCTTTACCCGCACGGTTATGCTGCCCAGATGGGATTGGCCTATAATCCTGTGCATGGCCGTGGTGTACGGAACCCAGATATTGAGGGAATCGCTGTTGCCGAACATGGCCTGCTTTTTCTTTGTAACTCCGATGATGCGGCAGGGAACGCTGCCGAGGATGATCACCCGGCCCACAACGTCCTGTTCATCGCCGAACAGCCTTTTACGCGTGTTCTGGTCGATTACCGCCACCTGCCTGATTCGTTTGACCATGTCCCGGTCAAACGGCTTGCCTGAAGCCATCTCGTAGCCGTAGACCCTGAAATACTGATCCCCCACCCCGCTTACCGAAGCCGAAACATCGATATTGCGATAGCGCAACTCCACTGTGGTGGAGAGCTTAGGGGTCACGCTGTCCACATAGGACTGCCGGGCGAGAACCTCGGCATCTGCCGGAACCAGGGTATGAATATTCTCGGATTTACGATCTCCGAAATCCTCGCCGGGGAAAATGTCGATCACGTTTGTGCCGATAGCGCTGATGTCCTTCAGAACCCGCTGCTGCGAGCCCTGCCCCAGCGCGACAACCGAAACCACCGAGGCAATGCCGATTATGATCCCCAGCATGGTCAGAAAAGTCCGCAGCTTGTGCGAAGCCATGGCCGAAACAGCCATGAGCAGCAGTTCATTGAGCTTGGCCGCCCATCCCGCTGTGGCCCCTCGGGCTGCAACAACATCGCCGGGCTGCCCGTCAGATTCAGCCGCGGCATCGGCAGTCAAACGGTCGGAGATGATTTCTCCGTCACGGATTTCAATAATCCGGTTCGCATAGGCGGCAACTTCCATGTCATGGGTGACCACGACAATGGTATGCCCCTCGCGGTTAAGTTCGGTAAGCAGATTCATGGTTTCCCGGCCGCTGCTGCTGTCCAGTGCTCCGGTGGGTTCGTCGGCGAGTATGACCTGTCCGCCGTTCATCAGGGCGCGGGAGATGCTCACCCGCTGCTGCTGCCCCCCGGAAAGCTGGCCCGGCCGGTGGTCCATGCGGTCCTGCAATCCAAGTCTGGAGAGGAGCAGTTCAGCCCTGTCACGGCGTGAAACCGAATCCATTCCGGCATAAACGGCAGGGATTTCTACATTACCAGCAGCCGTAAGCGAAGGAAGAAGATGATAGCGCTGAAAGATGAATCCGAAATATTCGCGCCTGAGTCTGGCCAGTTCATCAGCATCCAGTTCGCTCACATCGCGTCCGGAGATCCGGTACGATCCGCCGGAAGGCTGGTCGAGACAGCCGAGGATATTCATGAGCGTGGATTTGCCCGAGCCGGAAGAACCGACAATAGCCACCATCTCCCCGGCCTCTATGCTCAGGTTGATGTCCTTGAGCACGGCCATCATACTGTCGCCAGCC
Source organism: Maridesulfovibrio sp. (assembly GCF_963677005.1). Taxonomy (NCBI): domain Bacteria; kingdom Pseudomonadati; phylum Thermodesulfobacteriota; class Desulfovibrionia; order Desulfovibrionales; family Desulfovibrionaceae; genus Maridesulfovibrio; species Maridesulfovibrio sp. The sequence goes on along the minus strand of NZ_OY781616.1, from coordinate 526,048 downwards.
GGGTATTCCTTACGAAGATTTTCAACCTGCAATAACGGCATGATCAGAACCCCATCGGCGGGCGGTGGCGATTGGATTCCTCCTCGACAACGGCCTGTGCGTCGGCCTCACCCAGAATCACACGTTCGCCGTCCTTGAGGCCGTCCAGAATCTGCACGTTGACGGAATCGCTCAAACCGGTGCTGACCGCCCGTTCCTGTGCCCTGTTATCAGGCCCCAGAACCCGGACGGAGCTCTTGCCCTGTCCGTTTGAAGGTCCGAGTGCGGCTTCGGGAATCAGCAGCACGTTCTTTGCTTCGTCAAGGACAATGGTCACTTCAGCTGTCATGGAGATACGCAGTTTGCGGTCCGGGTTCGGTACATCAAAAAGGGCATTGTAGTAGATGGCCTCGTCCTCGGAACTGGTGGTGTCCGAACTGTCATCATCCTCAATGGAATCCGGGGCCGGCTCTATGCTGCGCAGTACGGCCTCATATCTGTGGTCCGGTTCTCCGAGAATGGTGAAATATACCTTCTGGCCGGGATGAACGTGCACAACATCGGCCTCCGACACCTCCGCCTTGACGGTCATGGTGTCGAGCTGGGCCAGCTTGACGATGGTCGGAGTGGACTGCGCGGCATTGACCGTCTGCCCTTCCTTGGTGACCACTGCCACAACCACACCGTCCATGGGAGCGGTAATGGAAGTATAGCCGAGATCCACACGGGCCGTATCCACATCAATGGCGGCGGCCACGATCTGGGCGTCCAGCGCGGCTATATCGGCCTCTGTTCCGGTCAGGGTGGCCAGCGCGCTTTCATAATCCTGCGTGGAGGTGGCTTTCAGTTTGAGCATCCCCTTCTGGCGTTTATATTCGGATTCAGCCTGCAGCAGAGTTGCCTTTTTGGCCGCCCGCTGAGCCTTGACATTAGCGAGATCAGCCTCTGCTATACGCAGATTGTTTCTCTGCGACTGAGCATCGATTTCAGCGATAAGATCACCTTTGGAGACCTCATCACCCAGCGCGACCTTGAGCGATTTGACCTGTCCGGATGCCTGAGCTCCTACACTGACCTGTTTGAAGGCTTCAAGCGTACCCGTAGCCAGCACGGTTTCCCTTATATCTCCGGTAGAAACCTTTTCCGTCAGATACTGTACAGTCTGAGTCTTCGGAAAAATTACCATCTTCGCCCCGATCCCTACACCGATAAGCATAACGACCAGGCCCAATTTAAAAAATCTATTCATTTACGCTCCTGCAATTACAAACGGGACCGGTCCGTATCCACTCCGGAATACGGACCGATTCAACGCGGCTGACTACAGCCCTCTTTCTCTCGCTTCTCACATAGCCGATAAAAGAACGGACGGGGGTTAATTTCAGGGCAACAAAGTGTAAAGAGAGTGTAAATCAGGATTAAGCCCCTTCGCTTAAAGCCGAAAGTTGTATAAAGTCATTCTCATGAAAAATATGCGAATCCTGATTATTGATGACGATACAGACCTTGGAAACCTGCTGACCGAATATCTGGAAGCCGAGGGCTTTGATACAAAAGTCGTGCACAACGGAATAAAAGGGACCGAAGAGGCCCTGTCCGGTTCATATGACGCGATAATACTGGACATCATGCTTCCGGACAGGGATGGAGTTGAAGTCCTGCGCATGGTCAGGCGTTCCAGCCGCGTTCCCATAATCATGCTCACAGCCAAGGGCGATCATATTGATCGCATTCTGGGCTTGGAAATGGGCGCAGACGACTACATTCCAAAGCCGTGCTACCCAAGGGAACTGGTCGCCAGACTGCGAGCGATTCTCCGCCGCACGGACAAAAGCGCGCCCACATGGCGCAGAAACGAATTCACCATGGGACGGCTGAAACTGCAGATTCCGCAAAGAACAGTCCATTGGGACGGCAACCCTCTGGAACTGACCGCCTCCGAGTTCAACTGTCTGGAAATGCTTATCCGCTTCGGGGACCGTGTGGTAACCAAGGACGAACTTTCCGAAAAAGTACTCGGACGAGTACGGGAACCGTACGACAGAAGCGTGGATGTGCACATGAGCCATCTGCGCCAGAAACTGGCCAAGGCGGCAGGAAACGAGATCACCATAGAGACCGTCCGCGGGATAGGCTACAGGATACAAAACGGATGCGCTTAAGATTATTCTGGAAAATATTGTTCAGCTTCTGGCTGACATTTATATGCATAGTGGAAGGAGTCTGGATAATCTTTTCCCTGAACGACTTTCACCATCCGCAGCCGTGGGAAATGGAAATAGAACGATCCGTTGCCGAAACAGTCCTAAGCTCCGCAGCAACGGTCCTGCAAGATAAGGGAGAGGCCGGTCTTGCGGAAATGCTCAGAGATCATCCGGGAAAAGACCGTTTCCGGCTGTCCTACGAGCTGATTCCAGCTGATGTGCCCGTTCCGCCGCCCCCTATGGAAAAGACCCCCCGGATGCATGCGGAAGAGCCGTTTCAACAGGGTCCGGTCTATTCACGCATGGAAACCCTGCCGGACGGTTCGCACATCCGGCTGAATTTCAACTCCGCAGCCCTGATGCCCCGCCCCAATCCGGGCCCGCTGAGTTTTCCTCTTGAACTCCCGATTCTGGGACTTCTGGGCGGACTCCTGTTCAGTTCCCTGCTGGCCTGGTATCTTACCGCCCCGGTCTGGCGTCTGAAAATGGGATTCGAAAAGCTGGCATCCGGAATACTTGATATCAGGCTGAAAGAAATGATGGGTAAACGCCGCGATGAAATAGCCGATCTGGCCCGTGACTTCGACCAGATGGCGGAACGCATGCAAATCCTGGTAGAATCCCGCGAACAACTGCTGCACGACGTCTCTCACGAACTTAGATCACCACTGGCCAGACTCCACATGGCCGTAGGTCTGGCCCGGCAGATACCGGAACGCACCCCGGCCCTGCTGGATCGCATAGAACAGGAATCCGCAAGGATGGATGATCTTGTCGGGGAACTGCTGACCCTTTCCAGAGTGGAAAGCGGCGGAACCATGGAAGATTACTTCGATCTACAGGAACTTACCCGCGTAGTGGTGAATAATTCCGGATTTGAGGCCGAACAGGCCGGAATAAGTCTAACCATGAACCTGACGGACGAAGATGAATCAGGAGAAGGAACAACCATAAAAGGTGATGCGGAACTGGTGCGCAGGGCCATTGAAAACGTGCTGCGCAATGCAATACGCCACAGCCCGGAAGGTTCTTCAGTCAATGCCTCGGTGGTTATCGACCAAAACAAAACTTCCTGTTCCATAGAGATTTCGGATAATGGACCGGGAGTCCCGGAAGGAAAACTTGCCCACATTTTCGAGCCGTTCATAAGACTAAACAGCAAAGGCCGCGGATCAGGGCTCGGACTGGCCATTGCAAAACGAGCCATCGCAGCTCACGGCGGAACAATCCGTGCACGCAACAACATGCCCTCCGGACTGACCATAACAATCTCCCTGCCGCTGGAACCGCCTGAAAAGTAAGCTCTCTCCTCTTATCCGAAACAGAAAGAACAAAGGCCGGTTTCATTTTTTGAAACCGGCCTTCCAGCATATTTGATTTGATGCGCTTCGCACTTTTAATGATCTGATTTCGCCGCTGGCATACCATGGGAAAACGCTAGGCCTGTCATTCCTTGAAGCAGTAGAGGCTGTACGTTTATTCTAATCAGCCGATACAAACAGGTTTTACATTGACAAATTCACGGATGCCGTAGGTTCCGAGTTCACGTCCGTAACCGGAAATACCTGTTCCGCCGAAGGGCAGATGCACGTCACTGCGCACAAGGCTGTTGATAAACACGCATCCGGTCCTGACTCGGGCCGCGATTTTCTCGGCACCGTCTTCATCCTTTGACCAGATGGAACCGCCGAGCCCGAAGGGAGTGCCGTTGGCAATTTCCACGGCTTCGTCAACCGATGATACCCGAAAAAGCATGGCCACCGGGCCGAAGAGTTCCTCTTTGCAGACGTCCGCGGCAGGAGGAACATCGGCCACGATTGTCGGCGGATAGTAGAATCCCGGACCTTCGGGGATACTGCCGCCTCGAACCGCACAGCCACCGGCAGCAACACAGCGGTCGACCTGTTCCTGAAGCTCTTCGCGAAGTTTAGCGGATGACATGGGACCCATGTCCGTGTCCCGATCAAGCGGATCACCCACGACCAGCTTATCCATGGCTGCGGACATGCGGGAAAGGAATTCGTCGTAAACACCGTCCATGACGATGAAACGCTTGGCCGCTATACAGGTCTGGCCGGTATTACTGCATCTGGAGATAATCGCGGTTTTGACAGCTTCATCCATGTCCGCATCATCCAGAACAATGAAAGGATCACTGCCGCCGAGCTCCATGACGGACTTCTTGAGCCGTGCCCCCGCAGCCGAGGCCACCTTCTGCCCGGCAAATTCACTTCCGGTAAGGCTCACCGCGAAGACGGAATCGTGATCCAGCACTGCTTCAACCTGCCGCGCACCGATCAGAAGGGTCCGAAAAATATTCTCCGGAAAACCGGCGTCCCTGAAAATCTTTTCAATTTCCAAAGCGCACTGCGGAACATTGGAGGCGTGTTTCAGGACCACCGCGTTACCAGCCATCAGTGAGGGAGCGGCAATGCGAAACACCTGCCACAGCGGAAAGTTCCACGGCATGACCGTGAGCACGGTTCCCAGAGGCTGATAGGTTATGTACGCCTTGCGGCCCGCGCCTTCCACAGGAGTCGGAGCCAGCATTTCAGCACCGTTGTCGGCATAGTAGTCACAAACCGTGCCGCATTTTACGGCCTCGCCTTCACCCTGCCTGACCGGTTTGCCCATCTCAACGGCCATTATCTCAGCGAGCATGCCGCTGCGTTCACGCAAAAGCTCGGCCGCTTTTTTCAGCAACGCACCGCGCTCGGCAAAACTTCTCTCCTTCCACTCGGACCATGCATCAGCCACACTCTCCAGTATAGACTGGACCTGCCCCTCTGAATACGCTTCAAAGGAGGCCGCAATTTCCCCGGTTGCCGGGTTCAAACTCTGTATGCTCATAGAAAAACTCCTTTTATATGCCTCAACCATACACTGCTGATTTTTGAAAAAAGCTAATGAAACCCACATCTGGATATGATTATAGCTTTAGATCCACAAATCATTTGGATTAGAAAATCGCTTTTAATACTATAATTTTAAACAATTAAGGATTCCAAAGGGGATTATCCCCTTTGGCCGCCGGCGGCGAAATCAAATTATCAAAAGCGCGAAGCGCATCAAATGTTAAATTAATCAATGCTTCCTAAATTCCCAGATAAGCCGTCTTGATGTGCGGATTGTCTAGCAGATCGACCGCGCTTCCTTCCATGGCTACACGTCCGTGTTCGAGCACGTATCCTCTATCGGACAGCGAGAGGGAATGCTGGACATCCTGCTCAACGAGCAGAACTGTTGTGCCCTGATCGGCAATTTTGCGCACATTGGCGAATATTTCCTTGATTAGAATAGGCGCAAGTCCGAGGGAAGGTTCGTCAAGCATCATCAGCTTGGGTCGGGCCATGATGCCGCGTCCGATGGCGACCATCTGCTGCTCCCCGCCGGAAAGAGTCATGGCCAGCTGGTCCTTGCGCTCTTCCAGCCGCGGGAACATCTTGTAGACGACCTGCAGGGATTCTTCGATATGGTCCTTGGCACGTTTGCAGTACGCCCCCACAATCAGGTTGTCGTATACGGACATCAGGGAAAAGAGCTTTCGCCCTTCCGGAACATGAATCAGACCGGAATCGACTATTGTTTCCGGGGTATCCCCCTGAATGGATGCGCCGGAAAAACTTATCGCGCCCTCGGAGGGCTTCAAAAGTCCGGAGATTGTCCGCAACAGGGTGGACTTGCCTGCGCCGTTACCGCCGATGATCGACACGACCTCACCTTCGTTAACGTGCAGGGAGAGGTCGAAGATGACCTGCACATCACCGTAACTTACGTTGATTTTGTCTATGTTAAGAAGCGACATAGTCACCTCCGAGATACGCTTTGATCACATTTTCATCCTGAGCTACTTCTTCGGGTTTTCCTTCCGAAATCTTGGTTCCGAAATGGATGACTGCCAGTTCATCAGAAAGAGCCATGATGGCGCGCATGATGTGCTCGATGACGAAAATGGTCACCCCGCTCTCGCGTATGCCTTTGAACACATCAATAATTTCATCCACCTCGGTAGGACGCAGACCGGCCATAACCTCATCCAGAAGCAGGAGCTTGGGTTTTGTGGCCATGGCCTTGGCAATTTCAAGACGCTTGCGGTCGGCAATGGTCAATGAGCCGGGCAGGTCGTCCTTGCGGTGGTCGAGATGCATATCCTTGAGTACATCAAGGGCGATGGATTCGGCTTCTGCATGACTGGAAGTTGTGGCGAATGCGGCCACTGTGGTGTTGTATAAAACGCTCTTTGAGGCGAACGGTTTCACTATCTGGAACGTGCGGGCCAGCCCCTTGCGGCAGAGATCCCATGGTCTGGCCCCGGTTATATCCTCGCCGTCAAAGTAGATTTTGCCCATGGTGGGCTTGTAAACACCTGCCGCACAGTTGAACACAGTGGACTTGCCTGCTCCGTTCGGACCGATCAGTCCCAGTATCTGCCCTTTGCCTATTTCAAGATCAAGCTGGTTGACCGCGGTCAGCCCGCCGAACTGCATGGTAACGTCTTCGAATCTAAGCATACTCATCGCTGGTCTCCGTATTTTTGTTGCCGTCAGATGCGAATCTGCTGACCAGTGCGTTGAACTTGGCCGTAAGAGGCGCGGTAAGCCCGCTGGGCTGAAGCAGCATAACCACCACGAGAATGGCTCCGAAAAGAATCAGGTGCATACCCGGCAGGGAGTCACTCAGGTAAATGCGGCTGAATTCACTGACCGGACGCAGCAGCAATGCACCCACAACCGGACCGGCGATGGAGCCGCGCCCGCCGATAAGGGCGATAAAGGCCAGTTCAAAGGAAAGGTCCAGAGTAAGCACGGATTTCGGATAAATGAACAGGGTCAGCTGGGCCAGAAAGGTTCCGGCCAGCGAGGTAAGAAAAGCACTCAGGACCATGGCCCGGACCTTGTACTTGGAAACATTGATGCCAAGGGCCTCGGCAGCTTCCGGCTCTTCACCGCCCGCGATGAGGTAGTATCCCATCTTGGAGCGGGACACGTACCAGGTAAGGGCCAGCACGGCGATAAGCATGGTCAGGATGATGTAATAATACGGTTCCTTGGAGGCGAACTGAAAGGCGGTAAAACTGCCCTCTCCGCCGGGGAGGGGCGGAATGTTCAGACCTCGGGGCCCGTTGAGCTTGAAGGGGCCGATATAGGTCAGGTTTTCAACCACTACCCTGACTCCTTCCACAAAGGCCATGGTGGAAAGTGCAAAATAGGCCCCGCGCATTTTCAGCGTGGGTTTGCCGATGAGGAAGCCGACAATGCCGGAGACGACTCCACCTACAAGCATACCTATCCATGGAGAAATGGAATACTGCAACCAGAGAACAGTGGAAGTATATGCGCCGATGCCGACGAAAACGGAATGTCCCAGCGGCAGTACGCCCGCGAATCCGCCCACAAAGTTCCAGGTTGTGGTCATGTAGGCAAAAAGCAGCAGCATGATCGAAATATGCAGGTAAGTCGGGCTGTGAACAAAGAGAGGCATGGCAAAGGCAAAAAGCACCACACCGGCCAGACAGTATTTTTTGATGGTTTTCTCAGTCATATTATTCCTACCAATCGTATTTCTGACCGAACAGGCCGGACGGTTTAACAAAGAGCACCAGCAGAAAGAGCATGTAGACAATCGCTTCGGTCCAGGTGGAGGTCATGAACATGGGGCCGATGGATTCAATGAGTCCGATGATGATGCCGCCGATGATGGCGCCGGGAATGGACCCCAGCCCGCCGAGAACCACAATGACAAAGGATTTGACATCGAACGGCACGCCTACAGTGGGATAAACATTGTAGAACGGGGTGAGCACGACTCCGGAAATCCCGGCAATGGCGGTGCCTATACCGAAAGCCACATTGAAAATCTTCCACTGGTTGATGCCCATGAGCGAGGCCGCGTCACGATCAAGGCTGGTTGCCCTGATGGCACGTCCTGTACGGGTCTTCTGCAGAAAAATGTAGAGAGCAACGGCGGTTCCGATTGAAATAAGGAATCCGCACAGTTTGGGCACGGAGATGAATATCTCCCCGAATTCCAGCATCTGCCCTTTCAGGGGGTTGGGGGCCAGTGCTCTGTAGTCGGGACCGAAGAGGAGTAGGGTCAGGTTATCAAGCATGTACCAGACCCCGGTGGTCACGATGATGACTGTGGTAGGTTCGCGAACATCCTTCTCGGCCACAAAGATGGGCTTGATCAGGAAATTCTGCAGGTAATAGCCGAAAAAGAACATGACAGGAACAACTATGCACAGGGCCAGATAGGGGTGCAGCCCGGTCAGGGCTACGGCCCAGTAGGATACATACATGCCCACCATCAGGAATGATCCGTGAGCGAAGTTGATAACCTTGAGCACACCGAAGACAAGGGTCAGCCCCAGAGCGATCAGACCGTAGATGGAGCCCATGAGGATTCCGCTGATAATGTCCTGTAAGATAAATACAAAATCCATAAAAACCGCCAGTGGATTGATTATTTGATTGGAGGGACCGGTTTCTATTGCGGAGCGGACACTTGGCCCGCTCCGCGGTTGTTACTACTTTTTGGGAATGGGGAAGACGGGGGTATAGCCGGAACGGCGTGCGGACTTGGGCCAGATGGTGATGCGCTCAAGTCCCTTGCCTATGTCGTTGACCTGTACGATTACAGGAGAAGCGTGCTTGTTCTGCCCGGTCTCATCGAACTCGATGGCATCGTAGGAAACAATGGCGGCAGGACCTGTTTTCAGGTCGGTTGCGGCCAGAGCCTCGCGAAGCTTGGCAGGATCGGTGGAACCGGCCCTTTCAAGAGCGTCAGCCAGAACATATACGGATACGTAAGCATCAACGGCTTCACCGGTAAGGTTGTTGCCGTACTTGGCTTTGTATTTTTCGTTGGTTTCCTTGACTCCGGGCTTGTTGACGTCGGTTTCCCACTCAACGATATCGAAGATGTAACGGGCGTTGTCACCGGTTCCGCTCAGGAAGGTCGGGTCGGCATGGCCGCCGCCGGTTCCGAGGATAACTTTGGGACGTACACGGTAGTTGGCCATGGTGTTGGTCAGAAGAATTGCGTCGGCAGCGTTTGAAACGAGCAGGAGCACATCGGGTCTGGCACGGCGGATCTTGTTGATAACCGGAGTCAGATCGGTGGCGCTGGAGGGATACGGTTCGTCAAGAACGACCTTGTATCCGTCTTTTTCAATAAGTTTTTTCCACTGTGCAGCAAGGCCGGTGCCCCAGTCGCCGTTTTCATAGACCATGGCCACTGTCTTGAGTTCGGTATTGAATTCCTTGGACATATCCTTGAGGAATGCAAACTGGTCACGAGCCCACCAGGAATCCTTGGCAGCGATGCGGAACACATTCTTAAAGCCGCGTTCGGTGATGGTGTCCCTTACAGAAACCGGAACAATGAAAGGAATGCCGTAACGCTCGGCAACGGCGCTTGCAGGATAGGTAACGCCGGAGTTCCAGCAGCCTGTAAGCACGTTGACCTTTTCAGTGTTGATGAAGCGCTCGGCTTCGGTAACACCTACGTTGGGGTCGCTCTTGGAGTCGGCATAAAGCATTTCAAGCTTTGCCCCGCCCAGAGATTTGATACCCCCGGCAGCGTTGATTTCCTCAACGGCCATTTCCCTTGCCTGTTTACCCTGCTGGCCCACCGCTGCGGAAGGGCCCGAAAGCGGAAGAATGTTACCAACCTTGACGGTGTCCGCCGCAAGGGCGAAAGAACTGAAACCCAAGACCAGTGCACAGAACATAACTGCGCCGACTACTGAGTTGAAGAATTTCATATTTTTCTCCTCGTCTGGTTTATGGTTTATGTTGAGCAGAGAATTCTGCTTGTCGATACTCTGTATAAATGACCGGCAAATACCTAGTCAGAAAAGGCCTTCGGCGACCCTGCCGGGGGCCTTAAACCCTTTGAAAAGGGTTTAAGATTCCCAAACTTTTTTAATACGGCTTCGCCACTTTGCATGGCAAAATGTCATTAAGTTGATATAAACAATTACGTACTAACAATACGAAGCAATGGCCTCTTCAAGAATCGCCACACCTTTTTCAAGGGTCTCGTCATCTATGGTCAGCGGAACAAGCACTCTGAGCACGTTTCCGTAGTTACCGCAGGCGAGCAGCAGAAGGTTCTTCTTCAGAACATCACCGACAATCTTCTTGGTGATGTCCGCAGCCGGCTTTTTGCTTTCCTTGTCGGAAACGATCTCGATGGCAATCATCGCACCCAGTCCGCGTACTTCACCGATAATGGAATACTTTTCTTTCCAGAGCAGGAAGGTTTCCTTGAGCTTTTCGCCCAGAGCGGCTCCCTGTTCCAGAATTCCGTCTTCGAGTGATTCCAGAGCGGCAAGGGCTGCGGCGCAGGAAACAGGGTTCCCGCCGTAGGTTCCGCCCAGTCCTCCGGGATGGACGGCGTCCATGATCTCTTTCCGACCCACAACAGCGGAGATAGGCATTCCGCCGCCGATACTTTTGGCCATGGTCATGAGATCGGGCTCAACGCCCCAGTGCTCGATAGCGCACATCTTTCCGGTACGCCCGCCTCCGGACTGAATTTCATCGGCGACAAAATAGATACCGTTCTCGGCGCAGATTTCCTTCATCCTGGGGAAGTACTCCGGCGGAGGAGTGAGGAATCCGCCTTCCCCGGCTATGGGTTCCGCAACAAGCGCGGCGATATTTTCCGGGGCGGCATTGCCGATGAACCAGTTCTTGAACTGCTCGGCGCAAAAAATGTCGCAGGAAGGATATTCCTTGCCGTAAGGACAGCGATAGCAATAAGGATAAGGAATTCTGTAAATTTCGGGAGCATAAGGACCGAACCGGAACTTGTAGGGCTTGACCTTGCTGGTCATGCTCATGGTCAGCAGGGTACGTCCGTGGAACCCGCCCTCATAAACAACGATCCCGCTTTTTCCGCTGGCCAGACGCGCGATCTTGACTGCGTTTTCAACGGCTTCCGCCCCGCTGTTAAGCAAGACAGCCTTTTTCTCGAAATCACCGGGCGCGATCTCAATCAACTTTTCGGCCAGCGCGATGTAAGGTTCGTACATGGCAATATGAAAACAGGAATGCACAAGCTTTTCAGCCTGTTCCTTGATAGCCGCGACAACCTTTTCATTACAGTGCCCGACGTTGTTAACGCCGATTCCGCCGACAAAGTCTATGTATTCCTGACCGTCAACGTCAGTAATAGTAGAGTTTGAGGCGCATTCTGCAAATACCGGTCCCAGGTTACCTACCCCCAGAGCCACTGCCTTGTTTCTTCTTTCAAGCAGTTTGTCTGATTTACTCATGTGTATTCCGTCCTTTTTTGTGTTTGCAACAATAAAGCACTTTCCATGCCACATGAAATAACCACGTAAAAACAATTAGTTAGTGATAATATATTCTCGAATTTATTGGTTTTTGATTCATTTATGAATCACAAAGACTTTTAAAGGCTGTTTTTACCTGTTTTCCGATTCACAAATGAATCAAGATTGATTACCAAAACAGATTTTCACTAAAAAAGCAAAAAACAATCATTGCGCAACGCAGAGAGAATCAGGATCTTAACAAATTAGGCAATTATGACATCTTGATTCATATTTGAATCAAGATCAGGAAGAACTACCCAAGCCATGTTTTTTGAGTTTGCGTACGACTGAAGGCTGACTTATTTTGAGATACTCAGCCATATCCCGTGTCGTGAGGCAGGCTTTACGGGCTTCCACAAGCATTTCCTTCTCAACTTTATCCAAAGCCTCGTTCAAGGACATACCCTTGGTAAACACGGCCTCGCTTTCCTCCACGCCCAGAAGACTCTGCTCAAGATAACTGTCCAGCAGTTCACCCTCGGCAACTGCAACCCCCTTCTTTATCAGGCTGTCCAGCTCCCTGATATTACCGGGAAAGGAGTAATTCTGCAGTATTCTCAAACTCTTGGGAGAAAGTGTTTTGAATGTATCGTAACGCTCATTGTATTTATTCAGAAAAGATGTGGCCAAAGCAAAAATATCTTCCGCCCTTTCGCGCAGCGGAGGAATGGTAAGCGTGAAGACATTGAGGCGATAATACAGGTCCTTGCGGAACTGGCGTTTTCGGACCAGATCCTCCAGATTCTTATTGGTAGCGGCGATTATCACGCAGTTGATCTTTTTGGGAGTTGAACCGCCCAGAGGGGTGAATTCCTTCTCGTCGATACACTTCAGAAGCTTGGCCTGGATGGAAGGAGACATCTCGCCGACTTCATCAAGAAAAAAAGTTCCGCCGTCAGCCAGAGCCAGCAGACCGGCCTTGCCGGTTTCCCGTGCTCCTGTAAAAGCCCCTTTCTCATAGCCGAACAGTTCTGCCTCGAAAAGCTGCTCCGGCACGGCAGCGCAGTTGATAGCCAGAAACGGTCCGGAAGACCGGGGACTGCGCTGGTGAAGCAGCTTTGCCAGCATTGATTTACCGGTACCGGACTCGCCCAGAAGAAGTATGCCTGAAACCTCCAGCTGAGCCAGTTTCAAAGCGCTGACCAGCAGCCGGTTGATGGATTTGCTCTCGGCAATAAAGGCCCCCTGTTCCAACTCCAGCATGTTCAGGTTCGTTATTTCCTTTCGGGCCTTCTCGGTAATTTCCCGTGCAGTCTTCAGGTGCTCACGCAGATCAAGCAGTTCGGTAACGTCTCTTTCATTGACCACGACCATGGAAAGACTGCCGCTGGCATCGAAAACCGGAGTTCCGGTACAAAGCAGCTGTCGTCCAGTCTTGGCAATATTCTGGATCATGCTGACCTGATGCTTTTTCTCCAAAACTTCCAGAGAAACGGAAACGTCAACCATGCCGGTAACGACCACCTCACTGATACTCTTTCCGACAATCCGGGAGGCCTTTACCCCGTTCAACTGCTCGGAAGCCCTGTTTATCTGCGTAACAACGCCATCGCCGCTTGTAACCCAGATACCGTCGCTGGAAGAGTCGAAAATAGCCTGCAGCGTAATGGCCATTTCCTGAAAGGAACTCAGCTCGACCGCCAGCTCCTCATATCTGGAAGGCTTCTGCAGACTGACCACCGCACCCTCAAGCTCGCCCTTGACCATCAGCGGAGTTATCTCGAAAAAGAGTTCCCGCCCCTTCTTGACGATCCTGCCCTCTCCCCTGCGGAATTCAGCGGAGACAAGCCCTTTACGTATAAACGGTGTCGCGATAGGCAGTATCTCCTTTACCTCAATACCTATACTTGTTGCACGGTCCCGGCGTTTCAGGAATTCAAGCGCAACATTGTTCATGCTTATTACAGTACAGTCCTTATCGACCACTACAATAGCATAGCTGACACAATTAAGAATCTGCTGGAGCAACTCAAGCTGCATAGGGCTACTCTCGGAAGTTTTATTCGGTTGAAATATCATTCAGTCTGTGCCATCTGCTTCACATTTGCAATCTTTTTAAATTTTAGACAATTATGTCGTAATTTTCACCATCCACAGAATAATGGACTGCTTAAATAACAAATTTTACACTTACCACAAAAAGCGATACGGTTCTGACTGGTTATCACCGCCACCCGGCGTTTCCTATACCGGCTCATGCAAATGGAACCATTTGAGTTTGCGGCAGCAACTGCCGACTCATTCCTGATAAAAACGTGTGCCGTTTTCTCATGACAATAGAAATTTCGCCGCATTCCGCTCTGTTCAGAGATAGGTAATCGGCCTATAATCAGCCAAAGCACCAGGAGATTATATGGAATCACCATCCTCGATAATAAATGAGAACATGAGTATTCATGAAATACTGACCGCCCACCCCCACCTTATTTCTCTGTTCAGGGAGTATGGGCTGGGAAAATTCGAACAACAGGAGATACTGGAAAAACTCGGACCGCTCCTGAAACTGAAAACACCCCTGACCATGCTGGGAATCAACCGGGAAATGTTCATTGATGCTCTTAATGAGAGCATAGAAAAAGAAGGCAGAAGCAGCGATTTCACACTGGCAGAAAACCCGGAACGTCAGAAAGACCTGACACTGTTGGCCCTGCTGCCCTGCGGCCTGAAAATGCCTTTTTCACGGGCATTCGATGCCTTCAGTCTGGAGTATAATGAGAAACACGGCAATTCCCTTAAATATCTGCTGGAAGGGAACGTTAACCACGAACTTTCATACTATCAGTATATCGACTCGGTAGAATCCTTCGATGAACTGCCGGATGTAATTATCAGTTCGGATATAAACAGCTTTTACCATGCTCCATTCCGGGAGCACTTTCTGGTAAAGGAAGGATTTGTCGATCTTCTTCCTGAAAAAATCAACGCGGACTTCGAGAATATCGATTTTGACGATACAGACCGCCAATTCACCATGCTTTCGGCAAACCTTCTCGTGCTGGTTTCAATAGACGAACAGCTTGCAGGAAAACCAACCATTGAATCGTGGAAGGACATCATGCGTCCGGAATTCAAAAATGACGTTGTCATGCGGGGACAGGCCGAATTTTTCTGCAACGGGGTTCTGCTGCCGTTTTACTCCATGTTCGGAAACGAGGGTGTTGCCGAGCTGGCCCGTTCGGTCAGAACCGGAGTCCACCCTTCCGAAATGGTGAAAATGATCGACAGCGGAAAGCCAGATGTCGCGTCACTGTATATAATGCCCTACTTCTTTGCGCAGAAGGTCAAGAACAAGGAACGCATTTCCATCCGCATCCCCAAGGAAGGCGCAATAGTCAGCCCGGTACAGATGCTGGTCAAAAAAACTGCGCAGGAAAAGGTCAGTGAAGTCACGGATTTTCTGTGCAGCACCGAATTCGGTCAGTTGTGCGCGGACGCATATTTCCCCTCGGTAAATCCTGAAGTGAAAAATGTCACTTCCCACATAAAAGATCTGTACTGGCTCGGATGGGAATTTCTGAAAAAAAATGATGTCGGCAGGTTGAAAAAGGATATTGAAAAGATCTTCATGAAGGTTTTCCGGGAAACCGGGGGATTCGTATGAGGTTTGTAACGGTTTCCGGTCCTCCTTCATCGGGCAAGACCAGCGTTATCGCAAGGACCATCGAAGAACTGCAACGGGACCAGCAGAAATGCGGGGTTGTAAAGTTCGACTGCCTTTCGGCGCAGGATCAGTTCGTCTACCACGCAAAAGGAATTCCCGTTAAAACAGGGCTGTCCGGAAACCTGTGTCCCGATCATTTTTATGTGAGCAACATAAAGGCCGCCTTCGAATGGGCGCAAAAGGGGCAGTTTGATTATCTTGTCACCGAAAGTGCAGGACTTTGCAACCGCTGTTCCCCGCACATAAAAAACGTCCTTGCGATTTGCGTCATCGACAACCTGAGCGGAGTCAATACACCCAAAAAAATCGGCCCGATGCTTAAGTCTGCGGATATTGTCGTGATCACCAAAGGAGACATCGTATCCCAGGCCGAACGTGATGTTTTCGCGTTCAGGGTCCGGCAGGTTAATCCCCGCGCAAAGATCATCCAATTCAACGGGGTAACGGGGCAAGGCAGTTTCTTTCTGAAAAAAGCCTTTGAAAAGACGGAACAGCTGCAATCCTTAAGCGGCGCAACCCTGCGTTTTACCATGCCCGGAGCGCTCTGCTCCTATTGCCTTGGCGAGCGGATTATCGGCGAAGACAAACAGATCGGAATTTCAAAACTCATGGATTTTAACGGATAATGAAAAATAAGTTGTCAGAACTGAAAATCAGGGAACTTCTGGATCGTTTTCCCTGGGTCGAAGATTTCTTTTCCGCCCACTCCATTGACCATTCAGCATGGCTGGAAAACTCCTTTGCCGAGCTTTGCAGTTCGCTGAGCGATGAATTTTACGCTGATACAGGATCTTCCCCGGCCGGTTTTTCGGAAGACTTTTTCCTGTTCATACAGGAAATGAGCGCACTTGGGGATAACGGGGCCAACCGGATAAGATCCATTACAATTCTTCCGGGTTACGATAAAGCAGGTGAACCGGAAACCGGTGAAGTTATACTCAGGCAGGGAATGGTCACAGCCATTGTCGGCCCTACCGGTTCCGGCAAAAGCAGACTTCTGGAGGACATAGAATGTCTGGCCCAGGCGGATACTCCGACCAAACGGAAAATCCTCGTGGACGAGAGGGTGCCGTCTTACGAGACACGCTTTTCCAACGATGGAAGGCTGATAGCTCAGCTATCCCAAAACATGAATTTCGTTATGGATCTCTCTGTTCAGGATTTTCTCATGATGCACGCAGAAAGCAGAATGGTGGAGAACATAGGGCTTCTTGTTGAAAATATTTTCAAAAAAGCCAACGAGCTTGCAGGAGAACCTTTTTCAAAGACAACTCCCATCACCCAGCTTTCTGGCGGACAGAGCAGAGCCCTGATGATTGCCGACACAGCCCTGCTGAGTCAGGCCCCGATCATCCTCATTGACGAGATAGAAAATGCAGGCGTGGACAAGAAAAAAGCCCTTGAACTGCTCGTGGATAACAACAAGATAGTGCTGATAGCTACGCACGATCCTTTTCTGGCCCTCAGCGCGGATCAAAGAATCATTATCCGCAACGGGGGAATTGAAAAAACTATTTCAACCACAAGCGAAGAAAAATCCAGACTGGTTGAACTCAAAAAGCTTGATGACACCCTGATGCAGCTCCGCACCCGCCTGCGCAGGGGCGAACTTATTTGCGGGTGGGATTAGCGAAGTATCACTCCCTGCAGGCAGATCAGTCCCCGGACATACGGACAAGGACCTTTTTGGCTCCCCTGCGCATAGAGTGTTCAAAAGCGGCTTCGAATTCTGCAAAAAGATACTCGGCCTCAATCAACCCGCACACGTCAATCAGTCCCTGCTCAAGTACGGACAAGGCAAGTCCGATATCTCCGCACCTTGAGCCGACAATGGAAATTTCGTCCACCACGACCTTTGCAAGGTTAATTGAACTGGGCAGGTGCGAGGTTGTTTTTGCCACTATCGTTCCTTCCGGTCTCACGAATTCCAGAGCGTAGTTTATTCCGTTCTCGCTGCCGGTTGCTTCGACAACCAGATCGAATTTATCCATTTCACCGGCCAGTCCGGGAAGCTCGTCAGGACTTCCGATGCAATGTGTGGCAACGCCCTGCTCTGCGGCTATGGCAAGCTTATCCTCATGTTTGCCGATCAGCAGAACATTGGGGTTATAAATTTTGAGTCCCAAAGCAGTCAGCAGACCGAGCTTGCCGTCTCCAAGCACCATTATCCGCATATTGCCGGTAATGTGAATCTGCTGCGAAACCTCAAGCCCGGCAGCAAGCGGCTCAGCGAAGACTGCCACGGTATCGGCTACTCCATCAGCAACCTCACAGAGATTCTCTGCGGGAACCTTCAGGTACTGTGCAAACGCTCCGTCATGATTGACTATGCCGATGACGGTACGACCGGGAACATGCCTTCTGTCACCTGAATATGCACCCACGGGACAATTGATGTCAGCGACAACCCTTTTACCTACCAGATCGGGCCTGCAACTGCATTCAACCACCTCAGCCACAAACTCATGCCCGGGTACTCCGGCAAAGCCGTAATAACCTCTGTGCAACTCGATATCCGTATTGCATATTCCGGCTACCAGAACCTTCAGCAGAGCCTCATCGCCGGATGGAACCGGAACGTCCCGTTCCACTATGCTTATACGACCACTTTCGAAAAATACCGATTTCATAAAAACTCCATGATCACTACCCCAAAAAAATACCTAGAAAAAAGCAAGACAAGCTCTCTCCGCAACGGGGCTGTTTCCTTTACTCCGCCAAAAGGCATTTAAGAGGCTGAATTTGATTCGCTTCGCGCTTTGATAAAAGGATTTCGCTGCTGGCTGCCAAAGGCCCACTAGCCCTTAGACGAGAAGCTCGCTTCGAGTCTTAGGGATATGGAGAGCAGAGATGGATAATCCCCTTTGGAATCCCTAACAGTTTAAAGTGGCTACATTGAAAGTCGTCATTTAAATTAAAGTGTTGCAGAGTTAAGAGACTAACCATATTTTGCAATGCAGGAAACTTCCGGACGGAAAAGACAAAAGCCCCCGCTTCCGGACGGAAACGGGGGCTTCGACATCAGATAAATCTAGTAGGCCAGACGGAACTGCGCACGCCTGTTCTTGGCCCAGGCAGTTTCATTATGGGCGGGGTCGACCGGGTCTTCCTCACCGTAACTGACTATGCTCAAACGCTCCGGAGCGACCCCGAGAAGAATGAGGAACTCGTATGCTGCACGAGCGCGGCGTTCTCCCAGAGCAAGGTTGTATTCTTCGGTACCGCGTTCATCGCAGTAACCTTCGATGACCATGGTCACCTTGTCGTACTTCTTGAGTATTTCGGCTTTGGACTGCAACAGGGGGCGGTATTCAGGCTTGATTTCAAATGAATCGAAATCAAAATGAATCATATTGCCGAGCTCGACAACCGCATCGTCAAACTGCTTCTTGGCCGCAGCAGCCTCGGCAGCCTGAGCACTCTCTGCAAGGGCCTGCTCCTGGAGAGCCTTTTCCCTTTCGAGCCTTGCCTGCTCTTCCAATCTCTGGCGTTCCTTTTCCTGTTGCTCATTCATTCTTTCCTCAACCGCAGGGCTCGCGGTAGAAGATTCAACACGCTTTTTGGAACATCCGGAAAAAAATCCGGCCAGCAGCACAATCACCAAGCACAAAATTATAGATCTAGCTTTCATTTGCCCTCCTGAGACAGGAACTTTGCAGGACAGGAGTTTGTCCACACCAGAAGATAAAACTACTCTTACTTATAACATCCAATGGTTCGACACTAAAGCGTTTTGTAAAAAAATCAAGTCGTGACTGCAACGAAGCTGTTAAATCACTAACACTATCTACGATTTTCCTGCTTTCCCCCAGGCCGGAGCCTGTGCAATGCCGCCTCCGGTCGGCACGAGCATTGCCGGATCCCCGTGGCGAGTGGTCAGATAAATCTGATACTTGCCGCTTCTGCTCGATGAAAAGGCTATAAAATAGCCGTCCGGGCCGAACGCCGGGTCTTCATCATTTCCGGGTCCGAACGTCAGCTGCCGTTCCTGCCCGCTGGTAAGATCGTGCACGAAAATCCTATGGCCCAAAGGTGTCTGCCGTGCATAGGCCACATAGCGCCCGTCCGGGCTGATTGTAGGATTAGTGTTGTACTTGCCGTCCTTGGTCACCCTTGTGACAACCCCTGTTTTCATATCCAGCAGAAAGATATGCGGGTTGCCGAATCTGGCCGAGGTAAAAACCATTTTCTGGCCGCTTGCGTCAAAATCAGGCGAAACCTCAATCGCCCAGCTCTGAGCCAGCGGTTTCTTGGGCTTGTAGTTGCCGTTGATCAGAAAAATATCAGAATTGCCGTTCATGGTCAGCGTTGCGGCCATATTGCCGTCCGGCAGAAAAGCCGGTCCGATTACAGTGTTTCCGGGAAAACTCTTCTGATCGATCTTTCCCGTATCGCTGTCCCAGACGCAGAGCAGGTGCTGGCGTGAGCCCAGCCGGGTAAAAACAAGCCTTCTGCCATCAGGAGACCAGTTGGGACTCAGGTTGACACCGCCGAGCGAACTTATCTGACGCAGGTTGCGTCCCTGAGGACTGACAGTATAAATTTCCTTGTCCTTGCCGGTCTTCCGCACAAAGGCAATCTTGGACTCGAAAAAACCGTCCCTGCCGGTCAGAACTTTCATGAGATGCGAACAGAACCGGTCCGCAATGCGCGGCAGCATCTCCTCGGTAACCATGGAATACTTCTTACCGATGATAGTTCGCCCGTTGTAAGTTCCTATACAGCGCAGCAGCAGATTTTTCTCTCCGTTAGGACGTATTTCCCAACCGGTAGTAATCGCCAGGTCAACCTTTGAAAGACGCAGCGGTTTCACGTCTATATCGCCGGGGCGGACTCCGACAGAGGGGTCCCCGCCGAGAATATCGGTGACCGGTACTACGTGCAGAAAAGGAAGAAAGGCAATATCGCTTTCAAGATCCTTGCTGAAGGTACCGGCCTCTCCGGGTAACGGAAGATCTTTTTCCTTCGAACCGGAGTACTTGCCTTCAGGAACGGTTTTCGGGGGCAGCACAATGACATTAACCTTGCGCTGTCCGGGACCGTAGATGTCTACAGTAAGCGTGTCTGCGGCAAAGCCCTTACCGGGCACGCCGAAAACACATACAAAGAATATCAACAGGACGGACAATGTAGCCCATCTGGAAAATCCGGGATAATTTTTCATTTTCAAAATACGGACCTACTGATTCAAGTCATGCAGGTTGAAGTTTACAACGATGGTCCTGATGGACGTTCCCGGAGGTTCCGGGAGCACCTCGGTATCGCGGAGAGCCGTGAGCACCGAGTCATCAAAATCAGCATTGCCGGATGAATTCAGGAGCTTGATGTCACTGATTTCTCCGTTGGACCGCAACTGGATCTGTACCTGGGCGACAAGATTGTCTTTCTGCCCGAACACAGGGTATCTCCAGTTCTTGCGCACGGCTTCCTTGACTATGGACCCGTATACCTGAACGAGTCCCGAAGCTCCGGCAGAGCCGTCAGGAGAACCGGATACAGCCGTCGATCTGGCGGTTTCTGCAAGAGAAGCAATATCGTTTGCCACCGCCCTTCGTTCAGCCTTTTGCTCATTCTCAACGATTTTTGCCAGTGCTGCAAGGTCTGCGGCAAGGGCATCCTCGGCTGAGACTTCAGGTTTCTTCGGCTCCTTCTTCTTCGGCGGAGCAGGTTTGGCCGGCTTAGGCTTCGCATCCGCCTTTTCGGTCGGTTTTTTTTCTGCGACCTTCTTTTTAGGGGGAGTCGTGGTCTTAACTTTATTAGGTGAAATTTTCTTTGCTTCAGGCTTCGGTTTGGCTTTAGGCGGCGGAACAGGTTTCGGTTCAGGGGCCTTTACCTGCTCCGGCTTCGCTGCCGGAACGGCTTTAGGCGCGGCTTCAGGAATGGCAACCGACTGCGGTTTGGCAAGATTCTGCCTTGCAGGCGGGGGAGTTTTTTTAACAGCAGGAGCGGCAGGCAGAGGGGCAAGACTGACCAGATCAACATTGTACACAGGCATATCCAGAGAAATTTTCAGCGGCGGAGAAACGGTCCACGACACCGCCAGAAATACAAGCCCTGCATGCAGCAAAAAAGAGATGAAAAAACCAATACTTTTCATCAATAAAATAAGCCCCGTAAAATTCCTTTTACTTTATCCATACACAAAATGCGGAATTATTTCTTTCCCGTCTCCGTAGGTTCGGCAACAACTCCGAGACGATCTATTCCGGCAGCCTTGATTTCTCCCATGACCTTCACGACCTCACCGTAAGCAACATTCTTGTCTGCCCGCAGAAAAAGCATTTTATTCTGTTTTTTAACCAGCCGCTCAAGGTGGCCCTGCAACTCATCAAAGGACACCTTGTATTCATCAAGATAGATTTCACCCTTGTCGTTGATGGAAAGAACCAGATGTTCATTATCCTGAGGCAGGGAGCGGACAGTCCGGGTCTGGGGCAGGTCAACCTCCACCCCCTGAGTCATGAGCGGGGCGGTAACCATGAAGATGATCAGCAGAACCAGCATAACGTCCACAAAGGGCGTCACGTTGATCTCTGCGAGCATCCCGCGATTATTTGTGGAAATGCCCATTGCCTACTCCTGCTCCGCTTCCGTGGAATCCCTGTCGGAAGAAACGGCTGCCTTGGCCGATGCGGTCCTGCCGCCGGGTTCAACCCAGGAAACCTCACGCTCTACACGGTTCAGGAACGCCCCGGCGAAATTGATCATTTCGGTTTCGATCCCGTTCAGAACTCCGAGGAAAAAGTTGTATGCGATTGTTGCGGGGATGGCCACGGCAAGACCTATGGCAGTTGCCACCAGCGCTTCGGATATCCCCGGAGCAACAGCGGCAAGAGCAGCCGACTTGGCCGAACCGATGGAATGAAATGAATGCATGATCCCCCAGACCGTACCGAACAGTCCGATAAAGGGAGCCCCGTTGGCACAGGTTGCAAGAAAGGAAAGCGAAGAGGAAAGCTTCTTCATTTCGGAACTTACTTTCTGGCGCAGGATACGCCTCAGTGTATCCTTGATCAGCCGGCGCTTGTGACTGGCGCTGACCGCCGACTTCTCCAGCACCTTGTACTCCTTCACAGCCGCGGAACCGATGCGGTTCAGCGGGGAAGCAGGAGTCTTGCTGATGGCAGTAAGTCCGGAAGAAAGGGAATCGGCGTCTTCCATGATGTCGTTACCCTTGAGGATGAGGGTTCTTGCCCTTCCGAGGGAAATTATTTTCCAGAAAATGATTGTCCAGCTCCACAATGACATGCACGCCAGCAGGCCGAGCACGCATTTCACCACTATCGTGGCTGATTCGAGCATGGCGAAAATTCCGCCCTGAGGTAAAAAATCCATACTGCACGCACCCTTGTTACAGTTTCCTCCGCTCAAAGGGAGGCTTTGAAAAACTTATCAACCCAGATTCTGCACTATCAACGGCAGAATCCGCTCCACCGACCCCTGAATAAAAATATCGCTGACCGAAGAATATGCCGACGGAGACTTGTTTATCTCTATTATCACCCCTCCGGCATCCTTTACCAGAGGAGGTATGAGGCTCGCAGGCACAACCTCTCCGGAAGTTCCGGCCACAATCACAAGGTCGGCCTCTTCGGCAATCTGAAAGGCTTCCCTGTGTGTATCGGAAGGAATAGTCTCACCGAAGAACACAAGATCGGGCCGAATAATCCCGGAACATCCGGGGCACCTTACCGGCAGCCCGCCGCCTTCAATTCCGGCCCGGTCAAAGGCCTGAAAACACTCCATGCAATAATAATCGCGGCAGTTACCGTGAAATTCGATTACTCTGGAAGACCCTGCCGTCTGATGCAATCCATCAATATTCTGAGTGATTACCGCTTTGAGATATCCTTCCCGTTCCATGCGGGCCAGAGCATCGTGAGCCGCATTCGGTCTGGCCCGGCTGATCATCCGATCCGTTTCAAGCAGAAATTTCCAGACCTTTTCCGGGTCTTTCTTCAGGGCGCGGATGGAAGCGACCTCTTCCGGGTCATACCGGGACCACAATCCACCGGGACTGCGGAAATCAGGTATTCCGCTGGCAACGGAAATTCCCGCGCCGGTCAGTGCTATGGCGCATCTTGCTCCGGCTATGCGACCGGCCGCGTCTTCTATCAGTTCCCGCTGCATACTTTCTGCTCTTCCCGGCCGACTCAGCGTTTCATTAACTCCTGAGCCAGTTGACGGGAGTTTTCTTCCGCCTGCCTGTATTCTTCAAGACTCAGGCCGGCTCCGAGAGCTATCCTGCGCCGCATATCCGACCCTACGAGATCTCCGGGAGCATGTGCGTCATTGTTGATTACAAGCTTTGCACCGTGTTTGCGGGCCAGCGCCGCCACATGTCCGTTTGTCAGGCTGTGGCCCTTGCGGGTGGTTATTTCAAGACAGACTCCGTACTCGGCGGCGAGCTTGACTTCCACTTCGGTAATGAGCCCCGGATGGGCAAGCACGTCTACCCGTGCTTCAATGGCCGCAAGGTTGGTTCCGTCAGCAACGGGCTCGACGATGGTTTCACCATGGCAGACCACGATTTCAGCCCCTGCCTTTCTGGCATAATCGGTCATTTCACCTATCAATCCCGGAGGGACGTGAGTAAGTTCCACTCCCGCAAACACATCAATATCGAAAAAATGCCCATGCTTCTTTGCAAACCTGTGAATATTTTCAAGAATTATATCCACATTACTCAAGTCGGCATGATCCGTCATAGCCAGAGCACGATACCCGGCAACACGAGCCCTCCTGGCCAGTTCGGCAGGAATCAACTCTCCGTCACTGAAAACCGTATGGGTATGAAAATCTATCACCTTGAACCTACATCTTGTATTTGTAATCTTCCGGAGAGAGCTCTTCCAGCTCATCATCCCATTTATTCTTAGCAATCTCGCCCGCATCCTTAGTTCCGGCAGCGTCCAGAACCTTCTGCGCTACCCGCACAGGACAATCGGCTCTCACCGCCAGCGCAATCGCATCCGAAGGACGGGCATCGATAGCCAGGGTTTCCTCATCCTTGAGCACAATGATCTCAGCGTAAAAAGTGCCCTTCTCTATGTCCACAATGTCCACAGAGATTACTTTTCCGCCAAAGGTGGCAATGGTACTCAGCAACAGATCATGAGTCATCGGCCGGGGAAAGGACATTTCGTTGAGCACCATGGAAATAGCCATTGCCTCCATTGCTCCTATCCAGATAGGCAGCACGGTACCGGTCGACTCGTCTTTGAGCACCAGCACCGGGGCCTCGGTATCGCTTTCTACAGCCAGACCATACACCTGCACCTCTACCATGGTTCCCCCAGTCTGCTCCCCACAAGGGAATGATTCTTCGATTCGGAAACCTTGACCCGAACCAGTTTTCCGGCAAGGTTGACGGCCTCGTCCATACCATCAAAATGCACGTTTACGACTCTCCCTCCGGGATCCTTGCCCCGCCAGGCAACGCCTCCGGCTTCCTGTCTTTTGCTGGTACGTTCCAGCAGAACAACCATCTCATTCCCAACAAGGGCCTCTAGACTTTTTCTAGTAATACGGTTTTGCCTTTCCTGCAAGCGAGCAAGTCTGTTTTGTGCCACTTGCTCGTCAACCTTGGGCTGCATCCTTACTGCTGCGACTCCGGGCCTGTCGGAATATTTAAAGGAAAAGCTGCTTTCGTAGCGCACCTGTTCCATAATATCCATGGTCTGCTCGAAATCTTCATCCGTTTCACCGGGGAATCCTACAATAATATCCGTGGTAAGAGCAATTTCAGGGCAGACTTCGCGCAGTCCGGCCACAATCCCCAGATATCTGGCCCGGTCATACTTACGGCCCATTTTTTTAAGAATGCGGTCGGAACCGGACTGAACCGGCAGGTGCAGATTCGGGCACAGATTGGGCAGTTCACCAAAGGCCCGGATAACTTCAGGCGCAATGTCCTTGGGGTGGGAAGTCGTGAACCGAATCCGTTCAAGACCTTTTATGGCAGATATCTCGTAAAGAAGCTGCGCAAAACTCAGGTCGGCCCCCTTCTTATCCAGCCCAAAGCTATTCACGTTCTGTCCAAGCAGGGTTATCTCGCGGATTCCGGCATCGACCAGAGAACGGCATTCATCTATGACAGCCGAGGAAGAACGGGACTTCTGACGGCCCCTTGTGTACGGAACGATGCAATAGGCGCAGAAGTTGTCGCACCCCTGCATGATGTTTACAAAAGCCTGTCCGGGGACTGTCCCGATTCCGTAGGGAACAAGATCGGTGTTTCCGGTAAACCCGCCCCCTTTTCGCTCGGGATATTCCGGAACAAAATCGGTCAAGACAAGACTCTTTTCATGGTCGACCGCAAGCTCTTCCAAGGCATCAGGCGCCTTGGAAATTCCATCACTGCCGAAAACAAGCCGAACATGGGGGAATTTCTCCATGAATCCTTTGCCGATCTGCTGGGCAACGCAACCGCCTATGGCTACAAACTCACCGGGATTTTTGCATAAAGGAGCCAGCCTTCCCAGCACACTGTAGACTTTCTGTTCCGGTTTTTCCCGCACGGAGCAGGTGTTGATAATAAATATATTTGCTTCAGATTCCTCGACAGCCCGCCACCCGCGGCTCTCCATGGCCCTTATGAGCCAGTCGGAATCATGAACGTTCATCTGACAACCAAATGTTAGTACCGTAAATTTCATACCCCGCACTTACTCCATATCCATCCGGCGGTAAACCCCGGCACACAACGGTTCGGGCGAATAATCAAAGAAAGGGGAAGCCCGCTTTTTCCGAAACCGGAAAGCAGCCTTCCCCCTCACTTACCGAGAACGTTATACAAAAAATCTAAATTGGTTTGCGCCCGTAATTCTCTTTGGAAATTTTCCACTTTCCGCCCACCCGCCGAAACTCGAATGTCGGGTTGAATTTGCCACGGTTTCTGTTGTCACGGTAATCCCAACTCACACGGGCCGTGCACTTGTCTCCGTCAACCGAAAAACTCGTAATCTTGAACAGCCGCAGCTTGAACGCCCCCTCAACCCAATACGTTGAACACCGCCCCAGATCATCGCTGAACTCGCTGAAGGGAACTTCCTTATCGGAATTGCAGGCAAAGGATGTGATCAACGCGTCCTTTGTGTACAGAGCCCTTATGGAATCAAAATTTCTGAGATTGTAGGCATCCTTGTACTCAAAGAGAAGATCCTTGATCTGGTCGCGCACGGTCTCTTCTGATGCTGAGGAAACAGAAGCTGCGGCTATTACCAGTGTAACGGTGAAAAGCAATACGAAAATTTTTCTCACGACAGAAACCCTTTGTTTTTTTAAGTTGAACACTCACCTTGAGATAGCCATAAAACAATTTTAAATAAAAATCAGCAGATGCCGTTCATCTTCCGCCATTTTCCAAGAGCCACCAAAACCTCTTCAAAAACCTGCTCGGGAGTCTTCGCGTCCGTGTCCACAATGCACTCCGCGTTGCGGTCTTCCTCGAATCGGACATCCACCCCCACAACCTCGCCGAGATCCTGAAATTTCTTTCCCGTGCGCTTCCGTTCAAGCGCCTTTTCATACAGTCCGGCCATCACCAGCCCCTGCTGCCTCCCGGCCTCGCGCTTCATTGCCGTCTTTACCGGACAGCGCAGATATACTTCGGCAAAAAATTCAATTTTTCCACGGGCATTATCGCGCCAGCACCGCCTGTGCGCAGTGGCGTCCAGCACTACGCAGCGACCGGATTCTATAACTGAAACAGCATCTTCCACAAAAAGACCGTAGGCCCTGTTACGTTCGTTTTCCGTATACCTCGGCTCGGAGATATAAAGCTTTCTGCGTTCGTCCATACTGAGCCGGACAACAGATATACTTTCAGCCTCCAATGCGGATACCAGCATGGCGGCAACAGTGCTCTTTCCGCATCCGGGCAGACCGGTAACCCAGACCGCCCAGTTCCTGTCAACGCATATACCGTTCGAACCTGGCATAATCGAACACCTCGTCCTCAAGCACGTTTTCAATAAATCTCAACAGGGACTCCCGAACCTTTACCGGATGATCCGGATACCAGACAGGAGAAGCTATAACCAACCCCCTGAACACAAAAAACGGCCCCATGACTTCGAGTATTTCACTGTCCCCGGTAAGCTCAAGATATTTTTCAAAAAGAGTCATGTATAATGTCCGGAAATGTTCTGAAACACCGCCATCATCGTAAAGACCGAACAGGATGTAATTGGCGGCCATGCAGCAGAGATCCCCTGCAGCCTCGCCCCATTCGCCCCTGCTGCGGTCAAGCACGCTGAAACCCTCCGGCCCGCCCACCAGAACATTCCAGGGATGAAAATCGCCGTGCACAGCGCACAACCTGCCGGTATAATGAGCGAGCTTCCAGCGCCAGTCGATGAGTCTCTTTTCCAGCCTGATAAACCGGTCCCGAGAAAAATATTCACTGGGATGGGCGTACGCCTCGTCCACAAGTCCCATTATACACTCGCTGGAACCTATCAGGTCCCTGATACGCCGCATATAAAGATGAGAATCATCTTTGCGGGTTCCGTGAATTTCCGCCAGCCATCCGGCAAGATTTCCGGCCATCTCGCGGTCACGGTCCTCGTAACCGCCCTTGCGGATGCGATCAAGATCGTGAAAATAGTCGTATCCTTCCAGCTTTTCATTCAGAATGAAAAACTCCCTGGGCCCGATCACAGGCCGCATGCTGCCGTCGGCCCCGACGTAACCGATTCCCATAGGCTTTACATGCCGGGAAAGGCTTGCCGAGGTCTCATACTGGAACATGAGTATGGCCGCCCTGTCCCAATAAAACTGATGCCCGTAGTTGTCCCCCTTCATGACTGAGATGACTGTTTCCCGTTCTTCTCCGCCCGCAACGAACCGGACAAGAAGCGGTTTGCCGTAACCGAACTTTTTCATCCCCTGCTTGTCCAGATAACCTAGATCACCGTAATCAACCAGTTCGGTTCCGTCTCCGAACGCCTCCTTCAGATAACTTTCAAGCATGTCGGCGGTAATTTCAATCATGATGCGAGTCCTCCGGGTCCAACCAGCTATGACAACAGATCTTTTATTCAAAATATCATTATCAGTTAAAACTCTACACCAGAAAAATATAAAAAGCACGCCGGGAATAATAAAATCAAAAAACGTGACACAACAGACTGATAAACAAAAAAGCGGCGGCTCTGAAAATTCAGAACCGCCGCCGGAATATAGTCGGATTAAAGCGTTTTGACTAAATCTTACCGAAATTTTCCTCATAACGGACCCAGAACTCTTCCTCGGTATAGGAATGTTCCTGAGTTCCGAGCTGTTCAACGCAGTAAACGGCGCTGACAGCCCCGACACGAGCGGATTCAGCAAGGGATTTGCCCATGCAGAGCCCTTTGATAAGTCCGGACCGGAAAGCATCTCCGGCTCCGGTGGGATCTTTGACTTCCTTGGCCTTTGCGGCGGGAACAGCGGTTTCGCCGTCCTTTTCCACAACCAGACAACCGTTTTCACCAAGGGTCACGATGATGGAATCGCAGATTTCCATAAGCTCATCACGGGTTTTGCCGGTGGACTTCATTATCATTTCAAGTTCGTAGTCGTTGGAAACAAGAATTTTGCATCCGCTGATCATGTCCAGAAGCTGCTCGCCACTGAAAGCCGGAATGTTCTGGCCGGGATCGTAGATGAAAGGAACGCCCTTTTCACGGTACACAGCGGGGAAATTTTGCATGTCATCAAGGTTACCGGGGGACACGATAGCCAGAGTGTCGTCTGCTTTGATATCCGAAAAATCGTAACCGCAGGAATATTTCATGGCTCCGGGGTTGAATCCGGTGATCTGGTTATCGGACTTATCGGTTGTTATGTATGCCCCGGCAGTAAACTCGCTGTCCACAGACTTTATCCCTTCGCGGGTAATGCCGTGTCCGTCCAGCCATTTTTCGTAACCCTCAAAGTCCTTCCCGGCGGTTCCGAGAATAACCGGGGCTTCATTCAGCATGGAAAGGGCGTAAGCGATGTTTCCGGCAGTGCCCCCAAACCTCTCGTCAAGTCCGTCCACCAGGAAGCAGACATTGAGCATATGAATTTTGTCAGGCAGGATATGATCGGCGAAGCTGCCGGGAAAACTCATGATTCTGTCATAGGCAAGTGAACCGGAAACCAGTATTTTCATCGAAGAAAACTCCTTGTCGTGCGAATTGATTAAGTATGAAATATGCCGCGCGGAACCGGCATGCCCGGTTTCCGCGCGGCTGAGAGTATGCTTTACAGGCAGACAAAGTCAACGAAGAAGCTGCACACTGAAAAACTACGTTGTACAGTTCCCGATCCATTCAAAAAACTGATCATTGCCCTTGTCGGCTTCAAAAGCAACGACACAGGGGCAATCATAGCTGTGAAGTTCTTTAACTGTTTCAGTCAGTTCCTCAACCTTTTCGGATACGGTTTTGGCAATCAGCACAACCTCGTCTGCCGTTTCCAGCTTCTCCTGCCAGAGATAAATAGACTCCATTCCGCCGAGGATATTCACACAGGCGGCAAGCCGTAACCGAACAAGTTCCCTGCCGATTCGCCGTGCTTCCTCAACGTCACCGGCAGTCATGTACACCATTGCCACGGACATTTTCTTCCCCTACTGACAGACCGGTCCTTCACCGGGCTTTGCTCCGGCCAGATAGCTGCTGATCAGGTCCAGTTCGGCATCGCTGACGGTCATGCCCATATCAGCCATGCGTTTGTTCGTTTTTTTCCATGCATCCAGATCCTTTCTGCCCAGCGACCGGCAGACCCGTTTCAGGCTGTGGCAGGCCCCGCATTTGGACATGACGAGCCCGGCGCCGTCATCCGCAACAGGTACGGAAATGTAAGCCCCGGAGAAAAGAAGAAGACCCACAACCAGAAGACCAAATACCATTTTCATTTCACTACCTCCGAAATAATTTCATACCTAGTACCGTATACATTAATTGACAATGCAGAAAACATCCATAAACATCTTGATGTTCAATATGCCCATTGTCAGTTATGTAAAGAAATGATAGCCACACACGCCGAGGTTGAGCATCGCTGCCGACCAAGACCCAAATAAAGACTCCATATGAAAAAAAATCCAGAGAAAAAAATACGGCAAAGGGCTGCGGAAATATACACCCGCCTGCTGGCCAGTTACCCCGACCCGGAACCGGCACTGGACTGGAATAATGCATGGGAACTGCTGGTCTCCACAGTGCTGGCCGCCCAGTGTACCGATGTTCGGGTAAACAAGGTTACTCCGGAACTTTTCCGCCGCTGGCCCGGCCCTGCAGAACTCAGTGTGGCCGCTATTGAAGAGATAGAGGAAGTCATCCGCTCGACCGGATTGTTCCGCAACAAGGCCAAGAATCTGAAAGCGGCAGCGGAGCTGGTGACCGAAGAATTCGGCGGGGAACTGCCCCGAACCATGAAGGAAATGACCAGACTGCCCGGAGTGGCCAGAAAAACGGCCAATATCGTCCTCTCCAACGCAATGGACGTGCATGAGGGCGTTGCGGTGGATACCCATGTTAAGCGTCTGTCCTTCCGCATGGGATTCACCACCAGCACCAACCCGAATGTGATCGAAAAAGACCTGATGCCGCTTTTCCCCCGTCAAAACTGGGGAATTGTAAACCACCTGCTGGTCCTTTACGGCCGGGATGTCTGCTCGGCAAGAAGCCCGAAATGCACTGCCTGCGATGTCGAGGACATCTGCCCCAAAAACGGAATAGAGAAAAAGAAATGAACGAAGAAAAAAAACGACCCGGAACATTCACCATACACGCCACCGACGGGAACGCCCGGTTGGGAACGCTTACTACCGCACACGGGGATATTCAGACCCCGGTATACATGCCGGTAGGCACACAGGGGGCGGTCAAGGCCGTGTCCCCGCGCGATCTGCGGGACATCGGTTCACAGATCATTCTGGGCAACACTTATCATCTCTATCTGCGCCCCGGTGATGACCTCATTGCCCGCCGGGGGGGGCTGCACAAATTTTCCACCTGGGACCGCCCCATCCTTACCGACAGCGGCGGATTTCAGGTCTTCAGCCTTGAATCCATCCGCAAAATTTCCGAGCAGGGTGTCGAGTTCCGGTCCTACATCGACGGATCAAAGCACTTTTTTTCACCGGAAAAGGTCATCTCCATCCAGAACAATATCGGTTCCGACATCATGATGGTTCTTGATGAATGCGTGGGCTACGGGCATGACCGGGATTACACGGCACGATCCCTCGAAATGACCACCCGCTGGGCTAAACGATGCCGTGACGCCTATCCGGTCGGTTCCGGAAATCAGCTCATGTTCGGGATTGTGCAGGGCGGTTTCCACAAGGACCTGCGCGAAGTAAGTCTGGAGCAGCTAGCCGAAATTCCGTTCGAAGGATACGCCATCGGCGGGCTCAGCGTGGGCGAACCCATACCGGATATGTACGACATACTAGGGCACATAGGACCGAAACTCCCCTTCGATAAACCGCGCTATCTCATGGGAGTGGGCACCCCGCTGGATATTCTCGAAGGCATAGCCAACGGGGTCGACATGTTCGACTGCGTGCTGCCGACCAGAAACGCCCGCAACGGCACCCTTTTCACAAGTCAGGGCAAGGTCAATATCAAACGCGCCGAATTCCGCGAGGACGACTCCCCGCTGGACCCGGAATGCGACTGCTATACCTGCCGCACGTTCAGCAAGGCATATCTGCGGCATCTTTACACGGCCAAGGAACTGCTTTCCTACCAGCTAAACTCCATCCACAACCTGCGCTTTTTCCTCCGGCTGACCGAACAGGCCCGGAAAGCCATCGCCAACGGGACTTTTTCCGATCTGAGGAAAAAATATGAAGCAGTGTATGAACCGGTAAGCAGATAGTAAGAGTAATATTAATTAATTTCTCATTTGATGCGCTTCGTGCTTTTGATAACTTGATTTCGCCGCTGGCGGCCAAAGGCCCATTAGCCCTTAGGCGAGAAGCGCGCTTCGAGTCTTAGGGATATGGAGAGCAGAGATGGATAATCCCCTTTGGAATCCCTAATAGTTTAACGTGCTGCTTCTTTTAATAAAAGTTTTGCAGAGCCAAGGCAATGACCATATCAAAAAACGACATTAACCGGCGTGTCCTGAGAACCGTACGCCGGGTTCTCACGGCCATAGGAGCTCTGTGCGTGGCCGGATTCGCGGCAGCAGTACTTCTGTTTTTTATGGCTCCGACTCTGCTGCAGCAGCAGGACAGACTTGAAAAGGCCGATGCCATAGTTGTTCTAGGCGGACAGTACTTCCGCCCAATATACGCGGCAGAGCTTTACAACAAGGGCTATGCCCCTCTTGTGCTGACCAGCAAGCCGGTAATGTTAAGCGAGACTAAGACTCTCCGGGAACTGGGCATACCGTTTCCATTTCAGTGGGAAGTTTTCAGGGATGTCCTGCTGAAAAAAGGGGTACCCGCAGACAGGATAGAATTTTTCGGCCACGGCAGCATCAGCACCATTGAAGAAGCTGAAGAATTGAAAAAGCATATTGGAACGCGGATAAAATCCATTATTCTGGTAACATCTCCGCTGCACACGGGCCGGGCCGGAATCATATTCCGGGAAGTACTGCCGCCGGACGTAAAAATTATTCTATCCGGTACGCCGTACGAGAAAGTTCCTGAAAAATGGTGGACGGATTTCCGCACCGCCCCCTTCGTCGTGATGGAAGTGCTGAAAACAGTCTACTATGAACTTGGCGGAGCTTTCAGAAGATCGGATCAGCCTACAGAAAATATTTAACCGAATTTATTCCGCATGCTCTTCCGACGCAACTGAGCCGGAAACAGTCCTGCCCATGTCCTGCGCATAATCCAGCAGGCTCATGTCCAGACCGCTGTCGCGGATAAGGGCCTTTAGTTCGTTGAATTTTTGCGTCACGAACCGCATATAGGCATTATCCACCACAGAACTTGCCCCTTTCCCGCTACCAGAAAGGATTCCCATGACCATCAACACCGAGACATGCCTCGGCGATATGGCAAAGCAGTAGATATCCTCTCCTTCACCTTCGGCATGGGCGAGGACCCCGCCCTCCACGAATCTGTCCAGAAGCGGAGTTATGAAACTGACCGGTACGCCGATCTCTGCGGCGATCTCTTCAGGATTATACGGAGGTTCGGCCCGATCGAATCGAAGTGCCATGAAACTCAACGCCAGCAGGGAAAACTTCTGCATGTCCTCAATGCCAGCATCCGGCATAAAACGCTGCTGGCGGTATAACATCACGTTCTGGACCGCATAGCTTATCTCCGATCCCAGCAGAACAATTATCCAACTGCAATATAGCCAGAGAAGAAACAGAGGTAACTGAGCAAAACTACCGTAAATGGCATTGTACTTGGAAACCCCGATCTGCCAGTTTATGTAGGCCCACTGGGCCATGTGCCAGATAGTTCCGGACACCACTCCGCCCGCAAATGCACTGCCGACCCGCACCCGGGTATTGGGCATGAAAGCGTAAATGAAGGTAAAAGCCAGCCAGATAAGAGCCATGGGCGCCAGCTTCATCAGAAAGGTCTCAAGTTCCGACACCCCGTAAAAATCTTCCAGCGAATGGAGCAATGTCTGACGGCGTATGGAGATACTGACACTTGTAGCGACAATTACCGCTACCGGGCAGATAAAAATGACGGAAAAAAAATCAGTAAATTTGCGCCAGAAAGTACGCCCGTGACTGACCTTCCAGATTACGTTGAACGCCTTCTCTATTGTCCCCACTGTGGACAGTACGGTGAACAGAAGCGTTCCGATACCAACCCATCCCAGAGTCTGAACATTTGTATTGTCCACATATTCGAGAATCTTTGTGACCACATCCTCACGTCCGGCCGAAATCTTCAGCAGCATGTCGTGAATGAACTGGGAATCCTGGAATCCCATCCCTTTCATAAGAGAAAAGGCCACGGCCACAAACGGGACGATTGACAGCATGGTTGTGAAGGTCAGCGCGGAGGCCCGGATGATGCATTGATCATTAAGAAAGCCGATGACGACAAGATAGGATACGCGGGCAAGGGTATAAAGCCAGCGGACCGGCCCGCTGACCTGTCTGGAGCTCCAGTCCCAAATATCGTGCAGGAAGAAATCCGCAATCCTGCCGCCCAATTTCCCTCCGGTCATAACATTCCTCCTCGCCGCAACACGCACCCCTGCGCTTATGAATCACGGTGATATTTTTATGGAACGTATCAGAAAATCAGGTCCTTGAAAAACATAAAAGACTGCTCCGGCAATCCAAGCACGTCATTTAAAACATCTGTCCAGCGCTCCAGTCCCTTTACCTGCACTCTGGGGTCACTGAGCCGTCCGGTTACGGTTACATTCACGCCGGTCAAGGCATCAAGCAGGGCGTTGACAATTTTCAGGTACAGGTTGGGCAGTTTTACAATATCGGCATCCACACGCAGGTTTATGGAATCCTTGGGAAAGCTGAACCCTCCATTGGCCGTTGCGGTCAGGTAATTGGTCTTCAGCAGATAGTCCTCGACCTTGAAATCACCTTTGCTGCCCCGGACAGTTCCCTGCATCAGCGAAAAGGCCGTCGGGGTGGCTGGTTTGCCTGCCCTCTTTTCCTTTGCTGCCATGGATTCGAACAGGTAAGAGCCGTTCGTTATCTTGAAAGCCAGACTCCCGGTCATGGAATTGGTGAAATAAGTGTTGGCCGAGGAACTGCCCTTCAACTTGAGCGAGGCATCGGTTTTGCCGTTGACGCAATCACGCCCTATGTAATCCGCGAAAAAGAGTCCGGCTTCAAAACCGCGTCCCTCAAAATCGGAATCAAGGCTGACTGTTCCGTTACGGAGGCCCAAAGCCAGTTTTCCGGCAAGATTTCCCTTATGGAAATCTGCCTTGATATTGTGGATATCGATGACCGATTTCTGCATATCGACATCTGCGGAAATCCTGCTGCCGCCGAAATCGAAAATACGGAAATAGTTGCACTCCACCTTGCCGGAGGCATTGATAGCCCCCAGAAAGGAATCCGGAAATTCCCATTCCGGCAGTTTGACCTCGAACTCATTACCGCTTTGCGCCTTGTCCTTTTCGTCCTCTTCAGGCGGCAGAAAACGATCAACATCCACATTGTCACCGGTTACTATAAAATTAATGCTCGGATTATTGAAATCCACTAGTTCGAAAGTCCCGGCTGCAGTAGCGTTATCCAGCCTGCATCTGTTTACACGCAGATTGAGATTCTCCCCGTTAAGCTGAAAAATCGTGTCCAGTTCAACCGAATCAAAGGCATCCGGGTCCTGCGTCTTCGGTTTGGCGATACCGAACAGATCGAAAATTTCAGAACAATCTGTATTGCCTAACTTCAACCGTCCGGTAGCAAAAGCCGTCTCTGTTCCAAGCCGTTTGGCGTCAAGGTCGCCATGCACATCAACTGCCCCGCTTTTTATGGAAAAACGGTTCAGTTTAAGGTCATGGTTGCGTAACTTTCCGCCCCCGGAAAGAGCGAGTTTCACTCCTTTTTTGACCACAGGCAGACCGGAACCTTCCACCGAGAGGTCCAGAGTGCTGTTGCGCAGGGCGGCCATATCAGGATGAAAACGCTCACATAAAATGTCGCCGGAAAAACTCCCTGCGAGTTTTAAATCAGGCTTCAGCAATCCTGCGGACAAGGCAATTTCCAGCCTGCGGCCGACCATTCCTTCCGGGGGAACTGTCGGCAAGGGTGTTCCATCAATATCCAGCTTCAGTTCTTTTACATGAAAATGTCGGTATTCCCGCGGGATATCCTTGTTTCCCAGACTTGCGGCCGCCCCGTCTGCCCTCAGTTCCATGCGGAAACGAAGATTGCGGAACAACTCCACAAGAGTCTTGCCGTGCGAAGACATGTTCTTGAGTTTTAGCCCGGCCTTTCCGGAGCGGAACTTAATGACATCGCTACGGACCGGAATACGGGAAAGAGTGAAAGGAGAAACCTCTCCCGCACCGGAAAGGTAGAGGGTATCCTTCTTCCGGCTTCCATCGAACGTAAGATCAGCCCGCAGGGAAAAATCACCGTCAAGGTACGAACCCTTTCCAATACTCAGGCCGGCCACCTTCGGACCCGGAGAAATTGCCAGACGCGTGGTTTCCAGACGCATTCCATCATATGCAAGATACCCGACCTCAAGTCTGCCTCTGCATGGAATCCTGTGCACAAGATCGGCGATAACCGTTTCCCGCAGTTCCCGCCGCAATTTACCATCTTGCGCGGGCGGAGTTCCGCTACCGTTCTTCCTGGACTTTGCACTCCCGGCTGATTTACTGCGCTTGAAAATCCGCGCATAAGGATCGAGCACAATTTTATCTGCGTAGACATTGAATTCCACCCAGGGACTGCTGTAATCCTTGAGCGAAAAGTCTCCCTGAACAGTGGTGTCATCAACCTTCAGAACCATATTTTTCAGAATGGTCCTTTCCAGATTTGAATCAAAATCGACTGAAAAAGAGGCGGAATTGAGAATATCTTTGAACTTCGAAGGAATCGGTTCCGGGGTGAAGCGGGAGAAAACCGATTTGGGATCAAACCTTGTCGAGCGCAGGCTTCCCCTGAATTCCGGAGCATGATAAATATTTCCGCACGTTGCCTCCCCGGAAAGAAGTACCCCCGCGGCCTGAACCACTATTCCCCGCAGATCGACTTTTCCATCCACAAGATTGAAATCAAGATTGGTTATGGCCTGAACGGATTCTCCACTACCGAGAAGCTCGTCACTTTCGGCAATGAGCGCAAGAGTTGTTTCAGAAAGGGATATGGTGCGTTCGGACCGGGAAAAATCAAGAAGTCCCTTGAATTCAGCCTTTGCGCGAAGATTGAACAGATCTGTCTCAAGCATGGCGCCTACATCAAAGGCAAGCGGGGTATCCTTGCGCAGCAGTCCGGTGCGGATATTGATCCCGGAAACATTGAAGAAATTTCCTGTTGCTACGTCCGTGTATGTGCATGTGGCGTTGCTTACAACAATACCGCGCACGGTAATTGAGCGAAAAAAAAGTCCGTCTGAATCTTCTGAGGTTGCGTTTTCAACTCTCCCCATGGCCGGAAAATCCAATTTCCCATCCCGGCCCCTGTCCATCCTGAATACCGGAGAATCAACTACTATTGTATCGACTTCAAGCTCCCCGTGCAGAAGGGGAAGAAGACGGACCTTGAAGTCTATGCTTCTTACCGAAAGCTGGTGCTCATAATCCGCACCGGGAGCAGCGG
Organism: Maridesulfovibrio sp.; assembly: GCF_963677005.1. NCBI lineage: Bacteria > Pseudomonadati > Thermodesulfobacteriota > Desulfovibrionia > Desulfovibrionales > Desulfovibrionaceae > Maridesulfovibrio > Maridesulfovibrio sp. The sequence continues at coordinate 488,640 of NZ_OY781616.1, read as the reverse complement.
CAATAGAAACCGGCCCTGTTTCCAGCCCCAGCCAGGGATAGAAAATCAGGTCCAGATTCTTTTCAAAAACAACCTCACGCCCCAGCTTCTCCCCTAGAAAACTTTCCAGTTCGTGTCGGGGGCCGTCCGATTCAAGATAATATACTCCCCCCAGAATCGCCGCCAGAACGCAGAGATCAAAGAGGATGAAAATTATCCAAAAAAGTTGCTTTACTCTCAACAGCACCGCTGGCACCAGTTTTTAAAATTAATCCGCACCGGCCAACAGTCCGCGATCAAAACACGGCCTGATGACGATAAGTGAGAAGTATCGCCGGAATCACCCAAATTAACAACAATTAATCTTCCCGGCAGAAAAGGGACGTTTTCATCGGGTACCCCGTGATTCCGGCCACGACCGGACATTTGACCTTGAAGGCGTAAAAGACTCCGGCCCTGTTGCCCCAAAGCGCTTCGAAATTGCCCTGCCCCTTGCTGAGGATAACCGGTGCGTCGTCAAGTCTTGTCCTAAACTCCGAACTGCACCTCTCAAGCACGGTACCGGGAGTATCAACGCCGGACGGAATAACTTCACAGACACCGGTCATGCCCACAATTTTTGCATCCTCCATCGTGGCGTCATTTAGAATATTGCTCCCTCGCACCGCGTAAGTGATGTTTATTCCCTCATCCGCAAGCAACCCGGTCAGAATTGTATCCAGCCCTATTTCCCCGGCATTGTCACCCAGAACAAGCAGCTCTCCTTCCTTTCTGGTCTTTTCCAGAAAAACGGAAAACAATTCCCGGTCCAATCCCTTTTCAAGGCTGTCCAGTTCCGACTCCCAATCATACTTACCCATTACCGAACAGTCCATGTAATTACCGATAATGGATACACCCATGGCTGCCAGCAAAGGATCGTCACTGGATAGAACCCTTTCCCGAACCTGCGGCAGCAGCTCCAGAACACGGCTGTTGGCCTGTTCCTTCTGCTCCCTGAAAATATCTATCCCTTCCATGTATCCGGAAGTCTCCCGAAACAGACGGCCCGCCAGTGAAGGCGGAGACTCTTCCAGATCGGCGTTTGCAAACCCGGCCGCCCAATGCCGCATAACGGCCTCATGAATATCCTCTCTTCCGGGGCAGGCTGCCCTGATCCCGGAAAGAGCCATAGTCAAAAAACATGGAAGGCAATCCAGACTGGTCTTCATATATTCACCTTTACTCAGCCCGAAACAGCGGGCTAATTTTACGCCCACTTTTATAAAACCGGGCTAATTGTTAGTCGTTTTAATTATTTCTCGGCATTAACACAACTACTCAACACACTATAATCATTTGTTTTTCACAAAAGGCACGACAGTTGCTCACTAGGAGATAGCAATAACCAAAAAAAAGGAGCAAAATCAATGCCCATGATGAACAGAAATCAGAGCCGCTCCGACAGGCCGGGTCTTGGACTTGGTCCCTGCGGAGCAGGACAGGCCAGAGGCAGAATGGCAAAAGGTTCGGCAATGAAGGGCCGTGCCATGAGATGCGGAAACGGACGTTCAAACGGAGCCTGGTTCGGTCGCGGCATCGGAAGAGGAAACGGCATGTGCCGGTTCTCCGGGATGAATGCACCGGTAGACGAACGCTACGAAACTTCCCTTGAAAAACGCATCATAGAACTGGAAGACGAAAACAGAAAACTCCGGGCCATGTCAGCTGAACGCTAGAACAGACAACAGCCTCCGGCATACCTGCCGGAGGCAATTTAATCTCGTGGTTCTGCCTGATTCCCTAAAGATATTCCGGGGTACAGCTGACACCGGCTTCAAAAAACCTGCATGGAAATCCAGGCAGGAATAAAAACAAAAACGCAAAGCACAACAATTCCAGCCCCGCAGGGCCACCGGAAAAGAGATATAGAAACAAAGGACAGATTAGATGAAAATTGCGATAGCCAGCGGCAAGGGGGGGACCGGTAAAACCACGGTTGCGGTCAACTTTGCAGCTTACCTTGATTCATTGGGAGTCGGCGTCAGTTTCACGGACTGTGATGTGGAAGAACCGAACGCCCATTTTTTTCTCAACCCGGATCTGAGTGCCGAAAAGGAAGAATACCTGCCGGTACCGAAAATAGACGAAGATAAATGTATCGGAGAATCGTGCCGCAAATGCATTGAGCTTTGCAGATTCAAATCGCTCATCTGGATGGTGGACGCGGTACTAAGCTTTTCGGAACTGTGCCACGGATGCGGCCTGTGCGAACTGGCCTGTCCTGCCGATGCCATCGGAGAGGGACAGAGGATGATCGGGACAACAGCAACAGGCAAGGCCGGCAATATAGATTTTACCCGTGGTCTGCTGCGCATCGGTGAAGCCATGTCTCCACCGCTCATCAAGGCGGTCAAGAAAATGTCTCCCCCGGCGGAAGTGAACATTCTGGATTGTCCTCCGGGCACCTCCTGCCCGGTGGTTGAATCGATTGAGGGTGCTGATTTCGTTGTCCTTGTAACCGAACCGACCCCGTTCGGACTTCATGATCTGGACCTCGCCGTCAAGCTGATGCAGACGCTGGACAAAAAATGCGGAGTAATTATCAACCGCTCCGGAATGGGCGATGACCGGGTGGAAACCTACCTGAAAGATAAGGACGTCCCGCTTCTGGGGGCCCTGCCCCACAGCCGCGAGGCAGCGTCCAAATACTCCGAAGGAGGGCTTCTTTACGAAACCATCCCCGGATTCAAGGAAATTTTCGCGGATATCTGGAAGGCCGTCCAAACACAGGTCAGCGGGGCATAACGGAATGAAACAGTTAGTAGTAATCAGCGGCAAGGGCGGAACAGGTAAAACCAGTGTAGTTGCGGGTCTTGCAGCCATCGGGCCGAAAAAAGTGCTCGCGGACTGCGATGTGGACGCGGCTGACCTGCACCTTATCCTTTCCCCGGAAATTATTGATACCCACGACTTTGTCAGCGGGGAAAGACCCTCTATAGACCCGGAAATATGCACTCAGTGCGGTCTCTGCGCTGAGCATTGCAGATTTGACGCGATTTCCGACGATTTCAAGGTCCTGCCGGAAAAATGTGAAGGATGCGGGGTTTGCTCCTATGTATGCCCTTCAGGCGCTGTAAACGTACAGCCGCGTAACTGCGGACAATGGTTCAAATCATCGACAAGGTTCGGAACAATGATCCACGCCGCCCTCGGCATCGGTGAAGAAAATTCCGGCAAACTGGTAACCACCGTGCGCAACGCCTCCGCGGAAGCGGCGGAACAGGATGGAGCCGAACTGGTTCTGGTAGACGGTTCGCCGGGAGTCGGATGCCCGGTAATAGCATCGCTGACCAATGCGGACCTGGCTGTCTTCGTGGCTGAACCGACAATATCAGCAGTGCATGACCTCAAACGAGTCCACAAGCTCACGGAACACTTCAAAATTCCGTCCATGGCGATTATCAACAAGTGCGGAATAAACTCGGCACAGGAAAATGAAATCAGATCTTTCTGTGCGGAGAAAAACATTCTGCTGGCCGGCGAACTTCCTTATGACACCATCTTCACCAAAGCCCAGCTTGAAGGTCTCTCGGTGATGGAATATGACCCGGAAGGAATGGGCAAAAATTTTCAGGCAATATGGGCAAAAATGGAAAAAAATCTTTAGGAGAATCATATGTCCAAGGAAAAAATTCTTATCATCGGCTGCAAACGCACCATGGATGACACCTGTATCGGATGCTCCCGCTGCATGGTCGGTTTCAACCGCCGTGCAGGTGAATTTGAACGTTATGACAAGGACGCGGAATTGATGGGTGTAATGGGCTGCGGAGACTGTCCGGGCATGGCTATCGTCCCGCGCATGGCCCTTATGAAACTCTGGAACTCCAAGCTCGGAGAAACACCCACCAAAGTTCATATTGCGCCCTGCGTGGCGATACACTGTCCCTACAAGGAAACCCTGATCAAAAAGATCAAGGCCAAGGCTGGCTGTGAAGTAATAGAAGGCACCCACCCGTTCCAGCCTGAAAACATTTTCGCGGAATAGCCTTATGCCCATCTACGAATACAAATGCCTTGAGTGCGGCAATATCTACGAAGAAATAAGCAGCCCTGAAGCAACGTCTGCGGCCTGTCCTTCGTGCGGTTCAAACTCCGTGGAAAAACTCATGTCGTCAACATCATCGCTGACAGGAAAAGACACCCCGAACGTCCCCGATGCAAGGGGAACGGGCTGTTGCGGAGCAAATCCGTCGGCAAAAGGATGTGTTCCCGGTTCATGCTGCGGGAAAGCATAATCCCGGCTGTACAGACTTTACCTTGATGAACCTGTTTCAAATCAAAACGGCATGCCCTATAAGGACATGCCGTTTTGATTTTTAAAAATATTCCAACCGCTAAAAGATTGCTCAGCTACCACTGAACCATTCTTCCGTTAATCCGACAATGCAGATTCCGTGTTTGTCGGCAAACTCGACGGCCTTGTCCAGATCGAAAAAAAGGCTTTTCCCGGCTTCTACTCCCAGACAGGTCGCCCCAAGTTCGTGCATGCCCTGAACGGTCTTGAGACCGATTGAAGGCATATCGACCCTGTCCTCCTGTCCCGGCTTGAACACCTTCACGATGCAACAGCCTTTGCCGCCAAGCTCGCATCCCCGGCGTATGGCCGCGTCAGTCCCTTCAATAGCTTCAACAGCGGTGATTACACCTTCACGCAGGACGACACACTGCCCAATGTCCAGCCGCCCAAGTTCCTTGGCAGTTTTCCAGCCTGTTGCGAGATCGGCCTGCTCGGTTTCGCTGGGTTTCCGCCCACTGAGCAGACCGGCAGGAGTCAGCAACTGCGGTGCAAAAGAATGAGGCCCGACAACCTCCATCCCTTCGGATTCAAACTCGCGGGTCACAGCCCGCAAAAGCACATCGTCACCCTTTGTGGCCAGTTTGAACAAGAGTTTTGCCGCCCTGAAATCAGGACGAATATCCAAGGCCTTGGGTTTGTTGATTGTCCCGGCCATAACCACTTTGGTCACGCCGTTAGTCTTGAAAAAAGAGATAAGTTTGGAAAGCTGCCCAAGCTTCAGTTCAACAGAAGCATCGGCCAATGCGCAAACATCAGGATTGGAATGGCCCTTAAAAAAAACAGCCACAACACGGTGACCCTGTGCTGCGGCTCCCTTGAGAACAAGGAGGGGGAATTGCCCCCCCCCTGCTATAAGTCCGATAACTTCATTATTTCCGCTCATATTCTATTCAGGAGAGCGATCTGCCGGGCATATGCCACGCTCGGATGAACGTATAAACTCGATCAGATGTGCTACTTCAGGTACATCCGGGAACTCTTTTTCAGCCATTTCAATAGACTCTTCCCTGGTAAGGCCGGAGCGGAAAATAATCCTGTACGCTTTCTTGATCGACATGCATGTTTTGGAGTTGAATCCGTGCCTTCTAAGCCCTACCGAGTTCGGACCGTGCAATACTCCACGGACTCCGGTAGCCAGCATGTAAGGCGGAAGGTCCTGTGCAAAACCGGACATTGCGCCGAGAAATGCGTAATCACCGATGCGCACGAACTGATGTATTCCGGACATACCGCCGATGTTGACATAGTTGCCGACATCAACATGACCGGCCAGACTGGCGGCATTTGCCATAATGACATTGTTGCCGAGCACACAGTCATGAGCAATATGCACATAGGCCATCAGCATGCAGTTATCACCGATTACGGTACGGCCGCGTCCCTGTACGGTTCCCCTGTGGACAGTCATGTATTCACGGAAAATGTTGTTGTTTCCGATCTCGACTGTGGTTTCCTCGTTCTTGAAAGCGAGGTGCTGCGGAGGACCGCCCAGAACAACCCCGGTATGAACTACATTGTTCGACCCCATACGGGTGAACGATTTAATCTGGACATTGGCGTCCAGACTGCAGTTGTCTCCGATTACGGTATTGTCCTCGATAACACAGAAAGGACCTATCTTGACATTTTCTCCCAGCTTGGCGCCGGGATCCACAATTGCACTGGGATGTATTTCAGTAGCCACTATACAGACTCCTTGTCTACAATGGCAGCGGCGATTTCGCCTTGTACGGCGATTTCGCCGTCAACGGTTGCGATGCACTTCATTTTCCAGATGTGCATCTTTTTCCTTATATCACTTACTTCCAGCACCAGTTTGTCTCCTGGGACAACCGGTCTGCGAAATTTAAGCTTGTTTATACCGGTAAAAAGAAAAACCTTGCTTTCAACGTCGATTTTGCCAGTGGTAAGAACAGCCAACCCTCCGGCCTGAGCCAGGGCTTCCACAATGAGAACACCGGGCATAACGGGAAGTCCGGGAAAATGTCCCTGAAAAAAAGGCTCGTTAATGGTGACATTCTTATAAGCCCTGAGAGATTCTCCGGGAACGAGTTCTTCAACTCTGTCCACCAGCAGGAAAGGATACCTGTGGGGAAGCAGATTCATGATCTTTCTGATATCGATATAATCTAGTGTGTTACTGCTCACGTTATTTTCCTTTACTCAACTCCGCTTCGAGAACTTTTATTCGTTTTTCCAGTGCGGATATTTTCTTACCCATGTCGGGGAGTTTTCTATGGTAAACAGAAGACCGAAGGAATTTTCCTTTTTCCTGAATAGGGGAACCAGCCCCCATGAATCCTGCAGGAATATCGTTGGTAACACCGGCCTGAGCTCCGATAACGGCACCGTCGCCGATATTGATATTATCTACCAGACCGGCCTGAGCCGCTAGGATAACACCCTTACCGAGTTTTGTACTCCCGGCTACCCCGGACTGGGAAATGACAATACAATCTTCACCGGTGGTCACATTATGAGCGATCTGAACGAGGTTGTCTATTTTGGTACCGGCCCCGATACGGGTAACATCAAGAGCGGCCCGATCAACGCAGGCATTTGCGCCGATTTCAACCATACTCTGAAGCTCTACTGAACCGATCTGCGGAATCTTCATATGCTTTCCCGAAACCTGCGCATACCCGAACCCGTCGCCGCCTATAACAGCGCCGGGCTGAATAATAACCCCGGCCCCGATGACCGTTTCGGCCATGATCGAACAGTTGGGGTAAAGAATACACCCGGGGCCGATTTCACAATCCTCACCGATGTACACACCGGGAAAGATTTTACAGTTGGCCCCGATCTTAGACCCCCGGCCGATGAAAGCGAAAGGATATACCGTGCACGTTGTATCAACTTCTGCATCATCATGAACGAATGCCAGTTCGTGAACTCCGTCCAGGCAGCCCTGAGGTTTTGAAAAAACGTGCATTGCCTTGCCCAGATCCATATACGGATTTTCACTAAGCAAAGCTGATTCAACCTGATCGGCATACTTTTTTTCAAGCACCACAGCCGCAGCTCTGGTTGTCTTGAGCATAGGTTCATATTTGGCGTTTGCCAGAAAGGATAGCTCGGTAGGACCGGCCAGCTCAAGGGTATTAACTCCGGTAATTTCCTTCTCGGCACCGGACAGTTCCAGGCCGAGAAGTCCTGCTAATTCGGAAAGAAGCATAGTGTTCCTATTTTTTACCGGCTCTGAACTGACGGTTCATTTCAAGAAGAACTTCATTGGTTACGTCAATAGCGTCATCAACATACAGAAAACCGCCGGCACCTTTGTCGAAAAGTGCAGCATAACCGTTTTTCTTACCGAATTCGGTTACCACTTTCTTGATGAGTTCAAGGACCGGAGCGCCGAGCTTCTGCTCTTCCATCTGCATTTTGCGCTGAGTAGCCTGCGCGAGATCCTGATAATCTCTCACTTTACGTTTGAACTCGAGTTCCTTGTCCTGCTTTGCTTCAAGAGAAAGCACCAGGCTCTGTTTCTGAAGTGACTGTTTGAGGCTTTCCAGCTCTTTCTGCTTGGCCTGCAGCTGACTCTTGGCTGTCTCGAATTTCTTTGCCATTTTCTTCTGCGCATCCTGGCCGACTTCAGAATCCTTGATCAGTTTCGCCATGGAAACAACGGCATACTTCTGAGGTCCGGCAGCAAAGGCGGTCGCCTGAAAAGCAAGAACCAGAACCAATACAGCAAAAAGAATTCTACGCATTTAAATACTCCTTTATTTCATCTCGGATAAATTCAGCCGAAAAGGCACACCCTAAGCAACCGGCATGCCCTGTTTAACATCGTTTTACTTCAAACTCTACTAGAAGAACTGTCCCATAGAGAATTCAATCTTATGCCTGCCGCTGTCCTTGAGCTTGTCGAGGCCGTAACCGTATTCGACCCTGATCGGACCCATCGGTGAGAACCAGCGGATACCGGCACCGATACTCTTGTAAAGACCAAGGGGCAGCGAATCTCCGTCATCCTGCTTGGTATCGTAGAAGAAGCTCTGACCGTCATCCCAGGAGTTACCCATATCAAAGAAGGTGACTCCGACAAGCCCGAATTCCTCGTTGATGGGGAACAACAGTTCAAAGTTCATGTAGAGCATCTTGTTACCACCGATACGGTCTCCTGAAGAACTGTCACGAGGAGAAATCATCCTGCTGGAATAACCGCGGACATTGTTGATACCGCCCAGATAGAAACGCTCGAACGCAGGGATATCGCCGTCTCCAAAGTTATCATGAATAAATCCGACACTTCCCTTCCAGTGGAATATCAAATCCCAGAACACAGGAGTAAAATAGTTGGAGTCGAAAGTATACTTGACGAAAGCGTCATCTCCGAGCAGAACGCCTCCCCCCATTTCAACCTTGGCTTCGTTGAGAGTACCGGTTGAGGGGTTGAAAGCCTTGTTGGTCGTATCTCGTTTTAATCCTGCCGTCACAACACTGGACCAGTTGTTGCCTTCCATTTCCTTGATGGAATCGGCTGCGGTGGATGAAACTTCGGTAACATTGTAGTTTTCCAGACGGTAGTTGGAAAAGAAGTTGGTATATTCACCAAGGGGATACCCGGCAGAAAGCGCTCCACCGATAGTTTCCTTGTCATAATCATCATAGTCTTCATTACGCCAGTAGGTCGCTGCACCTGCTCCCCATTTGGAGTCGTTCACCCTCGGGTTATAAAAATCCAGGCCGTAGCTGATGTTCTTGGAACTCCAGCCGCCGCTGAGACTGAAATTCCAGCCCCGCCCGAACAGGTTGCGCTCGCTGATCTTGGCCGTGACGAAAACACCGTCAGAGGTGGAGTATCCGATACCGCCGCTGACCATACCGGTGTTTTTGTCCTTAACCTTGACCTTAAGGTCCATTTCGCTTGGATCACCGGTGGGCACCGGTTCTATGTCCACTTCACTGAAGTAATCAAGCTTGTTGAGACGAACAATGGAACGCTGGAGTCTTGCACCGCTGAACTGGTCACCGTCGGTCAGACGCATTTCGCGCAAAATGACGTTGTTGCGGGTCTTTCCGTTACCCTCGATGATAACGCGGCGAATGTAGACCTTCTGACGTTTGCTGATCACGAAAGTAACCGCAACGGTCTTGTCTTCCGTGTTCTGATCCATCTGGATATTGGCTTCAGCGTAGGCGTAACCGTAGTTGGAATAAAATTCGGAAATAGCCTTCATATCTTCCCGTAAAACGGAACGATCCAGATACTCTGCACCGGCGGCCATGTCGTCTGCGGAAATCAGTTCACAAAGACGGGACTTCTTGACAATAAGGTCACCGCGGAATGCTACGGAACCGACTTTGTAACGGTCACCTTCAGAAACCTTGAAAGTGACGTAGATACCGTCATCCTTGATTTCAAGTTCCGGCTCGCCGACTTTGGCATCAATGAACCCGCGGTTACCGTAGTATGCCAGAATTGCGGCAGAGTCTCTCTCAAGGAGCTCTTCCTTGAGAACCCCGGTCTTGGTAAACCATGAAAGCCAGCCGCGTTCAGTGAGGGCCAGCTGAGCCTTGATCTCCTCCGGATCAAGCTGTTTGGCTCCTTCAATTCTAATACCTTCAATGTAAAGCTTCTTGCCTTCATCAATATTAATATTCAGGCGGGCCTGCGGGCCTTCGCCTTCCACGCTGTAATCGATTTTGGCTTTGTAGTAGCCTTCCTTGCGGTACATTTCCCGAAGGGTATTAAGGTCATCGGAAAGGACTTTGGGGTTTAGTACGGCCCCTTTCTTGGAGTTGACCGCAGCAAGAATATCTTCCGAATCAATAGCATCGGCTCCTGTCACACTGATAGCCTGAATGCGCGGTTTCTCCTTTACATCAAAAACAATTTTCTTACCGCCGGGAACGTCGGTAACTTTCACTTTTACATCATCAAAATATCCGAGTGCGTAAATATTCTTGAGGTCGGCGTTTATTTTTGAAGGAGTATAAATATCACCGGTTTTTATGTTGGTGCGCATAAGGATAACATCTTTATCAAGCACCCTCGTACCGCGAACCTCAATTGCCGCAATCTTGTCCTGGCTGAGCAGTTCAAGTTTCATTTTTGAAATAAGTTCGTCAACTGCAGGCAGCAGATTGATAAGCCCTTTCTTGGTCACGAACAACGGAACGGCCGATTTAAGACCGAATGCCTCCACGAGCCTCACGTCAAGGCTTATATCCTCTCCTATCTGACTGAAGCTTCCGTAAACAGAGTATCCCGCACCGGCAAGAAGAGCCATATCCTTGGCCGCCTGCAGGTTCAGATATTCGAACCCCTGCTCGTCTACAAGCTTGGTGACCCGGTCCTGCCCCACAACCCGGAACCCGGCTTCCCGCAGCCTGTCGGAAATAAGGGTGGGAAGACTGTCCTTGAGATATTGAGCATCGGCGTCAGCATTGACTTCAAAAGGAAGAACGGCAATGACTATGCCGGAAGCATCTTCGGCCTGTGCCCTGTCGACCCCGAAATCGAACATGAACGCCAGTGTTGCAGCAATCAGTAAAAGCAGAATTCTAGTTCTGTGCATACAGTTCTCCGGAACGCAACTCCAGCCGGCGTTTCATCATACCGGCCAACTCAAGATTGTGGGTCACAATAACGAGTGTCATTCCAAGCTCTTCATTAAGGGAGGCCAGCATCTCGCCGACCATATTCCCTGTTTTCTCATCCAGGTTTCCGGTTGGTTCATCCGCAAGCAGAACTTTCGGCTTAAGCAGTATGGCGCGCGCTATTGCCGCTCTCTGCCTTTCTCCGCCGGACAGGGTCGTCACCCTGTGTTCAAGCCTGTTTGCGAGCCCTACCAGACCCAGAGCTTCACGGGCCATATCAGAAGCTTCGCTCTGACCAATTCCTGCCATCATGGCAGGAAGAGCAACATTTTCCAGAGTGGTAAACTCCGGAAGTAGATGATGAAACTGAAAAATGAAACCGATTCCCCTGTTCCTGACTTCGGCACGTTTTTCAGCGGTCATATCGTGAATATTCATTCCTGCAAAATTAACCGTTCCACTTGAAACAGTATCGAGCGTACCCAAAATATGCAGCAGTGTTGTCTTGCCCGATCCTGATGACCCCAGAACGGCAAGAGCCTCACCGAACCCTATTGAAAGATCAACATGGTCCAGAACCCGAACCTTCTCTGTAGGGCCGTCATATTCCTTGACAACGTCCCGCAGTTCGTAAAGCAGGTTACTCATATCTCAAAGCCTGCGCAGGTTCCAGACGTGCAGCTTGTTTCGCGGGATACAGGGTAGCCACGAAACAGAGCGAAAAAGCGGCAACGCCGATTATGGTCAAATCCAGCCAGTCCATCCGGATGGGGAGATAATCAACGGGATACACATTGCTGGGCAGTTTGATGAACTGATATTTTTTCAATAAAAAAGCCACCGGGAGCCCGATAAGATAACCTATCGAAGTCCCGATCAGCCCTATCAGGGTTCCCTGAAGCATAAAAATTCTTCTGACACTTCCGGAAGTCGCTCCCATGGACATCAACACCGCAATATCCCTGGTCTTCTGCATAACCAGCATGACCAGAGTAGTAATTATACTGAACGATCCGACCATTACTATCATCGCCAGGATGATGAACATGGCGGTCTTTTCCAGCTTGAGAGCAGCAAAAAGGTTGGCGTTCATCTCCTGCCAGTTGCGTATCTGCACAGGATATCCGGCCAGCTCTTTGCGCAGCACTTTACCTATCTTATCAACTGCATATACGTCAGCGAGACGAATTTCAAGTCCGGAAACGAAATCCCGCTTGAATCCGAGCAGTTTTTGCGCTGCTGTGTTGCTTATATACGCCAGCGAGGAATCGTACTCGAACATTCCGGTTCGGAAAATGCCCCCAACCTTAAACACCCGAACTTTCGGGGTAAAACCGGCTGCAGAGCGGGTTCCGGAAGGGGAAAGCAGATTCACCGTGTCACCGGTGGAAAGGCCCAACCGCTGCGCAAGCTGAGTTCCTATAACGATTTCGGGCAGTTTTTCGTCTTTTTCAAGACAGTCAACACTGCCGGAAACCATATCTCCGGGCAGACTGAGCACGCCTTTGGCTGTTCCGGCATCAACTCCGCGCAGAACAACGCCTTTGACTCCCCCGCTGCTGGAAAGCATGACTTCAGAATAGATAAAGGGCGTTACACCTGTAACGCCCGGTATCTTCTGTATCTTGTCTATCATGTGATGATAATTTTCAAGGGTTCCGTCATACGCGTTCACTATTACATGAGCGTTTACGCCGAGGATCTTGTCCCTCAAATCGGTTGAAAAACCGTTCATCACTCCTATCACGACAATCAGGGCCGCAACCCCGATTGCCACGCCGCACACCGCAAAAAGCGAAATCACCGAAATAAAGGAATTTTTCCTAAGGGTGAACAGATATCTCAGTGCGACGAAGAGTTCAAACTTCATTAATTAGCGCTTCCGGCTGATTCGGTTCTCAGGAGCGGAAACAGGATGACCTCTCTGATGGAGGGGCTGTCGGTCAAAAGCATGACCAGACGGTCAATACCAATACCCTGTCCTGCCGCAGGAGGCATGCCGTACTCAAGAGCACGAACATAGTCCTCGTCCATACAGTGGGCTTCATCGTCGCCGGCTTCCTTTTCGGCTACCTGCTCCATGAAGCGCACCCTCTGATCAACGGGATCGTTGAGTTCGGAAAATGCGTTGGCCAGTTCGCGACCGTATATGAACAGTTCAAAACGGTCTGTAATATCCGGATTTTCTTCATTCCTTCTGGAAAGAGGAGAAATATCCGTAGGATAGTGGTAAATAAAATGCGGTTGAATGAGTTTCGGTTCAACCAGCAGATCAAAAAGTTTGGCCTGAAGTTTGCCGAGCTTTTCGCCTTCGACAGCCTTTTCGCCTAGCTTTTTAACCAGTTCCTTGCACTTGTCATAGTCATTGTAGACTTCGGGAGAAACCTCCCCGATCGTCTCCAGAGACTCATGAAACGGGACGCGTTTCCAGGCTCCGGGAGTAAGATCAATGCGCTCACCCTGATATTCTATGACCGTATCCCCGTTAACCTCACGGCAGACCGTGGAAACCATTTCCTCGGTAAGGTCCATGAGATTTTCGAAGTTTGCGTACGCCCAGTAGAATTCAAGCATGGTGAATTCAGGGTTGTGCCGGACCGAAATACCTTCGTTACGAAAGTTGCGGTTGATCTCGTAAACCCTTTCAAATCCGCCCACAAGCAACCGTTTCAGATAAAGCTCCGGAGCAATGCGCAGGTAAAGACGCATATCAAGAGCATTGTGATGGGTGATAAACGGCTTTGCCGCAGCACCGCCCGGAATTGGCTGCATCATCGGGGTTTCAACTTCCATGAACCCCTTGCTGTCCAGATAATTGCGAATGGACCGGACTATGAGTGTGCGTTTCTGAAAAATCTCACGTGCACGAGGAGTAACAATGAGGTCAACATAACGCTGCCTGTATCTTGTCTCCACGTCTTTAAGACCGTGATACTTCTCAGGCAGAGGCCGCATGGATTTGGTGATAAGGGTTACCGTGTCCGCCTTGAGAGTCAACTCGTCAGTCTTTGTTCTGAAGAGTTCGCCCTCAACTCCGACAATGTCGCCGATGTCAAATTTTTTAAAAATTTTATACTGGTCTGCGCCAAGCTCATCACGAGCAACGTAGACCTGGATTCTGCCGGTAGGATCCTGAAGATGAAAGAATGCGACTTTACCGAAGGACCTGTGGGTAATCACCCTGCCTGCAACCTTAAATTTCTTGTCTAGGGCTTCGAGTTCCTCTCCTCCGAGAGAGTCGTAACCGTCCCATATTTCCGAGACGTCTGTATCTTTACTGAAGGTATTGGGGTAAAGTGGTACGCCTTCATCAAGAAGACCGCACGCTTTTTCCACACGATTCTTCAGAACCTGATTGAGTTCGTTCTGAGCTTGCAGAGCCTCAAGCATGGGCATGAAATCCGCCACGTGCTCTGATTTGGTTGCTAGCTTGATTTGCTTTTTCTTCTTGCCGCTCAAGTTATTAATTCTCCATAACCGAATAAAGTCTAGATAAACACAAGATCCGTTGACTGCCTAAGCTAATTACCCCTTGTCGTCAAGAAAGTACATATATTAAACCCCTGATAGGCGATATTAATATTTTAAAAAAAAGTGTTTGACAACCGTGCGTCAAATCCGTAGAAACCATCTTCGTTGCTGCGGGAGACCGCGCAACACCACAATATTCCTCGGTGGCTCAATCGGCAGAGCGGGTGACTGTTAATCACTAGGTTGGGGGTTCAAGTCCCTCCCGGGGAGCCAGAATATTCAGGCCGTCTTCAAATGAGGACGGCCTTTTCTGTTGCCTCTACATTAATATATACATCGTCAGAAGCCGGCTCCATGCCGATACGGTGCCGAATAAGTCCTGAAATTAAAAAAAGTTGCATTAAAATTCAGATAACGTTTGACAACCGTGCGTCAAATCCGTAGAAACCATCTTCGTTGCTGCGGGAGACCGCGCAACACCCAATATTCCTCGGTGGCTCAATCGGCAGAGCGGGTGACTGTTAATCACTAGGTTGGGGGTTCAAGTCCCTCCCGGGGAGCCAGAATATTCAGGCTGTCTTCAAATGAGGACGGCCTTTTTTCTTGCGCTCAGCACCATTTCCGACATGCCCTTCGCATGAAGATGAACATGCCGGTTCAGCATACCGTTTTACACCTGTACTGGTGCTTTGATTTCACACTTATCCAAAAAAATATCCATAAATTGCAACTCAACTTCAAATAATGTTTGACAATCCTCCTGCAAATCCGTAAATACATCATTCGTTGCAAGGGGAAACCCCGCAACACCCAATATTCCTCGGTGGCTCAATCGGCAGAGCGGGTGACTGTTAATCACTAGGTTGGGGGTTCAAGTCCCTCCCGGGGAGCCAGAATATTCAGGCTGTCTTCAATGAAGACGGCCTTTTCTGTTTTCCGGGCTAATCCTGTGTATTAGCCAAGAGTTCCGGCTAAAGCTTCCCATGCCCCCGCATACACGCTATACTCGCAGCCATGAACAACATTTCAATTCCAACTGAAGAATACCTGCTGAAAAAGCAGCCACCTGGTCAGAGCGACTCAACCGACTCGGCTGAAAAAAGTTCTTTGGACAGAACTGCAGGAAAAAAGAAAATTGTCTGCCGAAACTGCGGACTGACCATAACCGACCCGACCAGCGGAATTGAAGTCGAAGGCCGCCATGAACACTCTTTTTTCAACCCGCACGGCTACCTGTTCGAAATTCTATGCTTTTCAAATGCACCTGGCTGCATGACCACCGGATATCCTTCTTCGGAATTCACATGGTTCGCCGGACACACCTGGCAGGTGGCAATATGCGCGCTATGCGGATCTCATCTGGGCTGGAAGTTCAGTTCCGGGTCTTCAGCGTTCCACGGACTGATCAAAAACAGCATACGTACTACCGAAAATTAAAAAACACCCGAAACCATTCAGTTCCGGGTGTTTGAGCTTGTTAAGTTAAATCGGAAAGTCCAGACTTACATATCCGAACGTTCTCTACTTGTAATAGAGTTTAACCTCGTTGGTCTGCGGAGCGGTCTGCCCCGGAGTGGGCTGCCCCGAAACAAGAATGTATCCTTTCCCTCTGGGAAAATCCTTTTCGGCTTCCAGAAAGTTAACCAGCCTGTCTCGATGATTGGAAATGGTTGTATCGGTCATGACCGGGATCACACCCCAGAAAAAGTTGAGATAGGCGGGAACACTTTTATCCGGAGTCAGGCAGTAAACAGGCTGTTCCGGCCTGCGGCTGCAGATAAGTCTGGCGGAAGCACCGCTTGTGGAATGACACAAAAGAGCCGGACTGTTTATGTTTTCGGCAAGAAGACATGCTGAATAGCTGAGATATTTTACCGGATTGACTTCTTTTTTAGGTTTGTAGGGGCCCTTTATGCGTTCAAGGTAGTACTGCTCGGTTCCCTCGGCAATTTCCTTGATGTACCCTACTGCCTCGGCCGGATAGTTGCCTATGGCTGTTTCTTCGGAAAGCATGCAGCAATCCGCACCGTCCATTATCGCATTGGCAACGTCGTTTGCTTCCGCCCGTGTAGGAATCGGGTTTTTCACCATGGAAAGCATCATCTGAGTGGCCACAATAACAGGCTTCTGCGCATGACGAGCGGCACGGATTAATTTTTTCTGGATTACCGGCACAGTGGAAAGTTTGCATTCAAGGCCCAGATCACCACGGGCGACCATTATTCCGTCAGCAACTTTGAGGATGGAATCTATGTTATCAACAGCGTTCTGCCGTTCAATCTTAGCGATAATCGGCAGCGTGACTCCGCGAGTCTGCATGGCAACGCGGACATCTTCAACGTCTTTGGCTGTCTGAACAAAAGACATGGCGATGGCGTCAACGCCGATATCAATGCATCCGCTCAGGTCCACCTTGTCTTTTTCGGTAAAAGCAGGAAGCGCTATGTGTTTGCCGGGAAAGGTGATTCCCTTGCGCGACGAAAGAATACCCGCATTCTGGGACTGAATCTTATAGAGCCGGTCCTTGGCACAGGTTTCCTTGACGATAAAAGTAAGCATACCGTCACTAAGGGAAACTTCCATCCCGTCTTCAAGACCAAGCAGCAGTTCAGGCTGGTCGAGGGGAATAAAAGGCAGATCATCGGCATTGGCTGCCTCTTCAGGGAGTCCCAGATAGACATCCGAGTATGCATCAATCTCATGAGGAGCCCCGGCAACCTCTCCTACCCTGATTTTGGGTCCGCAGAGATCCCCCATAACGGTCAGCGGAATTGACATCTCTTCTTCCACCTGCCTAATCATGGCAATCACCGGTCGAAAGCTGTCTGCGTCCGAATGTGAAAAATTAAGGCGCAGGATTCTGACTCCATTTTGTACCATCCTCGTGATGGTTTCGCGATTGGCGGAAGCCGGCCCCAACGTGGCAACTACTTTGGTTCTCATGTTTTTTTCCTCAAGATTGTTTATTGAGTAATTTTCCTCTTCCCTGAATCAGCCTCAAACCATACAGTTGACCTGGCTGCAAAATGTTCGTTTCCGAAAATATTGTATCGCAATTTTCGAAAATGTCCATAACCTTTAATTTGGATATTTCTATTTCTTGCCAACAGTCGTTATTTTGTTTTATAGACTTTTCCTGCCTGTTTATAAAAACAACGCTAAACAATAACTTAACACATGGAGAATCTTAATGTTGAAAAATGCAATAAAGTTAACACTCTTTCTCATGATCGCCATATTTGTGGCAGGCTGTCAACAACAGGCATCGTCCGAAGCCAAGATCGGATTCGTAGATACTAACAGGGTTTTCAAAGAGTGCAAAGCAGGAGCTGAAGGCATGGCCTACCTGCAGCAGGCCGGCGAAGAATTCAAGGCCAAATTCACTGAAATGCAGAAAACCCTCGCAGGTAACCAGACAGAGGAAAACACCAGAAAATTCCAGGAAGCTCTCGGCGAATATCAGACCAAAATGGGTGCTGAACAGAACAGAATAGTAGAAGCCCTGCAGAACGGATTCACCAAAGCTGTGGACGAATTCCGCACCGCAAACGGCTATTCGGCAATCCTTTCCGTGGAAACAGCTGTTAGCTACGACAAGTCTGCCGACATCAGTGACAAGATCATTGAAGCCCTGAACAAAATGGACATCAAGATCAAACCCGAATAATATAAATTCAAATAGACGCTTATTGAAATCCCCCCTGCCTAGCGGTTCGGGGGATTTATTTTGGCCGTTGCACCCCAGTGGCAACAATCACAGAGGATTATAAAAATTCCGTGTGGAACCATTAATTTACTCCAAGTTTATTGCCTGTTTTGTCCCCAAAAACACTTTCAGGGGCATCAAGTAAAATCGACAACTTGATAGATGACATGTTATGGGCTTATCACTACCTGAATTTCAGAAAGACCGTCTCCGGGATAGATATCCGGATACCGCTGCAATAAGAAAAGGTTGCAGCCGAAATTTCAGAAAGCAGCATCACAAACTGACCGA
This sequence comes from Maridesulfovibrio sp., assembly GCF_963677005.1. Taxonomy (NCBI): domain Bacteria; kingdom Pseudomonadati; phylum Thermodesulfobacteriota; class Desulfovibrionia; order Desulfovibrionales; family Desulfovibrionaceae; genus Maridesulfovibrio; species Maridesulfovibrio sp. Next base: position 470,299 of record NZ_OY781616.1, on the reverse strand, counting down.
CAAAAACGATCCTGTATTCACAATCTATGACGAGTCAGAATACGGATACTACCGGACGACCGGATATGAAAAATACCGCCACAGGTAACTCCATGGAGCCCATATGAGCAGATTCAAAATTATTGTGCTGATTTTTACCGCTGTGTTTGTAATATCCGCTGCAGTACTTTTCTTTTTCATAAAGCAGAATATGGAAGGACAACCAGGAACAACTGTTTCTCCCCCCGCCTGGGTAAATGAAAACGGCTCCAGCGGTATGCACCCTGTTTCAGGAAAAGTTGTCAGGTCCGGGGCCGAATTGAACAGAACAGAGCAGGACAAAGAATCCAACGCAACAGCACCTGCAGTACAAGGCTCGATACAAGAAAACGCAACGCCCGGTAAATCTGAAGCGGAAACGAAAGCGGAAGCCGGTACTAAAAAAATTGTTGAAGAGCTCCGAAAGAACATCATTACCGAAGTCTTTCTGGACAACCTTGCCTCATACATTGCAGACAGCTACCAGCCTGCGGGCTCTCTTCCGTTCAAACCGGTCAGAGGATACAGTTCGGCAAGCTTCAAGGGGATCAACACCCATTTCGGGCTCAATCTCAACGGGCTGATGCCGGAAGCAAAATCATTGAGCACCGCAAGGGCTGAAATCTGGTCCGAGCTGCTCTCTCCGGGAGTTTTAACACAGCTGTCCGAAACCTACGGGCCACCCCTCCTCGACCTGATTGAGGAAAAGGGAATAATGACTGAAAGAGAGTTCATCGAAGGAGATGCAAAAGAAGTCCGGGGACTGACCTCTGCGCAAAGGGCGGAAATGTTCAGGGCAAGCGCCCAGCCCCTGCATCATGCGGCATCCGTGCTTGCGGCCATAGCCGAAAACAAGGACCTGCTGCAGGCTCTTGAAGGATATTTCAAAGCTGAAAAACATGTCGACATCGCCAACGGCATATTTCAGGCGGACCTGAATCAATCCCAGAACTCCGGCTCTGTCACCGCACGCAACAAGGCCGAGCACTCCGGAAAGGTTCTCAAGGACGCCATAACTGTCCGGGAAAAAATCAAAACCGGGATTACCAAAAAAATACAGGTGCTCTGTCCGGACCACAAAGATTCTGCCGACGATTACTTTTATATTGCCAAATGGCTTTACAGAAGGACCAGAAACAACGACAAGGCTATCAAATCCATCCAGAATGGATGCAGCATTTTAAACGGCTTTGCGGAGCAATTGGAAAAGCGCGCAGACCTGATCGAAAAGACAATTTAACTGCATTCACCCTGCGAGCTGCAGTTGCAGACAGCTGGAAGCCTTATGATTACCTTCATCCCCTTTCCCGGGGCTGTTTCTATGTCGAAGGTTCCGCCGTGCTTCTGGGTTATGATAAAGTAGGAGACGAACAATCCCAATCCGGTCCCCTCGCCTGCCGGCTTGGTAGTGAAAAAAGGCTCCAATGCTTTTCTGCGCGTGTCCTGATCCATTCCAGGACCGTTGTCCTCTATTTCGAGACGCACAAAATCACCATCAGGACGAAGCCGGACGGCAATTACGCCCCGGCGCCCTTCAGGATTATCCGCAGCCGTATAAATGGCCTGAACGGAATTCTTGATAAGATTGATCAGGACCTGTTCTATTTCGGAAGGCGAACACAGAATGTCATTAACGGAGTCATCCAGTTCCCGGATAATTTCAACTCCCTTATCACCGGAGTTGCGGTATATATCGTATCCGCTGAATGAAAGTTCTATGGCTGTTTCAACCACCTTTCCGATATTGGAGCAGACCTTCTCGCCACCGGACTGCCGGCTGAACTGAAGCATATTGGAAACAATTCTGGCCGAGCGCTCACCCATCTGCCGGACGGATTCCAGTTTTTGGACAATTCCTCTCTTCTCGCAGTACTGCATTATCTTTTCAAACGGTATACCGAGTTCTTCCGCCACTTTCAGATTCTTATTCAGGTCCGAAGAAATGCGCCGCTGTATATTCTGCACTCCCTGCAGAATACCGCCGAGAGGATTGTTTATCTCATGGGCCATACCCGCAGCAAGACCGCCCACAGTCATCATCTTCTCAGTCTGGACCATGACTTCTTCCATGCGCGTTCTGGCGGTAATATCATCAATCCTGATAACGGCTCCTGATTCTTCCTCACTTTTGAAGGGGAACACAACTATTTCGAAAAAAACGGTTCCCCTGCCGCTGTCAACATGAAAAATCTCGGTTCCACCTACCTGCGAACCTTTGATGGTCTCGGAAATAAGGCTCTCGAAACGCCTCAGTTCCGGCATCATTTTAAAAACAAACCGTCCTTCAGCCTCCTCTGCGGGGATACCTGTTTCCTTAACCGCAAAGGCGTTCCAAAGAACCACATTGGCCTTTTCATCAACCCCGACCAGTATGGACTGCATGGAATCGATCACGTTCGCCAGATAATTACGCGTCCGGCGCAATTCCCGCTGATCGGCAAGCCTTCTGCGAACATCACGGGCAACCATGACCAGATAAAGCCTGCCCCCCACGAAATGCACCCGCAGAGTCATCTCAACCGGAATGCTTGAACCTCCGCGGCAGAGCAGTTCCGTAGTGGAAACATCCTCCCTGTCCCAGGAAGAATAGACTTCATCGTCTATCAGCACTTCATGCAAAAGGAAGCATGTATCTTCAGGAAAAACCAGTTCCGGGGGACTGTCCAGCAGTTCCTCGCGCGAATATCCGGTTTTATTCAGGGCGGTTTTGTTGATGTCGGCAAAACTCCACGAAAAAGCATCAAGGACAAAGAGGGCATCGTTGGCGTGCTCCACCAATGCCCTGAAGCGCTCAAGCTCATTTATCCTTTCCCGAAGTTCCGGATAATAGCTTTTGCGCATGGAATTTTCGCCAAGCCCGATGAGCTTGTTGCGAACATTCTCATTGTTGTCTGTCTTAGAACGCCGCTTCATAAATCTTCTCAACGTCCTGCTGAGTTAATTCCACCGGATTTGTGACCATGCATGCATCCTTCAAAGCCAGCTCGGCAAGCTTTGGAATTTCTGCCTTTTCCAGACCGAAATCGCGGAGGCTCTTGGTTATTCCGGCCTTCCTGCGCATATCTATTATACTCTCAACCAGACTTTCACAGACATCATCTCCCGTCTTTCCTTCAACAACATTACCCATTGCTTCGGCGATATTCCTGTACCTCTCCTCGGCGTAAGGGAAATTGATCCGTACCACATAAGGCAGCAGTATGGCGTTGCATTCACCGTGCGGCAGGTCCAGATGTCCTCCGAGGCTGTGGGCCATGGCATGGACAGCCCCGAGTATTGCGTTCGAAAAAGCCAGTCCGGCCTGCATGCTTCCAAGCATCACGTGACCGCGCAATTCAATATTTCCCGGATCCTTGATTACTTTTACGAGATTGGACCTGACAAGCTTTATGGCATCAAGAGCAAGAAGATCGGTCAAAGCGGAATTGGCGTTGGAAACATATGCTTCCATTGCATGGGTCAATGCATCCATGCCTGTCGCGGCGGTAAGCTGCAGGTTCATTGTGGTTGTGAGCTTCGGGTCGATCAGAGCGGCATCAGGGACCATCGCCTTGCTTACGATGCTGATTTTTACATCGCGCTTGGTATCGGTAATTATGGCAAACTGCGACACATCGGCCGAACTTCCTGCCGTGGTAGGTATGCAGATGAGCGGCGGACCGGGAACTTCAACCATGTCCACCCCTTCAAAACTCAGGATATGGGCGTTGTTTGTGGAGACAATCCCTATACCCTTTGCGCAATCCATGGGACTTCCTCCTCCCACGGCAACAATACAGTCGCAATCATTTTCCAGATATATATCAGCCCCGCTCATCACTTCTGTATCACGCGGGTTCTCCGACACATTGCTGAATACGACTGTTTCCACCCCGGAACGTTGCAGGCTTTCCTGAACAGCATGCACCCAGCTGCAGTTGACGATACCGGGATCTGTAACAATCAACGCCCGGCGGACACCGAAATTTTCGGCATATTGCCCGGCAAGTAAAGATGAGCCTACACCGAAAATAATTTCCGGTGCCACAAACTTACGCATTGCAATAACTTCCTTCACAGTTTCCACCGCCTCCGAAGTTTTTTTATGCAGAAATTGATCAGGCTTCCCGCAGTTGAACCCCTGCTTAAAATTGATAATAACATAACATTATTTCAATATATTAATCAACACAAACTCTTGAACATAAATATCTTTGGACAACTGCATACGCACTGCCGACACTTTGCAGTATTTAACATACCCTGAAATGAAAAAGACTACACGAAAAACATGATAAAGATTCTCGCCCACATTACTCGCGCATAAAAATAATACTCTCCCCTCCTAACCTCTGATATATTATCCAGCAATATGTTGCTCTTCTTTCACCCTACGAATCTATTATATCCTGCCGCACATGAAAAAAAACATATTTTTAACCGGGCTGAGCATCAGAGCAAGGCTTACGGCTTCAATCTCGATCCTGACCGTTTTTTCACTCATCTTATGTGGATCATGCATATATCCGCTGGTTCATAGAATAGTTCAGGACAATATTGAAAAGGAACTGCACAATACCACCCGAGCCATGGTGAATATGGTCCAGGCGGCCGTAAATGTATCCGTGCGCAGCCATCTACGTGCAATAGCAGAAAAAAATCTCGAAATCGTCTCTTTGATCTATGAAGAATACCAGTCCGGGAAAATCAGTGAAGATGAAGCAAAGCAACGGGCTGAAAGGATTCTGCTGGGGCAGACAATAGGAAAAACAGGATATTTATACTGCTTGAACAGCAACGGAAACGTGGCCATTCATCCACGCAGCCAAGTGAAAGGAACAAATATTTCCGACCACGAGTTTATAAGAGAACAGACCGCGCTCAAAAACGGCTATATCAATTACGAATGGAATAATCCCGGCGAAAAAGAAAAAAAAGCGAAAGCTCTTTTCATGTCCTACTTTGCACCGTGGGACTGGATAATATCCGTTTCAGCCTACAAAAATGAATTTTCATACCTTATAAATGCTGACGACTTCCGGGAAAAAGTCATGGAAATCAGCCTGGGCAAGTCCGGGTATGTATTCATTATCGGCAAGGATGAGGAAATAATCGTCCATCCGTGGGTAAAAGGCTCCATGAAAGAGTTTTACGACACCCTCGGCTATCAGTTCCTGCACGACATTTACAAACAGAAAAACGGGAAGATCGCATATCGCTGGCAGTCACCTGACAGCAGCGAGCCACGAAAGAAAATAGCCGTATTCGAAGAACTGCCCCAGTTGGGGTGGATTGTCGCATCCTCAGTATACACGGACGAAATTTACGGACCGCTGAACAAGATAATCACCTTCATATGCCTATCAATAGCAATTGCGCTGCTGCTGGCAATTCCTCTCGGAGCGGTTGTGAGCGACAGTATTACTACTCCGGTACGGCGTCTTGCGGAACTGTTTGCAGAGGCGGCAAAAGGAAACTGGGGCGTCCGTTCCGCACATGATTCGCGCGATGAAATAGGAACCCTCTCACAGGGATTCAACCGCTTCATGGATGACCTGCAAGGCATGAAAAGCGACCTGAACACTGAAGTTGAAATACGACAGAAGTCGGAATACAGACGCAGACTTTTTGAAGAAGTATTCAAAAATGCCATGGAAGGTATATGCATAACCGATACTGAAGGCAAAATCATTGCCACTAATCCAGCCTTCACGGCCATTACGGGATATAGACAGGAAGAAATACTGGGCAGGAACCCCAAAATCCTTAAGTCCGACAAACACAGCAATGAATTCTATGAGCGCATGTGGACGCAGATCAGGGAAAAAGGACATTGGACAGGAGAAATATGGAACAGACGCAAAACCGGAGAATCATACCCGGAACTGCTGAGCATCAGCGCAATCCGCGATGCTGACGGGGCACCGACTCATTATGTGTCCGTATTTCATGATATTACAGAGATGAAAAGCAAAGAGGAGCAGTTGAAATATCAGGCTCACCATGATGCTTTGACAGGCCTGCCCAACCGGATTCTGCTTATCGACCGTATCGCAATGGCGATTTCCAGAGCCAAAAGACACGAAACAAGACTGGCACTGTTTTACCTGGATCTGGATAATTTCAAGAACGTCAACGACTCACTCGGGCATGAAACAGGAGACAGGATACTGATTCAGACAACAGAACGTCTGAAACAGATTTTCAAACCGCAGGATACCCTCGCTCGGCTAGGCGGTGACGAATTCGTTATCATGATAGAAGGTATTGCCAGCGAACTGGATCTGATCACCAGAATAGAGAAGCTGCTCAGTTCATTTGCCCGGCCGTTTTCCATAGACGAAACCACACTGCACGTAACGACCAGTCTTGGAATAACCATCTTTCCTGATGACGGCGAGGATGCAGGAACTCTGATCAAGAACGCCGACATGGCCATGTATCAGGCCAAAGAGGAAGGACGTAACGGCTACCATATGTTCCGTCAGGAGATGAATGAACGTGCGAAACGCAGGTTAACGGTGGAAAATGCTCTGCGCCGGGCTGTGGCTGATAGGGAGTTTTCTGTATACTATCAGCCCAAAACCGACCTTGAAACAGCAACTGTCTATGGATTGGAAGCACTGGTACGCTGGATACGCCCGGACGGGATTGTGATCTCTCCGGGAGAATTCATCCCGCTGGCCGAGGAAACAGGACTGATCATTGATATCGGCAGAATAGTGCTGGAAACAGCATGTAAGGATCTGCCGGTCATATCGAATAAGACGGGACTTCCGCTCTCGGTTTCCATAAACCTGTCCGGGCGTCAGCTAGATGATCCGGAAATCCTGAATGATATCCGCTCCACCGTACAGAATACAGGATGTAACCCCGGAAATATTGAATTTGAAATAACCGAATCAACCTTGATGGATGACGTAAAAGGAACGGTGGAACTTCTGGAACAGATTTCGGAAATGGGTTTTTCCCTGTCCATCGACGACTTCGGAACAGGATACTCCTCCCTTGCCTATCTCAAAAGATTTCCGATCAATACGCTTAAAATTGACCGTTCATTCGTTATGGACATAACGGAAAGTGAAGAAGATACAAGCATAGTCCAGACAATCATAGATATGAGCCGCAACCTCGGTCTGGATGTGGTTGCAGAAGGAGTGGAAAAGCCGGAGCAGTCCGCTAAACTTCTTTCCCTTGGCTGCAGCCGGATACAGGGTTTTCTGTACGGAAAACCCATGCCCCTGCAGGAACTTATTGAGCATCTGAACAACTGACTCTACCTGAAGTGTAGCTTTTACAAGTAGACAATCAGGAACGTTAAAAGGCCCTCCCCGGCGCAATCAATAATTCCGGTTCGGGCCTTTACCCTTGAAACAACTACCCACAAATATTTTCAGCCGGGACTGCTATTGCCTGTGTTCGTCCTTCAGCAGATCATTGACGGTTTTAACCGGCGAAAATGTGCTTAACGGAACTTCCACAAAAAAGGTAATCCAGTCGGCCATTGATCCGTTCCAGAGTCCGGGCAGTTCCATTGCTTTCAATTTCCGCCCGTCTTTTGATTTCACAGAAATAAAACCGGTTTCGGGGTCAACGAAATCATGCAGGTTGAACCTTTCCCCTTTATGATTGCGTACGCCGCAGACAAGGTCCACCGGATTGAAATGTGTCGCTGATCCAAGTACTTCGGCCTGCAGGGGATCATCAAGATCAACCTGGCTTTTTTCAACAATCTGCGGAGCCGCTACTCCGTCAACGCCCTTTACCCAGAAGGGACCGCCGCCCGGCTCCCCTTCATTACGAACCATTCCGCACACCCGCACAGGACGGGCAAGCCTGGAATAAAAAATGTCAATTTTCTCTTCAATTGAAAGCAGTGCATAATCGTCGGGAAGGCGCATGTTAAGCCTGGTCACCGCGAATATCGCTACCGTGGCGATATCCAATTCGTCACAATCAGGCTTTTCAAGTATCTTGATGCATTCAAACACTTCCGACTGCAGTTGCACCAGCAATCCGCCAAGCAGTTTTTTGTATTCAACGGTATCACCCTTCACGCTGTCCGGTACGATATTATCAATGTTTTTCAGGTAAACGATGTCGCCGCACATATCATACAGATTGCCGAGAAGAGCGCCATGCCCTGCCGGACGAAACAGAATTTTGCTGTCCGCTGTACGGAACACATTGTTTTCCATATCGACCGCCACAGTATCTGTCTTGCCGGACTGAACCGAATACGAAATGTCCAGTTTATGACCGAAAAACTTTTCTCTGGCCTGCTCAATGTGCTCTTTTATTGCATCAGAATATGCCGGGCTGACGGTGAAATGAACTTTGATTCGTCCCTTGCCGCACCGGATATGCTCAACTGCCTCCGCAATATGCTCTTCGAAAGGAGTGCGGCATTCGCTCCCGTAACGGTGGAACGGAATAAGCCCCTTGGGCATTGATCCGTATCCAAGCCCCTTTTCAGTCAGCAAAGACTCAAGCACCGGAACGTAGTCTCCGGTGGCGCAGCACTCATCAATATCAAACCCGGCATCAGCCATGGAATCCTTCAGTTTTTCATAAAAAGGAAACACCGGCAGGCTATCCATGAAGTCACGACACATGGCCGCATCTTTTTCATCAAGATCAGCCTGGCTGTTTCCTGAATTCAGCATGGCCAACAGATGCTTGAACATGCGCGTGGCAGCACCGGACGCAGGTACAAACTTTGAAAAACGGCCTTCCTCGGCAGCATCTTCATATATGTCGAGAAGGAAATCCCGCTCGTCTGATTCTATGCGATAAATGCCGTCCCCGGGAGTGCAGGCCCGTTCCAGTCTGGTGGACGGAAACCCGGTCTCGAATCTTCGTATCTGTTCTGCCATGGCCCTGGCAGAAATACCGTTGTCCAGAATATCATTAAAACTTTTTTCCAGTTTGATCAGTTCATTTTCGGTAGTCATGTGCACCTCACCTTGCTGTTTTAACTATCTGATAACAAAGATAAAAATTCTTTTCTCACAGACGCCGAGAAACTCCAGAAGGCACTAATGGATACCTACCCATAACACAGTTTTTCGAGGCTGTTTAGTCTTCAAATAAATTAATTTGAAACTTTTCAGATTTTTCTTGAGATCTCAAAACATTAAAACAACCAACTGAAATATATGGAATTAAAATTACAACAAGGGCAACCTACTGAAAAGACGGTTACAATCCGAAAGCAAAACAGCAACAGACCGGTTGCGCTCATCAAACAGATCATTCGGCGCAAAAATAAATATTTATAAATAAAAATAGATTACTATATACAAAGTCGCAAAAAAAGAGACCGTTACAGAACTTGCCTCCTTGATCTGATCAAAACGAAGAACTGTTTTTCAGCCAAAAGAGAATAAAAGGGGGAGTATAATTTCTAAGGGAGAGGAGGGACACAAAGACGGCAATCAAGCGGGGCCGAATTAATCAGGAATCAGGAAAAGCTTCTCTGACCTCTACTATTTTAGAAAGGTTTGCGATGAATGCATCGACTACTTGCGGATCAAAATGTTTTCCGGATTCGGAGCTTATATACTCAACTGCAGCATCCATGGTCCATGGTTTCTTGTAAGGCCGCTCGGAGGTCAAGGCATCAAAGACATCGCTCACGGCAGCTATCCGTGCGACAAGGGGAATATTCTCGCCCCTTAGGCCTTCAGGATACCCTGACCCATCCCATTTTTCATGATGATACAGGGCAACCTGCGAAGCGGTCCAGATTATCTCGGAAGGATGATCACCCAGAATCTCCGCCCCTACAGCAACATGCGTTTTCATCTGTTCCCATTCTTCAGGGTCCAGAGGACCGCTCTTGAGCAGCACAGAGTCCGGAATGGCGATCTTGCCCACATCGTGCATCGGGCTGGCATTGAGGATCAGTTCACAGGTATGCTCATCAAGCCCCATGCCCCGAGCGATAATCTCGGAAACCTTGCTCATGCGTATTACATGGTTACCGGTTTCATTGTCCCGGAATTCCCCTGCCCTGCCAAGCCTGCGCACCACCTCAAGCTGAGTTTCATACAATTCTCTGGTTCTGGTCCTAACCTCGGCTTCCAGGGTTTCCGCCCTTAAAATCTGCCGTTTATAATAATATCTGGTTTCCAGCATATTGCGGATACGAAGAATAATTTCCCAGAAATTAAACGGCTTGGTCAGAAAATCCTTTGCTCCGGCCTGCAGAGCTTCCTGCCTCGTTTTCTGATCCGTCTGCGCGGTAAGAACCAGAATGGGGATGTAATCATCCTGTATCCGGTCGTGCAGCATTCTCATCAATTCAATACCGTTAATATGAGGCATGCGGATATCCAGAAGAAGCAGGTCAAAATCTTCGGCATCATATAAGGCAGGCACTTCGCGCGGATCAACTGTGGAGGTATAATTGGTGTACCCTTCACGCTCCAGCACATTTTCAAGCAGGACTATATTGGTAGGATTATCATCAACAATCAGAATATTGGATTTGCTGAGTTCCTTTTGGTCAACCATGTTTGCTTCCCCAAAAATTATCTATTATTTCCAAAAGGTTATCAGGATTAAAATTTTTAGTCAAACTCGGTACCCCGTCAGCAGGCCCGGTATCACCGTCGGAACGGAGAACCGCAAGGGGCAATGAGGACAGAACGTCTTTCCAATCATCTCCCCATCCTCCATAAAATCGGTCAGTTAAAATACAGATATCCGGCTTCATAAGCTGCACAGCCTTGAGTCCGCTTTCAATATTTCTGCGCACAACCAAAGTGCATGATCCAAAGCCGGTTGTAAGCTTGCGCATTTCCGCAATAGAGTCCTGATCATCATCAATGTAAACAATTGTCAGCCCGTCGTGTTCCTTCTCCACACCATATTGCCCCTCTTCCTCAGAAACTGACGAAACGGGAAGAGACAAAGAAAAGACCGACCCGGCACCTTCCCGGCTCTCAACCCGGATAGATCCGTTCATGGACTCAACCAGTTGTTTTGTTATGGCCAGCCCTACCCCTGTTCCCTCTATGGCAGAGGCTTCATCAATCAACCGGGTAAAGGGATCGAATATTTCATCCAACCGACTCTCAGGAATGCCTATTCCGGTATCCTCCACCTGTAACATGACAAAACCGGAGGACAGCTTTCCGCACACACGAACATCTCCGCCTGCTTTATTGTATTTAACAGCGTTGGACATGAGGTTTAAGACAACCTGCTTCAGACAGGTGCGGTCGGCTTCTACAGACGGAAGTCCGGCCAGTCCGCTGTCAATTGAAACAGAAACATCGCTCTGCACAGCGAACTGTTCCAGCAGAACCATGCATTCCGAAACTATTCCATGGATGGAAACCGGTTCGATACTTACAATCATGTTCCCGGATTCAATTTTGGAAAAATCCAGAACCTTTGTAATCATCTGCATGAGGTGCAGCCCGGCAACCTTGATATGCTCCACTTGAGCGTACTGGTGGCTGCTCAGAAATTTGTCTTTATCGTCGAGCAACAACTCGGAAAACCCGACAATGGCATTGAGCGGAGTCCGCAACTCATGACTCATACGCGACAGAAACTCGGACTTGGCCCGGCTGGCCTTGTCCGCTGCCGCAAGAGCGGTTTTAAGCTGTTCTTCAACATCTACGCGTTCGGTAATATCAACGAAATTTTCAAGCAGATAAAGTTCACCGCCGCGTTGAAGCGGCACAACACTCTTAAGAACGGATTTTCCGTTGGCCAGACGGCGCACAGCATGATCAACAGTATGCCCTAAATCTGTCACCGGACAACGCCCAAGCTCGGCAGGGCATATATACTTATGACAGACAGCCCCGATCGCCTCGCTCCTTTCAACCCCTATAAGCCTTGCCGCAGCTTCATTCATATCTACAATGGTATGGCTGGCGGCATGGATGACAACCACACCTGCCTGCACGCCCTGCAGGACAGCGTTGACATACATCTGCTCTTCTTGAAGCCTGTTCTCCATCTCCAGCCGGGGAGAAATATCCATAAAAGCCTCAAGAACCAAACGCTCTCCGGCAAAACTGATGTGAGTGGCATTTTTAAGAACAGTAATCTCCCGTCCCCGGCAGGTCTTAACCTTTATCTCGGCCACATGATTGGGACTGAGGTCCGCTTCAAAGGGACAGAGCTCCGATTCCGCGGAAAGACAGAAAAGATTGCTGCATTTCCTATGCAGGACGTCATCCGGTCCCTTTGCTTCAAAAAGACGCAGGGCCTCGGAGTTGGTACGAACGACTTCTTTATCGCTATTCACGATAACAACACCTACCGGAATGGAATCCAGTATGGTCTCAATTGTCTGCTTTGTTTCCTCAAGGTTTCTGGTCTTATGCTCCCGGTCATTAAGAATATTCCGCAACTGATGGAATATGCGGAAAAACAGCAGGCCGCCGATTAAAAGGGTAAACCCGAGAAGACCGAAACGGATCATGGAAAAACGCTGAAAGGCTTCCTGTCTGAGATGGGTTAGCTGCTTGATTTCCAGTTGAGTATCGTAAAAAATCTTGCTTGCCGACTCGCGAGCACGCAGGATAAGGGCCTCCACAGTCATCATTTTTATGCTTATGCGGTCCTCAAGTTCTCTGGCATCGGGACCGTTTCCGGCATCTATGAGTTCTCTTTTTCTGGAAGCAATCCACTCCACTTCATCTTTCAAATCAATAATCTTGGGAGTGAGGTCAATAACCTCCATCACGTATCCGTCTTCCGACCCTCGGCTGAAATTGATTTTCTCATCAACATGATCGACGTTATAAAAATTGGCCGGACGGGAATTGACGAATGTTCCGCCGTTATGAAGTATTTTCAGCACTTCAGAGATGCTTTTGATATAATCAAAGACTGCGTCCTGAATTATATCAACGGTACGCACATCTTCCGCTTCGCCGAGCTTGCGCAGGTCCAGTTCTATCATCAGCAGTCTGGAAAGAAGGGCTTTACCGAGTGAAGCTCGGGCCTGCTGATTCTCAATCCGCTCCTGAAAACCGGATACAGCCTTAAAATGAAGATTTTCAACGGCAAAAAAGACCACGAAAGACAACAGGAAAGTAAGACTGAGGTAGACTACTTTCCGTATTACCGTCTTTTCAAACAGGCTCGGCAATCTGCTATTTGACATCATAAAGGCCGTATTTGTTAAATATCTCACGCCCTTTCTCAAGAGTGGCGTATTTCATAAAAGCTTTTGCGATATCCGGGTGCTTTGAAAATCTCAGCAATCCCAACATCAATTTCTTCTTTTGCGCATATCGATCATCAATAGGCAGCACAGACACCGAATCTCTGTTTTCCGGCCATGTGGACGTGGCATACCAGTTGATGACCAGATCGGCCTCTTTATCCTTCAATACACGGATAAGGTCTTTTGAATCAGTTGTCAGTTGCTTGGCATTGCCTACGACCTGCTCAAACAAGCCTCTTTTCACCAGTATCTTCTTTGTCTCGCGCCCTATGCTGCCGCTATCCGGATCACCTATCACCACATAATAGCGGGGATCAGCCAGACTTTCCAACGCGGCAGGGATATTCTTGGGATTGCCTTCCCGTGTCATCATGGCAGCCTTGTTGAACCCGACATGGACAGCCTCGGTAACCAACCCTTCCTGGATGCATGTTTTTATATATGAATCAGAGCCCGGCAGATAAAGATCCCCAAGCTGGTTGGCCTTCAATGACTTGAGAAGATTTCCGGACCCGCCTTTGGTGATATGTATTTTGCAGTTGTATTCTTCCTCAATTATTTTAGCTATTTCAGTCATCGGTTTTATCATGGTGATACCGCAATAAATCAACAGTTCACGTTTATGCGCAGGTTCATTTCCCGCACACGAAACCAGCACCGTCAACAGCACAGCTGCCAAAACGGCTAAAATTGCAATATGTTCACGACAACCGGACAACCTCATTCTCCCTCCCGGGTTTCAACAGCCAAAAAACGGACCTCAACTGGAGGTGCAAATCATTAATAATAAATTTCGCATCCATCAGCAAGAAACACCACCGTGCATGAAGACACAATTCTTTAAATTTCATGAAAGACATCTTCTGTTGCCTTGGTAAACATAAAACATGAACAACATTTTGCGACAGCATTATTGACAAGATACCCAAGTCCGGAGATACTACCGAAAACGTTTGCGGTTTCGTTTGCAGAAACTGATTCATGAACCGGGACAGGAAACGCACTTATGACAAAAGAGCTTCAGGAACACCCTCACAAAAGATTCAATCCCCTTACCGGGGAATGGGTGCTGGTCTCTCCGCACAGGACAAAACGACCCTGGCAGGGCCGTCAGGAAAAGACGACCGGTCCGGAAAAACCGGAATACGATCCGGATTGTTACCTGTGCCCCGGCAATGTTCGCAATACCGGCGACACAAATCCTTCCTACGAAGATATTTTTGTATTCGACAACGATTTCCCCGCCCTGCTGGCCGACTCCATAAACGGTTTTTCCGATGAAGACGGATTGCTTCGCGCGGAACCTGAAAACGGAATATGCCGGGTGGTCTGTTTTTCTCCCCGCCACGACCTGACTCTTTCCCGTATGCAGCCCAAAAACGTCCGCAGGGTTGTCGATGCGTGGTGCGCACAGTTCCGGGAGTTGGGAGCGCGGGATGACATCGGCTATGTCCAGATTTTCGAAAACCGCGGGGATATAATGGGTTGCTCCAATCCCCACCCGCACGGGCAGATCTGGGCTACAGGTTCTGTTCCGGTAATTCCGGCAGCAGAAGATTCAAGACAGCGTGAGTTCATGGAAAACCGCGGCAAGTGTATGCTCTGCCGCTATCTGGAAAAGGAACTGGAATCCGGCGAGCGTATAATTTTCGAGAACGGATCATTTGCGGCACTGGTCCCCTTCTGGGCGGTCTGGCCGTTCGAGACCATGATTCTGCCCAAAACGCATATGGGAACGCTGACCGACATGGACGACCGGCAAAAGGACGACCTTGCCGAAGCTCTCGTACGCATGGGCATACGGTTCGACAATCTGTTTGAAACCTCATTCCCCTACTCCATGGGAATACACCAAAGCCCTGTTGACGGCAGAAACGGAGATCACTGGCACTGGCACATCCACTATTATCCTCCGTTGCTGCGCTCGGCCACTGTGCGCAAATTCATGGTCGGTTTCGAAATGCTGGGCATGCCGCAACGGGATATAACCGCTGAGCAGAGCGCAAAACGCCTGCGCGAAATGCCGGAAACTCATTTCATGGATGGGGAAAACTGATATGCTGCCGGTTGATATTCTGCGCGCACAGCTTGAACAGGGAGACTTCGACCGTGAGTTGTCTCTCATCCATTCCGGTTCAAGGCTCAAGAAATCCGGAAACCGTCTGGAGCGCCTGCTCAAACGCATGGCTGAGACCTTCAGTCCGCAAAAGGCCGGAATCGCCAGTGCTCCAGGCAGAACAGAAATGGGCGGAAATCATACCGACCACAATCATGGCAGGGTGCTTGCTGCCGCAATAAATCTGGACTGTCTGGCTGTTTTCTCGGAAGCCAATTCCTCAGACAAAGACACGGTGACCATCCTTTCCGAAAATTACGAAAGACCCATCATTGTAAATCTTTCGGACACTTCCCCGAGGGAGGAAGAAAAAGAAACCAGCGAGGCCATCGTCCGCGGTGTGGCCGACGGGTTCCGCCGGTCCGGGTTCAAAATTTCCGGATTCAATGCCTGTGTCTCCAGTACGATTCCGGCAGGAACGGGCCTCAGCTCCTCGGCCGCTTTCGAAGTCCTTGTCGGACGTATCTTCAATCATCTTTTCAACAACAGCAGTATCGGCCCTCTGGATATAGCCAGAATTGCCAAACGGGCTGAAAACATCCACTTCGGCAAGCCGTGCGGGTTCATGGATCAGATGGCCTGCTCCTTCGAAGGCATCCTGAGCATAGATTTCAAGAACCCGGATAACCCCGGCATAAAAAGGGTGACACCCGGATTCGGTCAGCATGACTGTACCAACGATTTTTACGGAACAGGCTACCGGCTGTGCGTTCTGAATACAGGGGGCAGCCATGCCGATCTGACCCCGGATTACGCGGCAATCCCCTCTGAGATGACTGCGGCGGCAAACAGCCTTGGGCATACTGAAGCCAGAGGGATCACCACAGCCGAAGTGTTGGACAACATAGACATCATTCGCAAGCAGGCCGGTGACAGGGCTCTGTTACGACTGTTCCATTTCATCGGCGAAGATGAGCGGGCAGTATTACAGGCCGAAGCCCTGCTGTCCGGAGATATGACCGGTTTCCTTCGGCTCGTTGAGGAGTCCGGCAATTCTTCCAGCCACCTGTTGCAGAACTGCTACAGCACTACGGACCCGTCAGCACAACCCATCCCGCTTGCCCTGCATCTGACCGGACTGCTGCTTGATTCCAAGGGAGTAGCCAGAATTCACGGCGGGGGATTTGCGGGAACCATACAGGCATATGTTCACGAATCCTGTTTTGATAAATATCGCAGGACCATGGAAAAAATTTTCGGGACTGGTTCCTTGATTGAACTGATGATTCGACAGCCGGGACATGAATTCCTGACTGCCGGACCGAAGGCAGGCAGATAAGGATGCCACAGATGACCCTGAAAGACCTGGCCAGAAAACTGGGCATATCGCCATCGACAGTTTCGCGGGCCCTGCACAATCATCCTGACATCAGCGACAGGACCAAGCGGCTGGTTATGGATGCTGCGGAAAATACGGTTATCAGCCGAACCCGATTGCCCAGAGCCTGAAAAAACAGCGCAGCAACACCATAGGCGTTATCGTTCCTGAAATCCGGCATCATTTTTTTGCCACCGTCATCAGCGGTATAGAAAACGTTGCCTACGATGCCGGATTCATCATCATAGTCTGCCAGTCCGACGAAACCCTGCAACGCGAAATAACGAATACCAGAGCGCTTGCCGCCAACAGGGTCGCCGGATTGATAATGGCCATTTCACTGGAAACCACGACCTTCGAACACATGAAGGCCGTCATGAAGCAGGGAATTCCATTAGTGCAGTTCGACAGGGTCGTCCCGGAACTGAATACCGGAAAGGTGATTATCGACGATTTCAGGGCGGCATACAAGATCACAAGCCACCTGATCGACTGCGGATACAAGCGCATAGGTTTTCTGGCCGGACGGGAAGGAATCGCACTCAACCAGTTGCGTTTCAACGGCTACATGCAGGCGCTCAAAAATTACGGCATTCCGTACTATCCGGAGCTGCATACGGGTACAGGCGGCTGCAGGGAGGAAGACGGCCGCATTGGAGCCGATATGTATCTGGCCATGGGGAATCCTCCTGACGCAATACTAGCCATCAACGATCCTGTCGCGGTCGGAGCGTTCTGCAGATTCCGTGAAGCCGGTCTGCGCATTCCGGATGATATTGCCCTGGCCGGATTCTCAGGTTCACCGGAATCGGCCCTGATAGATCCCCCACTTACAACCATCAACCAGCCGGCGTTCGAAATGGGACGCACAGCCGCGGCCCTGATATTGAAACAGCTGAACAGCATTGATGAAAATTTCATACCGGAAACAGTCACCCTGAAAACGGAGCTTCTGATGCGGGGCTCAAGCCTCAGGAGGGAACAGGATTGACCGTTTCTGCAGAAAAATGGGGCACGCTGCACGGGGAAGAAATCGATCTTTTCACCATGTGCAACAGAGCCGGGCTCACAGCCAGCATATCCACTTACGGCGCAACGCTGACCGGCCTGAAAATTCCTGCGACAAATGGGCAGACGGATGTGGTGCTGGGATATGAACGGCTGGAAAATTATGTTAACGACAAAACATACTCCGGTGCAACAGTGGGCAGAACTGCCAACCGGATATCCGGTGCATCTTTTGTTCTGGGAGAATACAGCTATCAGTTGGACTGCAATGAGGGGCAAAACAACCTGCACGGGGGTTACAACGGTTTCAGTTACAAGGTCTGGCAAGCCGAACAGCTCGAAAACGGCAATGAACCGGCGTTGCGCATGACCCTCATAAGCCCGGATGGGGAAGGCGGTTTTCCGGGCAATCTACTGGCGCAGATACTGTTCACGCTCATGGAAAACGGACTACGGATTGAATACAGCGCTGTAACGGACAAACCCTGCCCGGTCAGCATGACCTCCCACCCCTATTTCAACCTGAGGGGAGGCCGCGGTGACCTTGGGGGGTACGAATTAAAAATAAGGTCCTCCCGGACACTGAGCCTGGGCGGAAATCTCTTACCGGACGGCAAACTGGTCGATGTTCAGGGTACGGAGGCAGACTTCACTGATTTCGCTCCCATGGACGGAATGAATCAGGACGGTCCGGTCAGGCACGACAGATACTATCCGCTGGATGAGAACGGCTCCGGGATTCCGGCGACAACTGTGCGCTGCCCCGAAAGCGGGCTCGCCATGGAGGTCGAAACCTCCCAGCCGGGACTGCAGTTCTACTCCGGGGACTACATTGCTCAGGGAACCGAGGGCAAAAACGGATGCATCTACGGACCGAGGTCCGGCTTCTGTCTGGAACCGCACGGATATCCGGATGCGCCCAATAAAAAGCAATTTCCCTCCGTGATTCTGAATCCCGGAGAAACATACAGGCATTCAACAGAGTACAGGTTTCTGCGCATCTGAAGCGGAAACCAAAACGATCAAGGCGAGAATGACATGGCAAACGTAGAACTGAAAAACGTGGTCAAGCGGTATGGATCGGTCGAGGTTATCCACGGAGTTGATCTCTCGGTCAGGGACAATGAATTCATCGTTCTGGTCGGCCCTTCCGGTTGCGGAAAATCAACTCTGCTGCGCATGGTGGCCGGTCTTGAAGACTTGAGTGACGGCGACATCAGCATCGGAGAACGGGTGGTCAACACAGTCTCCCCGAAGGACCGCAACGTGGCAATGGTTTTCCAGAACTACGCTCTTTATCCGCACATGACGGTAAGCGAGAACATGGGTTTCTCCTTGAAAATGCACAAGAAGAGCAAGGATGAGATCGAGAAGAGGGTCCATGACGTTGCAAAAATTCTGGAACTCGAACCCTACCTGCACCGCAAGCCTTCGGAACTTTCCGGCGGGCAGAGACAGCGAGTTGCCATGGGCCGGGCAATGGTCCGCAACCCGGACGTATTCCTCTTTGACGAACCGCTCTCCAACCTTGACGCCCAGCTCAGAACCCAGATGCGCATGGAACTGCGCAAAATGCATCTGCAGCTGAAAACTACCACCATCTACGTAACCCACGACCAGATTGAAGCCATGACCCTGGCTGATCGCATAGTTATTCTCAAGGACGGTTACATCCAGCAGGTCGGGACCCCGGTTGAAGTTTTCGAAAAGCCGAACAACGTTTTTGTGGCCAGATTCATAGGCAACCCGCCCATGAATATTCTGGAAGGAAAATGCCGTCTCATTGACGGTAAAAGATTCGTGGTCATCGGCAGCACAAGATTTCCGATACAGGACGGCGTTGCCGCCGGACTTACGGACGGAGCACCGGTTCTTGCCGGAATCCGCCCGGACTCCATTAAGATGGGCCGCAATATAGAAAGACTGCCCAAGGACTGGTGGTGCAGCGGCGAAGTGGTGGTTTCGGAAATACTCGGAGCACACTCGCTGCTGGAAATAGTTATAGACGGCGAAAACGAACTTATCGCCGAGGTCGAAGGCCGGGTTGTGGCCCACCCCGGAGAAACGGTTCCCATCGGATTCGAATTTGACCGAATGGTGCTTTTCGATCCGGAAACGCAAGAAGCGCTTTACTAGGATTTTCAGGTGAAGCGTTGTTCCATAACGGTTCAAGGATAGGATGTTGATTGTTTCAAACAATAGGAGGAATTCATGAAAACATTGGCAAAGTTGTGTCTGGTGGTTGCCGCAGCTTTGCTGCTGGCTGTTCCGCAGGTCTCGCAGGCCAAGGAACTCAGCGGCGATCTCGAAATTTTTTCCTGGTGGGCAGGAGATGAAGGCCCTGCCCTACAGGCCCTGATCAAACAATACAAGGCCGCACACCCCAACGTCAAAATTATTGACGCCACCGTTACCGGCGGTTCCGGGGTCAATGCCAAGGCTGTGCTCAAGACCCGCATGCTCGGTAACGAACCTCCGGACAGCTTTCAGGTTCACGCCGGTCAGGAACTCATCGGAACATGGGTCAAGGCCGACCGCATGGAAGACCTTACCCCCCTGTTCAAAGAACAGGGCTGGATGGAAGTTTTCCCCGAAGGCTTGATCAAACTCATCGGAACAGACAAGGGTATCTGGTCCGTGCCAGTCAACGTACACCGCTCCAATGTAATGTGGTACATCCCCGCCAACCTCAAGAAATGGGGAGTTGAAGTTCCCAAGACCTGGGAAGACTTCCTCAAGATCGCTCCCAAGCTCCAGAAGGAAGGCATTGTTCCCCTGGCTCTGGCTCAGAACTGGACCGCCAACCATCTCTGGGAATCCGTTGCTCTCGCCTCCCTCGGCGCAGACAAATGGGATGCCCTGTGGGCAGGCAAGCTCAAGTTCGACAGCCCGGACGTGGTCAAAGCATGGGCACTTTTCGGCAAAATCCTCAAGTACACCAACTCTGACGCATCATCACTTTCCTGGCAGCAGGCAACCGATATGGTCATAGACGGCCGCGCCGCATTCAATATCATGGGCGACTGGGCCGCAGGCTACATGGTTACCACCAAGAAAATGGTCCCCGGTGAAGATTTCGGATGGTCCGCTTCTCCCGGCAGCACCGGTGAATTCATGTTCCTGGCCGACTCCTTCGGTCTGCCCAAGGGCGCGCCGAACCGTGACAACGCCATTGCATGGCTCGAAATCCTCGGTTCCAAAGCAGGCAGCGATGCATTCAACCCCCTCAAGGGTTCAATCTCCGCCCGCAAGGACTCCGACCTGAGCAAATACAATCCCTACCTGCAGTCCGCAGCCAAGGATTTCAGTCAGGACAGAGTCGTCGGTTCGCTGGCTCACGGCGTAGCTGCCAACGAAACCTTCATGGGCGGCTTTGCACAGGTCATGGAAATGTTCCTCAAGACCAAAAATGCCGGCGCTGCCGCCAAGGCATGCCAGCAGTTGGCTAACAAGGCCCAGATAGGCAAATAAAGAACCAAACCAAAAGACAGACCGAAACAGGCAACCCGGCCGATTTCGGTAGAAAGATGAAAACAGGCCGTGCCGCTCAGGCGGCGCGGCCCCTAAAAGGGGCGGCATATGCGGGAAGCATCAAGAGACAGGATGAAAGCGTTTTTAACCCTTCTGCCTTCCATCATCCTGATCGCGATTTTCGTCTACGGGTTCATAGGCAATACTATCTGGATTTCCATGACAGACTGGGGAGGCTCAGGATCACTGGCCCTGAATCCTCAAATGAACTTCGTGGGGCTGGACAATTACGTGGACCTGTTCACCGGTTTCCTGTCCAGCGGATTCAGACAGGATCTGGTCAACGCTGTTTATTATTCGATAATGCTGCTTGCGGGCGCCATAGGTCTGGGCATGTTCATCGCCATTCTGCTTGACCAGAAACCCAGAGGCGAAGACGTGCTGCGCACAATTTTCCTTTATCCCATGTCTCTGTCCTTCATAGTTTCCGGGACCATCTGGCGCTGGCTGCTGGCCCCGCAGGGCGGAGTGAACGTGCTGCCCACCTATTTCGGTTTTTCCGCACTGAATTTCCAGTGGACATCCTCCACGAAGGCCATACTGGAATTCAACTGGCAGAACCTGTTCCAGATTCTGCTCTATATCGCTTCCTTCATTCTCATACTGGCAGGGTTGTTCGTGCTGAAAAAATCTCCGAACAAGGCCCTTAAACGCTGGCTCGGCCCCGGAGTGGCCATCGGGCTGTTCGCATGGCTCGGCGGAAGCCTGCTGCCGGAAGCACTTTTCATGGAAGAAAACCACGGGTTCAACCTGGCCACGCTTGGAATCATAATCGCCACGGTCTGGCAGTATTCCGGCTACACCATGGCCCTCTATCTGGCCGGTTTCAACGGAATTTCACAGGACCTGCGCGATGCGGCCATGCTGGACGGAGCAAGCCACACCGACTACTACCGTCATGTCGCCATTCCCATGCTCAAGCCCATCACCATCAGCGCGGTGATAATTCTTTCGCACATTTCACTCAAAATGTTCGACATCATTTTCGCCATGACCGGACCGGACAACGCCCAGACCGGGCACCCGGCCCTGAACATGTACATGACCACCTTCCGCGCCAACGACTTCGCAAGGGGCGCGGCCATAGCCATAGTCCTTTTCGTGGTGGCAGCCATGTTCATCGTCCCGTATGTGATAAGCCAGTACAAACAAAGGAACCGAGGTTAGAAAAATGAGTACGGCAACAACAAAGAAGACCGGCATCACACCGGGCTCCATCCTGCTTTACGGCACACTCCTGCTGCTGGCCGTTTTCTTCCTCATGCCCGCATACATGGCACTGGTAACGGCACTGAAACCACCGGCAGACATCAGCCTGCCCACAGCCTGGGAACTGCCGGACAAGTTCAACTGGTCGAGTTTTTCCGATGCACTGGGCCTGCTCAAGCCGAACATAGTAAGCTCGGTAATACTGACCGTGTGCGCCACCGCCCTTTCCACGGTACTAGGCTCACTCAACGGCTATGTTTTCTCCAAATGGAAATTCAAGGGAAGCGAGCTGGTCTTCACCCTGTTCCTTTTCGGCATGTTCATCCCGTATCAGGTAATTCTCATCCCGTTGTTCCAGACCCTGCGGGCGATGAATCTTTACGGCGGACTGCCCGGACTTATTCTCGCGCACGTGGTTTACGGGCTGCCCATAACCTCGCTGATTTTCCGCAACTTCTACGCCCAGATTCCGACCGCCCTGATCGAGTCCGCACGGCTGGACGGAGCCGGATTCTTTTCCATCTATACGCGCATTGTCTTTCCCCTTTCCATTCCCGGATTCGTGGTGACCAGCCTTTGGCAGGTAACCCAGATATGGAACGAATTCCTCTGGGGCATCTGCCTGACCCGCCACGCGGACAACCCCATAACCGTGGGGCTGGCTCAGCTTGCAGGCGGACAGGCAGTCAGTTGGAACCTGCCCATGGCCGGCTCCATCATGGCGGCCGCACCGGTTCTGGCCATTTACATTTTCCTCGGCCGCTACTTCATACGCGGTCTCCTTGCCGGTTCGGTCAAGGAATAGTCCCTTAAGCTACAACGTCAAAAGCCCCGCTATGTGAACATAACGGGGCTTTTGATTGTTTGAATCTAAATTTGATGCGCTTTGCGCTTTTAATAATTTGATTTCGCCGCCGGCGGCCAAAGGCCCATTAACCATTAGGCGAAAAGCTCGCTTTGAGTCTTAGGGATATGGAGAGCAGAGATGTCCGCGACCCTTTGGAATCCCTGATAGTTTAAATTGCTGTATTGAGAGTTGTCACTTTAATCTAAAATTCTGCATAGCCAGGCCGAAAACCAGAAATCCCAAATACAGCTTCTTCAAAGCTTCTTCAAGTATGCGTCAATGCGCTGCTTTACATTACGCTCGATATTCCGGTACCAGAACGCGTAATCGAACTTGTGCAGCACACCCTTCGGGAAATGGCCTATTTCCAGTTTCTCCGGCGGAGTTGTAACCAGAGCCGAGGTCTTTTTATCTACCTTGGCGCCGGTATAGTGCGGAACTTCTTTTTTTACCGTGCCCTTGAAATCATCAAAAAAGACGGCTCCGATGTTGAGTTCCTTGCCCGCAGGAGTTTCATCCGTGGTCCAGTTCAAAGGATTTATGCAGATCGCCCCCGGTCTAAGAACAGGTGAACCGGTCGCTCCGGGAGCCTGAGTATTCCACGAAATGACTACGCCGGTATCATCGGCCTTTTGCGCAGCTTTTATCCAGGGATAATTCTTCAGATCGTCTTTCGTAACCGAGTATCCTATCACATAAGCTGCTACCAACTGTTTCTGCAGTTTAGGATCATGAAAACGGTTCTTCAGCAAATCAAGCATAACCACCGAACCCTGACTGTGAGAAGCCAGAATGAAAGGCCGCCCCTTGTTCAGAAAACTCATGTAGTAATCGAAAGCCCGGTGCACATCGTCCGCACCGATGCGGAAATAGGTATTGAGGGCCATGTCCTCGTTCGGATTCAGACAGGAAAAAGAAACCTGACGGTAGTACGGAGCAAAAAGGTTTGCACTGGAGGAATAAACCCCGGCCTGAGCCTTGAGCAGCCCCTGAACGTCGGCCCGCAACTCCTTATTGAAGATGTCCATATTTTTAGGGCAGGTGCCGGGATAAATGGTGGGATACACATAAAAAACATCCACCGCCTTGTCCGTAACCGTAGGTCTGGATGCCCAGCAGATATCTTTTGAATAATCCGGGCAGGCCGGAATCTCGCAGGGGTTATCTCCGGCAGCCCAGCTTTCGGCGGCCAAAAGCATGCAGAGCAAAACGCAATACCCGGCTTGTCGCAATATCTTCATATTTCCTCCGTTGTAATTCATATGTTGCGGACCATATTATTACCGGAATTAATATAGAAGATAAATGCTAATGTCCAAATTTTTTCAGCCTGATACAATGCGAACTTCCTGTATAGAATCATAAAGTTAAGTTCACAACAGCTATGGCATCCACTCGATGATTTCCTGCGCAGGAATTCGTTTCTTCCACTCCATGAAATCAATAAAATTGCGTACACCGTCACGAAGCACGGCCTGATATACTTCTATGCTCATGATCTTCTGCCCTTCCGGAATTTCATTTTTGATTCCTAAAATGGCAGATCTGGTTTCCGGAGTCAGGCTGGCGCGGATTGCATCCGCAACACGTTCGAAATATCCCGCGTAACGGGAATCAGCATGAATCTGCATCATGTCAATCTGCCAGGTATCGCCGTCAGGGGCATCATACCAGGCATGCCATTCCAGGCATTGATCTTCGGCGTCCAGAAGGTTGGTGTATTCAATGTGACGAACACGAGGGTTCTGCGCCAGACGAGACATGGCTTCGAATCCTGCTGCAATGGAAAACGGATCGGAATAGACATGCATATCGATATCCAGATGACGCATCAAAAGCCCCATACGCATGGAACCGACCAATTCTGCCCGGATGCCGCAATCACTCCAGATATTCAAAATCCCCGTCTCATCAAGAACATGCTGTGCGCGCTGCTGATTGTACGCCGCCAGTTCATCAATACTGCTCATATCCGTCTCCATTTATTTTAAACACGATCATGGAACACGGAAACAGATAAAGCCTTCCTGCAACATATTCAAGGACTGATTAAATCATCAGAATGGAAAATCTCCAATGTCATCAACAGGCTGTTCCAAAGGTTTCTCTTCCGGCTTTCTGGCAAGTTTATGCACGGGATTTCCATTTACATAAATAGCCTTGTACGGCCGCGTTGGGCAGGCATGCTCACACCCTCCACACCCCACGCAAAGAGTCGCGTCAACTTCAGGTATTACAAGCCTGCGGTCGACCCCTCCGACATACGGCACCATATGCACAGCCTTGGTCGGACAATGTTCGGAACAGGCTCCGCAATTGGTATTATCAGTATAGACAACACAGTTCTCACGGATAAATTCAGCCACACCGACTTGAGTACTGTGCTTCTTCTCTTTGTCCAACGGACGAATCGCTCCGCTGGGGCAGACCTCGGAACAGACTGTGCAATCAAAATTGCAATGACCGGAGAGAAATGACATCTGCGGCATCATGATCCCGTTCAAACCATAATCCAGAAATGACGGAACGAGCACCCGTGAGGGACAGGTTGAAACGCACAGATGGCAGGCGGTGCATTGGGAAAGGAATTGCTCTACCCCCATTGATCCGGGAGGAGAAATCGGACTGGTCCTTTTTTCCGGTATCACGGTAGGACGGCTTTGAATTATCCGTTTAACTTGTTGCGCTTCAGCCCTTGAAGCAACAAAACCGAGTCCCAGTGCGGTAAATACAGTCAGAAAATTCCTGCGCCCGGCAGGCGGGACTTCCCGTTCCGAATCCTTCGGAATAGCAAAGGATAACCGCATGGCCTGATCCGGACAGACGGAAAGGCAGTTGTAGCACCCGACACAGCGGGTTGGATCAACGGACTTTTTCCCAATATCAATACAGCCGGACTTGCAGATACGCTCACATGCTCCGCACTCCCGGCACGCGGAAGGAACTATCCGGACGCGGAAGAGCGAATATTTGGATATGAGTCCCAACAGAGTGCCAACCGGACAGATTGAATTGCAATACAGCCGCCCATGCCGCGCACTCAACCAGCCCGCCACCAGCAACATAAGAAAAGCCGTACCCAAAGAAACAATGGATACGGACGGCATCTGAACATGATACACTCCCGGATAGCCGAAAGCTTCAGCCAGATATGCTGTCGCATTATTGATGATGAGGACTACTGGCCGGGCAATGTCGGATAGAATTCTGCCGAAGTTACTGAACGGATCCAGAATATTGAGAGGCAATCCTATGCCGACGGCCGGAAAGATCACGGTCAAGGCAAGGATTCCATAGCGCAATACGTTGTGCGGTGCGGAATACCTGTAGCGCTTTTTAGCGGACCGAAAGCGCCTGATATGAGCAACCCGGCTGAAAGCATCCTGCAATGAACCGAGGGGACAGACAAAGGAACAGTATATACGCCCGAACAGCAGAGTTGCTCCCAGCACAAAAAGAAAACCGGCGGCACCAAGTGCAGCCTCACTTATAAATTTCAGAAATGATGGCACGAACTGCAGGTAAAGCACTTCTTCTGCAATTTTCCTTGCGCCGATCTCCCTGAAATCTAAAAACAGGAATGAAATCGAGACAAGGAACGCAACAGAAATGACCACCCGCGCAGTTTTCAGATACCGGTAAGACATCCTAGCCCAGTTTGATTCGGTTGATGTGCAAGTCCTTGAGCTCCATCCGGCCAAGATTCATTTCCGCCGCCAGACGGATGTGTCTTATTTCAGCAGGCTCAACTCCGAACAGCTTGGCTGCGGCCGCATCTGCGGCAACAGGATCAGTGGAAAGAACCTGCGCCTTCATTGCCATGACATCATTACCGGATATTCCCCTCGGGCCGTTACGCTTCATGACGTTATACGCGTCAACAACCGTCAGGTCCGGTTTGCGAAAGGACGCGAAGTCCGCAATACATTGATGAAGGTCATTGCGATGCCAGTACCAGCGATCCCAGACGACCCCCATGGAGTTTTTCATTCCGGCGGTAATTCTGGTGGAAGAATGGTCTTTGAGCACCGGCACATTGATAAAAACATCGGCATCAAGCAGGGCTTTATGGACCATTGTGCTCTTCAGCCTTTTCGCCTGCGGAACGGAGACCTCCCGATAGTATTCCTGACTGTCGGCTGAAATCACTTTTCCTCCGGCCTGCTCAACCGCTTTTCTGATTCCGCTGTTTATGTAGCATTGCCGCCAGTTATCACAGGTATGGTCAAAGACAACAACTTCGGCAGCTCCGGCCTCAACGCAGTGCTCCACAATCCTGCCGACAAGCAGAGGGTTGGTGTTTGCCCCCAGTTCCGGAGACACATCCCAACCAACATTCGGTTTTACAACAACCCTGCTTCCGCGGGTGACGAAATTCTGCATGCCGCCATAAGCATCGATAGCGGCATCAAACATGACATCGGGCTCACCGCCACGGACGGCGATCAGATCCCAGTGAGTATCTGGTTCGGAGGCAATGGCGGCAGACCAGAAACTGTCCACCCTGCCGAGCGCCAAAGTCGATCCGGCAACTATTCCGCAACTGACAACTTTTTTTATAAAATCGCGCCGATCCATAATGATTCCTCCCTGGTTATTAACCCATGTAGAAACAGTTAACGTTACGATCAACCTAATGCGTCAATACGGCTATATCCATGTTCCCAGCCAGCAGAGCTACGACAATAATTACCTTAATTAAGACCTTCCCACCAGGCGGTAAAATCATTCCCCGAACCGTCAAGATTTACCGGCTCGCCGATCTTCGGGGTAAGGAGATGGAAATCCCTGCCCCTACCGGCCTCAGCCGCCCGTATAAACGGCTCATCCCAGGAATGCGCCGAAATACAAAACCTGCCCACATGGGCAAGGAGCATGTTTTCAGCTCCGAGATCCTCGCAGGCACGCACAGCTTCTTCCGGGGTCATATGAATAAGGGGCCAGCGGGAATCATACTGCCCTCCATCCAATGCTGCCAGATTGAACTTACCGAATTTATTTGCGATGTCCTTGAAATGCGGCCCGTACCCGCTATCGCCGCTCAGAAAAATACGCCGCCCGTCAGCTTCAATGACAAAACCGGCCCAGAGGGTCTTGTTTTTGGAGAATGACCGGCCGGAATAATGTCTGGCCGGAACGGCCGAAACGGAAAGCCCGTTTTCATGATTTACAGTCGTATACCAGTCGACTTCGCGTATTCTATCTTTGGGATATCCCCAGAACTCGAAATATGCTCCGACACCCAGAGGGCAGATTACTTCCCTGACCTTTTGCTTCAGGGCAAGGACAGTATAATAGTCCAGATGGTCCCAATGGTCGTGAGTTATAAGCAGGCAGTCTATTTCCGGCATATCATCCGGGGTATAGAGATCGGTTCCCGGAAAAGTCTTATTCAGGAAGGAAAACGGAGCGGCGTGATCACTGAAAACGGGGTCCACAAGAATACGACTGCCACCCAATTGAATAAAATACGCTGAATGGCCCAGCCAGATAAGAACATCCTTGTTCCGGTCCAGAGCATCCGGACCGGAAAGATCGGTCCGCACAGTCGGAAGAGGCTCTTCCGGGCGCAACCGCTCCTTACTGGAAAACCATCCGTTCACAATAATCTTAATGGTGCTTTGCCCTTCCGCAAGAACCGTTGTCGGAATCTGATTCCTGAATTCTCCGTCAGAATAATTGGGTGACGATTCCAACCGGACAAGTTGATCACCTTCGGGAGTTTTTCCGAATTTTTCCTGATTGAGAATAGCGCATGCGGCCATCGTCAGGCATACGATAATGAGCAAAAACAGCAAAAGCATCCTGTGTCCCCATCTATACATTTTTTCACCACATCCGTTATGATATTTCCGAGTACGCTAATATCTTTTCATACAATACCTGCCGACCCGGATGCATGCGCAATTCTCCATATTTCTTGCCTGATCCTGCGGAAAAGAACTTTTTACGAAGCCAGAAACGTCCTTAGTCCAGGCATTAGGGCAGACACGAAAAATAAAAGCTGCACTATTTCTGCAAAAAAATATTACTTCCCGGAAAGTTCCTTTTCCCTTTCCGCCTCGGCAACGGTTTTAATGAATTTCGCCGGAACTCCGCCCACTATCGTGCCCGGAGCGACATCCTTTGTTACCACCGCTCCAGCCGCGACAATGGCGTCATCCCCGATGGTCACACCCTGCAGGATAGTGGAGCTTGAACCGATCCAGACATTTTTGCCGATTACGATCGGAGCCGGGTAGTTCAGCTGCCGCTTTTCCGGGGCATATCCATGATTGACAGTAGCGAGAACCACTTTGTGTCCGATGAGTGCTCCGTCTTTGATGGTGATCCCACCCTGATCCTGAAAATTGCAGCACGAATTGATAAACACGTTTTTCCCGATATGAATATTTTTCCCGAAATCAGTATAGAACGGTGGAAACACCATAAAAGTCTCGTCTACCTGTTTCCCGATAAGCTCCGACATCAGCTTTCGGGTCTCTTCCGGAGTATGGTATGAGCCATTCAGTTCTGCTGTTATGCGCATGGCTTCATTACTGTACTTCACGAGCAACGTGTGCTCTTCGGAACCGCCCTTTATGGGACTGCCGCTATCAAATATTTCCAGTAGTTGTTCAAGTTCCATTTTATGTCCTCTGCATTTGATCGGATTAAAAAAAGTATGGATACAGGTAGCTATCAACCTTTACCAACAATTTGAAACAGAAAATGCCCCTGAAGATTTTCAAGGGCATTTCCATGTCCGAGCAGACGAAATCCGCCCCGCTTTCACGGGTCCGCAAGAGTCTGCATCAGTATTCTATCCAGCGGCACCCGGAGAACCGCTGAATAGATTACCAGACCTTATGGTCTGAAATATTACAATACATTCTGATCATTAGATAGTAATCAGATGTTCATTATTTTTGATGAGTTCGGTTAAAGGAGCCCCCCAGAACTTCAGTTCAAGATCAAGAGCTTCAAGTTGAGCCTTTACTCCCAACTGATTTGCGCATGCTTCACAAGCGCTGAATTCAACACCGGCTTCTCTGGCATCAGCCATCAGCTGTTGGATATGGACATTTTCTGCTACAAGCTTTGCCGGAGCACCCCAGACAATCACCCGCACCTCGTCCCACCAGCCGTTCTTGATGGCATTGTGCGCATACATCATCACCATCAGTTCAGAAGTAACGGGATCGGCATTTGTCCACAACATATTCAATTTGTTACTCATAAATGTTCCTTCTTTTGGTAAAAACTAAACCAAAGCCCAAATCTCCACCTCATCCATATGTCGGATTTACGTAAAAAAAGACATCACTACCCTGCTTAGTAGTAATTCGGCAGCATGAGAATGGTGCAATGAGAATTTCCCTGCCTGGTTAATCGGAGTAGCAGGGAGCTGATTTTACAGGGGAACTAAAAAAGAAAACATGCAGCAAGTACAATCAACCGGGCAAAATTATGCATAACAACGAGCAACAGCCTTACGCTAGCCTGCTAAACATCATGAAATACATATGAAATATTAATTTTACATGAAGCATTTGAAGATCAGGGCGGCTATATTATTCAGGACACGAAAGATAAAAAAGCAAGAGGATCTAAATCCGGCAATCTATACCGTAACATATTAATTTTTAAATAAAATAATGAGAGAGAAGATGTGCTGCTTTAATCTTATCCACATATCCACCGACAAATCCCACAAAACAAAAAAGCGGTGCCCCGGATAAACCGGGACACCGCCGATCAACGCCTTAATCAAGATCAAAACGGTCTAAATTCATAACCTTATCCCACGCTGCGACAAAATCTCTAATGAACTTTTCCTTTGAATCTTCACAGGCATAAACTTCTGCAATAGCCCTTAGTTGCGAATTAGAACCGAAGAGAAGATCTACCCTCGTACCGGTCCACAGAAGATCGCCGGTGGAACGGCTTCGGCCTTCGAAAACATTGGCATCGGATGTCCCTTTCCACTCCAGGGACATGTCGAGCAGATTAACAAAAAAATCATTACTCAACGTTTCGGGATTTTTGGTAAAGACCCCGTGCTTTGCCTGCTTGAAATTCGAATCAAGCACTCTCAGCCCGCCGATAAGGACTGTCATTTCAGGCGCAGTCAAAGTTAGCAGTTGAGCCCGATCAAGCAACAATTTTTCCGCGGTTACTGCAAACTCGGATTTCAGATAGTTCCTGAACCCATCTGCTACCGGTTCAAGCACAGCAAAAGAGGCGGAATCTGTCTGTTCCTGAGAAGCGTCCATCCTTCCGGGAGTGAAAGGAACCTTAATTTCCCGCCCACCGTTTGCAGCAGCTTTTTCTATCGCCGCACATCCGCCCAAAACAATAAGGTCGGCCAGCGAAACCTTCTTTCCGGCAGAATCCCCGGCATTAAATTCCTTTTGGATATTACCCAATTCACGCAGAACTGTTTCCAGCTTGCCGGGCTCATTGACATCCCAATCCTTCTGCGGAGCAAGACGAATGCGCGCACCGTTTGCGCCGCCCCGCATATCTGAACCGCGAAAAGTGGAAGCAGATGCCCAGGCTGTGAAAACCAACTGCGACACGGACAGCCCGGTAGCCAATATCTTTTTCTTGAGCGTTGATATGTCCTGTCCATCAATCAGCGGATGATCAACCGCTGGAACCGGGTCCTGCCAGATGAGTTCTTCATCCGGAACCAGCGGCCCCAGATATCTGGAACGCGGACCCATATCTCGGTGAGTAAGTTTGAACCAAGCACGGGCAAATGCGTCTGCAAACACATCAGGATTGGCCAGATATCGTCTCGCAATGGGTTCATATACGGGATCGAATCGAAGGGCCAGATCCGCAGTTGTCATCATCGGTCGATGCTTCTTGCCGGGATCATGCGCATCAACAACCATGTCTTCATCATCAACGTCCTTGGCCAGCCACTGATTAGCTCCGGCAGGACTTTTAACCAGTTCCCATTCATATTTAAACAGCACCTTAAGGTATCCGTTATCCCAGGTGGTCGGTCTTGGTTTCCAGGCGCCCTCAATCCCGCTTGAGATGGTATCCCCGGCTTTTCCTCTGCCAAAACTGCTTTTCCATCCGAGCCCCTGCTCTTCGATTGGAGCCGCTTCCGGCTCCGGGCCCACATTGGAGGCATCACCGGCTCCATGGCATTTGCCGAAAGTGTGCCCGCCGGCAACGAGCGCGACAGTTTCTTCGTCATTCATCGCCATGCGGGCAAACGTTTCGCGGACATCGTGTGCAGATGCAACCGGGTCAGGATCACCGTCCGGACCCTCCGGATTAACATATATCAACCCCATCTGTACTGCCGCCAGCGGATTATCCAGATCACGCTCTCCGGAATACCGGCTGTGCGGCTTGTCACTTGTTGCCAGCCACTCTTCTTCTGCACCCCAGTAGATATCCTCTTCGGATTCCCAGATGTCTTCACGTCCACCCGCAAAACCGAACGGCTTCAACCCCATTGATTCAATGGCGCAATTGCCTGCGAAGATCATAAGGTCCGCCCATGAAATGCTGCGGCCGTACTTTTGCTTGATAGGCCAGAGCAACCTGCGCGCCTTATCCAAATTCACATTATCAGGCCAACTGTTCAGCGGAGCCAGACGCTGATTGCCTGTTCCTGCGCCCCCTCGACCGTCTCCCATGCGATACGTACCGGCGCTGTGCCAGGCCATGCGGATAAACAACGGCCCATAATGACCGTAATCAGCGGGCCACCAATCCTGAGAATCGGTCATTAACTTGAACAGATCCTGTTTAAGAGCAGCGAGATCGAGTTTTTTAAACTCGGCGGCGTAGTCAAAATCCTTATCCATCGGGTTGGATTTTGATGAATGCTGATGCAGGATATTAAGATTAATCTGATTAGGCCACCAATCCCTGTTTTGAGTTCCGCCTCCGGCCAGTTGTTTGCCTGTTTTACCTGTCACGGGGCACTTCTCACTGCTCATAACGAATCCTCCCTTTAAAAATATATTTCTTAAAAGAATATCCGAGTTCATAATGTTTGTGTAGCAATTTGTGGATTTAATCAGGCGCAATCAGAATTTATAGCAAATGCGGGAATGCTCCGCCCTTCGCCTGTAATTTTTTTCGGCCTATAAAATCTTTGTGGACGAGACACAGCGATCTTAAATCCAATTTTTTCTGATTTGGTCATGAAAAGCCGAGATGAGGACGTTAAATAGTCTTGAAACCGATTTTATGGCTATTGTGACTATTTATACTGCACAGTTGCTTACTCCCCAAAAACAATATAATAACATTGGCGCATTTATATTTGTGTTCAAAAAAACGATGCTCAGTCAAATACAATTCCCACAAACTCATTCTCAAAATTTATGTCTGAAGAAAAAGAAAAATTTGAAAATTCTGATTATAGGTATATTTCGGATCAACGAGCTCCTGTCAGGATGATTCTGCAATCCGATAAATGTGGTTTCAAACAAAAACCGTTTAACTTATTTGCAGCAGTTTTCACATGGTATGAAAGCGACATAATCGAAGCCACAATTAAAAATCTATATATGCAAGGCGTGGACACCGTTTTTATTATAGACAACTGCAGCCCGGACAACACAATGCAATGCGCTATTGAAGGCGGAGCTGTTTTGTATGATGAAATATATTCAGAAAAATTTTCAGATGAGCTTAAAGCTCAGACAATCACTGAACTTATCAACAATACTGCCAAAAACAGCCTTGTAGACCGATCATGGTGGATATTCTGTGACGCGGATGAATTTCCTTCAGCACCGGGTTATGCAACGATACGCGAAATGATCGCGGATCAGGATGATAATGTTCGGGTCATAGGTGGAACTTTCGCTAACCACTACCCACTTAATCCTCCATATAATGTACCTGGTTTTCATCCAGCTGATTTTCAATTTGAGGCTATCGACAGCGATGGATTTGCCGTTTATTGCAAAATGGCCCATGACAAACATAATATAATCAGATTTGACAGTGACGGGGTAGATATCAAGATAAAGGGAAGCTTTCACAGGTTCATTTCGAACACAAAACTTCTTGAATCCGATCACGCAGTAGTTATTCAACACTTCAATTTCCGGGCCCCTGATCACACCCTGCCGCGATTGGCAAAATTGGCTTTACCCGATGAAAACTGCAAATCCAGATTAGGTGGCAAAGAATATTATGACGCGCTGAAAAAAGGTGAAAATCCGCACATGTCATGGTACATCAGAAGATATTTTGTTGCCAGAGAGATGTATACAGAAAACCGGGACAGTGTTTTCTATAAACACCCGGTTTCCTACAAGCACCTACTCAACATTTTAAATCCCGGTTGCACTCAGACTCAACGATGGTACTCTGAAAATGATTTATTTAAAGCAGTATCATCCAACTACGAAATTGAAGTCTACAACAGCTGGCGTATTTCATATTCAATGGTTAACTCAGACCCAGAAGAATACATTCATATCTATAATTCATTATCCAAAGATGCAAAAACATTCCATCACGTTCATGCAATTAAAAGCTATGCGGCACTGCAACAACCAGAAAAAGCATTCGGTTTGCTCAAAGAAATAGTAAAAACCAACCCTTCAGTATCAATGCCTAAACTTGTGGAGATAGTGAAAAACAATCTTGGCAAGGGCAACGATATAGTGGCAAACTTTTCCGAGTCAACATACTTAAACAACTGACTAAAAGCACTTAAATTCCTCAAAGACCTGTACACGCATTCGAAGCATACTGATCCACACCACAACCAAGAAAGCAAATACTCGCCCACCCCCCCCAACCACAAGACCTCGCACATCGTGCTACTTTTTATAAAATTATCACAACACACCAATACATTCTATTGACTAGTAGCACTTGCGCGGTTAATGAGATATCAGATTAATTATTTACACATCCTGCGGGAAGGGAATTTCTGACCTCAAGGGCGAGTGTGTCGTGTTACGACGTGCCGCCTTTCTGCGTCTGCGTCGCCCTTCCACTCCCCGCTTTCTCTTTTCCTCAGGTAAATGAGGAGGCATAATGCCGTATTCCGTAGCCGTTCGTCTGGCCGAATCGCCAGCCAAGCCGGATTCTGTCGCTCAAAAAATTGTTCAGTGTCAGGGCAACACATTTGTCACCTGTATTCGTCTGGTAGATGGGCGGGTGGACAAAGCATGGAGCACCGGACGCATGATGCGAGACATAAATATGTTGCTGCAAAGAAAAAACGACAGACAAGGACGGCTCTGTTTCGCTCCCAAAGCACACTGTCTATGCAATGACGGCCATACTCTCGCCGCAATAAGGGCCGTTGAAAATTCCGCCGACGTAGTTCTGCCCGAAAGCGCAATCTTAGTGCGCGAATTGATTCAAGACATACGTTTTATTCAGACGCACCTGCAGCATTTCTATCAATTTCACCTTTCCGACTGGGTAAATTTAAAAGCTGCCCTACGCGCCGATCCGGTTAAAACAGCCCGCATGACATCTGTCTGGGGAGAAAATGCAACTCACTTTCGTTCCGTTCAGGACAATCTCCGCCCCCTGGCGGACAAAGAACTGAAATCGGTACATAGTTATGGAGAATACAGCGGCCGGGAAGAATTACACCTGCTGCTTCACGGACATGCTTTTTCATCTGTGCAAGCCGGTTTTTCCCTGCAAAAAGCCTTAAAACTGCTGGGCTGCACCCCGAAGGAGTTCAAAGCCTACCACATAGGAGGGCTCCCCGCCGACTTGAATTTAAACGCAGCAACCGTTGAAGAACTACGCGCCCACCTTGAAGAGTGCCGGGCATTCATCTGTAAAACCTTCCCTTCAGACTTGGCGAGGCTTGCTAAAGCCTATCCACATTTGGTCAGCCTGGGTAAAAATACATCTTTCATGGCGTATGCGAACGAAACAACCTGCAAATTGAAAATTTCAAAGGATCAGACGGCACCATGGGAACTCTCCCGCTACGAAAATCCGGTCGTCCGGGAAGAATGTGAACCACAGTGGAATGACATGGACCGCCGAAACTATCGGCTATCCGCCAAACAGGACAGACCTTTGTTCAGCTGGAATGCCCCCCGTTCTTTTTGGCTGCCTGCCCCGCGCCATAAAAATCTGGCGTGCGAAGTGGGACCGCTGGCACGAGTTCTTTGCGACTTAAGTGCTGAGCAAAGCGTAATGCAGCAGACTTTTTTGCGCGTTTCATGTGACTGTGGAATATCCATTAAAGACATGACTTCCATGATGGGCAGAGTCCTGTCCCGTGGGATAGAGTCCTCCGCTTTGATGGATTCTATTTGCAGCAGCGTGGACAAACTTGAATCTCTTGTAACAACAGAAAACCGGCATCACGTTGATTTCTCCCTACCCGCAGAAGGAACCGGGATAGGCCGTGTAGACGTGCCACGGGGTATTCTTACTCACACCGTACACTGGGATCGGAAACAAATAACCAAGCACGAATATCTGATTCCATCATTATGGAATTTTTCTCCACGCGACAGCAGGGGTGAGCCCGGTCCTTTGGAACACGCCCTTATGGGGACACCGGTATCAAACCCGGAATATCCTGTGGAAATCCTGAGGACTCTACATGAACTGGACCCATGCAACACCTGCTACGTATTGATCGAAGACCATAACACAGGTCTGACAACCGTGACCGCAGCCTAGCCCATAACGCCAAAGGAACTTGGAAGATGAATAGAAAAGATATTCTTGACGCCCTTCTGGATGAATCCGGACAGGAAACTCTGTTTGAAAAGGCGGACCGGGTACGCCGGGATCAGGTTGGAGATACGGCCCAACTACGCGGAGTGGTGCACTTTTCAAACTACTGCCGGTGTAACGACATCTACTGCGGACTCCTGAAGGACAATGACCAGTGTAAACGCTTCCGTATGACCGAAGACCAAATTGTCGAGACAGCCCTGTCCATTGCCGAGGCGGGGCTTAAGACTGTGGTTCTGCAATCTGGAGAAGACCCGCATTTCACTCGATCAACAATCTGCTCCATAGTCGAACGCATCATGGGAAAAGCGGATGTGGCCGTAACCTTGAGCCTGGGACAGCGCTCCCGTGAAGATTACGCCGCCTTCAGAAGCGCCGGTGCCGAGCGTTATCTCATGAAACATGAAACCATGAATTCCGATCTCTATTCACGCATGAGATCAGGCCTCAAACTGGTCGACCGCCTGCGGCTCATCGACACGCTGCGCGAACTCGGTTTTCAGGTCGGCGTGGGGAATATAGTCGGGTTGCCGGGCCAGACACCGGAAGACCTGTGTGAAGACATTCTCTTTTTTCAGGACTTCCAGCCGGACATGATCAACATAGGTCCCTTCATTCCCCATGCCCAGACACCGCTAAAAGATGATCCAGCAGGCGATATGGACCTGATGCTCAGGACTTTCGCGCTTACAAGGATAGTCACGGGCAACTCGCATATAGCCGCAGCAAACACAGTTGCCACACTGGACCCGGACAACGGGCAATTCAAGGCACTCACCAAGGGCGGAGCCAATGTTGTGATGCCAAATTGCAATCCGTTTTTAAAAAGCAAGACAGACAAAATCGAATATGAATTCCAGATTACCACCCACAAGCGCTATGTTTCCGTGGATGAAGCGAGAAACGTGCTGGCTCGGGCCGGAAGGACGGAAAACCATACCAAAGGCCATTCACTCAAACTGCAAGGAGCAACACTTTGATCAAGGTAGCCATTTACGGCAAGGGCGGCATAGGCAAGTCGACAGTAACCTCCGGCATTTCAGCCGCGCTGGGACTGAACGGTCATAACGTCATGCAACTGGGTTGTGACCCCAAAACAGACTCGACCATCAACCTGCTTGGAGGCACTCCCCCGCCGCCCATCCTGCAATACCTTCAGGAGCATGGAAAACCGGAAACCCTGGACGCCATCGCCCAGAAAGGTTTCGGCAATGTCACCTGCATGGAGATAGGCGGTCCCACTCCGGGCGTGGGCTGTTTCGGCCGGGGAATGCTTACAGCTTTCGACCTGCTTGATGAAATGAACGCCTACGATATCTACAAACCGGATGTGGTCCTCTATGACATTCTGGCCGATGTCGTATGCGGAGGAATTGCCGTACCAATGCGCGAAGGATTCGCAGACAAGGTCTGTATTGTCACTTCCGGAGAAAAAATGGCCCTGCTGGCCGCCGAAAACATCATTCTGGCCCTTCGCAACTTCGCGGACCGCAACTACGCCGAACTTGGCGGGCTGATCCTCAACTGCCGGGACATGGCCGATGAAGTGGAACGGGTGAAGGAATTCGCCCACAGGATGGATACCTCCATTATCGGCGTCATCCCTCGGGATACGACTATTCACAAATTTGAGGAGGAAGGAAAAACCATCGTGGAAGGAGACAGGACCCAGCCTACTTCGGAACGTTTTTTTGATCTGGCCCGGACCATCATTAATTTCGCCGAATAACCGGATATTATCAAGGCACCGCCAACACAGGAGAACAGATATGAATTTGGATGACACCCGGATAAGGGTGGAACAGCTTCGGGAAAAATCAGATTTCCCTTTTGCACCGCTTGAGGGCGTCGGCCCGAACCTGGCCGGATGGGGCGTGATTGAGACCTGCCTGTTGCTTCCTCAGTCCGTGGCAATCATGATCGGCCCCTCGGCCTGCCTGCGCCATTCCGCATTCATGGCCCACGCAAGGGGATTCACCGAACGTTTCCACATGCTCTGCCTGTCGGAACTGGATATGTCCATGGGCAACCATTTACCCAAAGTGGAACAGGGCATGGCGGATATTCTCTCGCGCCGGGAAGAAAAAGTCGCCTTTCTCATTGTCGGCTGTCCGGACTACATACTCGGCACGGATTTTACCGGAGTAATAAAACGGCTGGAAAAATCCACCGGCAAACGGATCATTCTCGGAGCCATGGCGCCAATCACCATCGGGCTCAAGGAATCTCCGTTCACTTCAGCCTATACTTCCTTTTATGAATTTCTCAAACACGAAGAGCGCAACCCGGAGGAAAACCGGATCAATCTGCTCGGAACCTTCATGCCATTGTCCGATTCCGGGGAATTCTATCAGGTTCTTTCAGCCGCAGGATTAAATGACGTAGTCCAGATTCCGCTTTGCCCGGACCTGGAAACCTTCTCCCGCATGGCCCATGCGCGGGCTTCGGTGGTACTTCATCCTCTGGCCAACGGATTAAGCGGAAAGCTGGAAAGTGAAATGGACATCCCCACCTGCTTTGCACCCACCTCGTATGGTTTTTCGACCATCAAAAAACAATATGAACTTGTCGGCGATGCGGTGGGCAAAGAACTGTATGTGGATGAAATTGCGGCCGATGCCCAAAAAGCCGCTCAACCGATGCTGGATAAACTGCGCAGTAAATCAGTCGCGGTCGGATGCAGCATCAACGGCAGCCCCTTCGAACTGACCCTCTTTCTTGTGGAGAACGGCATCAATGTTGATACCATGTTTGCGCGGGGAACCATCAAGCCCTATGAATGGAAATTAATTGAACAGCTACGCACGATCAAACCGGATATTCAGGTCTACAACGCCTCACATCCAGCCCTGTGCGGACAGACCTCCACCTTCGACCACATCGATGTGGCCTACGGAGTTGATGCAGGTATATTCTGCACCAATGCGGTCAACGTCCCCCTCTCGCGCTATCAGGAACAGAAATACGGCTATGAAGCCACCGGCTGGATGCTGGAACAAACCTGCGAAGCAATGGAAAATCCGGTCGACAACTACG
The DNA here is from genome assembly GCF_963677005.1 of Maridesulfovibrio sp. Classification (NCBI taxonomy): domain Bacteria; kingdom Pseudomonadati; phylum Thermodesulfobacteriota; class Desulfovibrionia; order Desulfovibrionales; family Desulfovibrionaceae; genus Maridesulfovibrio; species Maridesulfovibrio sp. The sequence continues at coordinate 430,341 of NZ_OY781616.1, read as the reverse complement.
ATTGGATCTACGCCCACGATTTTCTTATATAAGGATCAGATATGCAAGAATATCATCACCTTCTCCCCTTAGCCACAGGCTATTTCGGGGCCAGTTCGGCATTATACGATTTCGAAGGACTTGTTGTTGTATACGGACCGGCCGGCGGAGCATGGCACATAAACATCGAAGATGAGCCGCGATGGTACAGGGGCCCGGCCACAGTAGTGGGCGCAGGACTTCTGGAAATGGACGTCATCCTTGGAAACGACAACAAATTCATCGACAATATCGTGGATACGGCCAAAGGGCTGAACTCCAGGTTCGTGGCTCTGACCGGAACCCCGATCTCCGAAATAATCGGAACCGATCTCAAAGGTTTTGCCCGGACAATAGAATCACGCATCGACATACCCGTGTTCATGGTGCCTACGGCCGGTTCGGAACCGTATCCCGAAGGTGCGTCCAAAGCATTCCTCTCTCTTGCCGACAGATTCATGGACCCGGATACACCCAAAATTTCCGGCGGCATCAACATTCTGGGGGCTATCCACCTTTCCACCGGCAAGGAGACGCATTTCCAGCCACTGACAGATATACTGAGCGAAAATAATTACAAGATAGTCGGGAACTTCTCGGGCTCGCTACCGGAACAGAACGACCCGCTTGAAGGAATCCGCAAAGCCCCCGGCGCCGAAATTAACGCCGTTGTATCCACAAGCGGACTGGATCTGGCAAACCGCATGTTTAAGGATTATGGAATTCCCTTTGTAGTGGGTATGCCGGTGGGGCTGGCAGGGTGTAACGCATTTATGGACATACTTGAGGGAGACACCCCCATCCCATCCAAAATAAGTGAATACACCAAATACAAGCACGCCGTGATTATAGGCGAACCGGTGCTCAGCTACGGGATAAAATACTCTTTAGCCCATGATTTCGGAATGGACAGAGTGGACGTGGTTTCCGTCACCCCAAGTGGAGCGCTCTTTCTCGACTACGAAGGGTGCAGGGGAACGCTGGTCGAGCAAGGTCCGGGCGACCTCAGCACCGATGATGAAAAACAGATAGAAAAGCTGATGAACGATCCGGACGTGGATTTAATTATAGCCGACCCGTGCTACCGTTCCATGCTTGCAGGGGACACCTCATTCATTCCGGTTCCCCACACTGCCATGAGTGCAAGAATTCATTGGGATATGGAATATGAATACCTGGCGGACAAAGGATATGAGTATCTGGCTTCACGCCTGTTGGAAGACTAAAAACATACACCCTTATAGTATCGGAGCAAGTCTTTAACGACTTGCTCCGATACAGAAAACATATCGCTTCCATGATAAATTTTTCTGCTCAACAGTAATGCCTTCACTATCACATATGATTTAATCAAACAGCACCGCAGCTTGAGCCGCACCGGAAATAAAATCGAATTTATCTACTCTTTCGGTCAGCTATTACCACTTCACCGAATCTGTTCCTGTATACAGCATATTATGCTATGCACCTTCTAATTGGTTAGTATTTATGCTGATCAGAATAACCGAGACAAATCACGGGAGATATCATGGCTAATTTTTTATTTGTGCTGAGTAAAGATGACAATGAAGCTGCAACCAGATGCTTTCAATTCGCTAAGATCGCTCACAGTAAAGGGCATCATGTGGATATGTTCTTCATTGACGGCGGCGTAGAATGGGCGGTCACAGGCAGGGATTTGACCCGGAAGACAACTACAGGAGATTGTCCTCAGGATTATCTGCCTTACCTGATCGAGAATGAAGTGAAGACGGGCATTTGTACTCCGTGCGCCAACAACCGCAATTTAGACGAAGCTACATTTCATTCAAACATGCAGTTGGACGGCGGCCCCCACCTCATCGACATGGCGGCAGATGCAAAAGTATTCAATTTCTAATTTCAGGAAATACCCTTGGATCACCGGTTCAAGGGTATTTACCCCTCAGTACATGGGCGAAATGAACAGAGGGACTACCTGTAAATCCAAACATACACCGGACGGCGACTTAACCTTAGAGACTCACGGCCACCACAAAAGATACCGTTACACCTGAAGGAACTGAATTATCTGGTCCTAGGCATTTCACTTCAGTTCTGCCGTCAGCAAATAAAAATCCAGCCCCTCAGGACTGGATTAATTTCTAAAAACAAAATTATCAGAAATGGTCGTAAACCAATCAACGGCCTAACCTCAGTGTGTTTTTTTGTGAAAGAATATGCTGGATTACAAAATCCTTTCCATTCGGAATATAGTCCTCAACCCATTTTTTTGCCCCGGCAACATCACCGGCCAGGACCATCGCGGTCATATGCTTGTGGTTGGCGATTTCATTTTGAGTATCATCCCGGTCATTTTCAATGCAGGCGATGATAACCTGCAAAGTCCGCATCAGGCTCTCTTCCAGGTCAGCAAGTTTTATACTCCCGGTCAACCCGACCAACGCCCTGTGATAATTAATATGTGCGTTGGCAATCGTAACCGGATCATCAAGTTCACCTACAGCCTCATACGCCTTGGTCTTTTCCACCAAATCGGCCAGCAGTCGTTCTGAGGCAGTCGGAATGCTCTCGCAGGCCTTGATCTCCAGGATATGGCGGGTCAAAAATATATCTTCAATTTCATCCAAATCCAATTTGCGGACGGAAGCTCCTTTATTTGGGAGATGCGCCACCAGTTCTTCCATGGATAATATACGCAGCGCTTCTCTCACAGAGCCTCTGGAAACCCCAAGGGAACGGGAAAGAGCTACTTCCTTCAGCTGATCACCGGGCAAAAAAGTTCCGTCAAAAATAGCCCTCCTCAATGAGGCGGCCACTTTTGCCACACTGCTTATTCCAGTTTGTTTACTCTGATCGGTTGTCATAAAAGCTCTATATTTTATTCATTGATTCCCAGATAATATTCCCCCGGGAAATTGACTTATCCACAATAGGGGCACCGATTGCTGTACCCAACTGATTTGGATGCTCACAATTAAAAATAGTGATATCACCCCGTTTGCCGACATCCAGTGAACCACGATCCCTATTTTTACCAAGGGCATAGGCTGCATTCAATGTGGCCCCGACAATTGCTTCCGCCGGAGTGAATTTAAACCACGAACAGGCTGCCGCAATGGTTAAAGGCAACGATGTAGCCTGAAACGATGAGCAGTAATCTGTTGCTACAGCGACAGGAACATTATTCCTGATGAACAACCGTCCATTGGCTTTGCGCTCATCAAGATAAAACTGCTCTGCAACCGGCAGAAGGACCGCAACGGTATCTGTCGCCCCGACAGAAAAGATTTCTTCATCCGGGGTATAAGTCAGATGATCCGCAGAAAGAGCATGCCCCTCAACAGCCGTACGCCAACCACGAGAATCGGAAGAGGCGTCAGCGTGCACATGCACTGGTAAGCCGAAAGAGGATGAAATTTCAATAAGTTCTTTGGCTTGGGAAGCTGAAAAATCACCATTCTCACAGGACAGATCCTGCGACTCGGCTATACCCTGCTCCGCTACGGCAGGCAGCATTTCCTTTTTGACCGATTCAACGAACTCGGCAGTGCTGCGACCATCCTGCGGCGCTATATGCGCACCTAGAAAGGTAACTACAATGTCCATCGGAGTCTGTTGCGCAGCCTCTTTGAGAAGCCTTAAGAGCCTCAGTTCTCCTTCTTTATCAAGACCGTAGCCTGATTTTACTTCAAGGGTTGTAACTCCACCGGCGGCAATCTGATTAAAAGCACGCACAGTATTGCTGATCAGCTCTTCATCCGAGGCCTTACGGGTATTCACGATTGTGGACCATATTCCGCCGCCCTCGGCACGGATATCCTTTCCGCTTGCCCCTTCAAGCCTGCGAACATATTCCCAATGCCTGTTGCCTGCAAATATCGGGTGCGAATGGCACTCAACAAGGCCCGGAAGGACCGTCTTCCCTGTCGCGTCCAGCAGTTCGGTATCATCTCCATACTTTTTCAAAATTTCAGCAGTGGTCCCGACTGATACGATTTCACCTTCGCGGATAGCAACAGCCCCACCCCGAATTATATCAAGTTCACCCTGAGCCTTTCCGGCTCTCGGTCTGTTTCTATCAGATATGCATACCAGACTGGCTGCATTGATAATGGTAAGGTTACCGTTCATTACACTCTCTTAATTTGATTCAATAACTTCACGCACTCAAATGGAGATCAATCAATTGATGCTGCTCATAACATTTTATATCAGTTCCTGGAGAACCCGCGCAGTTATGCTTAAAGCGCCCAACGTTGTTATACCGGAAACTTCATGCACGAGTTTGCGCTGGCTTTCAGTAAACCCCATATCATCCATAAGAATAAAATCGGCTCCGCTGTTCTTTGCCCCCTCGGCAGCCAGAGCAAGAACATCGTTGCCGTCATAAGGTGAAGCGGCTGAAGTCGAAACTTCAGCCGCATAGGGAGCCCACTGAGCAGGTGCCGCGCTCATATCCGATTGCGGCCCGACAATGCATAAATGCCCGTTTGCGGCAATTGATTCTACTACGGACCGAATTATGACTATCGGCTCGATAATTCCGGGTACGGCCTTTTTCAGATCAGGGAACTGCCCCGAACACAGCAGGAAAAAATAATCGCACTGTTTTTCTAAAAATTCTGCAGCATCAACAAGTCTTGGCAATAAATATTTTTTGGCAACATAAACGCCGTTAACAATGCTGTTTTCACCATGCATACAGGTCTCAATGCCGGCCTCTCCCTCAACCGGAGCAAGGCTCTTTATTTCCTGAGCGGAAAGCCCATCCAGTGCCCCCCGCTGACAAACCTGAATATCATCTCCCAGTATGGAACGCAGTGAAGGCTCAACATCAACACGCGGCGATTGCCCCAGCGTAACTAACCCCAATTTATATCTTTTACTCATAACCGACTTTTAAAAGTTCCTTACCTAAAAAACAGGGGAAACACTTCATGACGAAGTGTTTCCCCTGCATAATTTTTTAGAACCTATTTAGGTGATTCGCCATTGATAAGCGGTTTAGCCAGTGCACCGGAGTCTGCACCCCATTTTTTGAGAATGCTCATATAAGTTCCGTCAGCAAAAACTTTTTCAAGTGCTGCGAAAACTGCATCACGCAATTGGGTATTATCCTTGCTGAAAGCAATTCCGTAAGGATTGGACTCAAGGAGAGGACCGACAGCTACATAGGCATTGTTCTGCTGAATATTGACCCAGCCGAGAGCTTCAGGACTCAGAGCTGATGCCTGAGCACGTCCCTGAACCATCTGCATACGAGCAGAGCCTGCGGAATCTACAGCCATGATGTTGATTCCTGCTTTTCCCTTGGCAACAAGATTTTCCTTGCTCCATCTCTGCATGGTTGTGAGGTAATCGGTTGAAGCGGACACAGCCAGAGTTTTACCGCTGAGGTCTTCCAGACTTTTGATCTGACCTGCGAGAGCTTTTGGAACAAAGCACTGTGTTCCGGAGTTGAAATAGTCGATAAAATCGAGAGTCTTTCTACGCACAGCACTGTCGGACATGCCGGAGATAACCATATCGACCCTTTTGGTGTTGATAGAGTTTATCAACTGGTCAAACTGCTGGTCGTCATACTGGACTTTAACACCAAGCTCCTTGGCAATGGCATCGGCAATTTCCACATCGATACCCACCAATTTACCGGACTCAGGGTCCTGATACTCCATGGGGGCGAAAATACCGTTAATACCGATGACGATTTTACCACTGGACTTGATTGAATCAGGCAACATATCATGAAGACCGGAAGCAAAGCATATTCCAGACAAACTCAGAGCCAGCAGACATACTGATGCAGCAATAATTTTTTTAAGCAATGTCATTTCCTCATACATTTACCATTGCTGGTGTTGAATATTACAAACAAACATACGAGTTAAGAGTTACTGAAAATCTCTAATGACCGAGTCAGGTGAGTATCATTCGGACCTTCCAGTAGATTCTAATTCCGTATCAACCTTGTCTTATTTTATCTCAATAAAGACAGGAGCTAGGCTATAGCTCCTATGAAAGCCCTGGTCCGCTCATTTTTAGGATTGCCGAAGACCTCTTCCGGTGTGCCGGACTCCAGAACATATCCGTCATCCATAAAGACGACTTTGCTGGCAACGTTTTTGGCGAACTCCATTTCGTGTGTGACTACGACCATGGTCATACCGCTCCCGGCAAGGTCGCGCATAACATTAAGCACTTCCCCGACCAGTTCTGGGTCAAGTGCGCTTGTGGGTTCATCAAACAGCATCAGGGCCGGTTCCATTGCCAGTGAACGGGCAATCGCCACGCGTTGCTGCTGTCCACCGGAAAGCTGTTTCGGGAAGCGGTCCGCCCAATCCCTCAAACCGACCTTTTCCAGCAGGCCATAAGCACGCTCTTTCATCTTTGCGGGATTTTTTCCCTGCACGTAAACCGGCCCTTCAATAATATTTTCAAGAACAGTCATGTGCGGGAAAAGATTGAAATTCTGAAAGACCATGCCGATTTTACCACGCATGCGGCAGAGCTGTTTTTCGTTCTGCTCATAGAGCTTGCCGTTGCGCTCAGTCATTCCTACAAGCTCGTTATCAACGTAAATGCGTCCGGCATTGATTTTTTCCAAGTGATTGATGCAGCGCAGAAGAGTACTCTTTCCTGACCCGGAAGGTCCGAGCAGACAGAGCACATCCCCTTTATGAACTTCCATATCAATGCCTTTTAAAATTTCATGCGCGCCGTATGACTTATGGACATTCTGGATTCGGAGCATGGGATTGGAATCTGACATAATTATGCTCCCATCTGTTTTTTAGGTAGAATGTATGAAATTAAAATATCAAACAAATTCTTGTTACTGGAAAAATTGTGGCCGCGATTGAAATAGCGTTCAATACCCATCTGAAGAACACTCAGGATCGTGACGACAATCAGATACCATCCGGTTGCGACAATCAGCAGCTCCATAACCTTGGCATTCACAAAATATATAAGCTGCGCACGGTGCAAAAGTTCGGTGAAGGCAATCGCGCTGGCCATTGATGATGTTTTCAGCAGCCCGATAAATTCATTGCCCACAGGCGGGATAATTACCCGCATGGCCTGCGGCAGAACAATGCGGCGCATGGCAAGCAGACGGGTCATTCCAAGTGTGGTCGCAGCGTCAAGCTGCCCTTTGTCCACGGAAAGAATACCGCTTCGCACAATCTCGGTCAGATAAGCTCCTTCATTCAGTCCAAGGCCGAACAGAGCCGCCATAAACGGGGTCATCACATCAACCATACGGTATTCGGCAAAGCCGAGGTTGATGACAGGAAAAATCAGCGCAAGGTTAAACCAGATAAGCAGTTGCAGATAAACCGGAGTTCCACGGAAAAGCCAGACGTACAGCCCTGCAAACCAGCGCATGACCGGATTTTCCGATAAACGCATAACGGCAAAAACAACGCCGAGAATTATTCCCACGAACATGGAGCAGACAGTTATCAGAATAGTATTGCCGAGGCCGGAGATCAGTGAAGGAGAAAAAAAGAACTTGCCCACAACAGGCCAGTCTATCTGCCCGACCATGAAAGCATGAACAATAACTCCGAATATGATGATGAGAACCGCACCCGAAAACCAGCGGCCATAATGCCGCAGTGGAATAATTTCGTCCGTATTTTTCATTATTACCCTAAAAATTCAGAAGTTTTTGTCAAAACAGAGATAAGAAACAAGCAGCAGTATCAATGAAAGAAGAATACTATCTGCAACATTGTTCGACAATTTTTGTAGGACAATATTTGCATTCCATTTTTTTAGTTGTCAACTATTAAGTGAGCGAGGGAAATGAAGGGTAAAAAATGTATTTCTTGAGAAAAGCCACATAAACATTGAATCCAATACTCTCAGTCGGATAGGTCAATATTGGAATTTACATTTGCATTTCATCATATGTAACTGTTATCAATTTTTGGCTCTGATTCAACTACTATATAGAGGGAAACTATGTCCTTATATGTATCCGCAGAAGATTCAGCAGACAATCCTGAATTCTCATGGGACGGAAAATTTAAAAACCAGACATTTGAAAAAGACTTTTCTGCCGAAACTTGGCCGGATAAGCGAAATAGACTTGGAATCATCGGAGGGGTTGGCGGACTGGCCTACGGCCTTGCCGGAATCGGGACATGGGTCGATCTCGGTGCTACCCCAATTGTTAAAGGCTTGACCATTGCCCGTTTGCTTGTCTCCCTTGCCGGTATTTTTCTTTTCTTTGCATCCCGCAGGCAAACCAGCTCTGAAACAATGAATAAGCTATGGCTGGCTTTCTTTTGTCCGCTTGGAATCTATGAAACAGTTGAGGCTGTTCTGCTATATACTCCGAATCTCGAATTCAGTGTCCCGTTTACACTGCTAATCATTTTTTTGATGTACCTGCTTATCCCACAGGACCTTAAAACAATACTCTGGACTTCCTCACTGGCTTCTATTCTATACGTAGTGGCCCTTGCTTCGTTTACTGTTCCCAAGTGGACCAATTGTATTCAACTTGCTCTATTTTTCATTTTTGCCAATATATTAGGAGCATATCTGTTACTTACCAGATTAAAAAGTGAACGGCTGCGTTTTGCGGCACTTCAGAAAGTCCAAAAGCTGAATATCCAACTACAGGAAGAGATCAGTCAAAAAAAAGAGATAAACTCCAAGCTTGAACAACTGGCAATTACTGATGAATTGACCGGCATTTTCAACCGCCGCCATTTCATGTGCTGCGCCGAGAAAGAGCAAGACCGTTTCAAACGCTATGGAAACACCTATTGCCTGCTGATGTTCGATATTGATAATTTCAAATCAGTTAATGACACCCACGGACACTATGTTGGCGACAGGGTCCTGACAGTAGTTGCCCAGACTTTGAATTCAATGCGCCGAACCAACGATATCTTCGGACGTCTGGGCGGGGAGGAATTCAGCATGCTGCTGCCTCAGACCGAGCTTGAGCAGGGGCTCAGATTGGCAGAACGAATGCGGGAAGCGATAAGCGAATTACAATTTGATGTGCCTGTTAAACAAATAACGATCAGTATCGGGCTGAGCGAGATAGGAAAGGACGGATATTCATTTGAGGAAGTTCTCCACCAGGCTGACGAAGCTTTATACAAGGCGAAGGAACTTGGCAGGAATCAAACTCAATTATTTGCGAATAAAGATAAAAAAATGGCATCACAGGGGTAATGATTCATACCTGACCAGACAATCCAGAGAAGTGCTGAAAATCAAACTATAATAATGAAATAAATCTTGCCTCCCCTCCCATACAAAGAAAGAGAGGCTGTTTTCTTAGCGAGGAAAAGAACCGTTGTTGATGTCTATACAGGTGCCGTTGATATATTCCGGGCAATCTGTTGCCAGCCAGTACATGGCTTCGGCGACTTCTTCGGGATGACCGAAACGTCCGCTATAAACAACGGATTTAATCTGGTTGCGGCGTTCAATTGGAATAGTATGAAGCATATCCGTTTCAATGGGTCCGGGGGCTACAGCATTAATCACGATGCCGTGAGGCCCCAGAATCCTGGCGAAACTTTTGGTCGCGTTGATCAGGCCGGCTTTAGTGATGCCGTACCAGACATCGGGGTGGCCAATCTGTCCGGCAATGGATGCGTTGTTAACAATGCGCCCACGTTTGCGTTCAATCATTGACCTGGAAACCTCCGTGATCATGGCCACCGGAGCTTCTATGTTGATTTTCAAGATATCATGGACAGCCTGTTCAGTATATTGATCGTAGGGTGTCGCGAACATGATTCCGGCATTGTTAACCAGAACGTCTATGTCAGGCAGGTCTGCAACAAGCTCCGGAATTCCGGACACATTTTTGAAGTCATAAGCAACAGTCGTTACCTGCGGATGGTTGTTGAACGTGAAACTGGAAAAATCGCGGGCAACAACAATGACATTCGCCCCGTTTTCGATGAATCTTCCGGTAAGCTCAAGGCCGATTCCCTTGTTGCCTCCAGTTATAAGAACATTCTTGTTCTGCATGTTACTTCCTTTGGTTACAATTACATATAATCAATCACATCGCGTGTACTTCATTGAAAATTGTCGTCAACAGTCCTCAATCACGCATATTTCTGGCCAATTCCATAAAATCTAATAAGGTAGGCGAAAGGATTCTATTCTTATGCCAAACCATAATGACCTCTATAGTAAGCTTGTTGGGCCAGTCCAACTCAACAATATGCTTTTTCAATAATTCGTCTTGAATCGAAATTCTTGGCAACACTGCAATACAATCATTTTCTTTAATATAATTTTTGATAGCCTCAACACTTGTAGATTCTATAACTGAAGAAGGTTTAACTATATCTAAATTTAACATCTGCTTCAAAAGCAAGCCATGACCACACCCAGCTTTCGGTAATAACACGGTCTGTCCATTCAAGTCCGAAATATCAACATCAATTTTACTAGATAAATAAGAATCAGCTCTTGTCACAATTACAAAATCTTCAACCAGAACGATCTCTGAATGCAGATTAATAGAATCAATATGCTTAGAAAATATAAACGCAAAATCAACTGACTCAGTACGCAATTCATTTTCCAGCCCACTTTGGGAACAATTGGAAATATCAAAATTTACAAATGGATGGAGACTCAGGTATTTATTTAACACACCAGGCAAATAAGTTGATGCCACAGCTTCAGGCACAAGCAGACGAATGGTTCCTACCGGGCTTAATTTATTAGAAATATTAGCACGAGCTTCTTCCTCTATGGATAGCATTTTATTTGCATAAAACAACATTGTTTCGCCGGCATCAGTCAACACAATCTTTTTATGAATCCTTTTGAACAAAAGCTCTCCGAGCTCATCTTCAAGGCTTTTGACCTGAGCAGAAACAGTCGATTGAGCAAGATTCAAGGCTTCGGCAGCTTTGTTGAAATTCAACATTACTGCCGCCATTCTGAATGTCTTGATTTTACATAAATCCATAACCCTCTCCTTAATCGGACTTCTCGATTAAACCTATCAAGCATTTTCGTTGGACACAACAAACAAGATTTTGCAATACCACAATCCTTGGAAGTCACAAAATGCCCACGCAATTATTCTTAGCTATTTTCACATGTAACAATAAACTTTGCACAAAACTAAAACGAGTTTAATTAATGCCTTACGACATTCTTCAGATATGGGGTGGATTGTTTTATCTGCTTAACAAATTTTTCTTTTCAAGAGCGGAAAGGAGTTCAAAGGAATTCAATCGAAAATCATGGCGCATAAGATCATGGGTAGTTTATCTGGCAGGACTACCCGCATGGATTATAGTATTCGTATCAGAACACAACTGGATTGCAGCTTCGGTTGAATCTGGCGGTGCCCCGGCCATGATTTCAGGATTGATCATTGCCTGGAGAGGTCATGGAGCAGAACCCAAATGGTTAAATATACTTGCAAAAGCATCTGTTGCCGTCGGCCTTGGAATAAGTCTGTATGAATATGGAGGGCTCACAGACACAACCCAATTACTGGAACTAGGCATAGCAGCAGGATTTCTACTCGGAACATATATGATGGCCCAGGACGATCAGCAAGGGTACTTATGGCTTATGCTCGGAAATGTATCCTGTGCAGCTTTAATGGGACTACAAGGTTTTTATATACTTATGGCACAGCAACTAATATCGTTGATTTTCGTAATAGATGCATTTCTGATACGCCGGAAAATAATCGGGCATCGCGGAATAAAGGATCAGGCTTGATCTTGCAATCCGGGAAAATATGGCAAGATCAGATATTGCCAGTATTACTTTAGCCTGTTTCAAATAATATCCTTGAAGTATTGTGCTGTAACTGATTGCAGTTCTCCACTTTCTGCAATTTCATTTAAAACCCGTTGAACAATTTTCACGGCTTCCGGATCTGCGTGTTTGGAGAAAACCAAGTAATGTGAATAGGTATAAAATACTACAGGTAAAATCTTTACTTTTTTACCCCACCCTCCATGCCGTATTGTGTTAATAAGGCCAAGATCATGGAAATATATAAACCGGCCTCTTCCCTTGTCCAATTTCATCAGGTTCTGCGAAAGAGTTGTAGCTCCTGCATCTATGACAAGACCGCCCTGTTTAGTTAAAAATTTCTCGGAAGAAGTCCCGTGATTTGTCAAAATTTTCCCATTTCCCTTAAGCCTCCGGATGTCATTGAAACTTTTAATTTCTACATAATCATCACGGCGCATAGCAAGCACATGTCTAATTCTGTATAGCGGAGGATCCAAATAAATAAATTGGTTTTCTCGCGAGGGGGTACGGGTCATCCCTAAAAAGACATCTATCACCCCATTATACAAATCATGTTTTATCCGGCTAAATTTAACCAACTCAGGAGGAGCATCAAACTTGATATTCGGCGCTTTTTCTTCAATCAGTTTTATAATTTCAGAACACAATCCACGGACAACACAGACATTATCCACATTTTCAATATAATACTTGGGAAAACCGTCCTGATAATATGTTTTCAACGTAAATGCCGAAGCATAAATCGGAATAAAAATTACTACCATGACCGCAACGATTGACAAGTTGACTATCTTAAACATCTTCGTCTCCCTTTACACAATTCGAACTATGGTCATGAAGTAAAAACCCGGCACACCTTTAAGCAATTAAACTACCAAAATAACACCTTGACTACAAAAACCATAATCTAAAAATAATCAATTATATTTCAATAAGTTCATGAGCAATTGGGTGCCAAGATGTGTTTGATTTTTTATATTTGATAATAAAATTTATAGCTCTATGAATTTGCAAATTAAGCTGTATACCTCTGGTGCCGAAGGATTCAGTTCTCAGGCTGTAAGATTAAAAACACCCCGAAACCCACAGAATCTATTAAATGCCTAGGTTCTCGACATATTACATCAGCAAAATCCAGGCTCTATCCAGCCTACCCCATTAAACAATTGATAGTAATCGTTAGTATTCTGGACATCGTCGATTAATTTTGTTTTATTGGCTTTGTTTGAATACTCACCCATCCACCAAATGGATCAAATTATTTTGAGAGGTGACTGAAAAAATTCACACAAGATGAGATACAGGAAACACTGCAGTTTAAACTGGCGAATCGCTAAAATTAAGCATTAATTATTCAACATGCGAACAAAAACCATCCCATTTAAAACAAGTATCAGCTGTACTCTATGGATATTATTGCTATTTGCAACAAATGTTCATGCTGATAAGGGCTTAATGGTTTTCTCAACACAGGTCCAAAAAGGAGTTTACTATAAACACGTATCTCTGATTTTGAGCGAAGCTTTCAGAAGACTTGGCTATAGATTCCAATTAGAATCCTACCCTAGCAAACGTGCATTGAAAAATTCTAATTCCGGTGCTGTCGACGGGGAGGCTCTCAGGGTCGCGGGAATCGAAAAAACATACACAAACCTGATCAGGGTTCCTGAAGCCCTGCTGACAGGAGAAGGCTACGCCTATTCTACCAAAGAGATCGAAATTCCTAACGGCTGGGAAGACCTAAGAGGACATAGAGTGGCGGCAATCAGAGGTCTCTGGGCTTTTAAAAAAGCAGCCAGGTACGCAGCGCAATTTTATGAGGTGGATTCACAGACAAGTCTACTTCGTTTTCTCCTTAAGGGCAGGGCTGATATTATTCTTGATGGCCCCGCAATAGACCGTTTTTTAGTTAAGGAAGAATTCCGCACCAAGGGCATACGAAAACTAAAACCGGCACTAACCTCACTGCCATTTTACGCCTACCTTAATTGTAAGCATGAAGCCCTTGTAATTCCTCTGGCAAAGACATTACAGGAAATGAAATTGGATGGGACCTATGCTTCAATCATGAAATAGCTTACCCTGACACCTTTGCGAAAAACGTAATACGCAAATCTGAACGAAAGCAGTCAAAACAGGATTTGAAAAATTATACGCATTTATTTTTCTGTAATTCCGGGCAAATTTGAAGCGGAATAAACCGTCTCCAACAGGATTCCGTCCGGTCGGGCCAAATCAGGTTGTTCCAGCCCGGGTTCCAGTGTGGTTATCACGGCTCCGCCAATAATTTTGCGGCCTAATTTCCCATTTGTCTTCGTCTTCAATCCCCAGACAGAGTGAAAAACAACAGGCTCTCCATTGCGCTGGCCTATGTAGAGCATGATATGTCCGGGCTTGCGGATAAGGGTCAGAAAAGGAGTGCTCTGGCTGATGATGCTCTTTTTTTTCTCATCCCTGTCCATGCCTTCCAATGAAAACAATTGGCCTACCTTGACCTGCTGGCTTGAATTGCGGGGAAGATAGATACCAAAACCGGCCATGAGATCCATCGTGGAGGATGAACAGTCGCGGTCTTGATACAGACCGCCCCATCCGTACTGGCGACCGAGCATGTTGTTGATAATCATGCTGAAGTTAGCGGGCGTAGCAGGAATTGGCATGACATCCACTACCTCGGGACGAAGGGCCGCTGTAGCAAGAACAGCGTTGCCATTCCGGTCACGGACGGGGATATGAAAGTAAATACGTCTGCTTCCCGGGCGGGCCGGGGCATACGGCAAAATGGTCCCTACGTTCGCGGTGAATTGGTAGCTACCGTCAAGCTTCGCCACCGGAACTTCATCCTGAATGACCGCTCCGTACAGTCCGGAACGGAAGGTCTTTGCAAAGTCCTCATCCACCCAGCCGATATCTGTCACCGGCACCCAGCCGAAGGCGAAACGAGATTCCACCATGACCCACGCGCCGTCCGCGCTCATATGGCTTGCGTAAAGCGGTGTTCCCGCAAGGACAAGGGAGTTCTGCATGTAATCGAAGGGAAAACCTTCGCCTGCTTCGGCAAAGTCGTAAAAGGCGGGACGAAGGGTCGGCAGCACACGCATGCTGGTGTTGGTAACGGCAATGGCCCGTCTCGACATGGAAGGATAGCTATCCATGCATGAAAGCTGCTCCATTCTGAGCATCCAGCCCGGCGAACGGGGCAACGTGTTTTCCCCATATATTTTTTTAGGGCCATAGACCCTTATTCCCCAAAAAACATCTTCTGCGGAGTGAACAGGCTCTGACTGATCCCATGGGCCGAAATGGGCGGCAAGAAACCGATGGTATGCAGCATCCTGTTCCGGCTGAGAAATAAGCCGGGTGTCTGGAACAAGGTCGTTAAAGGCTCCGGCATCCTGCGGCAGATTTGACAGGTCGCCGATGGGGATGTTGGTTCTGCTGAAACATCCCGCAACCAGCAGGGTACAAAAAAGAGATATAAGTAATCGTTTCATGGCCCACTCCGAAGTTACACAATCACTGAACAATCCAACCTGTTTGCCATGAAATGTCAACGGATTACCCTCCCGTGAGATTGTTAATTCAACTATACTCTGACTTGTACCAACCACAGCGGGAACTTGTTGTCGGAGCACAGAAACAGTGGATAAATGCCAAAACATTTCCGTGCGCGCAAAAATGTGGTTGGCCACTCAAAAAAACGTAAATCATGACGACTCACGAACTGGTGAGGGGCAAAAAAGATACGATAAATCTGCTCCAAAGCTGTTTAACCATAGTTTAAGAGCTTCTGGATATTCCTTTCGTGAAATGAAAATCATAAAAATCAATAATTCTGACAACATTAATCTTGAGTATTGTACTTCTGACTAATATGACAGGAGCAGCAATCATCAAAGAAGTAATCCATGACACTTTCTTTATCAGAAATCGCTACGTTGCGCAGGAACTAATACACAGAAGCGCTGCATCAGCAAATCTCCTTCAATTTCATATTATTAAATAATTCTGAAAATTGAAGGTTATCCTGATTGGTTTAATTTGGTCACTGGGGGTTGGTGATTTTTTGGGGTGATTCTGTGAATTATGTCGGGGGGGGGTGGATTATTTGGATCGTTGCGGTGGCTTCGATTTCTTCGGTTGACCGAAAATGTAAAATAATCATAATCTGATTTTATTGCTATAAAGAATGATCAAACACATGATATTTAAAGTAAAAGACAAAACGCATCTATATAATTAAACATTACAGCATCTTTAAAGAGGAACACTTTAATGCCTAAAGAAGACATTTTAAACAACCAATTTGAAGCGATAAGAGTATTACAAAAATCTATACAATTAAGCAAAAACATACTTCAAGACTACAACTGCATACAACACAACAAATACAACCTATCTTCTATACCAGATAAAGACAATATAATTAGCGCAAACTCGCAAATAATAAACGCACTTATTTATCAATTATCTACATTAATATCTGATAAAGCATGGTTTAACAACATTAATAAGAACAATATAAGATATAATACAATAAACAATGATTTTTTAATATCTAATTTACATGTATCTGACGATTTTTTGCAACTCATATCTTTGAAAAACTCTACTGTACTTGGAACATGGGGAAAATATAAATGCATATTACCTAAAATACAACAACCTTATAACCCAGAAAACACAGACATGTTGTTATTTATTGCGCACTGCAACCTACACAACAATATAAATAGGGGTAAAATTTTAACGGAAGCAATTAAGAATTATAGAAAAATGCTATTTAAATCTGGAATAAAAGAAATAGTAATTTACTCAGCAAATGAAACTGTGAGTTACGAAGATATTGCCTATGCACACCCCAAACACCCTCAACACAAACATTGGAGCCCTGCAACAACAGTATTTTTTTTCAAAAAAATATATAATAAATTCCCAAACTCTATCGTACTGACACATCCATATATTGCAAGTCTCTTACTTGATAACAACCTCTTTTTCAATTTTGACGCTTCACTCGTAATAGATGACAAAAAATTAGTTTTGAAATCTTTTTCTCAAATTTTAAACTACCTCAACAATAAGAACTGAATTAACAACTTACATCACAAACAAGATACTGGACCGCACTGGCACACCACTTCTATTTCTTCAATGGTCCTCGGCGATGACTTGGTTAAAAACAAGACCTGAAAGCTTATCCTGCTCTGGTCCAGTTTATCCTGCATCGCGAGTAAGCACATGGTGAAGAGATCGTGGAGTCGCCCTTCTACGCTCTGTCCTTCGCCTTCAAGTCCTTTCGGTGGTGTGATGTATCTTTCGTACAAGGTCACTGACACCGCTACTGGAACCTTGAAACCGGTTCCCTTAGACTGTTCGGTCACATCGATTAAATTTCCGTCTTCAATCGCCTGTTTCCGAGTATAGGAATAGATCATCCGAAACAGTGGATCGCAGTTAATTACCATCAGTAAATCTCCTTCAATTTCATATTGTTAAATAATACTGAAAATTGAAGGTTACCCTGATTGGTTTGATTTGGTCACTGGGGGTTGGTGATTTTTTGGGGTGATTCTGGGGATCAGTGTTGGGGATGTGTTCTGGTGGAGTTGAATAAAGTCGATGCAAATTGCTTGTAATGCTCTGAGATAATTTAATATATCTACTACAATTAAACTTAGCAAATGCTTTTAACGCTCCAATAAAATTATTCTTTGACTACAACTCGCAGGTATGATTAGAGTTTCCTTGACTGCAAAACTATTATTCTAAATATTCAATACTCGCACGAGGTTCACATATGGGCACAATACGAAGAGAAGTTCGCGACAATTACCTGAGTCGTTTTCCACATGAAGAAAGAATGCTGACACCTTTCCTGAGTGGTTTTTTTGTCACTTGGGCTAGAGAGCGAGTTGAATACAATACCTCTTTAAAAGTATTTTTTTTGTCCCCTGAAGATCACTTCAAAGAATCATACGGCTTTGATAACGAACTAATGCTTGTATATGCACCATATCAGCGCATGGAACCAAGAACCTTGCAAGCAATAGAGCAAATTTTTTCACAATCACCAGCAAAAGGACGTGTAGAAACACTAAATTATTTTTTAGTGTCAGACGCAGACAATGTTAGAGAGTGGCTTGATGACTATACATCATCTAGGCAAGAATCTAGAATCATAGTTTCCTTCACAAAGGATGAATTAGAAGAAAGTCGTGGAGACCCTTGGTATATCAGGAACAAATTGAATGAACAATTTTTTGGTAGAGATTTATTCAATTATTCTCTACCGTTAGTCGAAGACACTTATTTCTTTGGACGCCAACAGTTAGTCATGGAGTATATTGATGCGGTAAAAAGAAAAGAGAATAAAGCAATTTTTGGATTAAGAAAAACAGGCAAAACTTCTTTTCTTTTTAAAATTAGACGCCTCATTGAAGGCGAAAGATTCTCACTTGTGATTTATATTGATTGTAAATTGCCTGATGTGAGAAAATCGCATTGGTATGAGCTACTAGGAGATATTGCTGAACAAATAGCAACTAAACTCGACATTGAAAATGACTATGTATTTGATGACAGAAAAGCTTCAAGGTCGTTTTTAGAGTTAATAAAAAAAGCAAGAGAAATCGACAAACAAATTTGTATAATGTTTGATGAAATTGAGTTTATTTCTTTTGTTGCAAAAATTGACAAGCATTGGCATGAAGAATTTTTAGATTTTTGGCAGACAATGTGGTCATGTCAAAGTCAGGTAAAAAACTTCTCTTTTATAATCTCTGGTGTAAACCCCTCTGTTGTTGAGATAAACACAGTTTCAGGAGTTCAGAACCCACTCTTTGGAATTGTAACTCATAAATATTTGACAGGATTTTCGTCTGAAGAAGTAAGAATCATGATTAAACGCTTAGGCAAGCGTATGGGGATAAGATTTACACATGAAGCAATTGATGATGTACATGAGTGGTACGGTGGACACCCTTTATTGACAAGGCTTTGCTGTAGTTGGCTCAACACAATCATCTCGCAAAGTGAACAAAAACCAATTTCAATATCTCGTGAAATATTCAAAAACACAAAAGATCGATGTGACTCAGAATTAGTTTTCTATTGTGACCATGTTGTTTCAGAATTGAAAGAATTTTATCCTGACGAATATACTATGCTTGAATTGTTATCAAGCAATCAGATGGTCGATTTCATAGATCTTGCTGAAGGCGAAACATATATTAAACATTTAAAAAACTATGGTATTTTAAAAGAAGAAAACCAAGAATACTTACCGATGATACCAGTCGTCTGCAAATACGTTGGCACTGAGCTTGCGCGTAGGGAAAAACGTCAACTGGTTTTCAAAATCATTGAAACTAAACATAGAGAATCTTGGCTCAAAAGACGTGTTGAAGAGATCAAATCAGATATTAGAATGCTTGAGAGAATTATCTCAAATCTCAACGGCACAATTCTTTTTGGAGTAAATTCATTTCCTGAAGCTGATCGGTTTTCTAATGTTACAGTAGCTGAAAACATCGACAGTTTCACTGCTTTTATTAATGTCTGCTACAGGTGCTTTGTCGAATCTATAGATATTTACGGAAGATCAATTAATAAACAAAAATACTTTTGGGAAGAAGTAAAGACCACTTACCCTAACTTATTCCATGTATTGCACAAGATCAGAGTATATAGACATGAAAGAGACCACTTACAATTAAATAACAATGTAAGTGAACAATTAATTACCTTTTTAGACAACGATTTAGAAGGGAAAAATCCATCACAAGTTGAAGATTTTTACTTCGTATTACAACAACGCATCTTAGATTCGTTTTTGTACGAACTCCAAATTGTAATTAATAAATTAAGCTAGTTACACCAAACAAACCTCACAACAATATTATACTTATAACAACAATCACAATACCACCAGCCCACCCCCGGTTGACACCAAAGGTTGGCAGCACCCCAAAAAAACCGCAAATAAACGCAGAAAAGGGTTAACTCAGAAAATGAGTTAACCCTTTAATATTATACTAGTTTTGTACTAGATGGTGACCCCGGCAGGAATCGAACCTGCGGCACCAGGATTAGGAATCCTGTGCTCTATCCTACTGAGCTACGGGGCCACGCTGAAACTGTGGTCAGGCGAATGAACAATCGCTGTTTAACGCCTGAGGGGAGAATACATATACAACACTCTTAGCCATTGCAAGCATTTTATCAACCTTTTCCCGTATTTTTTGAGCACTCAGAACACCGAAAGTCCACCAAAAACCTTAAGTTGTCTATTCGGAAAAATCATCTTGTGCCATAGCTTGACACAATAGATTATTCATGACAGAAACCTTGCAGCTTAACACTGTTAAGCTTTGGGAGAAAAGTATGAATACCAAAACAATAGCAACACAGCAGCAACCTTTGCGCATGCTGATACTGGATGCAGCCCGCAAGCTTTTTGCCGAGCACGGCTACGCTCAGGTTTCAATGCGTAAACTGGCGACAACCATCGGATATTCGCCGACTACCATCTACCACCACTTCAAAGACAAAAAAGAATTATTTCTATGCCTGACCGAGGAGACCTACCGGGATTTCCTTCAGCATATCAATAAAATAATATCTCTCACAACTTCTCCCAGAGACGCACTCAAACAGATTCTGCACACCCTTGTGGACATGGGACTGCAAAACCCGAACGCTTACCGAGTCGGTTTCATGATGGAAAGCGACCTGTGGAAAGACCAGAATGATCATTTCCAGCACAATCCGCTGGGTAGAACTATGTATGACCGCATCAGTACCTGCGTCCGCAAATGCATGCCGGACAACGCCCGGGAAGAAGACATCATCGTGGCAACACATTCCGTGCTGGCCGCAACGCACGGGCTGACCTCGCTCCTGATAACATATCCGTCTTTCGAGTGGGGACCGCAGGATAAACTGAAAAAACAGGTTATAGATTCCGCAGTTGACGCCATCGGCAGACTGCCATACTAAATCAAACTTTTCGCGCGAAAACCGAACAAGACCGTCTGCACGTATACGATAAGGATTTAAACATGAATAAAAGAAGCGCCGCCAGAAGCCAAAGCAAAGCAAAGAACAGCCACGTTGTATCGCTCCTTCAGCCTAAAGACGCACTGAAAAAACTCATGAAAAGGTTCCGCTCCCTGCAGGCACCGGACGGATACTGGGTTTTCGCCCTTGAAGCCGATGTAACCATTCCTTCCGAATACATCATGTTCAACCGTTTTCTCGGCCGCGAAATGGATAAGGGCCTTGCCGAACGGCTGGGCAACTACATTCGCGCAAAACAGATGCCCGATGGAGGCTGGCCGCTGCACGATCTGGACGGACCGGCAAACATAAGCGCATCCGTAAAGGCATACATGGCCCTGAAGATGCTGGGGGATGACCAAAACGCGGAACACATGGTCCGGGCCAGACGTATTATTCTGGCCAAGGGCGGCGCGGAAACATCCAACGTGTTCACCCGCATCTGCCTTGCCACATTCGGACAGATTCCCTGGCACTGCCCGCCGGCCATGCCCGTGGAAATCGTGCTTCTGCCGGAATGGTTCTTTTTCCACCTGAACAAGGTTTCGTACTGGTCCCGCTCGGTTATTTATCCCCTGCTGATCATCTACGCCAAACGCCCGGTGTGCAGGCTGCGGCCGGAAGAGGCGGTGCCGGAACTTTTCTGCAAACCGGCCGAGGAACACATACATATAGATAAGTACCGCGACAAAGGCTGGCGCAAAAACGCATTCATACTTCTGGACCGCATCCTCAAGCGGACGATGCATCTGATTCCGTCCGGCATCAACAAAAAGGCTATGAAATTCGCGGAAAAATGGACCCGCGAACATATGTCCGGCCGCGGCGGCATAGGCGCCATCTATCCGGCCATGGCCAACGCGGTAACCGCTCTGCACCTGCTGGGCTATGATGAATCGGACCCGGACTACGCACGCGGCCTGCAAGCCGTGGACGACCTCATGATTGATAAATTTCACGTGCCCGAGAAATCACCGTGGGAGCATACCGTTGTTTCAGCCGGACGCGACCTGTCCGCAGCCCCGGAACTCGATATTTCACCGGAACAGGGAACTGCAGGCAATACCAGACAGGCTTTGTGCCAACCCTGCAACTCGCCCATATGGGACACCTGCCTGGCTCTTTCGGCAATGATGGAAGCCGGTGAGGAGCAGAAAAGCCAGTCAACACAACAGGCTGTAGACTGGCTCTGGGGCCAGCAGATTTTCTTCAAGGGAGATTGGAAATCCAAGGCCCCTGCCCTTGCTGGCGGAGGATGGGCCTTCCAGTTCGAAAACACATTCTACCCTGATCTGGACGACACGGCCATGGTGCTTATGGCCTTCTGCCGGGCCGGGGAGCTCGAAAGAAAGGACCGGCGTGAAAATTTCGTAAAGGGTGTCAACTGGCTGATCGGCATGCAGTCCTCCAACGGAGGCTGGGCGGCCTTCGACATAGACAACTGCGCCGAGTACCTGAATGACATACCCTTTGCCGACCACGGCGCACTGCTGGACCCGCCCACATCGGACTTGACGGCCAGAGTAATAGAACTGCTGGGAGTAATCGGTTATGACAAAAGCTTCAGGCCGATAAAAGAAGGCATCGAATTCCTCAAACGCGAACAGGAAGACGAAGGCTGCTGGTTCGGTCGCTGGGGAGTCAACTATATTTATGGTACGTGGTCCGTACTCTGCGGGCTTCGCCAGGCAGGAGAGGACATGAACTCATCCTATGTCTGCAAGGCTGTTGAATGGCTTGAAAAACACCAGAACAAAGACGGCGGGTGGGGTGAAAGCTGCCTGAGCTACAATGACCGCAACTACGCAGGCCTTGGCGAATCCACCGCTTCCCAGACATCGTGGGCGCTGCTGGGCCTGATGGCCGCCGGACGGGTGCACAGTGTGGCAGTCAGCCGTGGTATCCGCTATCTGCTGGACACACAGAAAGAAGACGGCAGCTGGGATGAAAAATATTTCACCGGAACCGGTTTCCCGCGCGTGTTCTACCTGCGCTATCACGGATACTCGCAATATTTTCCCATGTGGGCCTTAGGTGTCTACCAGCGTTTTTCAGCCGAAGAAGACACCAGGCAGATAATGATGCGCCGCAAAAAGCCTCTCGATCTCGGGAGGAAATGGTAACATGTCAGGAAACTCGTTTCTGATTGAGAACAGGGTCCCGGCATACGAAACAGGCCCTGATGACCGCATGCACTGCCACTGGCTGATGTGTCGTCTTCAGGAAGCCGCGACAGCCCACGCGGACAGTCTGGGATTCGGCATTGCGGACATGGCGGCCAGAAACAGCTTCTGGGTACTGACTTCACTGCGCATAGAAGTTGAAGAACTCCCTTTGCGTGAAAAGAAATTCGCACTGGAAACATGGTCCCGCGGGGCTAAAAAACTCCGTGCCTTCCGCGATTTCTGCGGCTGTGACGCATCAGGCAGGGAGATAATCCGCGCCTCATCAGAATGGATGGTTCTGGACTCAGCAACACGAAAACCGGTGCTGGTAGACAAAGCACTTAACCTTAAGGCGCAGGACAAAACGGTTTTTCCAGATGCAATGAAAAGGTTGAGGCCGGGAACTCCGGAAAGGGAAATAAGAACCCTGAAAGTGGGCTACAGTTCGCTGGATGCCAATGGACACGTTAACAATACAGAGTACCTGCGCTGGTCTCTGGACAGCCTGCGCCCGCTCGGATTCGACCAGAACAAAGTCAAATCCATACGCATAGCCTTTCTTTCTGAAGTATTTGAGGGCAACGTGATAAAACTCATGGACTGCGAAAGCCGGGACGGAGGCTTTGAACTGCTCGGAATAAATGAAACCGAGGACAGAGCGGCTTTCGCACTGCAGATCAAATAAATCCTTATTATTCAAAACATGAATTCAAGGCTCAGGACATAAAACCAATGTCCTGAGCCTTTTTGTGTAGGACAATCTGCACCTTCGGTAACTGTAACGCCCTACGCAATAGAAACCAGAGATGGAATTATACAAAGACTGAATAAAGATTGATTAATTGTATAACAAAGATTAAAAGCTCAGCTTAAGACAAATTATGCCGAAATAATTAAATCCAGACATGCACTGGACAGAGGCAGAAAATCAGAATTCTCGTTCACACTGAAAAATTCACACTCAATACTCAAACAGGAGAACCCATGAAAAAATTCAAAATACTTGTCATCTGTGCATTCGTCACGGCTTTCATAACTGCAAATCAGATTCCTGCCCAGGCCGGAAATGACGGTCGCATGGCCGCTGCATACGAATTGATAGATCAGGCAGGACTGATAGATAAATTTATTATCACATGTGATATGATGACATCGAAGCTGGCCGACCAAATGTTCAAAAACGACCCCAAAACCGCTCCATACAGTGATGTTCTTGCAGGGGCGCTTAAGGAAGCGATAAATGAAACTTTAGCCGAACCACAGGTGCAAACCGAACTTAAACAAATGTTTGCCACAATCTACATGGAAGAATTTAACGAGAAGGAATTAAAAGACATTGCCGCTTTCTATAAAACCCCTACCGGCAAAAAAAGTTTGGAAAAATTACCAGCTGTAATTGTAAAATCACAGCAAAGAGGACAGCAGTTTGCCGCAAGGATTATAAAAGCGTCCTTGGAAGAAAAACTTACCGCCAAGCTGGAACAATTACAGAAAGAAGGGAAAATTCCCGCGAAAAAAGACAAGAAACAATAGTCATAAACAATCACCGTCAAAGGCCTGTGAGATAAAACTTCACAGGTCTTTAACGGAGCTCGCAATAATTATCATAAATATCACTGTTGACAATCATGACGACACCGGGAAATTGTTTGTGCGTGTCGAAAACGTTCAGTTCAGCTTTATTTACAATTCCCTCCCCGCAAGGCCGCGAATGCCTTGACTTCTCAAATATAGTCGGATAAAAATACCGCCTTTCGTGCATTAAAAACAATGTGCGCGATTTCTGGCGCTTAAATATTTTTTTTCACCTGAAATCAATAATTACTGCCGATTGGAATGACCCTTCGGCCCTGTTTTGTCAGGTGGACACAATTGAAACGGCCGCCCTCTCGGGGACGGACACAAATTTTCCGCAAAGAGAGATAAGGATATGCAAGTTGCAGGTAAAGAACTTGAGGTTCAGCAGGGTGCGCTTTGCGGCGAGGTTCTCCGGGAGGCCTTGTCCAAAAAGCAGTTCAAGAACGTTGTAGTCGCCAAATGCGGTGACACTCTTCTTGACCTGACCGCCACCGTGCCTGCCGACTGTACCGTCCTTGAACCGGTCATGGGTGACTCTGACGAAGGACTTGCCGTCATCCGCCATTCCACTGCCCACCTTATGGCTGAAGCGGTAAAAAAACTTTTTCCCGCAGCCAAGGTAACTATCGGACCGGCGATAGCAAACGGTTTTTACTACGATTTTGACTACGAACGCCCCTTCACTCCCGAAGATCTGGAAGCGATTGAAGCGGAAATGCTGCGCCGAGTAGGTGCGGACGAAGAATTTTCCTGCGAAGTTCTCTCCAGCGGAGATGCCATCAGCAAATTCGGAGGTATGGGCGAAGACTACAAGGTTGAACTGATCAACGACCTGGGTGCGGACGTAGTATCCGTATACACCAACGGTGATTTTTCAGACCTCTGCCGCGGTCCCCACGTAGCCCGCACCGGGATGATCAAGGCATTCAAACTGCTTTCCGTAGCCGGTGCATACTGGCGCGGGGATGAACACCGCCAGCAGTTGCAGCGCATCTACGGCACGGCTTTCGCCGACCCCAAGGCGCTGAAAAAACACCTGAACCAGCTTGAAGAAGCCAAAAAACGCGACCACCGCAAACTCGGCACTCAGCTGGACCTGTTCTCCGTAAGCCCCGAAGTCGGAGCCGGAATGATCATCTGGCATCCCAAAGGCGCGCTCATCCGCGCTATCATCGAAGACTTCGAGCGTAAGGAACACCTCAAACGCGGCTACCAGTTCGTACAGGGCCCGCTCATTCTCAAGAGAGAACTCTGGGAACGCTCCGGTCACTACGACAACTACCGCGAAAACATGTATTTCACTGAGATTGATGAGCAGTCATACGGCATCAAGCCCATGAACTGCCTCTCTCACATGCTGGTATTCAAATCCAGACTTCGCAGCTACCGCGACATGCCCCAGCGCTATTTTGAACTGGGGGTCGTGCATCGCCACGAGAAATCCGGCGTTCTGCACGGGCTGCTGCGCGTGCGCTCCTTCACTCAGGATGACGCGCACCTCATCTGCCGCCCTGACCAGCTCAGGGACGAAATTATCGGAGTTGCTAAATTCGTCGGCGATGTAATGAACCTGTTCGGATTTGAATATGAAGCCGAAATCAGCACCAGGCCGGAAAAGGCCATCGGTTCTGACGAGGATTGGGAAAGAGCTACAAACGCTCTCACTGACGCACTCAATGAAATGGGACTGGAATATTCCATCAATGAGGGCGACGGTGCTTTCTACGGACCGAAAATCGACATCATCATAAAAGATGCACTTGAACGTCGCTGGCAATGTGCTACAATCCAGTGTGATTTTACCTTGCCAGATCGGTTCGACTTGAGCTATGTGGGCGAGGATGGTGAACGTCACAGACCTGTAATGTTGCATCGGGTCATTCTGGGATCCATCGAACGCTTCATCGGTGTTCTGCTTGAACATACCGGCGGAGCACTGCCTGCCTGGCTTTCCCCCGTTCAGGCAAAAATACTCACAGTCACCGACGCACAGAATGAATTTGCACAAAAAGTCTTGCACTTTCTGCAGGAAAAAGGCATTCGTGCCGAGGTCGACGACCGAAATGAAAAACTGGGCTACAAAGTACGGGAGGCCCAGCTTGAAAAAATCCCGTTCATGTTGGTAGTTGGCGACAAAGAAGTCGCAGCGGAATCGGTCAACGTAAGGGCCCGCGACGGGGAAGACCCCGGACTCAAGTCTCTTGATGATGCGGCAGAGCTTATTTCGACCGCCATTGATGAACCATTCAAACGCGGAGGCATGAGCTATAGCTTTTCAGAGAGACGGTAGGCGTCCCCAACGGGATGACGGTGCCCGCCGAAACGAGCGCATTCGAGTTCCTCAGGTCAGGGTTATTGACGATGAGGGTAACCAGTTGGGAGTTATTCCGACTAAGCAAGCCCTTGAATTAGCACAGGACCGAGGTCTTGATCTGGTAGAGGTTGCAGAAAAGGCAGATCCGCCTGTTTGCAAGATAATGGACTATGGCAAGTTCAAGTATCAGCAGCAGAAGCGCAAGCAGGAAGCCAAAAAGAAACAGACTGTAATTCAGATCAAGGAAGTCAAGTTTCGACCCAAGACAGACGAGCACGATTACCTGACTAAGCTCAAGCACATCCGCCGGTTCCTGGAAGGCGGTGACAGGTGCAAGGTCACGATTTTTTTCAGGGGCCGTGAAATTGTCCACAAGGACAGAGGCCTGGCAGTTCTGGAACGGGTCAAAGAGGATACTCAGGATATCTCCAAAATGGAGCAGGCCCCCAGGTCTGAAGGCCGCACCATGAACATGATGCTGGCCCCTGTGAAAAAATAAAGGTCTTTTCCGGCGTACTGCCGGAATTTCCCAAGGAGGATAAAAATGCCCAAGATGAAAACAAGAAGAGGCGCAGCCAAGCGTTTCACCAAGACCGGCAGCGGCAAATTCAAACGTCGTCGTCAGGGTCTGCGTCACATTCTTACCAAGAAAAACGCAAAACGTAAGAGCAGACTGGGTCAGAGCTCCACCGTCGACAGTGCCAATATCGGCCAGGTCAGACGTATGCTCCCCTACTCCTAATACGCTGTCTGCAAGAACAACAATAATTGAACACTCCAGTTCGCGGAACTACGTTCGTGGCTGGTTTTAGAAGATTCCTGGAGGAATACAATGAGAGTAAAACGTGGTATTGCCGCTAAGAGGCGTCATAAAAAATATTTGAAGATGGCCAAGGGGTTCCGTGGCTCCGGATCCACCCTTTACCGTACCGCCAGAGAGCGTGTTGAACGCTCGCTCTGCATGGCCTACGTCGGCCGCAAACAGCGCAAACGTCAGATGCGCAATCTCTGGATCCAGCGTATCAACGCTGCAGCACGCCTCAACGGCATGTCCTACAGCCGTCTCATTCACGGGCTGTCCGCTGCCGGTGTGATCCTGAACCGTAAAGTCCTCGCCGATCTGGCCGTAAGCGATGCAGCAGCATTCGCCAAAGTGGTTGAGACCGCTAAAGCTCAGGTAAACTAAAGTGTCGGACGTAAAGTCCCTGTTACAGGAACTTGAAGGCCTGGTCCCGGAGTGCGAAGCTCGCCTGGATCAGGCTTCTTCTTTGTCTGAACTGGAAGAAATCCGTGTCGATCTGCTTGGCCGCAAAGGCCGCGTTGCAAAGATCATGTCCGGACTGCCCTCTCTTCCGAATGAAGACAAACCAGTAGCAGGTAAAAAAGCAAACGAGGTTAAGGCCGCTCTCACCGACATAATTGAGGGAAGACAGAGCCAGCTTGAAAAAGCAGCTGCCGCTGAGAGCCTTTCACGTTTCGACCCGACCATGCCCGGCCGCAGACCGCCCGAGGGTTCTCTGCACCCGGTTACCCTTGCCATGGATGAAATCTGCGATGTTTTCATCGGGCTGGGCTTTGAAGTAGTCTCAGGACCGGAAGTCGAAAACGACTGGTACAACTTTGAAGCACTGAACATGCCGCCGGAACACCCTGCCCGCGATATGCAGGACACGCTCTACATTTCCGACTCCATACTGATGCGCACCCATACATCTCCTTTGCAGGTACGCACCATGCTGGCCAATGTTCCTCCTGTGGCAGCCATTGCACCGGGAAAGGTCTACCGTCGTGATTCCGACCTGACCCATACCCCGATGTTCCATCAGATCGAAGGTCTTCTGGTTGACCGGAACGTAAGCATGGCCGACCTGCGCGGAACGCTTACCGCGTTCGTGCAGCAGCTTTTCGGCCCCAAAACAGCTGTGCGCTTCCGCCCCAGCTTTTTTCCCTTTACCGAGCCCAGCGCGGAAGTGGACATTTCCTGCGTTATGTGCGGAGGCAAAGGAACCGTGGACGGGAAACCCTGCCGCGTCTGCAAGCAGACTGGATGGGTGGAAATTCTCGGCTGCGGTATGATTGATCCCAATGTTATGAAAGCAGTTGATTACGATACCGAGAAATTCTCCGGTTTCGCTTTCGGACTCGGCATCGAACGTGTGGCCATGCTCAAATACGGCATCGGCGACCTGCGCATGTTCTTTGAAAACGATGTCCGGTTCCTTGAACAGTTTTCCTGATTATAGATTCGCTGCAACTTGACGTTGACAGCTTCCGGAAGCCCCACAGGGCTGATTTTGAGATATTGATGATTTGATTTCGCCTCCGGCGGGCAAAGGGGCTAACCCCCTCTGCACTCCCTAGCAGGCTTTCGCTCCTGATAAACGGCACATTGCGCAGAGAAGTAAAACAAGCTTCCTTATCAATGTCCACCTTACGGAATCTTTCTTCAATCCATATCCGGATAATTTTAACGTCAACGCCTGGCGAAGCCATAATAAAAGTTTTTGAAGAGTCCAGAGAAACTTTTTACAAAAAATTTCTTTGGCCCCCGGAGGGCCGCCGGAGGCATAAAACCGTAGGCGGCTCACCGGGTAAAACTGTTTTGCTTTCAGATAAATATAAATATCACGCAGTGAGATAAAGACTGCTGGAGGCTCAAATGCTTTTAAGCATGCAATGGCTGCGGGAGTTCGTTCCTTACGAGGGCGAAATCCAGGAGCTTGGCGACAGGCTGACCATGCTCGGCCTTGAGCTGGAAGAAATTTTCAATCCGTTTGAAGCGATCAAGGACATCGTTGTCGGCCATGTTGTGGAGTGCGGCAAGCACCCCGAAGCCGAAAAACTGTCCATCTGCAAGGTTGATGTTGGTGAAGGCGAGCTTCTCGACATCGTCTGCGGTGCGCCGAACGTGGCGCAGGGCCAGAATGTGCCGGTCGCCAAGGTGGGCGTTACCATGCCCGGCGGTCTCAAGATCAAAAAGGCCAAACTTCGCGGAGTAAAATCACACGGAATGATCTGTTCCGAACGCGAACTTGAACTTTCGGACAGCCATGAAGGCATCATGGTGCTCCCCGAAGGTATTAAGCCTGGCGCAAAATTCACCGAAGCCATGAACATGGAAGACACAGTGCTGGATCTGGGTATCACCCCCAACCGTGCCGACTGCCTGTCCATGCTTGGAATCGCCCGTGAAGCCAGCCTCGCTTTCGATATTCCGCTGACCCTTCCGAAGCTGAACCTTACGGAATCCGGCGGCAATGCCAACAACCTGCTCAAGATCGAAATAGATGATCCGGATATCTGCCCGCTCTATCAGGCCAGAATACTTCAGGGAGCGAAGATCGCGCCCTCTCCGGACTGGATACGCTACCGCCTGCTCTCCGTGGGAGTCCGGCCCATCAGCAATATCGTTGATGTAACCAACTACATACTTTTCGAACTGGGCCAGCCCCTGCACTCTTTTGACGGAGATCTGGTCAAGGGTGGCAAAATCCGTGTGGGCTTCGCACCCGACGGAATGAAGTTCACCACTCTCGACGAGCAGGAACGCAAACTTATCGGTTCCGACCTGCTGATCTGGGATGCGGAACGCCCTGTTGCCCTGGCCGGAGTTATGGGTGGGATGAACTCTGAAATCAGCGACAATTCCACCAACGTCATCATTGAATCCGCTGTGTTCAAACCGGCTTTGATCCGCAAGACGGCCCGCCGTCTGGCACTGCCTTCCGAAGCATCCTACCGTTTCGAACGCGGTGTCGATCAGGTGCTGAACACCTATGCCATGGACCGTGCCGCTCAGCTGATGAGCGAACTGTCCGGAGCAAAAGTGGTTTCCGGGGTGGTCAAAAACGAACCTGCTCCGTGGCATGACCGCACCCACAAGTACCGCCATGCCCGCTGCAACGCATTCCTGGGTCTGGAACTTGAACCGGAATTCAGCAAAAAGGCTTTCACACTTATGGGGCTTGACGTTGACGACTCGGATTCCGAATGCTGGAAGGTAAGCACGCCTTCATACAGGCTCGACCTGGAACGCGAGGCCGACCTTTACGAAGAGGTTGCCCGTTACTACGGCATGGACAAAATTCCATCCGTGCTGCCCCGCATATCCAAAACATTCGAATCCTCCGTTGCGGCTGATACTCCGTACGGCTTCAATCGCCGCCTCAAATACTGGGGACGCGGGGTAGGTCTGCACGAAGCCATCAACTACAGTTTTGTGGGAGATGAGGATCTGGACCTGCTGGGTCTCCCGAAAGAAGGCCGCGTCAACATCGCCAACCCTCTTAGCGAAGACCAGAATGTTCTGCGCACCGAGATCGCTCCCGGTCTGCTCGGCACCGTCAGACACAACATAGCTCAGGGCAACTCGCATATCCGTATTTTTGAGATAGCCAAAAAATTCCTCAAAGACCCGGAATCCGATACCGAGACCAGAGAACAGTCCCGTCTGGGAATAATGCTTACCGGCTCACGCAGCAAGGCCGAATGGCCGAACGAGCACGGCGATGCCGATTATCTTGATGTGAAAGGACTTGTCGAGCATCTGCTGGTCAGCCTTAAACTGGGTGAAGCGCAATTTTCTCTCGCAGAAGAAAGCAGCTACCTCGAACCGTGTGTCAAAGTATCGCTGGGTGACAGGGAAATAGGAATTATCGGAATGGTCACACCGGCCATTGCCGACAAATACCACGCCAGAAAGGAAGTATGGATGGCCGATCTGAATGCTGATCTGCTGCGCGAACTTGTAATGGCGCATAAAATCCAGTTCTCTTCCCTGCCGGTATTTCCGCCCTCCAGACGCGATGTGACCGTTATCGGTCCGATATCCCTGCATGCGGAAACCATCAACAAGGCAATCCTTGATCTCAGACTGCCCCTGCTGGAATCCGTGGAACTGGTCAATGTCTTTGTTCCCGAAGGACAGGACGAGGAACGCAATCTGTCGTTCCGCCTGACCTACCGCCATGGACAGAAGACCCTGACCGACAAGGCTGTAGACAAGGAACACGCAAAAGTTCTTGCTGCCCTTGAAAAAGCTCTTCCGATCAGGTTCTAGCCTCCGCAAGTCATAGCAATAAATCACCCCCTGTGCAGCGCTCGTTGTGCAGGGGGTTCTTTGTAGGAAAAATCTCCGGCAACACCGCTAATAGATTATTACTGTGAAGCTTGCCGTATTCCTGCTCATCGGCTGGACTTTGCCTCCATCTCCTTGTAATAGATGTGATCTACATAAAAATAATCAGATTTTATACATAGGAATAGAAATGGCCAGAAAAACAAAGGAAGAAGCCGAAAAAACCCGCCAGGCTCTGCTGGATTCGGCTTTCAAGGTATTCAGCGAAAAAGGTTACGCCAAAACAACGCTGCAGGATATAGCTCAGGATGCAGGCGTTACCAGAGGAGCAGTGTACTGGCACTTCAAGAACAAGACAGATCTTTTCGAAAAACTCTTCGACTGTGCGTTCATGCCGGTCCGTGATCTGCTGTTCAGCAAATTTGAAGAGGACCTGTCTCCGAAGGAAATGCTTGCCGGGCTCATGAGAGTCTGGATTCTGCATGCCGGCGGAGATAATAATTTCAGGGCCGCCTTTGAGATAATGTTCAATAAAACAGAATGGTCCGAGGAACTCATGCCCTTTAAAATGAAGTTTCGGGAATATGAATACAAATTCATCAAACGGGCTGAAAAGATTATAGAACAGGGACAGGCAGACGGTGTATTCAGGGAAGATCTGGTCCCCGAAGTAGCTGCTGCGCAGTACTTTTCCATTCTTCTGGGACTGGTTCAGTACACGCTCATTTTTCCCAAAGAAGTTGATATTGAAAAAGAAGTTGAACCTTTAATAGCGATGTTCATGAACTCATGTTTAAAAGAAAACTGATTCTGTTTGTCACTGCAGTTCTGCTGCTTGTCTCGTCTGCCGCATTCGCAGGCGAAAAAGGACTGTTCCCGCAAAGCGAGTTCAAACTCGGCTACGAGGGAATGTACATGTATTACGATGAGCCGGACATAATGCATGAAAAAGGATTCCTCAACGGCGGATTCGGTTCCTGGACAGGATATTTCTCCGAGTACAATATCATGGCCAATGCGGAGCTTGAAGGGCTTATGGGATCGCTGAAGTATGACGGCCAGTACAGTGACGGCACCAAGGCTACTGCGGATAATGACGATTATTTCATCAGCGGCAGGGCCACCGTGGGAATGGGTTTTGATTACGGCAACACCGGAATAACGCCCTACACCGGAATCGGGATGCGCTACTGGTACGACAAGATAAAATGCTCCGGCGGTTATGAACGCAAAATCAGCCAGTACTATCTTCCGCTCGGCGTCAATATCCTTACCAGAATGGACGACGGCTGGTCCATAGGCGGTACGCTCGAAGCGGACCTACTGCTTGGCGGTACCGTTAAAAGCAAGCTTTCACAGGTAGGCTCTTCCTATGAAGACGCCGAAAATACGCAGGACTTCGCATCCGGTGGCGGCGGACGCATTTCCGCATTCCTTGAATATGACTTTACGAACTACGCACTGGGGTTTGAGCCCTACTTCCGCTACTGGTACATAGGTGAATCGGACAAGGATAATGTCCGCTACGGAGCAGGCAACGCAGATGTTGTCGAGCCCGAAAACAAATTCTACATGTCCGGGGTCAGGATATACGTCAAATTCTGATATCCTGATTAGATAATTTCATGTGGAGGCCGGGCGTCTGTAGGATTGACCTTTTCCGCCCTGCCGGACATGAAGCCTGAACAGACAAGAAACGGGCCGCGATATTAAATATAGCGGCCCGTTTTTCATATTTAAACCAGCTGGGATTCCAAAGGGTCGCGGCCCCTTTGGCCGCCGGCGGCGAAATCAAATCATAAGAAACGCGAAGCGCTTCAAATAATAAAAACAGGCTTCCTTAAATCTGAAACTCTCCGGACTTGTATATGACGACCTCGCTGCCGTCTTTGAGTCTGGCGTAGACAGTCTTGTCCTGAGTATTGACCAGATCCCAGTGCAACGCGGATGTGTTGTAGCCGAGTTCATCCTTGCGGGACTCGTCCAGTTCTTCCTGATCCCCGGCATAAGTATCGGCATAGGAAGCGCCGACAGCAACATGGCAGTTTCCGAATTCACCACCGTAGTTTTCATCATAGAGGGTGTTGGCCATAAACTTGTCTATGCGGGAAAAACGACGGTCGGTAAGTGAAAATTCGCCAAGACGGGAAGCCCCGATATCCATGGCCAGTTGTTTTTTAACAAACTCCTCGCCTTCCTTTGCACTTATCTGTGTTGCCACACCGTCCTCGAAAACGAGCCTTACGCCTTCCACGTAGTTCCCGGACCGGAATGAGGGCTGATCGGCATAGTACACACCGGATGTGCCCCGCCAGTCAGGGGATATGAAGAGTTCAAAGCTCGGAATATTGTGCCCGGATACACCTATCCACTGGCGCAACTCGCCGTGCTTTACCACCAGATCCATATCCTCGGTAACCACACGGTACGATTCTATGCCCAGGCCGTTCAGCCAGGACTTCACTTCTGCGGCCTTCTCGAATACTCCGTTCCAGCACGCGGCCGGATCTTCCTCGTCAAGATAGCAGGCTTTGACTATCTGCGCGGTGAATTCCTCAATGGACAGTCCTGCGGATTCGGCCATGGCCTTTGTGGGATAGGAACAAAGGGTCCAGCCCAGTTCGCCCTTCTGCTCGCGCACTTCCATTATGTCGCGCAGAACCTTGCGGGCCACAGCGCATTTTCCCATGCGGGAGGGATCCACTTCGGCAAGGTGGGTCAGGGAAGCCGGTGCCAGCAGCACAATAAGTCCATGAAGATTGTCGGTGAACTCCTTGTCACCCGGCGCAATAAATTCAAGCTGGTCATCGTTCCCAAGACCGTAAAAACTCTTTTCCATGTCCGGGCTCAGCGAAAGACGCGGAACCGGATTCATTCCCTTTTCAATAAGGTGGCGGAACATGACCTCGGCAAGCGGCTGTGCCTCCGCTTCGTAACGGATTAAAATCATATCGCCTTTTTCGTAAGGCTTTGTTCTGGCGGTTGTAAGTCCCCACCACAGGGCATCAACATATTTCTCAAGCTGTTCCTTGCTCAGCATAGCTACTCCTGAAAAATTCGGCTAAAATTACTGGTAAAGAATTCTATTAAATAAATGCTCCGCCAAAGTCACCATTCTGCGGCCCTAAAAATATCTTTCGTCAAATGTATTTAAATTCACGGTTTAGCCGAGCCGAAAACGATGGCAGGTTTATTGTATTTTTCCCCGATGTGTTCTTGACATGGACAGGTGTTGTGGATATCCCAATTCCAATAGCCCTGTGTCGGGGTATAGACCGGGATTGTCCGGCAAAACCTTAAGAATATATACTGCGTCGCCGTATGGCATAGTGTACGCAGGCGATCAGTGGCTGAAAAAATCAATCTTTTGGAGGGTAACACTATGAGCTACGTTATCACTATTGATACCGACAAATGTAACGGCGACGGCGAATGCGTTGACGTATGTCCTACCGAAGTTTACGAACTTCAGGACGGTAAGGCTGTAGCAGTAAACGAAGACGAATGTCTCGGCTGCGAATCCTGCGTTGAAGTATGTGAGCAGGGCGCTATCACTGTTGAAGAGCAGTAAGAAGCTCTTTTTCAGCAGAAAGACCGAAAAGGCGGGAATCATGGGTAACCGGATTCCCGCCTGCTCTTTAATTGACGGATGCAATCCACAGCAATAATTTGATCCTGCCGGTGTCTAGATTCCATATTCGCCTGTCTCCCCCTTCCAATTTTTTGCGCCGCAACGGTTTTCTACTCGTACCGGGACGGAAATTCATTCCGCATGCTGCACACATGAAAGAACCGTTGATTATTTTCATGCAGGCGATTGACTGCTGGACTTTAAGACTTAGTTTATTTGAGTTTACGCTTTTTTCGCGTCATGCTCTCCGGTCATATACGTTTTAGGGAGGTTTTACTTTGGAGTTCAAAGAAGTTTTTGAAAAATATGAAGCTCTTGTCGCAGAGGTGGACAAGGCCTTCAATAAAATCGCTGAACAGACAGACGGCGGCATCAAATGCGGGAAAGGATGCAGCGACTGCTGTCACGCCCTTTTCGACCTTACACTTGTGGAAGCCGTTTACCTGAACCACAAGTTCAATGAAAAATACAGCGGTATGGAACGCTCTGACATCATGCAGAAAGCGGACGTTGCCGACAGGCAGGTGCACAAGATCAAAAGACGCGCTTTCAAAGCAAGCCAGGCCGGGAGTTCCGCAACTGAAATTCTCAGGGAAGTATCACTGGCTCGTGTCCGCTGCCCGCTCCTGAATAAGGATGACCTCTGCGCAGTTTACGAATCCAGACCCCTTACCTGCCGTATTTACGGCGTACCCATGAATATCGGAGGAGAAGCACACTCCTGCCAGAAATCAGGATTCGCACCGGGTAAATCATACCCCACAATGAATATGGATACCCTGCAGTCCAAGCTTATGGAATTAAGCGAGGAACTGGCTGCATCCGTAAACTCAAGCCTGCGGGAACTGCCCGAAGTGCTGGTTCCGGCATCCATGGCCCTGCTTACCGACTATACTCCGGAATATCTGGGAGCCAACACAGGTGAAAAGGTTGAAAAACCGGCTCCGGCCAAGGCTCCGTCCGAGGCGTGCAGCACATGCAATGAAGACAAATCGGCATGCGCCACCTGCAACTACTCCGTTGAACTCGGTGCTGCGCCGAAACAATAACCCCAGTTCGTTTACGCAGAGGAGCTATCAAGTGGCCAACCCCAGCCTGGAAGAAATTGAAGAACAAAAGCGGATCATGTACGAAAAACTGTCGCCGCGTCGGCGCAGGTTTGTTGACAAAATCGGATATGATGAATGGGATCCGTTCCAGTTGCCTTTCGACCCTATCGATATGCGCAAAGACATTACCGGAAGAACTTCCCAGCAGCTCTGCGAGGAATTTGTCCGCGAAGTCAAGGCGAACCGCAACTCCGAGTATGCTCAGGCAGCGGCTGAGTTCGGAGTAATGCTGGCCATGAACTTCGAAAGAGTCCGCCCCATTTTTGACTTTTGTGTATGGTATAACGAACTGCTTGAAAAAGAAGGCAAAAAGGTTTGATCCCCTTCACGGCAGTACGCCCCGGCCACGACGGCAACAGAACTTTTGAAATATTATGAGGTGATTCCGTGCAGAAATTTGATAATCTTGATGACTATATAGCAGACCTGAAAAAGAAACAGGAAGCAAGTCCCACCTGCAGCAACACCCGCTACAATCTGGGTGTGGCATATCTTGCAAAACGGGATTTCATGGAAGCGGAACGCGAGTTTCTCGCCGCCATCGATGAATCTCCCAAAATGGCCGAAGCCTACGTTCAGCTCGGCGGAATTGCAATGCAGCGCGGCGACCTTGACGGCTGCCTGCGTTACAACATATCCGCCACACAGCAGCGCCCCTTCTTCGCCGTCCCCTGGGGCAACATCGGCTATGTTTACATGCAGCAGGGTGAAGTGGACAAGGCTATCAAAGCCTTGAAACGCGCCGTCAAATACGACCCCAACTTCATCCAGGCCCTGTCCACACTCGGCAGTGCCTACTACAATGAAGGAGAGATAGACGACTGCATGGAAGTATGTGAAAAAGCCCTGAAGCTTGAAGAAAACTTCGGCCCTGCCTGGAACAACCTTGCCCTGTGCTATGTTGAAAAGAAAGACTACAAAAAAGCCGTTGAATGTGTAGACAAGGCCATAAAAACCGGCTTTGAAGTATCTGCCGACTTTCTCAAGGAACTGGAACAGTACCGCTAGAGTCGCAACCGGCAGATAAAATCCGGTGCCTACAGACAGTCTCGGTCAAACGAATTTCTTTCATGACCGGAAAAAACAAATAGGCCGCCCGGATTAACATATTATCAGCAAAAGCCTCCTTCTCTTCAGGAAGGAGGCTTTTCTCTATCTGCCGGCCACAATAATTTTTCAGCGCCGATACCTCTCGTAATTTACGGTGATCTGATTTATATTCGGACCTACAGGCCAATTACAATCATTAATCTTTCCAATCCTGAACCTGGATATTGAAAATGCACACTCCACAACCATTCCCAAGACATCTGCTTTCTCCGTGCGGCCTGGACTGCTCCCGCTGCGTAGGCTGCGCCGAAGGCACTGTTTCCAACCATGCAAAGAAAATAGCAGAGATTCTCGGTCCGAACTTTGAAGTATACGCTCAACGCCTGGAAAGCTTCAATCCGGCCATGAGTCACTACGCGGAATTCCGAGCACTTCTGGAAAGCCTGGCCGCACCGAAATGCGGCGGTTGCAGATCCGAAACCAGAATATGTCTGCCACAATGCAAGGTGGAACAATGCGTACGGGAACACGAGATCGAATTCTGTTTCCAATGCAGAGAATTTCCGGACTGCGGAAAGACCGGGTTGCCGGAAAATCTGCTGGGCAGATGGCAGCGGAACAACCAGCTCATGCAAAAACACGGCGTGGATGAATTTATAAGATTCCAGGCCGATAAACCGCGTTATCCCTGAGACGGATCAGGCACATGTTTAATCCCGCACACCTGCTTAATCTGGGTGGAACAATCTGTTTTTTGGTAGCGATACTGCACGTGGCCATTATAATCGCAGGCCCTGCCGCCTACCGCTATTTCGGTGCAGGTGAAGACCTGAGTTCAATGGCAGAACGAAACTCCAGCATCCCGGCGCTGGTTACCGCATTCATAGCCACGGTAATCGCCACATTCGGACTTTACGCCTTTTCCGGAGCAGGCGAAATCCACAGACTGCCCTTTCTGGGGCCGGTGCTGCTGCTGATCGGCACAATCTTCGGCCTGCGCGGACTTGCGCTTCCCCTCCAATTGTACTTTGTTATGACCGGATCTCGCAGGGTGCAGCCCAGGGAGATTGCCTTCTCCTTGGTATCGCTGCTGACAGGTTTCTGTTTTCTTTACGGGACAAAACTGAACTGGGACTTTATATTCAACTGATCACGCCACCAAATACAACAAAATCACAGGCACCCCGCACGGAATAAAAATCCGGTTCAATCGGGAAAACAAACCTGAGAACCACTGAAGCTCAATGATTTTCACCGGACTGGGTCTGCAGGCGTTATAGACAAAGGGAGGCCCGACCTGTTAACTGTAACAGATACACGAGCACAAGGATTGCCGGAAGTTACAATCAATCAAAAAAAATCCGGCAACTGTTGTTTTTTTATATTTCTTTGATATTCTCCACTCGTACAGATAACACCGGAGGACGAAATGTCACTCAGCGCACTAGCAGGAAAGCCGGCACCGGCTGAAATCCTTGAAAACATACCAAAACTTGTCTCGGCCTACTATACCGTCAAGCCTGATCCTTCCGTAGACTCCCAGCTCGTGTCTTTCGGGACTTCCGGACACAGAGGATCATCGCTGGACGGTTCATTCAACGAAGACCATATCCTGGCCATAGCTCAGTCGATTTGTGAATACAGAAAATCCATGGGCTACACCGGCCCGCTCTACATGGGTAAAGACCCGCACGCCCTTTCCGAACCGGCACAGATTTCCGCGCTGGAAGTCTTTGCCGCAAACGGCGTCACCGTTCTTATCAACGACAAGGGATATACCCCGACACCGGCAATTTCTCACGCCATCCTGAGGTACAACAAAGTACGCAAGGACGGTTTTGCCGACGGCGTTGTAATAACTCCATCGCACAACCCCCCGCGGGACGGAGGATTCAAATACAACCCTCCGAGCGGCGGGCCTGCCGGAACGGCCGTAACCAGCACCATACAGAACAGGGCCAACGAAATTCTGAGGAACGGTCTCAAGGATGTCAAAAGGATACCGAGAGGCAGGGCCATGGCCGCGGAGACAACCCGCGAATATGATTTCGCCACACCCTATATCAACGACCTTGAAAACATCGTGGACATGGAGTCCATTGCTGCGGCAGGACTTAGCATCGGGGTGGACCCTCTCGGCGGCGCAGCCATAGATTTCTGGGAACCCATTGCGGAACGCTACAAACTCAACCTGAGTGTCGTGAACAAGAAACTTGATCCCATGTATGCCTTCATGCACGTGGACAAGGACGGCAAAATCCGCATGGACTGCTCTTCCCCCTATGCAATGGCCGGATTGATAGAACTCAAGGACAAATTCGACATCTCTTTTGCCAATGACCCGGATACCGACCGCCACGGGATAGTCACCAAGAGTCGCGGACTTATGAATCCGAACCATTACCTTTCCGTTGCCATAGAATACCTGTACAAGAACAGGCCCCAATGGCGGGAAGACCTTACCGTGGGCAAGACTCTGGTTTCAAGCTCCATGATAGACCGGGTGGCAAAATCCATAAACAGACCGCTTATGGAAGTACCGGTCGGTTTTAAATGGTTTGTAGACCCTCTTTTTGCCGGGACATGCGGATTCGGCGGAGAAGAAAGTGCCGGAGCATCATTCCTGCGCAAAGACGGCACGGTCTGGACTACGGACAAAGACGGAATCATAATGAACCTCCTTGCCGCAGAAATAACCGCGACCACCGGGAAAGATCCGGGAGAACATTATACCGCCCTTGAAAAAGACTTCGGAAGTCCGGTTTATAAACGACTGGATACTCCAGCCACTGAGGAACAGAAAAAAGCCTTCAGCATCCTTACTCCTGAAATGGTCCAGGCCAAGACCCTTGCCGGAGAAAAAATTGAGGAACGGCTGACCGCTGCTCCGGGTAACGGCGAAGCCATCGGCGGACTGAAGGTGGTCACTGAAAACGGATGGTTTGCAGCACGCCCTTCCGGCACGGAATCAATATACAAGATTTACGCGGAATCATTTAAAGGACTTGCCCATCTCGTGGCAATTCAGGAAGAAGCGGCGACCATTGTCAACGCTGCGTTCAAGGTCGCATTGAAATAAGAAGTGATTAAAAAAATAAACCAATAAGGGCTGCGGGAATCCTCGCAGCCCTTATTGGTTTCGAATTGAAAAAAATTACCTTGCAACAAACTATGCCGGGCAGATCTGGAGAACAACGGACCTCGGCACATGTCGCGCCCTCGCCCTGTTACTGTTCGGTGGTAGCCAGCGCAGTTCTGATCTTTTGCGACTGCTCCCTGAAACGCTCCAGACAGTAGTTGACGGCATTCGGATCATCAGCCAGAACGGCCTTTTCCAACTCCATTGCAACAACCCGTGCGTGCGGAGCGCAAATCGCCGCGCAACTGCTCTTCAGGGTATGGGCAATCCTGCGCGCGGTGTCCCGGTCGTCAGCGCTCCAGGCGTGATCAAAACTTTTTATCTCGTCTTCAACATCGGTGAGAAACATGGAACATAATTCGGAATAAAGCTCGGAATCTCCGTGATACATGTCGGACGCTTTTTCCAGATCTAAAATCGGAGCCGTCTGGACTCCGCTGATGACCTCAACCGCAGGTTCCTCCGTCCTTGTTTTCATAGTATCCTGAACAATCCGATGCAGTTCATTATACCGTACGGGTTTTGCTATGTAATCGTTCATGCCGTACTTAATACATTTTTCCTTGATTCCGGACATGGCATGAGCCGACATTGCTATTATGGGGACATCCCTGTTGGCCTCCCCTGCAATGCCCATCCGAATATTCCTGGATGCGTTGAAACCATCCATTTCAGGCATTTCAAGATCCATCAGGACAAGGTCCACAGACAGCCCCGGCAGCATACTTATTGCTTCCACACCGTTACCGGCAACCGTTACACTGTGTCCCATCTTGGTCAGAAGGCTGGTGGCCACTTTCACATTTATGGGGTTGTCCTCAACCAGCAGAATGCTGACCTTGCTGTCGGCTCTGGAAACAGTCTTCTTTTCCTTCCCGTTGGATATAAGGGTTGAAGGATCTCCGGGCTGCAAGAAAACCGTAAAGGTAAAAACACTGCCGCACCCTTCGGAACTGCGCACTCCGATCTCGCCCCCCATCATCTCCACCAGTTCTCGGGAAATGGCGAGTCCGAGTCCGGTTCCCCCGAACTTTCTAGTGGTGGTGTCGTCGGCCTGACGAAAACTTTCAAAAATAACGGCCTGCTTATCCTCTGGTATGCCTATGCCGGTGTCCCTTACGGAAACCTGCAGCAGCACCTGCCCGGAATGAATGCATCCGTCCAGAGTTGAAACCTGAACGAAGATTCCGCCCTGATCGGTAAATTTGAGCGAGTTGCCGACCAGATTGTACAGAATCTGTTTCAAACGCCCTTCATCGCCGCAAACCACTTCAGGCACATCTTCATCAAGATCCAGACTGAGAACCAGCCCTTTATCCTTTGCCTGCTGCTCCATGCTTTTCACCACGGCATACAGGGCTTCGCTAAGGCTGAAGTCGTTTTTCTCAAGCTTCAGCATCTTTGCTTCAACCTTGGAAAGGTCCAGAATATCGTTAATAAGGGTCAGCAATTGCGAGGCGGAAACGCGTACAATATCCAGATTCTCAACCTGCTCGGCAGTGAGTTCCGAACGCAGGGTCAAATCGGTCATCCCGATAACAGCGTTCAGCGGGGTGCGTATCTCGTGGCTCATGGAAGCGAGAAAACGGGATTTAAACCGATTGGCCTTTTCCGCGGCATCCCTGGCCTCGATAAGCTCCCTCTCCATATTCTTGCGTTCGGTTATTTCAATAAAAGACGCAACCGCCCCGCCGGATTTCCCGCGCATGGGGGTCACCTCAAGCATATACCATGAAGCTTCCGCTCCGGCCTTATGCTCAATGGAATACTCATGCGAAAACTTACCCGTGCTACCGGTGATGACTGACCTCACCCCCTCAAGCAGGGCGTCAAGGGATTCCGGCATGCACCCGGATTCGGCAATGGCTTCCGCAAAATCACGACCGGTAATATCGGTCTCGCTCTGGCCGGGAATAAAAAGAGCACGCCAGGACTCATTGGTGGCCATAATCTTCAAATCAGGACCAAGAACCGCGATTTTAGCCGCCATGGAAGATAGAACCGAACTGAGTTGCTCTTCATGGGAAACAAGTTTGCGGTGGGCTGCATCAAGCTGGCG
Organism: Maridesulfovibrio sp.; assembly: GCF_963677005.1. Lineage (NCBI taxonomy): Bacteria > Pseudomonadati > Thermodesulfobacteriota > Desulfovibrionia > Desulfovibrionales > Desulfovibrionaceae > Maridesulfovibrio > Maridesulfovibrio sp. The sequence goes on along the minus strand of NZ_OY781616.1, from coordinate 387,381 downwards.
GGATTGCAGCAACGTGTTCTCATAGGTAGTAAGCAGCAAATGAAAAACCTGACTGAAATCGGCCCGTAAAACATGTTTTTCACCATGAAAATCAAAACTTACTTCCTGTGTTGCACGCTGATCCAGATCAAACCGGCCGTCTCTCAGCACAGAATTGATACGGCCCAGCAGAAAATCTTCATCATAAGGCTTGGTTACAAAGTTGGTGGCTCCACTTTTCAAGCCCTTGATAATATCTCCCGGATCGGAAAGGCTGGTCAGCAGAATAACCGGAACATTACCGTAGTTGGAATTGCCGCGGATACTCTCGCACAATTCGTAACCATCCATACCCGGCATTATTACGTCGCTTATAACCAAATCTATATTTTTGCCGGCCATAAGTTCAAGGGCATCTTCACCGGTTGACGCAAGTGATACCGTGTACCCTTTGCCAACCAGAAAGAACTCAAGCTTGACTGCCTGTGTAAGACTGTCCTCAACTATCAGGATATGGCTGTTTAACACTACTTATTCTCCCGCCCCGGAATAAACTATTTTCGTGATCTCCGGGCCGATTCTGTCAAGAGGCAGCACTGAAACGGCCCCCCCTATTTTTACTGCCTCTCCGGGCATTCCGAACACAATCGATGTCTCTTCGTCCTGGGCTATTGTATGGCCGCCCATTTTGCGTATTTCAAGTAATTCAGCAGCACCGTCCCGCCCCATTCCCGTCAGCAGTACTCCTACACAGGCCCGCCCCAGATTCCTAGCAGCAGAGGCAAAAAGAGATGATACAGACGGCCTGATGCCGTTCATGGGCGGATCTTCGGACAGAACGGCAGTGCGAGTAGCGGAAATTTCAAGGTGATATCCTTCCGGTGCGAAATAAACGACACCGGGCTTGAAAACATCACCGGCCTTGGCAATCATTATATCGTGCCCGGTATTTTCGCGCAGCCAGTTGACCATGCCCTGAGTAAATCCGCAGGACATATGTTGAACAATAATTACGGGAGCGCTGAATCCGACTGGAATATCCATGAGCACCTGTTTGACTGCCTGCGGCCCCCCTGTTGACGCTCCTATGCAGACAACCTTGCGCGTGTTTCCGGAAAACGCAGTCCGTGCCGGAGCAACTTTTCCGGATTCCCTGCTGCTGTGCCGGAAACGGCTTTTACGTCTTACCACCCGGACTTCGGACATAAGCCGCACAGACATGATAATTTCCTTCATGCTGTCATGGAAATCAGGGCTCCCGTATGCGGGCTTGTCATGAAAAGCCAACGCCCCTGTATCAAGCAGTCTGAATCCCAGTTCGGCATCCTGGGAACTGTAAAAGGCGCTTACAATAACTATCGGAACCGGACACTCTTCCATAATCATGCGCGTAACGCTGAAACCGTCACATCCCGGAAGGTTAACATCCATGGTGACGACATCAGGGCGGAGTTCTCTGACTTTCTGCAGAGCCTCGTCACGATTTCCGGCGCACCCGACCACCTCGAAATCACCTTCACGCCCGAACATTTCCGTAAACAATTCCTGCACCACGGCTGAATCGTCCACAATCAATACCTTGATCACTTCCACCCCGCAGCAATAAGCAAATAACAATACGAGAATGAATTCCACGTACTGAAAAATTCAATCATCCAGAACATGATCTTCATCCAATATTCGGTAGCACACCCAACTGACATGTTCCTGTAAAAGGACATGCCTTACGCAACACCAAAAAACAAACATCCATTACCATAACCTTCAAATCAGCGATCCCGGTAACAGGAAAAATTTCTGAAAATTCCGACCCTACGCACGAGCCTGAATACAAACTCATCCTATCAACCTGGAAACAACATCCAGCAGGCTGCCCTGATCAAAGCTTGATTTGATGATATAAGCATCTGCACCGGACTCAACACCGCGTTTACGGTCCTCCTGTGATCCCAGAGATGTAACCAGCACGATAGGCAGACTCGCAGCCTGAGGCATTTTCCTTATGGATGCCGTCAGTGTAAAGCCGTCCATGTGCGGCATTTCCACGTCCGAGACCAGAATGTCCGGCAACTCCTGCTTTATGGAGCTTAAAGCGTCACGCCCGTCCACGGCAGTGCGCACATTATACCCGGCAGCTTCCAGCACATTCTTAAGCAGCATACGCGAAGTAATTGAATCCTCTGCAATCAGGACCGTCTTTTTCTCCTTTTTACCGGCCAGATGCGAGAAAGAGTGTGTCCTTAACCCGGACCCGACACCAAGGGCGGTACGAATCATATCCGGACCGTGCAGGATAGGTGCAAGTTCTCCGCTGCCGAGCATTGAAATACCTGAAATGTTGCGCACCCTCTTCAACATGGGCCCCATGGTTTTGGCCATTACGTCCTCTTCGCCGCAGAGTCCCTCCAGACTTATCGCCACTGTCTTCCGACCCTTGCCCATTATAAAAACAGGAAATGACTTGCGCTCTGTCTCCCCGGAATCAAGTTCCAGAATATCGGCAAGCCCGACCAGCGGAACAGGACGCCCGGAAAACACAATCGTTTCTCGTCCCCCGGCTGTACCTATATCCTCCTGCCGAATCAGCAGAACCTTGCGCACCACGGACTTGGGTACCACAAAAGACCTTCCGCCGGCCTCTGCCACTATTCCCCGGAAGGAGGTCAGGGCTACCGGGATATTAATAACTATTCTTATCCCCTTTCCCTCCGGACTGGCAACCACTACGCTGCCTCCAACCGACTCGATCTTGTCCCTGACGATGGACATACCAAGTCCGCGCCCGGAAATATCCGTAATTATTTCACTGGTGGACATGCCCGACACAAAAACGAGCTCCAGAATTGATCGCCGGTCCATTCCCTCAACTTCGTCAGCGGAAAAAAAGCCCTGTTTCACTGCTTTTTCACGCAGTTTCGCGTAGCTCACCCCTCGTCCATCATCACCGTAAACGATCTTAACCACATCCCGGTCTGTCTGGGTGACGGAAAACATAATCTTTCCCGCCTCGGGTTTACCGGCTTCTACACGCTCATGAATACTCTCAATGCCGTGGTCTATTGAATTCCTGACCATGTGCATGAGCGGATCATTCAGAATATCCAGAATTCTCCGGTCAATACGCACATTTTCACCGGAAATTTCCAATTCGCACTTTTTGCCCTGCTCCGCTGCCAAAGAACGGACCATACGCGGAAACATTTCCAGCAGTGAAGAAAAAGGCAGCAACATTGAACTCTTGAAATCAGCCAGAAGAGAATCAACCTTGGAGCCCAGCTCCCACTGGGCCTTGCGGGTTGTTGCGGCAAGCTGAGACAACCTGCGAGCGAAGGCGTCAAGCTTCTTGTCTGCGTCAGCGTAGGCGGAAACCTGTTCTTCATCCGCTCCCTGCCTGCCATCCCCCAAAATATCCTGAAAAGCGGTACGGTAGTCGGCGAAAACCTTTTCAAGATCACGAATGTCCCGCACCCGTTCAGCCTGAGCATTTTTTACGGAAATCAAATCCTCGGAGCGAAGCAGCAGCCCGGTTATAAATGAAGAACTCAGGCGCACGTAGTCATTTCGAGCAGCCCGCATTTCAACCGGAACCACTTTTTCGGGAAGACCTTTTCCCTTCGCCGGTCCGGTTTGTACAGCAGCCCGATTTCCGCCTTTTTCCAATATCCCGGCGGGCGGAACTGTCTCAGAAACTACCGTGGCACCGGTCTGCTCCTCTGGAACATATTCCGGCACATCATTTCCGGAATCCCGTCCCTCGGCCATGTCCTGCATCCGGGACATGGCAACGGCAACAGCCGGACCGGATAAAGCCGACTCGGACTCATCCTCCCCGGCCATGAGATCTTCAAGTATGTCCAGCCAGCCCAGCATTACCGAACAGACATGCTTAGACGGAATCGCACGCTTTTTCTTGAATGCGGAAAAAAAAGATTCGAAGGCCTGGCAGAATTTTTCCAGTGAACCAAGGCCCACAGCACGAGAAGCTCCCTTGAGACTGTGCAACTCCCTGTATGAAGACTCGATCAATTTCAAAGCCTCGTCCTCTGGAGCGCCTTTTTCCAGCCGTAAAAAATCGGAAGAAAGCACACGCATCCGCTCCGCGCTCTCACTTCTGAAAGCAGCCAGCAGTCTCTTCTTCAATTCTTCTTCGTTCATGGACATCTTACGCCTTCCGCGAAAACCTTAAATTCCACCGACAAATTCATTGACCACAAAAGCCTCTTCTCCAAGCAGCACCTTGGCCCGCAAAAGCACCATACGATTCTCGGTCATACCGAAGGAATAGCGGGATATGGCACTTTGTCCTTCTGCCAGCGGCTTGTGGGCGAAATCATCAACAGGGATTACATCCCTTATTTCATCCACAGCAAGCGCTAACTCCGTATCTCCGTCATTTAGCAGGATAGCGCTAGGAAGTGACCCGGATGACAGCCGACCTATCCCCCAAAAACGACAAAGATCTATCACCGCCCAGATTCTCCCGCGGACACTGATCACCCCGGACAGAAATTCGGGAGTGCATGGAAGCTGAACCAGATTTTCCGGTTCATACACCTCACTTACATACGCAGCCTCAATGCCGTAAAGGTCTCCCCCCATAACAAAGGTAACGTAATCCTTGGCATGGACCGAGCGCACCTCGCCGATTTTTTCAGCTTCTACCTTGCGGGCCAGCCTGGCGGCACGCTCACGCAATAATTCGCGGTCACTTTCCCTGCAAAAAAATTCCAAAGACCTGCTATCTTCCATGGTCATCAAGCTCCCTAGGCGAGACTACGCTGTACAACACCGACCATACTTATCAGTCCGGCAGCAGTGGTTCCGTCAGAATACGGTACTATTTCAACGGCATCCAGAACTTCCAGTTCCTGCAACGCTATACGAAAATGGCGTACGGCAGAAGGATAATCATTCTGTTCAACAAAAATATTACCCATCAGGACGTGCGCCATAATAAATGCGGGATCAAGAAAAACAGCATTGCGCAACTCGGCCAGTGCCTGCTCCGTCCGGCCCTGCAATTCCCTGATCTGCCCCATCAGAAAATGAAATTCGGAAACTATCTGATCGATATCGATTGCGTGCTCACAGCATTTTGCGGCCTCTTCAAGCCTGCCCGTATCTGCCAGAATCCCGGCCATTGCAAAATAAACCGAAGCTTCAGAGGCTCTGCCACCGCGTTCAATTTCATTGCGCAGCAAAGCCAAAGCTTTTTCCTCCTCCCCATTTTGCTGAAGCCTTGCCGCTTCGGCCAGGCAGTCATTACATTCCGCAGGAGAAACTTCGGAATCATTTTCACTCCTGCTCTCAAAATACCCGGAACTCTCCTCATGCATAAAGTTCCCGGCAGGGTCTTCAAAATCGCTTTCACCGAGACAGAATCCGGCACCGGACTCATAACTGCAAACTTCTGCATACGGGGCTTCCGAGTCTGAACCCTCCTGCACAGAGAAGGCCGGATAAAGACTTTCCGGGACATAGCCTTCATTCTTGCGAAAAAAAGTTACCTGATCATGAAGGACCGGCTCGAACCGCCCCCTTGACGAGACCAGGGCAGACTCGCTCGGTGTTACTACCAGCAGGCCTCCCGGAGCCAGGCTGGACCATATTTTCCCCAGCACCTTATCGACCCCGGAATTTGAAAAATACATCAGCACGTTACGGCACAGGACAATATCCATATTCATAAATGAAGACGGGACCTCATCACCGATGAGGTTGAACCTTGAAAGGGCAACCATGCCCCGTATGGATTTGTCGAGCAGAAAACCGTTAGGCCCTGTACTGCGGAAATACATGTCCCGAAAGGCCATGGACCCGGTACGGAACGACCATTTCCGGTAGCAGCCCTCAGCGGCCTTAGCCAGAGCCATGCTGTCTATATCCGTGCCGATAATTTCGCTGCGAATATTCGACCTCCGGCAGATCATGGCCATGGTGTACGGTTCCTCGCCTGTAGCACAGGCCATGGACCAGATACGCACAGCTCCGCCCATTCCGCTGCCACGCCCGTTCATTCCGCGCAGCACTTCGCGCTCAAGTACATCAAGGGCTTGAGGGTCCCTGAAAAAATAAGTTTCCCCGATTGTAAGCCGATTGATGAACATCTCCAGATCGCGACTGGAAACACCTGTGGAGAGGATGTATTCCAGACACTCCTCTGCAGAAGAGAACCTGTCGCAATCTGTATGAAAATTCTGTACTGCCTGTCTGAGGTCGCGCCACCGGTCCGGGCCGAAATCAAGTCCGTATCTGCCGCGTACCATTTCCGCCAGTTTTCGGATATGTCCATCATCAAGAATGTCACACATCTAGTCGACTTCCTCCGTCGACCGCAGCCGCAAAGCCCTTAAAATATCATCCAGCTTGAGTTCCAGTTCCGAATTCAAAACAGCATCCATATCCTGCACAAGCACAACGTCCCCATCAATATCGGCCACGGACTCGATAAACAGAACTCCCGGCCATATTTCTGCAGAACTGCGGCACTTTTCCGGGGCAATCTCGCTTACGGCTTGAACACTATCGGCAATGACCGCAATTCTCCTTCCGCAACTGCGGCAGAAAAGCAGCCTGTCGGAAAGGCGGATATCCCGTTCCTTCATCCCGAACCGGGTACGCAATCCTAGAACAGGCACTATTTCGCCACCGTCACTGACCACTCCGAGAACAGACTCCGGACCGTCAGGAACGGCTGTAAGCTGCACGGCACGCTCCACCTTGTCCACCACGGAGGAAGGCACTGCCAGACGGACATCATCTATCTCGAAAACCACATAGTCGTATTCATTCATATCATTACGCCGTAAACAGGTTCAGGGCTGCAACCGGCAGGCAAAAGAACCGCACAGTCCTGCCCTTCACAATTATTTAAACTTTCAGAGCATGCTCATGCAATCATTTTCCGTTACCGGATTCCGCCAGCAGATCACGATACCTGTTCATGACTTCCACTGCGTAGGCTCTGGACCTTTCGGGAAGATTTTTCGGAGAACCGGTATGATAGGCCCCCACGGCTTTCCAGTTATAACCGTACCGATCAAGACAATAGCGAAGAATCCAGGCTCCCAGACGCAGATTTTCCTCCGGCTCCAGCGCGTCCTTCACGCTCAGTCCGAACTTGTCAATCCAGTAGGAATTCACCTGCATCAAGCCGACATCGAAACTTCTTCCGCGATTCTTTTCTATAATCTTAAGCGCCTCTTCACGCGTCTTCGGATATACGCTGCGTCCTTCAATATTCAAAGCCCAAGGGTTGTACCCGCTTTCATAGGCCGCTATGGCATGCAGAATTTCCGGCTGCAGGGAAAACTCTTCCGCAACCTGACTGAAAAGAGGAGTAACCGGCCTGCGTTCCTTTCCGGCCACAAGAACCCTCTGCTGCACCTTGAACCGCATGCCCGGAGCATAACTGCGCTCGGCTTCATCCGGTATAATCATGCGGAAAAGCAATACTCCGCTGATAATCAGGTACAATACAACCGCAATCCTCAACAAGGGTCCGATACCTTTCCTCTGTTTGTCCCCGCTGCCGCCACAGCCAGCACGTTATGCCGAAAAATCAGAACCGGGAACGAACTTCGGCCGCTTCCTCGTATTTTTCCTGCACCTCAAGAGCCTGTGCCAGTGTTTCCCAGAACTGGTCCTTCCCGGGTTTCAGTGCCGCACTCTGCCGGGCAAGCACTTCGGCAATCTGGGGATCCTCCCCGCATTCAAGGTAAATCCGGGCCAGCATATTCATGGCCGCGGCATCGTTGTGGTTGGCATTCAAAGCGCGGTGCAGATACTCACGCGCCTTGTCCACATCCTTACGCGCATAAGCGATCCGGGCAAGATGCCGCATGGCCAGGGAATCTCCTCCCTTCAGTTCCGCAGCACGCAGAAAATAGGCCTCGGCCTCTTCAAGTCCCTGATCATGCTCGGCCAGAACTCCCAGCCTTACGAGAGAAAAGACATTGTCCGGCTCAAGCTCCAGACAGCGTTCGTAAGCTTCACGGGCTTTTTCCGGGTTACCGAGCATCTGGCAGGTCCACCCGAGATTATACAGGGCCATTATGTTGCGCGGAGTTATGGACAGCACTTCCTCGAACTGCTTGCGGGCCTGCTCCGGCTTGCCGACCTGAGCATAACATATCCCAAGTGAATTGCGGGCCAGAATATTATCCGAGTCAGCCAGCAGCGCCAGACGAAATTCTTCGATGGCACCGTAAATATCGCCGTCAACGTACAGGCGGTCTGCGGAAATATTGAGCGAAACGGAATCGAACTGGGCCACCATGGGCTTCTCAAGCATGAGGGAATGATCCAGCCCCTTGCGGCAGTTATCCAGAATTTCACTGCGCCGGTAATTAAGAAAAGGAAAAGAGGCCACCCCGGCGGCGAGTTCTATTTCAAAGTCGTTTGAACATTCGCGCACCAGCCGCAGAATATTTTCCACAACCGCATCGGAATCCTCATGCGGGAAAAAATAAATCAGGCTGTTCAGGCTGTAACGTCCGCCCATGCATGATTCGCAGAAAAAGGTTTCAGCACGTGAGGAGACCTTCTGGACCTGGGCATCGGTCAGCTTCTGGAAGTTACCGCCGTGTTCGGTCGGATTGGAAGCAAGGCGAAGGACGGCGACGGAAAACCTGTCCATGTTCTGGCGCATCCGGCTGTAGCGGCTTATGAATTCCCGGTAATTATACAGCCCGGTAACCATATCGCGCTGCGGCCCGCCAGGAGCTTCCGGCCCTGCCTGCACATCGAAAAAGCTGTCTTTTTCATTGAGCATGGTCAACCGGTCGCCCTCTGCAACAGGCCATGCGGGATCACTCAGATGCAGAATCTCGGCAAAGGCTATTTCTTCCTGCACCTCTATTATCACCACCTCAGCCTTGTACATGGTCGGGTAGGAACCGGAAATTCTCTCGTCCTCGGTAATGCGAACCTGCGTCCCGGCCTGATAATCAGGTGACCAGACCAGAAAACGTCCGCCCTCACGCGCATCAACACTTCCGCCGATGCTCAGGGCCAGACGCTGCAGGGGCAGCACCTCAAGTACTTTCGCGCCCTTCTTGAGAATATCGGAATAAGCAAAAACGCAGTTGCGACCGAAATCCTTGGCTGTTGCAACGGCCTTGGCCCCCTTCCTCATGAGGATACGGGCCTGCTCCCCGGCACTGCGTTTGAAATGCGGCCCGGACAATGACTGCGGATAATTGGCAAACCCCGCGCTCGCGCTGATCCGAATCACATCCCCGGTTACAGGATCGGTTATGTTCATCGATTCTATCAGGGCACGCAGTTCCCCGGCCAGACCGGCACAGGTCTTCGGGCGCCCGTCCGGTATAAGCAAAGCAAATTTATCGTCAAAAACGCGGGCACAGACAACGGACTCGAACACGGCATCACTGATCCGGGAAGCGACATCGGCGATAATATCGTCGCCCAGCTTGTATCCGTAGCGGTCATTGATGCGCTGAAAATTGTCCATATCCAGCAGCACAATCCCTACCGAACCGCTGAATGTGGGAATTCCGGGGTCCTTGCAACCTCCCGGAGCCGGCATCATGCAGTTCTGGATAAGGTCAAGCTCCTTGATCAGTTTCGACATGAAATAATCACTTGTCACCATGCCGGTCAGAGGATCGGTGATTGACCCCTTGTACAGAAGCATCTTTTCAAGGACGGATTCACCCAGAGCTTCCAGATACGGAGCCGCAAGTTGCGAATTCTCCAGAGTTACGCCCCTGGCTATGAAATAGCACATTCCTCGTCCGCGCAGACGCAGCGGCAGCATCAGCTGTCCGCTGTCTTCATTGTAGTCAAAAGCAAATTCCGCACGGAATTTACCCTTTGGCGGGCGGGGAAAAAAAAGGCTGTATGATTCAAAGGGCAGGAACTCCCGAATCAGGTCCTTGAGCATATGTTCGTAGCGAATCAGATCCTGCGGGGCAAGATTGATCCCTTCTTTGAAAAGGTTGTCCTTGTGCATGGCAAGGGCATAACCCGCAACAGGATTCAAGACAAGCGGGAGTAAAGGATGGAGGGCAATTATGTGGGAACAGGCAGGCCCGATAAAATGTACCGGGACATAGAGCCAGGAACTATCGGCCCCGCTTTTTCTTCGAGTTCTTATACCATTCCTGTTCCCCGTAAAGCTCGTCTGCACACGATTCGCAAAGTCCGTGGCTGAACTGCGACTCGGTATGGCTTTCTATATATGTTTCAAGTTCCTTCCAGTAGCCGTCATCATCTCGGACCTTTCTGCACTTGGCACATATGGGCAGCAGGTCGTTCAAGGTCTTTATACGGTCTTCCTGCGTTTCAATCTGCCTGATTTTGCCGGACAGAATAAGACCAAGGTAGACCACCGAAACAAGGGACAGTACTGTGACAACAAATCCTGGAACTTCGCTCAATGCGTTTGTCAGCTGATTTCGGGGAAGAACATTTGTCCAGAGCAGAAAAGTCATAGCCTGCCTGACCGCCATGAGTAAAAACATGCCCCCCAGAAACAGAACCTTCCACTCCCTGTATTTCAATGCAACATATACGGCGATGAAAAAGGAAACCAGCCTGATAAGAATGGAAACAACTATTTCGGGCCTGGGCACGGAAAACCAGACGGCAAAAAAGACTGCAACAAAGGCTGAAATTGAAAATATTATTGTATTGCGAGACATGTTGCTCCAGTAGAAAAGTCGGCAGTCATAGATTTTAAGACAATCTCAACTGTTTGTTTTATACCCCACAAGCACAATAAAAACCAGAATGATTCTGCAAGACCAAAACAACATATTACTATCATAATAAATGTTACCAGATACAACAAAAGATGACAGCGTTATGTCATGACAGAACAAAAAAGAGATCAAGACCGGGGCATCACTTTACATAGTGGCTCTACATTACATTTTCAGCAAGGTTATGCATTTATAGGGAAACAAATTAGCGGCTGGAAACGTTAAGAAAAAAAGAAATATTCCTAAAAAGGACCGAACGCGCACTCACAGCCCATTGACGGGCGGAACCTAATCCACAAAAGCTACGGATTTCAAAAGGGTCCGTTCCCCGAAAAACTTTTCCAGTCTTTCCCGCTCGGAAGACAGTATACGGATTTCGGCCAGACCGATCTCTGCCTTCACCCCGCCGTAAATCTTGAGGGCCTGATCTATAAATCCGGATTCCACGAAACAGACCTGCATGGAATAGGTTCGCTCGTCCCACTTCATACGTATTTTTACAATCGGATTGCGCGTCTGCTGATCCGTGACCAGATTGCCGGTACGCACGAGGGTATCCCGCACGTTCTTCTGCAGCATCACCCCGAAACGGCTGAGATTTTCCGTGAATGCAGGTTCAAAAGCCACGTAATAATAAGGGTCAACCTTCAGGGCAATGGATTTCCCCGGAATGTTCAGGATAAAAGGATTTTCTGCAAAGGCCTTGCCGAGGCCTTTCTGGAGGCGGTCTATTCTGCTTTTGTAATCTTGCAAGGACATAGGTATAATCCCCCTTTAATCGAGTTATTACACCAAGTTTTGCAGTATATCAAACCGGATTATGCCCGGTGCGGTCATTGAAAGAGAATATACACCCTTACAGCGGAACGGACTCTTGTCTTTACAAAAAAAGCCCGCCGCTGAAGATATATCAAGGTGCGGAATGAGCTACCTGAGCTCGTCCTTCATGCGGGTATAGATGCTCTCGTCAATTTCACCGGAAGCATAGCGCTTCTTCAGAATATCAAGAGACGTATCCGAACGGACTCCGGTATCAGGCCGACGGAACAAGCGTACGGTAAAATAAATAATCAGGCCGATGACCAAAAGCTGCAGAATGCCTCCGAAATGAAACGGCATCCATCCGCTCATTCCGTACCCTGCGCCGTGACCGAATGAAAGACCGCTGCACCAGTTGCCGAAAGAACTCAGAATTTCCATAACACACCTCGCTGTTTCCTTTTACCTGAACAAATACATATAGTGTGCCATGCCAAAATATGATGCAATAGCGGCAAGATACGCAAATGGATAGAGCCTTCCCCCGTAACAATGTGCACCATCCTGCACAACAAACAGACAAAACCTGCACATTATTTTGTGCAATACGGCTTTTATCTTTCAAAACAAAGGAATGCTCTGCAAGACTGCAACAGCAAACAATCTCGGTATCAGTCTCCGAAGGCCTGACTCATCAGATGACGACCCAGCCCGCCAAGATCCTTTGGCGTGTATCCGAAAACATCCTGCCAGTTTTCAGTGGATTCCATGCAGAAATAAAGCTGCCTGTCCATCCCATGGCTGCGCAATCTGTCGACCATGAATTTGAACTGGCGAACGCGCAAAGGCCGGAGCAACCGCAACTTGTTGTCATTCCCGGTAATGAACTCATCGTAGATGTAGGTTGTTTCTGGAAAGTTGCGTTCAATAATCGGCTTCAAGTGCGGCATATGCCGGAACGATCCGAGACTCATGTAAGCGATCTGTTCGGGCTTCAGGTAATCGAAAATCATGTCGATAATCTCAGCGTATCCCTCCCGCCAGCCTTGAAAACGGATGATCGGGTCGAAATGCAGACAGACCCGGAAACCGGCTTCCGCACAAGTTCGCGCGGCCTCAAGACGCTCCCGCAGGGTGGACACCCCGAACTCCTCATGCTCGTTAACAAACGGTGCATTGAGCGACCATGCCGGCAGCACCCGGTCAACTCGTTTGACCACGTCCATCCAGGAAAGATCAATCACCTTGGACTTGAGTTCCAGACAGACATTGGGATGATCGCCGAGAAATTCGATCAGATCACGGCTGTATTCGGTTACCGCCTCGAGGGCCAGAGAATCGGTGAACTCTCCGGTTCCGACCCTGTAGCGGGTGGACGGATCGGCGGAAAACGCCTTGCCCAGTTCGCTGAACAGATCACTCTGATTGGCCCAGACCTTGAGCAGCCGGTCCTGAAAATAAGCCTGCAGAATGCAGTAGGAACAGGCCATGGGGCAGTTTTCCCCGATGTGAATAATCCGGTAGCCGCAGCAATGATAGTAGCGCGTACCGGGGCAGAAACGCAGGAACTTTCCCTTGTATTCCTTGAGGTACAGAGCCTGTTTCCCACCGGCTTCAGCATGAGGAAAATCGTCCGGGTCGACAATTTCCACGGGCAGGTCCGGCAACCGGGACTGTACCCTTGCACTGAGCGGGGTTTCGGCCATGCTCCGGTCAATATAAATTTTTTCCAATCCCTTCAGGTGTGCGGGAAGCTGAAATGTACCTGCCATTACTTATCCCTGCCCAGATCGAAAATATCTTCCCAGCCGGCAAACTTTTCGATTGTTTCAAGGTCGGCCACGGCCTTGCGCATCATCTCACGGGATTTGAAACGGGTCTGCATAACCACCTCGCCGGTCTCGAATATTCCGGATGGCTCCACCTTCCAGCGGGTTCCGGCACATATCTCGGAGACCAGTTTCGCATGAGCGCACTCAAGCTCGACCAGATGCGGATATCTGAGCATCCTTGCCGCCCTGCACAAACGGGACACGGCATCCTTCGGGGATTCGCCTTCCGTGGCAGGCGCAAGTCCTGAAGATTCTATGAGTCCCGAAACGGTCTGGCCTTCCCGCCTGGCTGTTTCATATAACCAGGTAAGAAAATTCACTGCATTGGATCGGGACCAGCCGATCTTTTCAAAAAACGGCAGCACAGCCGCTCTGTCTCCTGCCGACATGCGGCCGAGAACGGCAACCGCAGGCAAAGGGATATTTCCGGCTGCGAGCAGGGTGTCAAAAACAGGTTCCAGATCCAGCCAGTCCAGCCGGAACGTCATTTCCCGCGAATTGGGACTGATCCCGAAAAGCGCTCCAAGCGTCTTTGCCATGTCCGCTTTTTCCATGCGCTCGGCAAAAAATCTGAAGGTATTACTTTTTACGCATTCGTCGGCTGTTCGAGAACTGTTTTCTTCAAGATGCGCAACAGCACGTGAAATATCGTCCGGGGCATCAATGTATATTCCAGTGACTTTTCTTCCCAGTTCACGGGCGGCAGCCACACGCGCCCGGCCTGCAACGAGCAACGTCTTTTCACCGTCTTTTACCAGCAGAACAGGAACAAGCTGTCCCCTTTTCGCAAAGGACGGAACAATATTCGCCACAGGCGTGGAATCATGAAGAAGCCACGGCCCGGAACACTCTATTTCAGCCGGATCAAGGCTGTATACTATTGGATCATTCAATTTATCAAACCTCTCAAAAAGAAAAAAGACATGTACAGTGACCCGTTGTGCACGAAATTAAATAAATTATCTACGCTTGACATGTTAGCAGGGGTGTACCTATAGGGATCATTAGGAAGAATTATAAGTTGCACCTTTAGACCTTTAAGCCGGATTGAAAAATCCAGGCTGGAACATTCAGAAGAAACGGAGTTGTTGAATGTCTGAAGCTTTACAAAATCAAAGGACTTTTGCACTTGTAGGCCACGGCGGTTGCGGCAAAACCTCCACCGCCGAGATGATTCTTTTCAGTACCGGGGTCATAGACAGACTCGGAAAAATAGAGGACGGAACTACCGCCCTTGACACCGAGCCGGAAGAGATAAAACGCCGCGGCTCCATTCAATCCGGTTTCGCAGGATACAAGTGGAAAAAAAACGACCATTATCTCATCGACACTCCGGGTGATGCGAACTTCTGCGGAGACCTGCCCTACTCTCTAGCGGCGTCCGACGGCGTTGTCTTCACCATTGACGCCGTGGACGGAGTAAAACCGCTTTCCCGCAAAGCCTGGGCCGCTGTTGAAAAGGCCGGACTTCCCACCGTTATCTTCATCAATAAAATGGATCGTGACCGTGCAGATTTCGATGCAGCATTCAACAGCATCGGCAACTCCCTCGGAATCAGCCCTGTACTGCTCCAGTATCCGATAGGAAGCAAGGAAAATTTCACCGGCGTGGTTGATATGCTTTCCGGACAGGCCTACAAGTTCGAAGAGAACGGAGAGGCCTCCAAATGCGATATCCCCGCCGACATAGCCGAGGAGATTGAAGTCCTCCGCGAAACCATGATTGAGAACATCGCTGAAAGTGATGAAGATCTTATGGAAAAATACCTTGAAGAAGGTGAACTTACCGAAGAAGAAATAGCTAAAGGCCTGAGTGCCGGAGTAAAAACACGCTCCCTCTTCCCGGTCTGCATCGGCTCCGCATTAGAGAACAAAGGCGGCAGCCTCCTTCTGGATGCAATCCAGACATATCTACCCTCCCCGCTCGAACATGCCCAATGGACAGGTGAAGACGGCTCAACTCTTGATTCTTCCCCGGAGGCCCCGGTGGCCTGCTTTGTATTCAAAACACTGGCGGACCCTTTTGCAGGGCAACTGACCATCTGCCGCGTGCTTTCAGGAACGGTTTCCGGAGACCTCACCCTTTTCAACTCCAATACCGATGCCCATGAACGCCTCGGCAACATACAGCTAAGGACCGGCAAGGACCAGAAAGCTGTAAAAGGATCGGTCGGTCCCGGCGCTATCATCACTCTCGCCAAGCTCAAGGAGACCTTCACGGGTGATACCTTAAGTGATGAAAAGCATCCCTTCACCCTTGAAAAGCCGACTCTGGCCCCGCAGTTGATCACCTTCGCCCTTTCTCCTGCGGAAAAAGGGGATGAGGATAAGGTCTTCCAGGCCATCCAGAGACTGCTGGCCGAAGACGTCAACCTGAGTCTGTCCCGCGATGAGGAAACAGGAGATATCCTGCTTTCCGGCATGGGTCAGAACCATATTGAAATCTCCGTTGAAAAAGCCAGAAGGCGTTACAAGGCTGAAATTGTGCTCAACGCACCCAAGGTTCCTTACAGGGAAACCATCAAGGGGTCTGCGGAAGTGCAGGGCCGGTTCAAGAAACAGTCCGGCGGGCGCGGACAGTTCGGCGACTGCTGGATCAAGCTTGAGCCCATGCCCAAGGGCGGGGGCTACGAATTCGTCAACAGCATTGTCGGCGGTGTAATTCCCAAGCAGTACATTCCGGCGGTAGACAAGGGAGTACAGGAAGCTGCTGCCAGAGGTTTTCTGGCCGGTTCACCGATCATAGACTTCAGGGTAACCCTGTATGACGGCTCCTACCATACTGTAGACTCCTCAGAAATGGCCTTCAAAGTCGCCGGTTCCATGGCTTTCAAAAAAGCCTGTGAACAGGCCGGGGTATCTCTTCTTGAACCGCTGATGAACGTCATCGTCGAAGTTCCGGATGAATTCATGGGCGACATAATCGGCGACCTTTCCAGCCGCCGGGGCAAGGTGCTCGGTTCCGACTCCACAGCCGGAGTCACGGAAGTCAAGGCCCATGTGCCCATGTCCGAAATCCTGAAATACGCACCGGACCTGCGCTCCATGACCGGCGGACAGGGAACATTCACAATGGAAATGTCCCATTATGAAGAATGCCCGCCGCAGATAGCGGAAAAGGTCATTGAAGAGTACAACATCGGCAAAGAAGAATAACCGCTTCTGCACATCAGGCAAAACATCCGGGCCGGAGCTTCAGTTCCGGCCCTTTTTTGGTTATTTTACCATGCCCCCTTGTTTACCGACAAAAATTAAACTACTTATTTGGTTGCTTTTGAGTGAAAAAAATTTCATGAACGGGCTTTGCTTTCGCAAAACGCAAAACATCAACTCCCCCGGAACCCTGCCGGGATGGAGGAATTTTGCGCGTATTTTAAACCCTCAACCACATGTAACAGCCGTGAGTTTTTTAAGAACCTTATTTTTTTATCTGGTGTTTTTCCCGGCAACTATTTTTTTCTCCGTTGTTGCCATAATAGGACGCAACCAGACTTCAAGCCACTGGTGTGAACGCAACTGGGGCAAACTCGTTGTATGGCTCTGCGCGAGCAGAAATCATGTGGACCTGAGCGCCCTTGATGAAAACCAGACTTACGTTTTCATGGTCAACCACCAGAGTTTTTACGATATCCCGGTACTGTTCAAATTTCTGGAGCCATGGCAGTTCAAATTCGTGGCCAAGAAATCTCTCTTTGACTTCCCGGTATTCGGCCACGCCATGACAGCAGGCAACCATATTTCCATCGACCGCGAAAACCGCAGACAGGGAATGCGGGACATTCAGAATGCAATAGATGTGGCCAACAACGGAAACTCTCCGCTGATCTTCCCGGAAGGAACCCGAAATCCCGATCCGGCCCAGCTCCTTCCTTTCAAAACAGGCGGACTTGTGCTGGCCCTCAAATGCCAGAAGCCGATCGCCCCGATCGTCATGTGCGGAGCAGACAAGGTCTGCCCAAAGGGAAGCCTGTGGATGAACCCCTTCATGGACATCAAAATCAAGGCCCTCCCCCGATAGATATTTCCGAATACAAGGTGCGGGATCGCAACAAACTCAAAGAGCAGCTTGAAGACGTCATGGGAAAAGCCTATGCGGAGCTGAAACATGAGTGATGCCCAACTGACGGTCTGTCCTCTGGGAGGACTTGGTGAAATCGGCCTCAACTGCATGGTTCTGAGCACCGAAGAGTCGGTCGCCATCGTGGACTGCGGGCTGATTTTCCCGGATGACTCCCTGTTCGGCGTAGACATAGCAATACCGCGTTTCGACCATATTCTGGCCATAAAGAACCGGATAAAAGGGATCGTGCTTACGCATGGGCACGAAGACCATATCGGCGCCCTGCCCTGGCTGCTTCCTTATATAGATGTACCGGTCTACGGTTCCAAATTCACTCTCGGCCTGGTGGAAAACAAGCTGCGTGAGCATAATCTGGACGCGTATGTCGACCTGCGCGAAGTAAAACCGTATGACCGGGTGAAACTCGGCGATATGACTTTCAATTTTTTCCCTGTCTGCCATTCCATAATAGACGGATACGCGCTTGGAATCGAAACCCCGGTCGGCAGAGTGGTTCATACGGGAGATTTCAAGATCGACCGCAACCCTCTCGGCGGACACGCCACCGACCTTGAGGCAATCCGCAATTTTTCCGAACAGGGAGTAACGCTTCTTTTTTCCGACTCCACAAACATAGAGCAGGACGGATACGCGCTTACAGAACGCGAAATCAAAAGCTCCATGCGCGATATTTTCGAAGAAGCCGAAGGCAGAATTCTGGTAACGCTCTTCTCCAGCCACATCCAACGCATGCAGGAAATATTCGATCTTGCCGATGAAACAGGCAGGGTTGTCGGCATCAGCGGGAAATCCCTGTCCAGAAACATAGAACTGGCCCGCGAAATGGGTAAATTGCGAGTACCTTCCCGCAACATCATCGATCTGGAAAATCTTTCCGACTATCGCGACGACGAAATAGTGCTGCTGGTGACCGGCTCTCAGGGAGAATCCCTGGCCTCGCTTTCCCGGCTATCCACAGGCGACCACCGCCAGCTTTCCATAAAGGAAGGGGACCTTGTCCTCATGTCCTCGCGCTTTATACCCGGAAACACCAAGGCCATCACCAAGGTCATCAACAGGCTCTACAAGCTGGGGGCCGAAGTCCTTTATGAAAAGGTACAGGGCATTCATGCTTCCGGCCATGCGCATCGCGAGGAACTGCGCATAATGCTGGAGACAGTCCGACCCAAATATTTCATCCCGGTTCACGGCGAATACCGCCATCTCATCAAACATTCACGCCTTGCAATTGAAACAGGCGTGGCCCCGGAACGGTCACTGGTAATTGAGGACGGCGAACCGGTAACCTTCCTGCTCCACGGCATCCGCCTTGAAGAAAACGTACCGGTTCAGTGTACTCTCGTAGACGGGAAAGGCGTCGGAGATGTCGGCCAGACAGTCCTCAAGGAACGCCAGTTGCTGGCCGGAGAAGGACTGGTCATAGTCGCCATCGTAGTCGATGTGGAAACAGGAGAAATTCTGCGCGGCCCGGAAGTTACGTCCAAAGGATTCGTATTCGAGCAGCAGTATTCGCATCTGCTGGAAGATGCCAAATGCATTGTCCTTGACGTATACGAGAATATTCCTCCGGGCCAGACCGGCAAACTGAAAGAAAGAATCCGCTCCGCCCTGCGCCGGTTCTTCCGCAAAATCCTTGGTCGCGACCCGGTTGTGATTCCCCTTGTCATTTCGATCACCGGAGACGAAGACAAGGACATAGACGCCAAATGCGAGAAATGCATTCTGTAGAACAGTCCGCAATGTTCCGGCATTTAACGCCCCGCAACATCCGAGGTTGGGCTTTATCCGCAGATTGTGATACGGTTCCTCTTATGCCCAAACAAACAACGGAGTAACCTGATGAAGGTATTCAGAATCAAGCATGGCGAAAAAGTATTTTACGCATCTCTTGACGGTGACCACTTCCGGAGCCTGATAGCGGGACGGACCGAAGACAACCCCATTCCACTGACAGAATGCCTTATCCTGCCTATAGTCGTCCCTTCCAAAATAGTGTGTGTCGGACTTAACTATAGGGAACACGCCGAAGAACTGAACATGGACATGGAAGAAGATCCCATGATTTTCCTCAAGCCGTCTTCAGCGGTCATAGGCAACAACGATGCCATAGTTCTACCTTCCGTCTCGGAGCAGGTGGATTACGAAGGAGAGCTTGCGGTTGTCATCGGGCAGACAATAAAAAATGTTGCCCCGGACAAGGTTGCTCCGCTGATATTCGGGTACACCTGCGCAAACGATGTCACCGCGAGGGACTTCCAGCGCAAGGACAAACTTTTCACCCGCGCCAAGGGATTTGATTCCTTCGCCCCGGTCGGCCCCTGCATTAAAACAGACCTGAATACAGCCTCTCTTGGAATCCGAACCATAGTAAACGGAGTCGTCCGCCAGGAGGGAAACACTTCCGACATGATCCGCACACCGGCGGAACTGATCAGCTTCATCTCGCACATAATGACCCTCAACCCCGGCGATGTGGTCATGACCGGCACTCCCAAGGGAATCGGCACTCTCAATGAAGGAGATACGGTCGAGGTGGAAATTGAGGGAATCGGAAAACTAAGCAACAAGGTCATTGCGGAGTCGCCGGTCCAGTAACAGGTGTGTATACGACCTGTTTGAGACATTATGTAAAATATTTTTTCAAAAACCGCACCGGGACTTGATTTTGAGTTCATTTCCCTGTAATGGTGCGTAGCCAAATTCGCACATCCCGCCTTTTACAAGGGTGCCCGCAACGGTTGCGGGTTCAATGGTCGGCGGGATGGAGGAAAAACCCAGGAGGAAATCATGGCATACGTAACTATGAAACAAATGCTGGAGACCGGTGTTCACTTCGGTCACCAGACCCGCCGCTGGAACCCCAAAATGCGCCCCTACATTTTCGGCGCACGCAACGGCATTCACATCATGGACCTGCAGCAGACCGTAAAACTGTTCCGCAAGGCTCATGACTTCATCGCCGATACCGTTGCAAAAGGCGGAAAAATCCTTTTCATCGGCACCAAGCGTCAGGCTCAGGAAGCGATTGCTGCAGAAGCATCCCGTGCAGATATGTTCCACGTAACCCACCGCTGGATGGGTGGAACTCTCACCAACTTCCAGACCATCAAAAAGAGCATTGATCGCCTCAAAAAGCTTGAAGAAATGTTCGAAGACGGCTCCATCAACCGTTTCCCCAAAAAGGAAATCGTAATGATGGGTCGCGAGGTAAAGAAACTGAACCTCGCACTCGGCGGCATCAAGGACATGAACGGTTCTCCCGCAGCAGCATTCGTCATCGACCCCAAGCGTGAACAGATCGCTATTCAGGAATGCCGCAAGCTCGGTATCCCCGTAGTTGCAGTAGTAGACTCCAACTGCGATCCCGATATGGTTGACTACATCATTCCCGGTAACGACGACGCTATCCGCGCCATCAAACTCTTCGCAGCCCACATGGCTGATGCCTGCCTCGAAGGCGCCGCTCGCTGCAAAGAAGACAAGGCAATGGAAGCAGAATCCACCAAAGCAGCCGAGAAAGCTGTAGAAACTGAAGAAAAAGCAGAAGAAACTCCTCAGGAGGCAGAATAGTCATGGCTATTACCGCACAGATGGTTAAGGCCCTGCGCGAAAAAACAGGCGTAGGAATGATGGATTGCAAAAAAGCTCTCGCCGAATGCGACGGAGACGAAGAAAAAGCAATCAAATACCTGCGTGAAAAAGGTCTTGCCAAGGCAGCCAAAAAGGCCGGACGCGCAACCAGCGAAGGTCTTGTCGGCACCTACATGCACAACAACGGCAAACTCGCAACCATGGTTGAACTCAAGTGCGAAACCGACTTCGTTGCCAAAGCCGAGCAGTTCATTCAGCTCGCCAAGGACCTCGCAATGCAGGTTGCAGCAACCAACCCCATTTGCGTAAGCCCCGAAGAGCTGCCCCAGGATCTGCTGGAAAAGGAAAAAGAAATATACAAGCAGCAGGCCATCGCTGAAGGCAAACCTGAGAAGATTGCCGAAAAGATCGTCGAAGGCCGCGTCAACAAATACTACAAGGAAGTATGCCTTCTTGAGCAGCCCTTCATCAAGGACGACAAGAAGACCATCAAAGACCTCGTCAATGAAACCATCGCGGTTCTCGGCGAGAACATGCAGGTCGGCCGCTTCGCCCGCATCAACCTCGCGGAAGCAGCAGCCGAAACACCGGCTGAAGACTAGAACTTCAAACGGGCCGCAAGGCCCGTTTTTTTTGTCCGATTTTTAACAAGCGGACCAATATCCAGACAGGGACGACATTTGCAAAGACGAAACTCGCTCCCAACTGAACCGGATTATTCATACAAGCCTGTCTCCGCAAACCGGTATCCGGCAAAGGAAACAGGATGTATGCAGATTACGCGTATTTCAAAGCTCAAATTCAATACGGACTTTCCGTTTTGGATTTGAGCTTTTTAAAGGGCAAATATTTATGGGCAGCAGGATATCCCGGTCAGTATCGGCCGAAGTTTCCATGCCCGGAACAGGAAAATGAAGCGGCCCGCATTAAACAAAACCGGGCACCGACAATACGCAGGAACAAACCGGACTAAATAATCCGGGAAATAACACTCCAGCATTCACAAACGGACAAGTTCCGCTTAAAAAACGGGGGAAACTATGGACAAATTGCACTATTCACGGGTAATGATCAAACTCAGCGGAGAGGCACTGGCCGGAGATCAGCAGTTCGGTATTGAGCCTTCGGCCATCAGCCAGTTTGCAGGCGAAATTGCCGAAGTGGCCAAGAAAGGTCTGCAGGTTGCTCTGGTCATCGGCGGCGGTAATATTTTTCGGGGTATGTCCGCTTCTGCAAAAGGCATGGACCGTGCTTCTGCCGACTATATGGGAATGCTCGCAACCATCATGAACGCCCTTGCTGTACAGGACGCGCTTGAAAAAATGGGCTGCGATACCCGGGTGATGTCCGCAATTCCCATGCAGGCTGTTGCCGAACCGTATATTCGCCGCAGAGCCGTGCGCCACCTTGAGAAAGGCCGGGTTGTTATCTGCGCTGCCGGGACAGGCAACCCCTACTTCACAACCGATACCGCTGCAGCACTGCGGGCCATGGAACTCAAGACCGAGGCGATCATTAAAGCCACAAAGGTCGACGGAGTATACGATAAGGACCCCATGAAGCATGACGATGCAGTAAAATTTGAATCTATCACCTACATCGAGACTCTGGAAAAGAGACTTGGCGTAATGGACTCCACCGCCACTTCTCTGGCCATGGACAACAATATGCCCATCATAGTCTTCAACCTTTTCGAAAAAGGTAATATCGAACGGGTTGTCAAAGGTGAAAAGATCGGAACAATTGTTCACGGAGGATAATTTTTTATGATTAATGAAGTTCTTGCCGACGGTAAAAAAAGAATGGACGGTGCACTCAGCGCCCTGGAAAACGACTTCGGAAAACTGCGCACCGGACGCGCTTCCACATCTCTGGTGGATCAGGTTCTGGTCGATTATTACGGCACCCCGACTCCCATCAACCAGCTGTCGTCCGTAGCCGTCCCCGATTCCCGTTCTATTACCATTCAGCCATGGGATAAGGGTGCTTTTCCGCTTATCGAAAAAGCCCTTATGCAGTCCGACCTGGGACTCAATCCCGTTAATGACGGCAAGCTCCTGCGCATAAGCATTCCTCCCCTTACCGAGGAACGCCGCAAAGAACTCGTCAAGATAGCCAGAAAATATACCGAAGAATCCAAGATCGCTATCCGCAATGTGCGCCGCGACATGAACGACACCCTGAAAAAGCTGGAAAAAGACAAAGATATCTCAGAAGATGAACAGCGCAAGGCTCAGGACAACGTACAGAAAATCACGGATGATTACGTTAAGAAATGCGATGGCGCATGCGCCGAGAAAGAAAAGGAAATAATGGAAATCTAATAGAATGCTGCCCCGACATTTAGCCGTTATAATGGACGGTAATGGACGGTGGGCCAAAGCACGCGGTCTGGATAGAAGTGAAGGTCACAGAGCCGGAACCGAGGCCGCAAAGAATATCGTTACCCGATGCAGGGAGCTTGGAATCAGGCATCTGACCCTCTATACGTTTTCCAAGGAAAACTGGGCCAGACCCAAAGATGAAATAAGCACCCTCTTCGATCTGCTGACGATTTTTCTGAAAAAAGAACTGACCAACCTGCGCGAGCAGGATATCAGCCTGAAAATATTGGGCGAACTTTCCGAGTTCCCCTTCGGTGTCAGGCAGGTTGTGGCCCACACCATAAAAAAAACCGAAAACTGCAAGTCCATGACTCTCAACCTGGCACTCAACTATTCCGGCCGGGATGAACTGGTCCGGGCCTGCAGAAAAATGATCGCAGAAGGAATCAGCGAAGAACAGATTACAGAGGAAACGCTGTCGGATTATCTGTACACCGCCGGGCAGCCGGACCCGGACCTGATAATACGCACCAGCGGAGAACAGCGGCTCTCCAACTACCTGTTGTATCAGGCCGCCTACTCTGAACTGTACTTCACCGATGTCTTCTGGCCGGACTTCACTTCCGAAGAACTAGACAAGGCCCTGGATGACTTTAAAAGTCGCCAACGCCGCTTCGGAAAAACCGGAGACCAGATCTGAACAGCCCCGTGGAGTTGACTCCACGGGGTTTTTCAATACCTGCCGACACCCTCCCCGTATTCAGAGAAATTTTTAACCGCAAATGTTTCTCCGTGACTCTTCAAAAATTATCAACAAGATTCGCCCGTAGGACCAACCAGACGTTATTTCTGCTGGATTGTTTTATTCTGTCCCTATTTTTTACGGACATATCGGAAATTACTCAGCGCCACGCGAAACGTAAATGACGCACTCTACAGATGACAGCACTATTTTTTTTTGCTGTATGGCCCAAAAAAAATGGCAAACCTCTTTATAATAACTACAAAATGTGCAAAGTATTTTCTTTAGAAAGCTTATAAAAACTTTTTCTAATAACAAGTTGATCCAGTCCGCTTCATTTCAACCGCACGATCATGGGGAGGTTTTATGTCATCAAAATTGTGGGGCTGCATAGCCATATCCATCATCCTTTTTCTGCTGCCTGCCGGCTGTATACCAAAACAGCAGAAAAAAACACCTGAAGCCCCGGTAACCACCGCCGTCAGGACCGAAACAGTAGTTATTACCCCGATAGTCACAGGACGCAGTGTCATGAAAAGCAATGTCCGTGAAGTCTCATCATCCAAATCAGACATTGTTGATGTCCTGGCCAAAGATACCCAGGTCGAAATTACGGGTAAAAACGGTAACTGGTATAAAATACAACGAACCGACGGAACAGGTACTCCGGGATTCGTGTATCATAAACTGGTCACGCTTGATTTCGGAAACTATATGGGAACAAGAGGAAGCAACAAGATAAAAGCCACTGTTCACGATGCTCCGTCCAAAAGCCGCCCCACTCCTTTGACTCTGCCCCCGCACACTCAGTTTGACATTATCGGCTACGAACAGGGTTACTACGAAGTGAAAGGTGAAAATTTTACCGGCTGGCTGGATTCGGAAGTATGCGTTGCCGATCCGCTCGCGCCCATAGCCAAAACCGAAACACGCACCGTTACCTGCAAAGCCGGAACGGCTACGGTTAAACATTCAAGCAGCGGAAAACAGATTGCCTCTGCTCCGGAAAAACCCAAGAGTACGAAATCAGCTTTCAGGTCCAGCACCAAGACCAAAAAAACCACCAAAACCAAAACGTCCTCGGATAACAGTGTGGGCGCGGCCCTTTTCGGAGCATTTGCATCCGCTCTGCTGGGCGGACCTCAGCAGAATGCACAGCCGCAATCACAAAACGATGCCCTCAAGGACATTCTCAAAAGTATCAGCGCCAGTAAGGAGCTTGCTCAAAAAACAGTCGAGATACGCGAACAGATGCTGAGCGCTTTGAACGAAACAAGAGCCCTGCAATCACTTGTGGGCGCAACAGTTGCGGCAATGAACAACAACTACAAGGCTGCTGCTGATACCGCCCGCGGAGTCCGCAACACCGGCATGCAGAAAATATCCATAAAGGCATTTATTCAGGACCTGTCATATGAACCGACCACATCCATTGAGGGTGCGGCGGTAAAAATAGCTGAAAACGGCAGGATGCTGAGCGCACTGGAAACAAAAATCAAGTCGGAAGCCGACAGTTTTTCCCAGTTGAATGCAGAACAGATTCAAAACCTCAACTCCATAATAGATGCATTTTCAGCAAACCTGCACGCTTCAAACGCCCTCTATGACCTGAGCATCGACAAATCCGGCAACGTAATTGTCGGCATCGACAGGGCTATGACCGCATATGACGAGAAAGCAGGACCCATGGCTGCAGAAGTAACCAAACAGGCCGGGATCATAGCCCTGGCCACGGCTGAACTTGTGGCCCAGATCAGTAACGCCCAGAACAACCCGATAGGCGCCCTTACGGCAATTCCACGGCTCATCGAGATTCAGGAGGAATTGACCAACCTCACAACACTGTTCAGCGACTTCCAGCAGGATTATGAATACATTGAAAACAACTCGGCCCTGATAACCGGACAAGGCCGGGAAATCAGCAAGATAATCATGACCGCAAGGAGAAAAAACACCCAGGTGACAACCATGCTGGAGGCATACTACCAGCAAAGACTGAGCCTGAGCAAAAGACTCAAGGATAAACTGGCCGGACAGGCCGTGGCCGGATTCAAGCAGGTTGAGAAGAAGGCCTCCTCTGTCGCTTTGGCGGAAGACATGTTAGACTGATAAAAAACAAGGAGTTTACCGGTGAAAAAAATCTATCTCATCATCCTTTGCATAACACTGATGCTGGCATTTGCGGGCTGTGGATTCAAGAATGCCGAGTCGGCAAAAGCATCAATGCATGATGTCAACCAGTCCGCGGAAGGACTCAAGGAAGAAACTGAATCATCCAGAGAAAAAACCGAGGAACTCAAGGAACAGGAAACCAATGACTCCGTGCAGGGTCATCAGTGGTAAGGTCATGACCTGCAGATTCTGCTGCATACTGGTTCTGTTTGCCGCGCTTTTTACTGCCGTATGTGCCGAAGCGGGAGAACTCTATATCATCCCCTCGGCCATCGGCAAGGTGCGCAACAAGGAGAACGACAGACACAAAGCAGAGCTTGAGGTAATTCTGAAGAACAAGGACTTCCGCAAATCTCTGCGCAAGGGAGTGCTGGGATTCCTCAGAAGAGCTGCGGCCAAGAATGAAGGGGTAAATATCAAACGGGCGGAATACAATACCGAATTCGACCCGAATTCCATATTGGTCCCCCTGCTTTTTGTGGATAATGTAGTTTCCTTTGTTGATGAATTCGGTTCTTCCGAGCAGAAGCTCTACAAAGGCAGTGTATACATCGGCCTCAACTTCCTGCTTTTTCAGGCTGCGTCCGAATCACTTGTATATTCGGCTCCGATGCTTGTTTCAGTGCCATACCTGAACAAGACTCCTAACTTCAGTCTGGAGCCTCTGGCAGGTCAGATACGCGCAGCCATAGTCGGATTCTTTACCGACAAGAAAAGACTCAAAGTAAATGCGCAGGACGAACTCGGAAAATGCCTTGCCGATCTTGACCATCTGTTTTCCAGCAGTACCTGCGAGATTAAAAGCATCTCGCTATCCAAGGGAACGCAGAAAAGAATCGAAAACCAGGATAAATACAAGGCACTGGCCCAGATGCTGGCCTCACAGGCCCTGTCATCCGAACACATGGTCCTGCCGCCGAAATCAAGGTTTCCGGCTTTCCGCAGGGGACTGCACGCAGCAGTATCCATGTTCGGCATATCCTTCCAGCAGGGAGCGGAAAAATCAGGCTTTTCGGAACGGGACAACGTCTACCAGACAAGCATGCGCATGCCCAAACCCCAGACCGAATACTCTCTGACCATAAAAACCGGGACAAAAGACAATGACCTGGGTCCGTTCATTGAACGGAATTACACGACTGCCGCAATCCTGCAGGGAGACGGTGAGACGATAAAATGCATCAAAGGGGTTGTGGCAACAATTGCCAAGCGGCATAATAAAGTTTCGGATGTCTATTTTTACAACAGCCTGATCAACGCCTTGAGCGATCTGAACCAATGCAAACGCTGACCCTGGAAAGCAAGGAGAAGAAGATGAGCAAGACCAAGTTTACCCTGTCCGCCCTGCTAGGGATAATAATGCTGTCCGTTTTCGCCACAACAGGATTCTGCGGCAGCAAGGACGGGTACAAGATATACGCCCGTAAGGGCAAACCGACCATAGTATTTTCATTGGTTCCGCGCATCAAGGGAGAGAACCTTTCCCCGCAGGAATGTGAGAACCTGATCCGCAACCTCAACAACTCCCTGCAGCAGGAATTCAACGAAGCCGGGTTCGAAACACATCGGGACCGCATGATTACCGGTTTTCTGCTCGATTCCTGCAAGCGGTCTTACGCCACATCGCAACAGACCGTAACAGAAGATGAAATAATTGATATCGCCCGCGAAAATTACGTGGACTATGTGGTCATTGGCGCATCGGAAGTCGACATTCAGTTTGACGAAGATTACGAGCAGTACTCGGCGCTGGTTGATATCAACGGTGAGTTTCTCGGAGTGGAATCAGATCCCCCCACCTCATATGCCCTGAACCTCACCGGGGAATACATGCACCCCAACAAGGACAGGCTGATCAAACTGGCTATGATTGATATCGCAAGGAAAATAGCAAGATTAAGGACCATAGATACCGTGCTCAAACACTGGGAGCAAAACAACAAAAAGAAAAAATAACGGTCCGGCAGCCGCTCACGGCTGTCGGATATGCTTAAAAATCAATCGTCTTCAAGCTGCGTGGGATCAAGTTCCGCCTTTGCGTAATCCATATGCATTCCCGAATCTATGAACAAGCTGCAGATATCGGGATCAATGTGGCGGTCTTTGACCATGAAACCTAAAATTTTAACGGCCTGTGAGAGTTTCATGGGCTTCTTGTACGGCCGGTCCTTGGCAGTGAGCGCCTCGAAAATATCGGCAACAGCCATTATTCTGGCCTGCAGAGGCAGTCTGCTTTCGTCCAGACCGTTCGGATATCCCGATCCATCCAGCTTTTCATGATGGCCTGCTGCATATTCCGGAACACGGGTAAGTCGTTTGGGGAAAGGCAGTCGCGAAAGCATTTCATGAGTAATGCGGGCATGGCTTTCTATGACCTTGCGTTCTTCGTCTGTGAGAGTTCCCTTGCGGATACAGAGGTTTTTCACCTCATCCTCAGTAAGCCAGTTGAAAGTTTCGCCGTTGCTCTGGTAGGTCCGGGCAGCTATTTCCTTCACCCGCTCTATGCGGTCATCGGACATGAATTCCTTGGGGATATTGCAGCCAAGAATAAAATTGCGGGCTTCCTCCGTCTCGCTCAACACATCGGCATAACGGGAATCTATTTCCGAAATTTCATCTTCTCCCGCCCCGTTCTTCATGGCCTCGACGGTATCCTGAAGCTTTCTGGTCTTTATTGTTTCGGCAATAAGCCTGAACCGGGCATCCACAAGTTCGGCACGGTCGAAAATGGTTTCGAGCTTGGTGGACTTGTCCACCACATGCTCCGGAATGGAAATCTTGCCCACATCGTGCATCCATGCCGCAAGCTTCAATTCTTCCATCTCATCTTCGCTAAAGCACACATCGGCATATTTACCATCAGTCATGGAGTTGACCTTCTCGGCGATCATCATGGTAATGGTCACGACCCGTTCGATATGCCCGTTTGTATAAGGAGACTTTGCGTCAATTGCCGCTGCGATACTCTGGATTACAGAATAAAGCAGTTCCTTGAGCCCCTGGATAAGCTGGGTATTGGTCAGCGCAATTGCCGCCTGTGAGGCCAGGGAACCTATAATATCAACCACGTCCCCGGAAAATTCTATAACCTCGCCGTCTTCGGTCAAAGCGTTGAGGAGCTGAAGAACGCCTATTATGTCCTGCTCGTGGTTCTTCAGGGCAATGACAAGCATTGACTTGGAACGATAGCCAGTAGCGGCGTCATACTTGCGGGGACCGGTAAAGTCGAAACCTTCAGCTTCGTAAACATCTGCAATGTTGACGGTCTCCCCTGTCAGCGCACAATAGGAGGACACATTCGATTTGTTGGGCTTATTGCCGGGGCCGTAAAGGGGTACGGGAGGAAGGGTTATCTCGTTTCCGCTTGTTCCGCCCATCCGTACTTTCATGGTATCATTCTGGAGAATGGAAAATTCGAGTCTGCGGTTTTCCCGGTCTACAATGTAAAGAGTTCCCGCATCGGCACGGGTCAATACGCGCGCCTCATCAACAATCATTTCCAGCAGCCGTTCCAGGTTGGTTTCCCCTGAAAGGGCCAACCCTATCTCGGTAAGCCTGTCCACCAGATTCAGCTGCATCCCGAAAAGATCGCTGACACTGTTGCGCAAGGGACACGAACCGCTCTCCATAGCTCTGCGGCAACCGGCCTTACCGGACTTCTCGACCACCTCGTTGAGAACATCCTCAATGCCGGCAGAACCGATAGCAGTCATATCAACCTTTATTTTCGACAAGACAAAATCCTCCGAGAATAGCAACCACGACCACCCAACATAAATATATCTTCATAATCCAATACAACCAAAACCTGCATAGAGCAAATTTAAATATAAAGTTCAACCGGTCAGGGACACGGGAACAAAATTTCTTCAACAGACAAAGAGCCGCCCATTCAAGCTCCTTTTAGTTGTGACACCATTTTTCAGCAGGCCAAAAACAGCTTCAAACAACGCATGCCGGACCAATTATCCTTTCTTTAACACACAAAATTAACTCTGGATAACTTGCCCCTCATCAGTTAATGGATTATAAAAATGGAGTTTTTTGCGGATATAAATTCAATTTTGCCACACAGAACAGATATTTTCTATTTTTCGCGAGTTGTTTTTTCCGCCGATTACATTATATAAAACTAAATGATCGAGGTCCTTCAATCATATTTCCGGGACTTCAACCGAGGACTTCATGCCCTTAAGCAGCCTTCAACAACGGATAATTACATCTCTACTGCTCATCGCCACACTGGCCGCCGCCCTCATCATGAGGGGAAAGGTTCTCACCGGGGCGCTCACTGTTTTCTGCATAATCGCCATGCACGAGTTCTACGGCATGTTCTGGCAGGACAAAGCCAACAGAATAGCCAGATACATGGGCATGTGCGCCGGGGCGGGAATAGTCATGACCTCAGCGCTGGTATCCCCTGTCTGGATGCTGCTCACACTTATCGGGGCATTCTGGCTTTTCAACTTCAGATTTCTGATCTCGTTCAGCGCAAGGGGAGATCTGGCTTCCTATCGCGACAGCCTGATCCTCTTCGCCGGGGTTGTATACATACCGGTAACCCTGCAGTTCATTAACTCCATGACCAGTCTGGAGATTTTTTTCGTACTGCTGTCATCTTCCGCCTCCGATACTGTCGCCTTTTATACCGGGACATTTTTCGGCAAAAAGAAGATCTGGCCGCAGATAAGCCCGAAAAAATCGTGGGCCGGTTCCATCGGCGGATTCCTCGGCTGCATAATATGCTGCACAGTATACGGGCTGCTGCTTGGAGATGCATCGATCACCGAATGGCTGATTCTCGGTGCCGCTCTGAACATAGCAGCCCAGATGGGCGACTTTTTCGAATCGGCACTCAAACGCAAACTCCAGATCAAGGATTCCGGCAAGATTCTGCCCGGTCACGGCGGAGTGCTGGACCGCATCGACAGTCTGGTGCTGGCCCTGCCGGTCTATGTTCTGGCAAAACAGATTCATGCATATTTTTAACTGAGCAGAACAGCTCCAAACAAAAACGGAAACATAAGTTGCAGACATACATTTCACCCTGGCCGGTAACAGCGGAACTGCCGGAATTTCCCAGAACGGTTTCCATTCTGGGCAGTACAGGTTCCATAGGAACAAGCACCCTCAAAGTCATCAAACAACACCCGGACCTGTTCAGGATAAAAGCGCTGGCAGGAGCAAGGAACGCAAAACTCCTTTCCGAACAGGCTGCCGAACACCGTCCGGACTATCTGGCAGTTCTCACTGAAGAAACAGCCCGCGAACTGAAAAGCATGCTGCCTGCCGGATACGAACCGGAAATACTGACCGGCCCGGAAGCGTACATCACACTGGCATCTCTGGATGAAGTGACCATGGTGCTCTCTTCCATAGTTGGAGCTGCCGGATTCGAACCGACTCTGGCCGCTGCCGAAAAAGGCAAAATGATCGCGCTCGCCAACAAGGAATCCCTTGTGCTGGGCGGACACATCATCCGCGAAGCCTGCAAGCGCACCGGCGCGGTGATCCTTCCTGTCGACTCCGAACACAACGCCCTGTTTCAGGGACTGGCCGGACACAGTGCAGATGAAGTAAGCAGACTCATACTTACGGCATCCGGCGGACCTTTCCGCGGCAGAACAAAGGAATTTCTCAAGACCGTGACCCGCGATCAGGCACTGGCCCACCCTAACTGGGACATGGGCGCAAAAATCAGCATCGATTCCGCAACGCTCATGAACAAGGGGCTTGAATTCATCGAGGCATGCCATCTGTACGGACTTCCGCCGGAACAGGTGGATGTGGTAGTGCACCCGCAGTCCATAATTCACTCGCTGGTCGAATATGTGGATGGATCACAACTGGGGCACCTCGGCCTTCCGGACATGCAGATTCCCATAGCCTACTGCATGTGCTTCCCGAAACGTGTTCCTCTTGAACTGAAGAAGCTCAACCTTGCGGAAGTCGGAACCCTGACCTTTGAAAAACCGGACCTTGATGTCTTTCCCTGCCTCAAACATGCAGCAGATGCATTTTCAGCCGGGCAGAGCCATCCCATTGTGCTGAACGCGGCCAACGAAGTGGCTGTTGATCTGTTCTTAAAGGAAAAAATCGGCTTTACCGACATTCCCTCAATAATCGGGAAGGCCCTTGATGCGCATCCCGGCTGCAATGTGGAAGAAGCCGGATCGGTACTGGAATTGGACGCCAAAACAAGGCGTGACGTAACTGCATCGATTATTTAAGGAAATGCAATGACGTGGATACTAGATTTTATCCTGGTCCTCGGAGGCTTGATTTTTTTCCATGAACTTGGACATTTCCTCGCGGCAAGAATGCTGGGGATCGGGGTCAAGACCTTTTCTCTGGGATTCGGGCCGCGTCTTGCCGGAATAACATGGGGAAGTACCAACTACAGACTCTCGCTTATCCCTCTGGGGGGCTACGTAAGCCTGGCCGGAGAGGAGAGAGACACTACAGAAGACAGCGGATTTGAGGAAAAAGAGCTTTTCATGGGACGTCCGCCGTGGCACCGCATGATTGTAGTGGCAGCAGGCCCCTTGTTCAACTTTCTGCTGGCATGGCTCATCTTCTGGATAATCATCCTGACCCACGGACAGATGGGACTTGCTCCCGAAGTGGGTAAACTCCAGCCTGAAAGCCCGGCTCTCGCTGCCGGACTGCAGGAAGGGGACACGGTTCTTTCAATAGACGGCAAGAACATAATTTTCTGGTCAGACCTTGCCCAGACCATACAGAGCAGCACCACCGACAGCCTTGATTTCGTCATCAATCGTGACGGCAGGGAACTGAATATAGTCATCAGACCGCAGGTTCAGGAACTGAAAAACATCTTCGGCGAAACAATTCGCCGTCCGGTTGTCGGGATCATCGCCTCCGGAGAATCCAAGACCCTGAAACTGGACGGAATTTCCGGAGCAGTTGCTGCGGCGGAACAGACCTGGAGCGTGACAAGACTCATCTGCACCAGCATCGTGAAAATGGTCGAGCGAGTGGTGCCCATGGACTCCATAGGCGGTCCCATAATGATCGCCCAGGCCATCAAACAGCAATCGGAACGCGGACTGCTGCAACTGTTGCAGTTTACCGCTTTCATCAGCATCAACCTGGGGCTTTTGAACCTTTTGCCCATCCCGGTCCTTGACGGAGGACACCTGCTCTTCTTCGGCATAGAGACTGTGATGCGCCGTCCGCTGAATGAAAAACTGCAGGCCGTTGCCACCAAAGCAGGTCTGATATTCCTGCTTTGCCTGATGACATTCGCCATAATCAATGACCTGACCCGTGAAGTATTAAAATAGATGAATTTCTTTTGTGACGAAAAACCGGACCTGCTGCTGGCCATCAACGGCACCGAGGAAACCCTGCAGATCATACTCGCCCGGCGTGAAGACGAAAGCGAGCCCTACTCCCTGCTTGAGACAAAAACTCTTATCGTACCGGGGCGCTCCGTCAATTTCATGATTCCGTCAATCCGGGATTCCCTGAACCTTTTCGGATTCGTTCCGGAAGACATTAAACGGATAGCCCTGATTTCCGGTCCGGGCAGCTTCACCGGACTGAGGCTGACCTTCTCGGCCGCAGCCGGGCTCATTGCCGGGAGCAACGGAATAATAGCAGGCATGGAGTATCTGCCGATACTGGCAAGAGGAGCAGCTCTGGCCAGCGGTCTACCGGTGTGGACAATTACGCACTCACGCAGAATGCAGGTATACCTGCAGGGCTTTGAATCAATGTCCTCATCTGAAGAATGCACACCCTCGCCCATTACCCCGCCCCTGCCCGTAACAGTGCAGGAGGCAGCAGAAATCATTACTTCATACAAGCAGAAGCTGGCGGCTGTGACCGGAACCGGAATCATTAAGAACAGCAATTTCTTCGATGGATTTCTTGAGGATAACCCACAACTCAAAGCTCTCCCGAAACAATTCAATACACCGGACCCGGAAGACATCATTCTGGCAGCCAATCACGCCGATTACAGCCGGATCATGCCTGTACCCATGTACCTGCGCGGATCGGATGCCGAGGAAAACCTCGAAGCGATAACCGGCAAAAGAGGAATCTCACTGGATGAGGCAAAACGCATACTTGCCCACGTTACGCCTCATTGATTGTTTTTTATAAAAATTAATTCTTTAAAAAGGGATCTCCATAAACGGAGGTCCCTTTTTTCATTAACAAACACTTTTTTCTTTCTCTACCATAAAGATATCTAAACAACAGACGATCAGAAAAGCAAAGAAGGACCAGATAGCTTTGTGAACCTTGGGTCTACAAGGCAAGTTTTTTGGCAAGGAAGCCAAGCATCACTTTCAAGGAGGAAAGCATGTCTTTAGTAATTAACCACAACTTGATGGCAATGAATGCGACCCGCAATCTGCAGGATTCGTACAGCAACCTTGGAGTATCAACCCGTCGCCTGTCTTCAGGTCTTCGTGTCGGTACCGCAGCTGACGACGCCGCCGGTCTCGCAATTCGCGAACTCATGAGAGCGGACATTAAGTCCCTTAACCAGGGCATCCGCAACGCCAACGATGCGATTTCCATGATCCAGACCGCTGACGGCGCTCTGGGCGTCATCGATGAAAAGCTCATCCGTATGAAGGAACTCGCAACCCAGGCCGCAACGGGTACCTACAACTCCGACCAGCGTCTGATCATCGATTCCGAGTATCAGGCCATGGCTTCGGAAATCACCCGTATTGCCAACGCAACTGACTTTAACGGAATCCACCTGCTCAATGGTAACATTTCAGGTCAGAGTTCTGCGCACGACGGCTCCGGTTTGACCTCTACTGGTCCGGTCAAGGTTCACTTTGGTGCCGGTAACGACTCCGCAGAAGACTACTACTATGTTTCCATTGACACTTCTACCGCTTCAGCACTGGGTGTCGGTCTTGCCGCAGGCAACTCCATCTCCACCCAGGAACTGGCACAGCAGTCTCTGGACAAGCTGAACAATGCGATCATTTCCAAGGACAAGATCCGTGCAAACCTCGGTGCCCTGCAGAACAGGCTGGAAAACACCATTACCAACCTGTCCATCCAGGCCGAAAACGTACAGGCATCCGAATCCCGCATCTCCGACGTGGATGTTGCGACCGAAATGACCGAATTCACCAGAAACCAGATTCTGACCCAGTCTGCGGTAGCAATGCTGTCTCAGGCCAACAGCATGCCCAGAATGGCAATGCAGCTTATCGGCTAACCGCCGCTACGCTGAAAAGGTCGGATGATTCAAAGAAGAGCCGGGTCCGAAATATTCGGCCCGGCTTTTCCGCTACTGGCACTATCTTTGCAAAAATTGAGGTGAACTTAACTTTCAGGGAAAATTGTTCCCGGAGAAAATTATGTCTGATTACACCTCAGGAAATATCAGTTTTGCCGGACTCGGCTCGGGAACAGACTTCGGCACCATGATCGATGGTCTGATCAAGCTCGAGCGTGTGCATATCAACAGGCTTGAAAGCTGGAAGTCCTCTTGGGAAACCAAAGTAGAAAATTTTCAGGAACTTGAGACAAAATTACTTTCCCTGCAGACCACCCTTAAGTCCATAGACACCCTTGACGAATTCATGACCAAGGCGGTGTCCAGTTCCAATTCCGACAGTCTCACTGCAACCGCAGACAGCCAGGCAATCGTCACCTCACACACAGTTGAAATCAACCAGTTGGCACAGAATGACCAGTTGGTAGGCTATTTCGGAACATCAACAAACACAGAAGTAATTTTCAGTAATACAGGTACCTTTACTTTTTCTTACGGTGGAGAGTCTGTGACTCTCAGCAATATTCCTGCCGGTACCACCCTGCAGGGATTCATCACCATGATCAACAACCATGCTGATACCAGAGATAAAATCAGAGCTTCCACCATTAATGATGGAGACCTTTACCATCTGCAGATTTACGGCCTTGATCTAGGGGCCGACCATAGAATTGTCATATCGAATACATCGGGAATGATTTTCCCGGACGGGAACCTTATCCACTCGCAGCACGCTGTCAATTCACAAATTAAAGTTGATGGTTATCCATACATTGCTGACTATTGGATTGAAAGAGATACCAACAGCATAGATGACGTAATTGACGGCCTGACCTTAAATCTGAAAAACACAACACCGGCCGGATCACCGATCACGGTCGGAATAACGGTCGACAATGAAGGGATTAAGGAAAACATCCAGAATTTCGTTGATATCAACAACGAAATACGATCGATGATCAAGGATATGACCGCCATCACGACCAATTCAGACAACGCGGAAGGCTCCATCCTCACAGGTAACTACGGGGTTGAACTGCTTGTCGGCCAGAGACTTAAGGATATCATATCCAGTCGCGGGCTCGGTTTCGGATGGTACACCGAAAACCCGGACGGAACCACTTCCGGCGATATATTTTCCTCACTCGCCCAGCTTGGAATATTGACCAATGCCGATTCTGACGGCCCGAACATGGGTCTTCTGGAACTCGATACCGACGAGTTGAACAAGGCTCTCGATGAGGATCCTACCGCCGTTGCCATGCTTTTCGCCGCGAACTATGCGGGCAGCAGTTCGTCCCCTAATGTTCAATATCTGTCATGTATTACCGGGACAACGCAGCCGGGTGAATATAATATTCAGTACGAGGTATCCGGCGGATCCCTCGTATCAGCCACAATCAACGGACAGACTGCCAGCGTCAACCCGAGCACATGGGAAATAACCGCTGCTGCCGGAACAGCTGCTGCAGGTATGGCTATCCGGGTTGAAAATCATGCGGACGGCACATACGGCAATTCCAACAGCAGCGCCTCCGATGCCATCAACGTATACCTCAAGCTCGGTAAAACCGGCGAGATGGTAAAGGCACTGGGTGATATGTTGAGCGAGCAGGGCCCACTCAATATCCTTGAGGACAACTACAATGACATCATGGATAATATCGATAAAAAGATAGAGAGGGAGGAAAGGCGCGTTTCGAACAAGGAAAAGATGCTCAAGGAAAGATATTCCCGTCTGGACACCCTGCTCGGGCAATACCAGAGACAGCAGACTTCTCTTGTTTCCAGCATCAACGAGCTCACAAAGAGTTAAGGTTAAAATAAATCACTTTTAACCCTAAGGTTCCGTAAAACCCTGCCGATCAGTAACTCAGGAGGATAAAATATATGCAAAGAGCAGCACAAGCCTATCTCTCAACTCAGATCCACACCACTTCCAAGGGTGAACTCCTCATCATGCTTTACGATGCGGCCATCAAGTTCATGAAACAGGCCAAGGTAAAAATAGATGAAAAGGACTACGCAGCCAAAGGCATTCTCATTTCCAAGGCGATAGAGGTCATTTCCGAACTGACTTCCAGCCTGAACAAGGAAAAAGGCGGAGAACTCGCTGAAAACCTGAGCCATCTGTATCTCTTCTGCAACACGCAGTTGCTGCAGGCCAACCTTAAGATGGACACAAAAAAGATAGATGATGTAATAAAGATCATCGATGGCATAGCTTCCGCTTATCGGGAAATTATACCTACCGCGGAAGCACAGGCGGCTGTTCCGATTGAAAGCCAGTCCACTCCCAGCAGCGGTTCGGTCAACATTAACCGCAGTTTCGCAGATACACGAAACTACTCAATGCCCACCCCGCAGCCCGGCATGCCTGCACCAAACGCCATGAGGCTGAAAAAGGCTGCCAATGCATACGGAAGCGTATAGGCCCGAGATCCTCCTGATAAATTGG
The DNA here is from genome assembly GCF_963677005.1 of Maridesulfovibrio sp. Taxonomy (NCBI): domain Bacteria; kingdom Pseudomonadati; phylum Thermodesulfobacteriota; class Desulfovibrionia; order Desulfovibrionales; family Desulfovibrionaceae; genus Maridesulfovibrio; species Maridesulfovibrio sp. The sequence goes on along the minus strand of NZ_OY781616.1, from coordinate 349,439 downwards.
AAGACAAAACCCCTGTTCATGCAGGGGTTTTTCAATTTGTAGCACTTTTCCCTGTGAACAGGCTCTTCTAAAAGACCTGCTGCATAACCGAAAAGACTCGTCCTGCATGGGGGAGCTTCTGAAAAATACGAAACAAACCGGTAATGTTCGACATTCTTTACTTACCCTTTTTTATCTGTCATTTATCTGAATCATGATTGATTCCAAAATCAGAGTACTCCATGTCGCGCCGTCGCTGGGTTCTGGCGGAACGGAAAAAGTGATGCAGTCCTTTGCCTGCAATATGGACAGGGAACAATTCGCTACAGCGGTGTACTCACCTGTGAACGGCCCAAGGGGCAGACTCCTGCGCCAGTCCGGCATTGATACATATATAGGAACGGACCTGCTCAGAGTGCTGGAAAAATTCAAGCCACAGATTGTGCACCTGCACCGGGCAGGCTGGACAGAACCCGGCAGCCTGCGTCCGTTCAAACTGGCCGGAACGCCGGTGCTGGTAGAAACAAATGTATTCGGACACCACGATCCCAGCCCCGAAGGGGCCCTCATAGACTGCCACCTCTTCGTTTCCGAATTCTGCGCCTCCAGATTCGAAAAAATCAATTCCATAAAGGTCAGCTTTCCCAAATACGGAGTTCTCTACAATCCTGTGGATACTGATTTCTTCCTCGCCCACTGCCCGCCCGGAAGAAAAATCCCCACCAATGTTTTCGGGCGCATTTCCCGAGCGGACAAGGGCAAATGGTCCCGGCTTGCATACGATTTTCTTCCCGCGCTGCAACACCTTGTTGAACAACGCAAACTGCCGCCCTTCACCTACAAAATTATCGGCGGAATACCGGATGCTGAAAAATTTGTTGCGGAAAACGGTCTTACCGAATTCGTCCGCTTTCTCCCGCCGGTACTGGATGATGCTGAAATCGCCGATTTCATGAACTCAATAAGCTTTCTGGCCCATGCCAATGATACCGGGGAATCCTTCGGTCTGGTCATTGCGGAGGCAATGGCGGCAGGGCTCCCGGTCATAACCCACCCAAGCGCGGGACTAAGGGACAACGCCCAGCTTGAACTGGTGGATGACGGCAAAACAGGCATAATCGCACGGAACACTCGGGAATATGGTCAGGCAGTGCATTTTCTGCTCACGCACCCGGAAGAAGCGCACTCCATGGGCGAACAGGCCCGCGCAAAGGCAGCACGCCTGTTCCGGGCGCAGGATATCGCCCGCAGGCTGGGAGAAATCTACCATGAACTGCTGAGCCGCAAAGAGGCCGACGGCAGAGCCGGACAGTCCCGGAGTGCGATATGACCCACCCTTTTGAAATATACTCGGAACAAGTGCTGGCGTTCAAACTCGGAGGGCAGGACGAGGTCGAATCGTTTACACGTCAGAAAAAGGCGGAAAGCACGGCGGCACGTCACCTGAATTATGCGGAAAAACGCGGGGCAAAAGCTGTTGTCCTGTTCGGCCTTGGCGCCGGAGACATGGCACAGATTCTGGCAGAGAGTAAACCGGATGATCTGGAATTGATAATCTGCGACACCTTTCCCGACCACGTGCGGAAAATGAGGCAGAACCTTCCTGATTTGTTTTCCGCACGGAGTAATGTCCGGCTGCTGACGGACTTATCAATCTGGGCCATGCTTTTGCTGCTGCTCCAAAACGGATACACAGCTGAAAACTCCCATCTGGTTCTGAACCCGGAACTTCAAGGCCATGCACGCGAAACAATGCGCTCCCTGCAACGAATTTTCTCCGGGCTGCGTACAGTCCCGCTCCCGGAAAAACCGACAGCCCCTTCCATTTCCGCAGCCGCCATCCTCAGCCCGGATGAACCGGACCTTGATTCATTCATTAAATCCTTTCCGGAATGGCTGGACGAAATCATCCTGGTCTGGGATTTACCCGAAGGCGCACACCCTCCGGAACTAAGACACCCGCATGTACCGGTAACCGGTTACTGCCATTGTCTGGCGGATAATTTCGGTGCGCAGCGCAATCGCATGCTTGAACACTGCACAGGAGACTGGATCATATATCTTGATGCGGACGAGCGGCTGGACAGCCGGGAATGGGAAAACCTGCGCAAGGCAACCGCAATTGAAGGCTGCGAAGGATGGTTTCTTCCCCGTCTGACCCTTTATCCGGACAAAAACAACTGCCGGGCCGGATACGGATTATGGCCGGACCTGCAATTGCGTTTTTTCCGTAACACGGGCAAATTGAAATTCATAAATCGGATTCATGAGCGCATAGAAGGAATAAACGGACCTTCCGGTATACTGCCGGGAACACCGCTCCGCCATCTGACACATCTGCTGAAAAGCAGGAAAAAAATCGAGGCCAAACTGAACTCATTCAACAGGGCCGCAGAAGGAGAGTTCAGCCATCGTCTCGGGACGGAGCTTCCGCATGTGGATTGCTCTGTTCTGTATCCTGACGGATTGGAATTCTTTCCCGCCGTAATTCTTCCGGAATTTAATTTGTAATAACCGACACCGTGAATTGGCATTGCCTAACAGTGTAAAATTTATTAGGTCTGACCAAAATATTCAGACAACAATTTCCAAGGATCAAATATGAAAGTTACCTGTCCCGAATGTAATTTCAGCAGTGAAATTCCAGAGGAAAAAATACCCGCAAACGCCCAGTTGGCAACCTGTCCGAAGTGTGGAATAAAATTCCAGTTCCGGGAACTTCACCCCGCTGACGACAGTTCAGCAGGAGATATCGAAAACTCCCCCTACACTACTGAAGATGAAGTTCATGAGAACACATATGCGCAGGATGCGTACAGGGAAGAGCAGTACACCTCCCCTGCGGACAGTTCCGAACAGCAGTATGACGCGGAGTACTCAACGACACCGGACGAAACTGAAACACCTTATACCGAAACAGAAGACAGGGTGGAACCGTCCCAGTCCCGGAGCATAGGCGCTGAAAACCTTCAGAATGATGAGAAAGCGGATATCTGGCAAAAGCTTGACTCCATGAGCCCGGAAAACGGTGCCGCAGAAGAAAAAGCACCCGGTTCCACGCCCAAGGGAACCGAAGTTCCCTTTGAACATCTTGAAACGTACGGATTTTTCCCCGGTATATTTCTGACCATAAAAAAAATTCTGCTCTCTCCGGCAAGTTTCTTCACGGATATGGAATTGACCGGTTTCATCAAGCCGCTTATCTTTTTCATCCTGCTGGCGGAATTTCAGGAAATATGCAATTTCATCTGGGCCACCGCCGGGGTTGACTCCGCCGTGACATCCGATGTGAGCCGGATGGTCGGCGATTCGGTCATTGCCGAATCCCTGAGAGACGGTACTGCTTCGGCCCTGTTCTCACTGCTGCTCTATCCGCTGATGCTGGCCGCGCTGAGCTTCCCTCTCATAGGCTTCACGCATGTTATGCTGATGATCTTCGGAGCGGGAGAAAGAGGCTACCAGGCAACATTCCGGGCCACCACCTATTCATACGCTCCGATAATTTTCTGCGTTATCCCCATAGCCGGAAATATGATCGGCGCCGTGGCAAGCGCGGCCATATCAATAATAGCCTACAAAAACATTCATAAAACTTCATACCTGCGAGTTGTTCTTTCAATGGTGATGCCTATTGTGCTATTATTGGTCATTCTGGGATTTTATATGAATTTCAACCAGCCAACAATTTAACGAGTTTCGCGGGGACCAGCATGTTCGGATGGATGAACGGGATAGTTTCAAATATCAGGCGACGCATCAGGATCGCCAAGGAGATCACTCCCAGAAGTTTTCGGGCCATGGCCGGGGAGATTTCCGATCTTGCCGATGCCTGTGCCCAGACCTGCTCCCCGCAAAGCGATATGCTCGGCAGGGTGGAACGAATCAAATACGAAATGTCCCAGCTTACCGAACTTACCCGCCAGCCGAAATTCAAAACACTGTCGGTGCAACGCAAAATGGAACTGAGGGAAAGCCTGATTCAATCCCGGGACCAGATTCTGAAATCCATGCAGGATGCACCCTCTCCCACTAAAATCATACAATAAACAAGGGCGGCTTTTCATACGGAAAGCCGCCCTTTCATATTTTTATTCCAGAACAACGGAACGGTTATTGCAATAAAGTTGACACCTGTAGTATGGTCAATTTTCGGACACCAATGAATCAAATCCGCCAGACGGTTAAAGACATGAAAAAAATTCTGCTCGTAGTCATACTTATGTTATCGGCCTGCACGCATTTCGAACCGCAGATTTCCACCCAGTCCATCTATTACGAGGACTCGGATGTGCAGCTTTCCCAGTTGATGGTCTACTCCAGGCCGGAAAAACCGCACTACGGACCGCTATCAGCCTTGTTTTATCCCTTTCACGTAACCCAGACCATGTACAAATCCAGCGACTGGGGCAGGCAGATTGCCAAAGGTGTCTGGCAGAACTGGACCGGCCTGCAGATATTCCCTTCCATGGTTTATGATGAAAGCCTGCACTACCGGGGACTTGAAGAAGCACTTTTTACCGCCAGATCACGAGGATACGACCTGCTTGTAGTCGGCTTCGTTCCCTACCTGTATCTGGGGCACACAATGGACGATTCCGCCATGACCCTGCAGGTGAAAATCTATGAGACAAAGCGTGGACAGATGCTCTGCTCTTTCGAACAGTCAGGCCGGGTGGAAAAGAAAATGGATGACGATTTCATCATCGTCAAACGCGAACACCGCATGCCTGATTCAGCATTCTACAAGATAGTACAGGCCATTGCCACGGACATGGCCGTTCCGCTCACATCCTGGGCAAGATATGAAAAAAACAGCAAGGGCATGATCGCCGGGCTCAAGCCGAACATGGTTGAAATGGCCCCTCCGGCAGCAGGTATACAGCCGGAGGACTCGATACAACCGGCCGAAGCTCCGGCCACGGTAAAAACTCCTACTCCGGCGAAGACTCCGGACCAGACCGCAAAACCAAAACCCAAATCGATAAACCTTGCCGTGCAGTTCGACAGTGATTCATCCGTGATCAATCAGGACTCATATCCGTTGTTGAATGAACTGGGCAAGGCGCTTATAAGCAACAACCTCAAGAACAAGCGCATACTCATAGCCGGTCACACCGACTCCGATGCCTCGCCGGAATACAACCTGAAACTCAGCAAGGAACGCGCCGAGGCCGTAAAACAATACCTGACCCAGAACTTTCCAATTCCCCCGCAGCGCATAGGGACAACCGGATTCGGAGAATCGCAACCATTGGTACCCAACACTACAAAATACAATAAACTTCTCAACCGCAGGGTCCAGGTCTCCATAATCCCGTAACAGACACGCAATAAGTAAGGGAGCCTGCCCGTGCACATATTTAAAACATGCACGGGCAGGCCTTCAGCTTGAACTCCTTTCCTGCTCCCTTTCCACGAGAGCAGATCGACACAGCGACGGTTTGCACTGAAATCCTGTCAGCTTCCATAAACAATGACCAACCCAACCGGGAGGTTTTTACAGTTCCAGCCCACTCTAATTTGTGTATAATTTCAACACTTATCCCTTAAATTCCGACACATTATATCAACACCAACTTACGCTCACTTTGCCCTTTTCCCCTGCTCACATTTATGTTACTCCAAATTTCGCATTCTGTTACGCATACCCGATTGTTTTCCGCTTGACTAAAGCCAAACAGTAATTATTATCGCTTTTACTCATCAGGGAACACATCGCTTCAAACCGACAGCCTGGCGCAATTTTGCAGCTAGGGAGGACTTTATTAAATGATTGGTATTTCAAAATTATACTGTGGAGCAGTAGAATCTTCCGACGCACTGCGCTACGGACGTGATTCCGGCAAACTGCCTTCTCACCTTCTGCAGTTTTCCAAAGATAAAAAGCCTGTTGTCGTCTGGAACATGACCAGACGCTGCAACCTCAAGTGTGTTCACTGTTACGCTCAGGCTGTCGACCCTGACGGTCAAGACGAAATTTCCACGTCACAGGCAAAAGAAATCATAGATGATCTCTCCGCATTCGGTGCACCCGTAATGCTTTTTTCCGGTGGAGAACCCCTGGTTCGCAAAGATCTGGTCGAACTGGCCAGCTACGCCACAAGCAAAGGCATGCGTGCGGTTATTTCCACCAACGGAACACTAATCACCAAGGAGAAAGCCCGCGAACTCAAAGGCGTAGGTCTTTCCTACGTAGGTATCTCCCTTGACGGCGGGGAAGAAACCCACGACAAATTCCGCGGCGTTCCCGGTTCCTACAAGAAAGCCCTCCAGGGTGTTGAAAACTGTAAAGCTGAAGGACTCAAAGTCGGTCTGCGTTTCACCATCAACAAACGCAACTGGACCGAAGTTCCGACAATTTTCCGTATTCTCAAGGACCTCGAAGTTCCCAGAGCCTGCTTTTACCATCTGGTATACTCCGGTCGCGGTTCCGAACTGATCAAGGAAGACCTTGACCATGCAGAAACCCGTCAGCTCCTCGACCTGATCATGGACGAGACCAGAAAGCTTCATGATGAAGGAAACCCCAAGGAAATCCTCACCGTGGACAACCATGCGGACGGACCCTACGTTTACCTGCGTCTGCTCAAGGAAGACCCCGCACGTGCGGAAGAAGTCCTCAAGCTGCTGCAGTTCAACGAAGGCAACAACTCCGGACGCGGAATCGGCTGCATCTCCTGGGACGGTCAGGTCCACGCCGACCAATTCTGGCGCAACCACACCTTCGGCAATGTTCTCGAAAGACCCTTCTCCGAAATCTGGACCGATGAAAATATCGAACTGCTGCACAAGCTTAAAGATAAAAAGGCCCACGTGGGCGGACGCTGCGCCTCCTGTCGCTACCTGAAAATCTGTGGAGGTAACTTCCGCGCCCGCGCTGAAGCCTACTATGATGATATCTGGGCTCAGGACCCGGCCTGCTATCTCACTGACGAAGAGATCAAGAAGGACTAGACTGCCGGCTTTATAAATCGCAGTTTTATAGCTTTGATGCGCTTCGCGCTTTTGAATAATTTGATTTCGCCGCTGGCGGCCAAAGGCCCATTAGCCCTTAGGCGAGAAGCGCGATTTGAGTCTTAGGGATATGGAGAGCAGAGATGGCTAAGCCCCTTTGGAATCCCTAATCGCTAAGCGACAGGCACGGCGTAGCCTAATTAAAAGGTTTTGGGATTCTTAAACCCTTTTGTAAAAGGGTTTGAGGCCCCCGGCAGGGCGCCCCGCGAGGCCGCCGGAGGCATTCAATTACAAAATCTCGGTTAATGTCGACGATAAATATACCATCCCGGCGGGCTTACTAAGGTCCGCCGGGATTTGTTGTTTACACGGGATTCGATCCGCGCAAAAATGCCGGGAAGAATCCATACGGAGACAATTTCCGTCGGTACACTCTGCCGACCAACGGCAGACGGACCATTAATAAAAACAAGATCGCCGCACACCCGTAAAACGGGCATGCATGCGGCCAACACAAGTATAAGGAAGGCTGAAAATGATATTTGACTTCCACAGGGGACGCAGACTCAGGCGCACCCCGGTCATTCGCGACATGGTACGGGAAACTTCCCTTTCTCCTGCAGACCTGATGATGCCCTACTTCGTAGTGGAAACCGATGATCAGGACTTCAAGAGTCCTATTTCATCAATGCCGGGCCAGTTCCAGCTGAGCCTGAAACAGCTTGAAAAAACAGTCGGCGAAGCAGTTGCCAACGGCCTGAAGAGCCTCATCCTTTTCGGCATTCCTGCGGAAAAGGACCCCGTAGGCACTCAGGCATACGCCGAAACGGGAATAGTTCAGCAGGCAATAAGCATGATCAAGGACCGCTGGCCGGACCTGCTGGTCTGTACCGATGTATGCCTGTGCGAATACACCTCGCACGGTCACTGCGGACTCATCAAGGACGGCATAGTCCTCAATGACCCGACCCTGGAACTGCTGGCCCAGACAGCTCTTTCCCATGCGAAGGCCGGGGCGGACATGGTTGCACCTTCCGACATGATGGACGGACGTGTTGCCGCCATTCGCGATGCCCTTGACAATAACGGCTACGAAGACCTCCCGCTGATGTCCTACGCCGTCAAATACGCTTCCGCCTACTACGGACCGTTCCGCGATGCAGCTGAAAGCGCACCGCAGTTCGGAGACCGCAAGACGTATCAGATGGACCCGGCCAACGGGCGCGAAGGACTGAGAGAAGCTGCTGCCGACGTGATGGAAGGAGCGGACATCCTTATCGTGAAACCTGCCGGTCCTTATCAGGACATCATCCGTCAGGTCCGGGACAACTTCGACGTTCCGGTTGCCGCTTATCAGGTCAGCGGAGAATATTCCCTGATCAAGGCCGCAGCCCTGAACGGCTGGATTGACGAAGAAGCAGTGGTCATGGAATCCCTTATCGGCATCAAACGCGCCGGAGCGGACATAATCCTGACCTATTTCACTGAAGACGTACTCAAACGCATGGGTAACCGATAATGAGCGATAAAAAAATGACACATCCGGGCGGACATCCCGGCGGACATCCCGGCGGACATCCGGGCGGACATCCCGGAAAACAGGGGCACCCCGGTGGACATCCGGGTGGACATCCCGGAGTAAATCCCCTGCCCGGCAAAAACGCCGATGGCTCCCCCCCCCTGCGCCTCATAGCCTGGGAAATAACCCGTTCCTGTAACCTCGCCTGCAAGCACTGCCGTGCCGAGGCACACCCGGAACCGTATTCCGGAGAGCTTTCCACAGCCGAAGCCAAGGCGCTCATCGACACCTTTCCCGAAACCGGTAATCCCATCATCATCTTCACCGGCGGTGAGCCTCTGCTGCGCCACGATGTTTTCGAACTGGTGGAATACGCCAAGGGAAAAGGACTGCGCTGCGTAATGGCCCCCAACGGGACCCTGCTTACTGCCGAAAACTCGGTACAGCTCAAGGAAGTAGGCATCGAACGCTGCTCCATTTCCATTGATGCCGCCGAAGCGAAATACCACGATGAATTCCGTGGGGAAAAAGGCGCTTTCGATAAAGCCATGCAGGGTATTCAATACCTCAAGGATGCCGGCATTGAATTCCAGATCAACACCACGGTGACCCGCAACAACCTGCATATGTTCAAGGACATCTTTCACCTGGCCAAGGATCTGGGCGCGTCGGCCTGGCACATCTTCCTGCTGGTTCCCACCGGGCGCGCGGCCGAACTCGGCGCGGAAATCATTTCTGCCGATGAATATGAAGAAGTGCTCAACTGGTTCTACGATTTTCAGAAGACCACCGACATGCAACTCAAGGCCACCTGCGCCCCGCACTATCACCGCATCCTGCGCCAGCGCGCCAAGGAAGAGGGAATACCGGTCAACTTCGAAAACTTCGGGCTCGACGCAGTAAGCCGCGGATGCCTTGGAGGAGTAGGCTTCTGCTTCATCTCCCATCGCGGACAGGTGCAGCCCTGCGGCTATCTGGAACTGGACTGCGGGAACGTCCGCGAAATCCCGTTCCCGGAAATATGGGCCAAATCCCCTCAGTTCCTCAACCTGCGCAATCCCGAAACCTATGACGGAAAATGCGGCCACTGCGAATACGAAAAGGTTTGCGGAGGCTGCCGCGCCCGTGCCGCCACCATGGAAGGCAGCTACCTCGGTCCCGAACCTCTGTGTTCCTACGAGCCGAAGAAAAAAGGAAAGAAGGATAAGTAGATGGATGCAGTAGACAAAGACATTCTGGGCATAATCCAGTCCGGCTTCCCCATAGTTTCCCGGCCCTATGATGAAATAGGACAGCAGGTGGGCATATCCGGAGATGAAGCCCTTGCAAGGGTCAACACCCTGCGCGAACAGGGTGTCATCCGCCGCATCGGTGCCAACTTCGGCTCCCGTGAACTGGGCTGGCATTCCACCCTTTGTGCAGCCAGCGTTCCAGAAGACAAGATGGATGAATTCGTTGCCGAAGTTAACAGCCATCACGGAGTTACCCACAACTATCTGCGCGAAAACGAATTCAATATCTGGTTCACCTTCATCGGGCCGGACAAGGAAACCGTAACGGCGACACTTGCAGAAATCACCGAGAAAACCGGAGTCCGCATTCTCTACCTTCCTGCCAGCAAGCTGTTCAAGATCAAAGTCGATTTCGATATGTCCGGCGAAAAGGAGGATGAATAATGTCTGAACGTGAAGTAATAATATCCCCGTCCCTGCTCTCCTGCGACTTCAGCAGACTTGCCAACGAACTCAAGGCACTGGAAGAAGCTGGACTCAAATGGGCACACCTTGATGTCATGGACGGCAGGTTCGTTCCCAACATCACCTTCGGTCCTCCGGTAATCAAATCCATGCGCAAGGAGTGCGGCCTGTTCTTCGACTGTCACCTGATGATCGAACAGCCGGAGCGCTACATAGATGAATTCGCCGATGCCGGGGCAGACCTGCTCTGCATCCACGCGGAATCCACCGTGCATCTGGAAAGAGCCGTGGCCGCAATCGCCGAAAAAGGAATCAAGCCGGCTGTCGCGCTCAACCCGGCAACGCCCCTTGAATCCATCAAATACCTCGTCCCGCAACTCTACATGGTCCTGATCATGTCCGTGAACCCCGGATTCGGCGGTCAGAAGTACATCCCCTTCTGCACCCAGAAGGTCCGCGACCTGCGGGAAATGATAGACGGCATGGGAGCCGACACCCTCATCCAGCTTGACGGCGGAGTGACCATGGAAAACTGCCGCGAACTGGTCGAAGCAGGCGCAGACGTCCTCGTCTCCGGATCGGCCTTCTTCAAGTATCCACCCTACGCCGAACGTCACAAAATGTTCCTGAAAACATGTGCCGGTTGATCCCCGGATACGTGACTGAATAAACAAGACCGCAATATGCAACATATTGCGGTCTTTACTTTTTTGTCTACCGGCGGTCCTACTAATCACTAACTATACGGGCTAAATGGAATCGTAATCCTCATCTTCATCCGTAGCGATAATGGCATTGGAACGCCAGAGTTCATCGGGATCGCCGAAGCTTTTCTTTGCTTCGCGGAATCCGAGATTGAACGCCTTGACGTTGATTTCCCTGATCTTGGCCGGGAGGATTTCTTCCAGATTCTTACGCATTACCCTTTGCTGGGCAAAGGGGAGCAGATAGGTAGCGGCACCGAGCACAATTGTGTTCATGGCCTGTACCAGTCCGATTTTTTCCTTGGCCAGATGGGTAAAGGGCAACCCGATATACTGGTTGACCGGCGGCTGTTTGACAAGATCGGTCTCGATCATCAGCAGTCCGCCCGGCTTCAGGTTGCGGTAATACATGTTGCACGCTTCCTGACTCAACGCAATGAGCAGATCGAGTGACTCGGCTTTGGGGTAGCTTATTACGCTGGAACTGACCACGAGGTCGGACCGGCTGGCACCGCCGCGAGCCTCAGGTCCGTAGCTCTGTGTCTGGGTAACGAAATAGCTGTGCCCGAGGGAAAGCCCGGACCCCATAACCTTGCCCAGAGTCAGAATCCCCTGCCCGCCAAGCCCGGAAAGCCTAATTTCAAAACGATTGAGGGGCATGTCGGCCATTATGCACCTCCCTGGCAGTGTGCGGCCATTTCATAATATTTCTCTTCAAGGGCCGGCGTATCCTTCTGTACAAATACTCCGGAGGGCACAAACTTGGCCTTTTCCTCCTCACTCAGTGATTCGTAACGTTCAATGGGAATTACTGTTTTCTTGAGCATCTGAAACATTTCCACAGGACTCTTGAATTTGTTCTTGCGCCCGTACTGAGTATGACAGGGAGTCAGAATTTCCACCACACCGAAACCGGGATTGCTGATACCTTCCATGATCAGCTTGTCCAGTTTCTGAACATGGAATACCGATCCGCGGGCAACATAATTGGCCTTGGCAGCTTTCATGAGTTCAACACAGTCGAAACTCTGCTCCATCTGCCCCATCGGGGTAGTCATGGAAAAAGCCCCGCCCGGGGTGGTAGGCGAACACTGCCCGCCGGTCATGCCGTAAATGTTGTTGTTCAGAATAAGGGCTGTAACGCCGATGTTTCTGCGGGCTGCATGGATCAGATGGTTGCCGCCGATGGCCATGGAGTCTCCATCCCCCATGACAACAATGACATGCATGTTGGGCCTGGCCATCTTGATGCCGGTGGCAAAGGTCAGTGCGCGCCCGTGAGTTGTATGCACGGTATTGAAATCCACATAGGCGGCCAATCTGCCGGAGCAGCCGATGCCTGCCACCACGCAGACCTCGTCCTTGGAAAGCCCCAGACCGTGGATGGAGCGGATCAGTGAACCGAGAACAATGCCGTGTCCGCAACCGGCGCAGAAAACATGCGGAAACTTTTTGTTATGCCGCAGATATTCATGAATGAGTTGTGTTCCTTTCATATCAGCCATGGCTACACCCGTGTTAAGACTTTGAGGATTTCAGCAGGAGTGATTATCTGCCCGTCAACCTTGTTGATGGTCCGAACGCTCACCTGACCGTTGTTGACCCTTTTGACCTCTCTGGAGATCTGCCCCATGTTCATTTCCGGCACAACAATGGTTTTGGCTCTGGCCATAATCTTTTCCGTGGCCTTGCGCGGATACGGGAACAGGGTGGACAGTTTCAGCAACCCGGCCCTGACGCCGAGTTCCCTGGCCTGTCTCACGGCAAGCTCGGCCGAACGGGCCACTGTTCCGTACGCGATAACGCAGACATCGCAATCATCTGTTTCAACTTCGTCCACAATCTGCACATCGTGCAGAAACTGATCAATCTTGCGGAACAGACGTTCGTTAAGATCGCGCACCTCGTCCGGTCTGGAAGTGGGAAAGCCGTTCACGTCATGGGTGAGCCCGGTAACGTGAAAACGGTATCCCGAACCGATGGCAGGCATGGGCGGTACACCGCGAACTGTTTCTTCGTACGGCTTGTACCATTCCGGCGGCATGGTGGGAACAATACGGTTGAAGACCTCGTATTCATCATCATTGGGGATGATGATCTTCTCACGGGTGTGGGCGGTAATCTCGTCAATAAGCAGGATAACCGGGCTGCGATACTTTTCCGCAAGGTTGAACGCCTCGATGGTCATATCCAGACATTCTTGAACATTCGATGCGGAAAGGACTATTATGGAATGATCCCCGTGGGTTCCCCACCGTGCCTGCTGCACGTCGCCCTGTGCAGGAGATGTGGGCAGTCCGGTACTCGGTCCTCCGCGCATAACGTTGACGATTACCAGCGGAGTTTCGGTAATACATGCGTACCCGAGGTGCTCCTGCATCAGCGAAAATCCAGGCCCGGATGTGGCGGTCATGGCCTTTCTGCCGGCGAGAGAACCGCCGATAACAGCTCCCAACCCACCTATTTCATCCTCCATCTGGATAAAAGTTCCGTTGGGAATAAAGGGTAGCCGTTGAGCCATGATTTCCATAATTTCCGAAGAAGGGGTAATCGGATAGCCGGAATAAAAAGTACATCCGGCCAAAAGCGCACCTTCAACAACGGCCTCGTTGCCCAGTGCAAAAATTTCCTTGTTTTTTACTTTCTTTGGTCTGGCCATGGAAGTTCACCTTATCCCTTTTCCGAGCCGGAACTCTTGGTTTCCGCAGCGCCGCTTTCCGCTTCGGACTCGGCCTTACGGACTGTTTTTTCAAAAACAGCCCTGCACACTGCGGGAATTTCGTCATCAACCTTGGGGCTGACCATTATGGCGAAGTCCGGACAGTGCAGTTCACAGAAGCCGCAGTTTATGCACTCCTCCTCTCTGACCACCTCGGCCTTGCCCTGGTCGCTCAATTCCATGACCTTACCCGGACAGAAGGCAACGCATATGCCGCAGCCCTTGCACCAATCCGGAAAAATCGTAACCGTGCTTTTTCCCTTGCGTTTAACACTCATAATCTGATCCAGATTGAAGTTACTGAATCCGCCGGTTTTTCCTCTCCAGTGAAAAACTGACGTCCTCCAACAAACCACCCTGAAATACTTGAAAAGTTAACAAGGTGTAAATTCGGCCCTAGCATGGCAATACAGTACATGCAACAGGAATCGAAACTTTTATTTTAATATTATAAAACAAGTCGGACTTAATTGACATGAATATGCTTTGCTTCAAGTTTCATGTACAATGTGGTCCCCATACATCAATATAAACGGATGACTCAAATATATTCCAAAAAAAAGAGTCCCCATAGGGACTCTCTGTATTATACGTAAAAATGCATCCGTACATGCTTTATTTCGCGAACATCATCAAGCAACTGAATCCCGACCGGGCGTCCAGTCAACAAACGGAGAATGAAGATTCTTTTCCGCTCAAACAGTTTCGTTGCCAAACTTGATATCACCATTTAAAAACGCTTCCGCTTCCTTGACGCTGATCGGTTTGGAAAAAAGATAGCCCTGGCCGAACTCACAGCCGAAGGACCGGAGCATTTCTTCCTGACTTTCGGTCTCTACACCTTCCGCCACCACGTTCAATCCGAGGTTATGGGCAAGGTTGACAATGGCCTTCACTATTTCCGTATTCTCTGCAGAATCAAGCATCTTACGGACAAAGCTCAGATCTATCTTGAGCTGGTCCAGCGGGAATTCCTGCAGATTGCTCATGGACGAATATCCGGTCCCGAAATCATCAATGGAAACGAGCACCCCGGCATTCTTGAGGCGGTTGAGCATCTCAACTGCCTGCTTGGCCCTCTCCATTATTGCTGTTTCGGTTATTTCCACCTTGAGATTGTGCGCGGGAAGATCAAACTCGCTCAGGTTTGAAAGTATATTGTCTACCAGAGAAAGCTGTGAAAACTGCCTTCCCGATATATTGATGGACATCATCATGTTCGCTGCGGACTCGTAATTGCTGACCCAGCTCTTCATTCTACGGCAGGCTTCGGTAATCACCCAGTTTCCGAGTTCGAAAATAAATCCCGACTCCTCAGCCATGGGAATGAACTCGCCGGGCATAACCAGCCCGCGCTGCGGATGATTCCAACGGATAAGAGCCTCGAACCCGGCCACTCTGCCGGTCTTTATGGAATAAATAGGCTGATAATCCAGATAAAATTCATTGCCGCCGATAGCCGAACGCAGGTCGCTCTCAAGCTGCATGGCAAGAACGGCCTGATCCAGCATGCGCCGGTTGAAGACCTTGATGCGGTCCCTTCCCGATTCCTTGGCCTGATGCATTGCCACGTTGGCATTCTGGATTATCTCTTCCGGCTTATCGTATTCGGTCGGGCTCAGCAGCACGCCGTAACTGGCAGCTACGTTTATTTTATGGCCCTCTATGCTAAGCGCAACATTGAGGTTCTCCCTTATCCTGCGCACAATACGGATACCCTCACGGGGGGACGCAAGCTCTTCAAGCACAACGATGAACTCATCGCCTCCGAACCTTGATACCGTATCCAGTTCCCGGATTGACTGCAGCAGCCGCTTGGAGACCTCAACCAGCAGTTTGTCGCCTATGTTGTGTCCGAGGCTGTCGTTGATGATCTTGAACCGGTCCAGATCCATGAAGATCACTGCATAATAGTAATTTTCACGTCTTCTGGAACGTTCCACCGCCTGCAGAATCCTGTCACAGCACAAGGTTCTGTTGGCAAGACCGGTCAAAGGATCATGCAGCGCCTCATACTGCAACTGCTTTTCCATGAACTTGCGCTTGGTTATATCCCGCAGGGAAACGCGGAGTCCCAAGGAAGTTCCACTGTCGGACATAACCTGATGCCCGGTCAGGGAAACCCAGCGCAAAAGACCGTCACGCCGAAAAAGACGCATATCCGTTCCATCGGGAGAGAGGAACTGGCCGTTCATGGCCGCCTGCCAATATTCCCGATCATTCTTGTGCAGGATGTTTTCAACCCGCATGGGGCCTTCCATGAAATATGCTTTTGGATAACCGGAAATACGCTCACAGGAAGGGCTTACGTATTTTATGGCTCCGCTCGGGGCAATCCACATTTCCCAGTCAAATGTGTACTCAGCTATAGTCCTGTATTCCTCTTCCGAGGCCCGCAGGGCCTTTTCCATAAGCTTGTAGGTGGAAATATCGGTAATGAAAGCAAAAGTAAGCTTGACCTGATCGTCATCATAAAGATGGGTGGCATTGACATAGATATCCACATCACGCCCGTCCATGTTTGTAAAACTGAGTTCAAAGCGGTACTCGTCCCGGTTCCGATCTGCAAAACGTTCTTCGGCATAATCTCCCAGAACATCGGAGACGGTCCGGCCGAGCAGTTCCTCCCTTGTCCGGCCGAGCAGTCTGCAGAAAGCGGGGTTGACATCAAGCAGCACCTGCGTGCCGTCAATCATGAAGAAACCTTCCGGCGTTGTTTCCACCAGTGCCCTGTACCGCTTCTCGCTCTTGGCAAGGGACTTGGCAGCCTTTTCACGCTTTTCAATTTCTGCCTGCAGAGCCTTGTTGACTTCTTCCAGCCTGCTTTCACGGCTGGCAATTTCCTCGGTCATACGGTTGAACCGGGCCCCGATTTCAAGAAGCTCAATATACTGAAATTCCTCAAATCGATATGAAAAATCCCCCATGGCGACCTTATCCATCCCCTTGCGCAATCTGGCCAGGGGATTTCGGATAAAATAGTCCAGAAGGAATCCTGTAATCACATAAATTACGGCAACCGAGGTAAGAAACGTAAGACTGGACACAAACAGAATCCAGTCTAGATTGCGGATATACGCCCTGCTTGAAAGCTCCAGCCTGATATGGCCGATCTTTTCCTTGTCGATATAAAGGTCGCGGGTGCGGACGATGGGATTTTCGTCCTCTTCTCCGGGACGGACAAAAGTAAAAAGGGGGTCGCCGTTTACATCGGTAATCAGCAGCTTGGAAAAGAGGTCGTTTTGAGTGTAGGCACTGCAAACATGCTTGACCGATCCCATATCAAAATTCCAGATCGGGAATGTAACGGACTTGGAGAGCTGATCGATATAGTTATCCGCTTTTTCTTCGAATTCCCTGCGGAGCATCTTGGAACGACCCATATATTCATAGGCAGTCACAAGCCCTATTATAATGGCGAGCGCAAAGACCAGACACGCTGAAAGATCCCTGGAGATAGACCTTTCACCTTTTCTAAAGAAAAAAAATGACCGTTTAGGGGTTTCCCTGGGTTCCGACATATTTCAGCGCACCATATACAATTCCGTTGCAGGTAAGTCATAAAAAACAGGTATGAGCATGATATTCATATCCAACAGCTGCAGCCTACAACATTAAAACAATTATAGGAAGTTACATCGGAAAATTTCACAAAATTAATTCACTGACAGATAAGCAAAATCTACAATTCCGAAGAAAGTCCTTTTTCCGCAAGAACAGCTTCGGCCAACGCATTTACAACACAAGCGGCAAGGGCCGATCCTCCCTTGCGACCTTCTATTGAAATATAAGGAATTTCCGCGTGTTCCATAAGCAAGGCCTTGGACTCGGCTGCATTGACAAAGCCGACCGGCATACCAACGACCAGAGCCGGAACATCCATACTGCCGTCATTTACCATTTCGACCAGCCGCAACAAAGCCGTGGGCGCATTCCCGATTACATGTACTGCCGGCTTGAGGCTTGAGGATGCCATTTCAAGGGCTGCATACGCCCGCGTGGTATTCCCGGCCTTTGCAGCAGCAATAACCTGCGGATCGTTCATCAGACAGCGGACCTCACAGCCGAGCGGATTCATCCGGCGCAAAGGTATTCCGCACCGGGCCATTTCCGTGTCGGTAACAACGGTACAGCCGGTGCGGAGTGCATTCAGACCGCTTTCCACTGCTGAGGGATGAAATCTCACCAGATCAATCAGTTCAAAATCCGCTGTGGTATGGATCATGCGCCGGACAATCTGCCAGTGCAGTCCATCAAATTTTCGAGGCTCCGGAACTTCCGAATCAATAATCTCAAACGACTTTCTTTCAATGTCGCCGGGCTTGCGCACAGCGATCAGTTCAACTTTAGCGGACAAAAATCAACTCCCGACAATTTTTACAGAAGACGAAGTTCCAAGGCGGCTCGCTCCTGCATTCAACAGTTCACAGGCCTGCTCGAAAGTTCTGATTCCCCCGCTGGCCTTGACCCCGATGGAATCTCCCACAATTGAGCGCATCAGGCGTATATCATCCACAGTGGCCCCGCCGGGGCCGAAACCGGTACACGTTTTCACAAATGACGCTCCCGCTGTCACGGCCAGTTCACAGGCCAGCTTTTTCTCCTCGCCGTCCAGAAGTCCTGTTTCGATTATGGCCTTGACCGGAGCATCCCCGGCACCCTCCACGGTCATGAAAATATCCTGCATGAAAGCCTTGCGGTCACCGGCCTTGAGCGCGGATATGTTCACCACCATATCCAGCTCCTGAGCCCCCTTGGCTACAGCGCGCATGGCTTCAAGCATCTTTACATCCGGCATATTGGAACCGCACGGAAAGCCGATGACGGAACAGACCTTGATGCTGGAACCCTCCAGGATTCCGGCAGCCTGAACAATGTGACAGGGATGAACGCATACGGATGCAAACCCATACTCCAAAGCCTCATTGCAAAGCCGCTCAATGTCCGCATGACCTGCTGACACATCAAGCAGCGTGTGGTCAATATAACCAGCCAGATTTTCAATTTTCTCCATGACCGACTACCTCACTGAAATCCGCAGAAAAAATATGTAACACGGCATTCCGCTCTGCGGAGCTAATTTTGTTGATCCCCGTAACTTCCGACAATTTTTTTCACTATTATGCCCAACAGACTCTACTCACGGACAAAAAACAGCTACCCATAGAAAACGTTCCTGCCGAAGATGAACGTTTTACGTACGAACAGCAAGCCAGTTTCATGAACATAATTCGATAGATCAGGTAGCCATGAGAATAAAGAGCCTACCCGCCACCGTACCACAAAAACACTGCCGAAAAGAAAAGCAAATCTCCCAGTAAACAAACAGTATGTTAATTAGAAAATTCGGTCAAAAGAAACTTTCAGTATGATGCATAAGAAAGCCCCGGCAGAACCGGGGCCTTGTAAGCTGGAACATGTACCGACCGGAGAACCGTGCTAACGGTTCCTGGCCTGATAGCGGGCAAGATGAGCCTCCATCCTGCGGCTGATATAAGTCAGCACATAGCAGACTATGAAGTAAAGGATTGCGATTGTTAAAAATATCTCTGTCGGAGCGGTAAGGGTTCTGTTGTTGACCTGCGTTGCAGTGCGGGTCAATTCGTTAACGCCTATGATGTAAGCCAGGGATGTGTCCTTGGTAAGGGATACAAACTGGTTCACGAAAG
The DNA here is from genome assembly GCF_963677005.1 of Maridesulfovibrio sp. Lineage (NCBI taxonomy): Bacteria > Pseudomonadati > Thermodesulfobacteriota > Desulfovibrionia > Desulfovibrionales > Desulfovibrionaceae > Maridesulfovibrio > Maridesulfovibrio sp. Next base: position 330,198 of record NZ_OY781616.1, on the reverse strand, counting down.
ATGGAATCATGTTTCTGAGCGCCTGAGGCAGGATGACAAAACGCATGGCCTGAAAATGGGAAAGACCGGTACCCCGGGCGGCTTCCATCTGCCCTCTGGGCAGGGCCTGAACCCCGGCTTTGACAATTTCACCGATATAAGCGCCGGTGAAAACGATGAACGCCACCAGTGCACAGCTGAATTCCGGCAGCGGCTGACCGAAAAGGACCGGGGCGAGAAAATAGAACCAGAAAATAAGCATCAGCAACGGAATGCCGCGAATGACCTCAATATAGAAAACGGACACGGCCTTGACGAGCTTGTTGCGGGAAAGACGCATCAACCCTGCGGCAAGCCCTATCCAGAATGCGCCGAAAATTCCAAGCAGCGCCAGGATTATGCTGACAGCCAGGCCGCCCAGCGGGCCGTTGGGATATGCTCCCCAGAGAAAATAATCAAAGTTGTTCCAGACTACATCCCATTGCACGTGAGGTCACTCCTAGTATTTAATTTGCAGAAGGAAATGCTTGTTATACATATTGATCATGAGTGACACGATCAGGGAAATACACAGATAAATCACCGTCGCCACTGTGAAGGACTCAAACCCGTGGAAAGTATAGGATTCGATCTGGCGGGCCATGTAAGTCAGGTCCATGACACCGATGGTCATGACCAGCGAAGAGTTCTTGATCAGGTTAAGCGACTGTGAAATAAGCGGCGGAATGATGATCCTGAATGCCTGCGGCAGAATAACGTACCGGTAGGACTGCAGAAACGAAAGCCCTGTCGCACGGGAAGCCTCAAGCTGATTCTTGGGAATGGAATAGATTCCGGCCCTGATTTCCTCGGCCACGAAAGCGGCAGTGTATACAGTCAGCGAAATAACACCGGCGGCAAACTCGAAATCATGGTCATAAAGCCATTCGTTGACCGCTTCGGGAAGTATTGCGTAGGAGCCGAAATACCAGAAAAAAATCTGAATGAGCAAAGGCGTATTGCGGAAAAACTCTACAAAAGCGAAGCTGAACCACTCAAACGGCTTGAACTTGGACATGCGCATTACCGCAATAGCCGTTCCCAGCAACAGGGTCAGTACTATGGACACCCCTGAGATCTGCAGGGTGGTAACCATCCCGTCAATAATCCACTGGCCGTATTTACCGCTTAGAACCAGGTTCCAATCAAACTGATAATTCAAAACGTCTACCCGCTGTTTTGAGGGAGAGGCGTGAAAAAACCGCCTCTCCCTTTTTTATTCATCTTAGGATCAAGACCGAAAAAGCGGCTTAGGGCCAGACTTCCATGTCCCAGGTAAGGGGCAGGTAATACTTGGTGTCGGGACCGAACCACTTGTCGTATATTTTCTTGTATTCGCCGCTCTTCCACATTTTGATGAGAGCAACGTTCACGGCATCGCGGAAGTTGGATTCGTTTTCAGGCAGGCCGATGCCGTAAGGTTCGGGAGAAATGAACTCACCTACGATTTCCCAGTTATCAGGATTGGGATCGGAATTCTTGAGACCGAGGAGAATGGTGGAGTCGGTGGTGACAGCCTTTACCTTGCCCTGCTTCAGAGCGAGGAAAGCCTGGGGGTATCCTTCAAAGGAAAGGACCTTGCAGTCAGGCTGTGCAGCAAGGATGTTCTGTTCGGAAGTGGAACCTTTGGCGGTACCGACTTTCTTTCCTTTCAGGTCTGCGGCGGATTTGATGCCGGAACCTTTCTTGACCAGGAGCTTCTGGCCGTCCATGAAGTAGGTGATGGAAAAGTCGATGGTGTCATCACGGGCGATCTTGTGGGTCATGGTAGCTGCGGACAGATCGATGGAACCCTGGACAACCATGGGGATACGGGTTGCGGAAGTTACGGGTTTGAATTCGGCCTTAACGCCGAGTTCATTTGCGATGTAGTTGCAGATGTCGATATCCATCCCAACAAGTTTCTTGGTAGTTTCGTCAATGTAGCCGAAGGGAACTACAGCATCCTTAACACCGCAGATCAGGACGCCGCGGTCTTTCACTTCCTGCAGTTTGTCGGCCATTGCGGCGGAAGCGCAAAGAGCCAGAGACAGAACCATGGCAACAACAATGGATAATCTTCTCATCAGGTCCTCCCGGACAATTTAGGGTTAGCTCAATCCCATCGGCGGCCGTTCAGCCGGCTACAGGATTTCCTTCAAGAATAACTTGGTTCTTTCATGACCGGGGTTCTTGAAGAACTGCTCCGGAGGAGCCTGTTCAATGACCTCCCCGCCATCCATGAAAATAACCCGATCAGCCACTTCGCGGGCAAAGCCCATTTCGTGGGTGACACAAAGCATGGTCATGCCCTCGCGGGCAAGATCCTTCATAACATTCAGAACTTCGTTGATCATTTCCGGATCGAGAGCGGACGTGGGTTCATCAAAAAGCATGGCCTTAGGCTTCATGGCCAGTGCCCGCGCGATGGCCACACGCTGCTGCTGCCCGCCGGAAAGTTCGGCCGGATACTTGTGGGCCTGGTCGTGGATACCCACTCTTTCGAGAAGATAAAGGGCCGTTTCTTCCGCCTCTCCCCTGGGCACATTGCGCACCTTGAGCGGTGCCAGGGTGACGTTATCAAGAACGGTAAGGTGGGGATAAAGGTTGAACTGCTGAAAAACTATTCCTATTTCGGCCCGCAGATCATTGATGTTTACACTCTTGTCAAGAATGTCCTTTCCGTCAAAGGTGATTGTCCCTTTCTGATAGTCTTCAAGCCTGTTGATACAGCGGATGAAAGTACTCTTTCCCGACCCGCTCGGCCCGCAGATAACAAGTACCTCGCCCTTGTCGACATGGTCGTTTATGCCTTTGAGAACATGGAACTCCCCGTACCACTTGTGGAGATTCTTAATTTCGATCATGGCCATAATGTTAAACTCCGACCTCCCGTGCCGTTTACAATTTAAGAGCGCGCTGTTTCATCAAAATAATGCCGTTTTTTAATAAACGGACAGCCATTTTAATATTCCCGGTCCAAACGCCCAAAATTCAAGAGTGAAAAATATTCATAGCTTAAAACAGAAAAAAGTCAAGGAACCCATTGGTTTTTTCCATTTATGTATAATAAAAAAAATAACTTCCCCATATTGCAAAACGAAAACACATTCTCAAAAGACAGCAAAAACAACCGGAGTGTGAAAACACAGTAATGACAACGATTGTCATAGCGATGCAATTTTAAGCGACAACATTTAATCTTGGGAAACAAATCTACAAAAAAGAGAATTTATCTTTTCAAAACATGAAAATCGCCATTTATTTTTCTTAAATTTTTTAAAAAAAATGTCATATATCCATTTCCAACTCAACGATACAACCGAATCCGCCCTACCCTGAGCCCAAAACAATAAAAAAACGGGCTCGGAAAAACCGAACCCGTTATACAAAAACAATCTGATCTGCTGGCGGAATCACTATGCCATTTCAACAATCCTAGTCATCCACCAGAAAAGCAACAGCACAGGCTCCGGGGCCACTGTGCAGTCCAAGCACGGGGGAGGCCTCGGTAATGTATTCCGGGGCAACACCGAACTCGTCATGGAGAATGCGGGCAAAACGCTCAGCGGTTCCTAAGGCATCCGCGTGCGCGATGGCATAACGCAGGTTTCCGCGACCATATGCATTTTCGCGAACCAGTCTGAGCAGAGAATCTTCCTGCCGCCTGCGGCCGAAAGACTTGGCCACAACCTTGGGCTTGCCTTCATCTACAAACTGCAGAATGGGCTTGATATTGAGCGCCTTGGCCAGAAATCCCTGCCCCTTGCTCATCCGCCCGCCGCGGACAACGTAGTCCAGAGTATCTATGGTGACAAAAATTTTAACGTTCTCAATGGCCCGCTCGGCCACGCGCCTTACCTCGGCAGCAGAAGCACCTTTTCCGGCTGCCCTGGCTGCTTCAATAACAGGCAGACCGAGTCCGACGGTAACCATTCTGCCGTCCAGAGCGGTCACGTTATCAAGTTCACCGCTTACGGTCAGAGCATTCTGGTAAGTTCCGCTGAGCACTCCCGCGACATGGATCGAGACTACATCTTCATAGTCTGAACACACCGAGGTATAAGCCCGTTTCAGATCGCCGGGTGAAGGCTGCGAAGTTCTTGCCGTTCTGGAACCAGGGAGTCTTCTGTAAAATTCTTCAGGTGAAATGGTCACCTTGTCCACATACTCGCAATCATCAATGGACAGGCGCAAAGGAACCGTGCGGATATCCAGTTCATTCTGAATATCCAGAGGAATGTCGCTGGTGCTGTCGGTCAGCACACCGACCTTGCGTCCTTCAACAAGAAGACGTTTGTGCTGCACCAGCATATCGTCAACCTTGCGTTTGACGACCTCGGCGAATCCGGAAACCACTTTCTCTACAGTGCCGGGTTCGTTGGTGTGGATATGAACCTTTACCGAACCGGGCAATCCGGCCACGATTAGGCTGTCACCGAAACCGCTTATGGCTGCGCGCACGGCTTCCCGGTTTATATTTTCGCCTTTCAGAAGAAATTCGGTGCAGAATCGGAATTCAAGCTCATCCACAGCAACCCTGTCCTGAACCCCGGGAACGGAGACGGCTCCCTTGCCCACGGAAAGGAATCCCTTTTCTATGCGTCCGTGTTCAAGCAGATCGACAATTCCTTCAAGGAGATAGACAAAGCCCTGGGCTCCGGCATCGACAACGCCGGCGTTTTTTAGTTCAGCAAGTTTTTCTGTGGTGGAGACTGCAGACTTTCTGGCAAAATCCAGAGAATCCGAAAGAAGATGGTAGAAATCACCGTAGGTCTCGCCATTGGCATGCAGATGGGCGGCCCAATCCCTGATAACACTCAGGATGGTTCCGTCCTTGGGTTCGGAAATAGCTTCGCAGGAACGTTTGGCTGCCATGGACGCGGCCCGGACAAAGTCGGCGGGAGACACCTTGGGCAAATCCTTAACCCCTTCAGCAAAGCCGCACAGAAACTGAGCCAGAATTGCCCCGGAATTACCCTTGGCCCCGTCAAGGGCAGATTCGGCGATGATTGCGGACATCTTTTCAAGGGAACGTTCCACTGATTTACCGGTGGAACTGACTATACTTCGCATGGTCCCGGCCATATTGGCCCCGGTATCACCGTCAGGAACGGGAAAGACATTGATTGCATCAAGATGGGGAGAATTGGCTATGAGCCTTCCGGCCGCTGCTACGACCCCTCTCCTGAACCGCACACCGTCGACATAATCGATTCTGACTGTATTTGCTGTTACCATACTGGGAATGAATTTGTTTTTATTCTTGTTGGCGCAAACATGTAACACATGTCACATGAACTGCCCCTAATTGCCTTTTTAGAAGCCTTAAATCAAGCTATTTTACAAATAAATACAAAAACGTCTTTATACTTTTGCTGCACTTGCCAAAAGATGCTTCAAAGCAACAGGGGTTTAGGGTATAGCTTGAATCAAATATACCCAGTTGAAGGAGAAGGTCCCCATGAAAGCCCCCGCCATTCAAAACAGCGCACTGAGACTGATTGTCCTGCTGCTTATCGCCACCACCGGCGTATTTCTGATCGGCTGCAAGAAAAAAGAAAAAGTACAGCAGATGCCACCGGCACCAATCTCAGTCGCCAAGGCGAAACTGGTGGACACGCCGTATTATCTGTCTGCAATCGGTACGGTCAAAGCCATAAAATCAATCACGGTCAGGTCGAGAGTAAGCGGATATCTGAGCAAAGTATTTATCAGCAACGGTGAGTATGTCACTCAGGGGCAGCAGCTCTTCACAATGGATCCATCTCCTTACGAAGCGTCCATAAGACAGCTCAAGGCTGAACTTGCTTCGGACATAACCAAATACGAACAGGCAAAAAGGGACTACAACAGGTATCGCGATCTCGTACGGCGAAAAGTGGTCAGCGAAGAGAACTTCGAACAGAAACGACTGGACATGAAAACAGCCAGCGATGCCATTGCTGTGACTCAGGCCAAGCTCAAAGACGCGCAGAACGACCTCAACTACTGCTTCATAAGGTCGCCTATCGACGGTCTGGCCGGATACATCTACCCCACCGCAGGAAACCTCATTGAGGAAAACAAGGACAAGCTGGTGGTCATAAACGAAATTTCACCGATTGCAGTGGATTTCTACCTGCCTCAGAGATATCTGCCGGAAGTGCAGAGATACGCCGCCAACTCCACTCTTGAAGTTATTGCCATCTCCGAAGATCAGGGCAAACCGGAGACAGGCAGACTCACTTTCATAGACAACAACGTGGATATCAACACCGGCACCATCTGGATGCAGGCCAGTTTCGACAATGCGGACAGAATACTCTGGCCGGGAAACTACGTCAGCATCAGGCTCAACCTCTACAAGGAAAAAATAATCCAGGTTCCGATGCAGGCCACCTGTACCGGCCCGAACGGGAAGTTCATCTGGGTCATGCACCAGAACAGCACTGTTGACATGCGCCCCGTCACCGTACAGCGCAGATCTGGAAAAGTGGATATAATAAGCGCGGGGCTCAAGGATCAGGAGACAATAGTCACCGACGGACAGCTGCGCCTCTATCCCGGCGCCAGAGTCGTGTTAAAGAATCCCCATACGGAAGAAACCGCTGCCAAAGACGGAAACGGTGAATAACAATGAACATCACGGAAACATTCATCGGACGCCCGGTCATGACCACTCTGGTGGTCATCGGCATGGTTTTCTTCGGCATTGTGGGCTACCTGAGTCTTCCGGTCAGCTACCTGCCAGCCGTTGAATTTCCCACTCTGCAGGTTACGGCCTCGCTGCCGGGGGCAAGCCCTTCCACCATGGCTTCTTCCGTCGCCACCCCGCTGGAAAAGGAATTCACGTCCACTCCGGGGCTGCGCTCCATGAGCTCTGTAAACTCGCTGGGGCAGACTCAGATAACCCTGCAGTTCGATCTTGACCGCAATATTGACGGTGCGGCTTCGGATACCCAGGCGGCCATTTCGAGAGCATCAGGAAACCTGCCCTCCGACCTGCCCCAGCCGCCGTATTATGAAAAGGTAAACCCCGCGGACGACCCGGTGCTCTATATGGCGATCTGGTCTGACTCACTGCCCCTCTACAAAGTCAACGAGTACACCACGACATTTCTCACCGACACCATCTCCATGGTCAACGGTGTTTCCAAGGTTCAGGTATACGGGGAATCCAAACTGGCGGTCAGGGTTCAGGTCAACCCTGAAAAACTGGCTGCACGCGGTATAAACCTGGAGACCCTCCGTCAGGCCATTGCCAGCCAGAATGTCAAGGAACCTGTGGGTACACTGGACAACAAACTGCAATCCATGACCGTGGAATCCACAGGCCAGCTTAAAACGGCCGAAGAATTCATGCCCATGATCTTCGAATCGGATGAAGGGCGGACCGTGCGGCTCTCCCAGGTCGGCACAGTTCTAAACTCTATCCAGTCGGACAAATCCGGATCATGGGTCAACGGTAAACGCGCCATAATCATCGCTATCCAGAAACAGCCGGGTTCGAATACCATTGATGTCTGCGAAACAATCATAAAAATGCTGCCCACCATCAGGCAGCAGATTCCGGCAGGCATCAACATGCAGGTCCTTTATGACCGTTCCGAGCCCATCAAGGCCGCGGTAAACGATGTGCAGGAAACCCTGCTGCTGGCCATTTTCTTCGTCATCTGCGTTATATTCTTCTTCCTGAAAAACATATCAGCGACCCTCATAGCATCAATCGCCGTTCCGGTCTCGATCGTGTTCACCTTTGCGATCATGTATGTGCTGGGGTACTCGCTGGATACTCTGTCACTGCTGGCTTTGACCCTGTCGGTAGGATTCGTTGTGGACGATGCGGTTGTCATGATCGAAAACGTGGTCAGGCACCTTGAAATGGGCAAAAAGCCATATCAGGCCGCACGAGACGGAGCCAAGCAGATTACGTTCACCATCATTTCAATGACCCTGTCGCTGGCTGTCGTATTCATCCCGCTCATGTATATGTCCGGGATTATCGGACGTATCCTGCATGAATTCGCCATGACCATCACTGTTGCAATCCTTGCTTCCGGGGTTGTCTCGCTGACCATGACCCCCATGCTGGCAAGCCGGATGCTGAAGCCGGGCAGCAAAATTTCGGAATCCGATCCGGTTTTCGATTTCCTGCTTCACCAATACGAACGAGCACTTCATTTCGTCATGCGCCACCGCAGGGCAACCATGTTTGCGGCACTTCTCATACTGCTGGCCACGGTGCATTTCTTCATTGCCATCCCCAAAGGATTTCTGCCCACGGACGACATGAGCTACTGCCAGGGCTTCGCGCAGGCCAAGCAGGGAATTTCCTATAATGCAATGAAAGATCACATCAAAAAACTGGAACCGATACTGGCGGCCGACAAGAACATCAAAAACTTCATCACCGTTGCAGGCGCACCGATCAAAAACCAGGGCTACGTATTCCCGATGCTGGTTCCGCCGGATGAACGCAAACTGACCGCCGATGAAGTGGCCCGCGAACTGATGTTCAAGCTCAACAATGAACCGGGTATCATGTGCTGGATACAGAACCCGCCCATGATCCGCCTTACGGCTAAGTCGACCAAGAACCTCTACCAGTACACCATACAGGCTCCGAACCAGAGCGAACTGTTCGCCATCGCGCCCGTTTTCGAAATGGACCTGCGCCAGATACCGTTCCTGACCGGGCTTACCTCCGACCTGCTGGACAACAACCCGGAACTCTGGGTCAAGATAGATCGAGATAAGGCTTCATATTATAATGTAACGGCGCACGACATAGAGAACACCCTCAACTCCGCATACTCGGAGCGCAAGGTTTCTACCATCTATGGTGATACGGACCAGTACTGGGTAATTCTGCAGGTGCTGCCCTTCAATCAGCGCGACCCGCGAGACCTGATGAAGCTGTACGTTCCCAACAAGAACGGCGAACTCATCCGGCTGGACACAATCGCAACCTTTGAAGAAAAACCTGGCCCCATGCAGGTCAACCACACCGGTATGCTGCCCTCGGTAACATATTCCTTCAACATCGCTCCCGGATATTCATTGAGTGATGCCACGGCCGCAATCAACAAACTGGCCCTGGACAAGCTTCCGGACACCGTTGTCTCCAACTTTGAAGGAACAGCGGATGAATTCCAAAAATCCATGTCCAGCGTGTTTTTCCTGCTTGGAGTGGCTGTTTTCGTCATCTACATGATCCTTGGTATCCTCTACGAAAGCGCAATCCACCCAATAACCATCATCTCCGGGCTGCCCTCAGCAGCCATCGGCGGGCTGCTGACTCTGACCCTGTTCGGAAAGGATCTGGACCTGTTCGGAATCGTGGGGGTCATCATGCTGATCGGTATTGTTAAAAAGAATGCCATCATGGTCGTGGACTTTGCTCTGGAGGCCGAAGAAAAAGATCATCTGTCACCGGAGGATGCCGCCATAAAAGGCTCTCTTGAAAGATTCCGGCCGATCATGATGACCACTATTGCGGCCATTGCCGGAGCCATGCCCATCGCTCTGGGACTTGGGGCAGGAGCACAGGCCCGCCAGCCCATGGGACTGGCCATTGTCGGCGGCCTGATTCTCTCGCAGGTTGTAACCCTGTTCCTTACTCCGGTCTTCTATACTTATATGGATGCTTACCAGAAATGGTCGTACGAACGCGGACGGGCGAAGCGAGATCTGCTGGGCATACCGCACAAGCACGACTAAGCTAACCGCCTGCACCACAAAATAAAAAACCCGGATCGAGTTACCTTGATCCGGGTTTTTCAGCTCTATCGTGTAGAGATACTAGCTGGACATCATCTCCACGGCCTCTTTCATATCCGAAGCCATGTTCAGAAAACGGTCCATATAAAGCATTTTCATGGTTTTGAAAATTCTTTCATTCATCTCCGTGTAAACAATCATCCCCCCCTTTTCGACCGCCTTTTTGTGTGCCGAGATCAAAGTTCCCAGGCCTACGCTGTCAATGGAATCCACGAAGCGCAGATTAAAAATAATTCTGCATCCGGGCTCCTCGGCAGCATCATACAGACGGTCCTTGAACAGCGCACGTGTAGCATTGTTCAGTCGCCCTTTCGGGGCAAAAACAGTAAAGTCACCCTTCTCGCGCACAATCAGATCGAACGGGGCCTCGACAACATAATCCACCACATGGTCTATGCCCTGCTCTGCGCCATTTTTTTGAACGCTCATGTTTGTCAATAAATCCCGAGCATTCCGGCCTAAAACAATCTTGGTATTTCTTTCAGCTATGTCAGTCATGAGTACAAATATGCATTATCTATACCATGTCAATCTGTCATAAAAGATCAGGGGGAGAGCATTTGAAAAGTCACGATCAGAAAAAGAACTTCAGGGTGCTATATCGCCTACCAGTCCAGCAGATTTAAGGCGCTCTGCAAATCGGGAGTAATTTTCAGGAACTTATCCATGTTAAGAAGCTGCATATTTTTCAGTATCATAGGCTTCATGGAACAATAAACTATCATTCCACCGTACTCGTCACAGTTCTTGTGCGCCGTGATCATTGTACCCAGACCGACACTGTCGATAAAATCCACATCTTTCATGGACATGACTATCTTGCAGCCCTCTTCACAACTGAGATCGTAAAGACGATTTTTCATATATTTGACAGTGGAGTTACAGATGCCGCCACACGGGGCAAGCATGACGTACCCTTCATGGTCTTCTTCCGTAAAATCAAAAGCTATCGGACTCGGTCCGTCCACTGCACCGGTACTGCTTCCGGGAGTAAAATCTGAAACACTCATATTATTAAACTATAAACACCTGTATTATCGGTTAACAACCATTCACGCACGGTAATAATATGCATGCATAATTATCGCCGTTCACACAACACAAGAAACATTAACATAACTTTATGCAGGATAAAAAAGATAAAAATCATAAGTCAATCAAAGCCAGCACACATCCAATTCCCTATTAAATAATACGCCTGCGTGAAAAGGCAACACCATCAACTTTCCGGAGGGAGAACCACCGCCTGCGAGCTTCTTCCGTCAACCTTAAGCAGCAGAGGAGCGGACAGCTGAAGATGTGTAACGAATTCACCGTGCTGAACAGCCGGCTGCACAGCAAACCAATCCCAATCAATATAGTTTCCGGGCTTATCCAGAACCATCAGATAATTGATTCCAAGGGTGGTTATGTTGTGGAAGAAATGCGATCCCTGCGACGGCTCCATTTTAAATCCTTCTGTCGAAGTCTCGACTATGGCTGAGACACCTGAAATATCCTGCCATTCCACGGGAATACCAAGCCAGGGGTCGGCAGAACCCCATCGTCCGGGTCCGACCAGCAGATACTTGCGCTTCCGGCCGACAAGCTCCCTGTTTATGGCGGAAATTTCAAGAGCCATGCGGCGTGTCCCGGCGGCATCAAAGCTATCCGGCCGGACAATCAGAATGTCCTCTATATCTGTTTTTTCGGCATTGCCCAGAGCATGTGTGGAAACACATACGGCTTTCTTCAGATCCTCGGCACCGATATTCACCCGGTCGAGGTCTGCACGGGCACTCATCGGCCGCAGCTGCAGCAGACTGAACGCAGGCTGGCGCCCGTCCTCATACATATTTACGGCAAACTCTATTTCCACAGGCCCGCCCATGCCTTTCTCGGCCAGCAGCAGAATATCTCCCAGCACCGAAGCTAGCGGCACGGTCTTGTGTTTTAACACCGGAGCGAAAAGTATGAGCTTCGGCCCTTCCACATGGGCTGTATCCCTTATACGCCCCTCTTCCGGGATATAAGTAGATGCCAGCAGACGTACGGGTGCGCTGTCTTCAAAATCAGCGATATTAAGCCGTTCCAGGTTTGCGTTTCCATGTATGTCCTCACGCTCCGCCCCTCTCATCCTAAGACCGTAGAAAAGAGTCTGGGCATTTTTCAGCGAATCAGCAAGGGTCGGACACTGGGGCAGTATTTTGGGATAACGGGGGGAGAAACGTATGCACTGCTCTCCGTCCACCACCGACTTGCCTATACCCAAAGCAACCGTGGCAACGCCCTGTTCCGGTTTCATCTTGCCGAACGGGTAGTAGTTATAGGACTGTCCCACACCGGAAATGGCCGGGAAATAATAATCGCCGTAACGTTCGCCCACTATCTCCTGTATGATGACCCCCATCTTCTCTTCGTCCGTCCGCTGATTGACCCGCCGGGAAAAAGACTTGGGAGCATTGTAGCAGGTGGAAGCCCATACGAGTTTGACAGCGGAAACAAGCTGTTCAAGCCGCTGTTCAATGTCCGGATGATCATTGGGAATCATATAGGTGGAATACAACCCGGCATAGGCCTGATACTGTGCGTCCTCCAGCAGGCTGGAAGAACGTACCGCAAGAGGATACCCGACTTCATGGAGATAAGACCGCAATTGGGTTTCTATCCAGCCCGGAAAAAATGCCTCGGAAAAGATTTCGGCAACCCGCTTATCCGCGACCTCTGAGGTGGCAAGGTAGGAAAGATCGTTCATCTCCATGAAATCGTCAAACCCGGAAGTTCCTATGGTCAGGGTACGCGGAGCGGATATCCTGATATCGGGATACTTTTCGTGCAGCCAGGGGTTGCGGTTCAGCATGGAACAGATAAAAGCCATGCCCCTAGCCTTTCCGCCCAGTGATCCGGAACCTATTTTCAGAAAATCCGTATCCGGATCAAAATCCTTCGGGTTGAAGGAGACTATGACTCCCTGCTGCCGTTGCATGCGCCTCTCCCGGATCATTCCGATCAAATGAGTCCGGTGGGTTTCCCAGTCCGGAAAATCCTTCTCCCTCAACGGCCTTATGCGGTTTGCCAGAGCTATCTCAGTGCGCGCGTAAAACCAGCGGGAAAAATCATTACGCCTGCAATGCCTGATGAAAATACGTTCCGGCATATCGCGCAGAATCCGTTCAAGGGAATACAGGCTCCCGGCCCTGGCGATCTCCCTGTCCTCAAGATCGCGGACCACAAAGTCTCCGAACCCCAGCTGTTCCAACACGAAACGGCGAACAGCGCTCATCATGTCCGGCGAATTCTTATCCACGAAACAGGACGGAATACTCTCCGCCCGCTCCCTGTTTTCCGGTTCGTTACTGGCAAGCAGAAGCGGTATATCTTCCCGGTGCGCTTTGAGATTCTTAAGCAGGTCTATACCGGCGTTGCCATCAGGCTTTCCCCGGCGCGGAAAACGGACATCGGAAATAACACCCAGAATGTAAGGCTCGTATTTTTCGAAAAGCCCCATCGCCTCTTCATAGGTACGGGCGGTCAATATCTTTGGACGCGCCCGCATGGTAAGCAGGCGGTGTTCGGCATTAAGCCCCTCTTCCATCAGTGCCTGAGTCTGGCGGACCAGCTCCTTGTACAGAATGGGCAGAAAAGAGGCCAGATAGCGCGGGGAATCCTCCACCACTATGATCACCCGGATTCCGACCTCACTGGTATCGTGCTCAACGTTAAGCAGGTCTTCCATATTCTTGACCATGGCAACCAGCAGCTCGGCATCTCCGGACCATACGAACTGACGTTCCGTTCCTTCGCTGAAATCAGCATCGGAATCGGCCAGTTGCCTGTGAACAAGCATGACCACGGGCAGTCCCGGAATCCTGTCCTTTATCATCCGGGCCATCCGGCAGCAGTTCATATCAGTTAGATGAGGCATCAGGATGACCATGTCGAAGACCATAACATCCAGCAGTTCGAGAGCCTCTTCAATGGTTGAAACCCAGGAAAGCCGCGGCGGGCTGCTCAGATTCAGCCCGCGATATTCGCTGACTATGCGTTCCGAAATGCGGCTGTCTTCCTCCATTACCCAGGCATCATAAGGACTTGATATCAACAGGATATCATGCACTTTGACCCGCATGAGATCATGGTACAGGTTGAACTGGCTGTTCCGGCTGCCCAGAAATTTCATTTTTTCTTCCACGGCGCTCCCCCTCATCTCCGGACGCAACTCAGTATAGCACTATAAAAAACTGCCCGTATCTTCCTGCAACGTGGACAGTTAAGAGGCTGGATTTGATGCGCTTCGCGCTTTAGGCAATTTTATTTCGCCTCCGGCTGCCAAAGGCCCACTAGCCCTTAGACGAGAAGCTCGCTTCGAGTCTTAGGGATATGGAGAGCAGAGATGGATAATCCCCTTTGGAAACCTTAATAGTTTAAGGCCCCCGGCAGGCCTTAAGGTCGATTAACGAAAAGCTTTGCTTTGAGTTTTAGCGACCCGTTGCGAACAGAGGTGTCACCGGAGGCATCCTGTCACCTCAAAACCGACTTAGACCAATCCCTGATCCAGCATTGCCTGAGACACTTTCACAAAACCGGCGATGTTTGCACCCATCATGTAGTTGAACGGCGCACCGTAATGTTCGGCTGTTTCGGCGCAGGCCTTGTGGATGTTGTGCATAATGACCTTGAGCCGCTGATCGACCTCTTCCCGCGTCCAGTTGAGCCGCATGCTGTTCTGGCTCATCTCCAGCCCGGATACGGAAACTCCGCCGGCGTTTGCAGCCTTGCCCGGACCGTAGAGTATCCCGTTGTCGAGGAAAATATCTATACCGTCCGGAGTGGTGGGCATATTGGCGCCTTCGGACAGAACCTTCACTCCGTTGGCCACAATATTTGCCGCGTCCTTACCGTTGATCTCATTCTGCGTAGCGGAAGGGAAAGCGCAGTCCGCCTTGTGAGCCCAGAGAGGATTGTAATCCAGCCCCGGATCAACTGGAGTGTAGACGGCTTCGGGGAACTTGTCCGCATATTCCTTGACCCGACCGCGACGTACGTTTTTGAGCAGCTTGATATATTCAAGCTTTTCAGTGTCCACGCCCTTTTCATCAAAAATATACCCGGATGAATCCGAAAAAGTGACCGGAGTTGCTCCCAGCTGAATCAGTTTTTCCATGGTAAACTGTGCAACATTGCCGGAACCGGAAACAAGAGCGGTAGCACCTTCGAGGGTCTTGCCTTTGGCATTGAGCATTTCCGCGGCAAAATAGACCGACCCGTAACCGGTCGCTTCGGGACGGATAAGGCTTCCGCCCCAACCGAGTCCCTTCCCGGTAAGCACGCCGGTGAACTCATTGCGTATTTTCTTGTACATGCCGAACAGAAAACCTATCTCACGCGCGCCAACTCCGATATCACCGGCCGGAATATCCGTGTCCGGTCCGATATGGCGGGCAAGCTCAAGCATAAAACTCTGGCAGAAGCGCATCACTTCCATATCCGACTTTCCCTTCGGATCGAAATCGGACCCGCCCTTGCCTCCTCCCATCGGAAGGGAGGTCAGCGCGTTCTTGAAAACCTGCTCGAAGGCCAGAAACTTGAGAATGCCGAGGTTGACCGAAGGATGGAAACGCAAACCGCCCTTGTACGGCCCTATCGCACTGTTCATCTCGATACGGAATCCCCTGTTGACGTGGACATCGCCATCATCGTCCGCCCACGGGACGCGAAACATGATCACCCGTTCCGGCTCCACAATGCGGGCCATTATCGCGGCACTGCGATACTCCGGATTGCGGTCCAGCACCGGTTTGATAGAGTCCAGAACCTCGCTCACAGCCTGATGAAATTCACGTTCATTCGGGTCCCTGCTTTTGACCAGTTCCAAAATATCCATCCAGAGCCTCCTGATAGCCCTTAAGCTGTTGAAAAAATAAATTGGTTGTCCGACTACTGTTTTATTCCTTTATTCCATCACTAAACGACTAAGTCCACACATCTTTTTTAAAAAACAGAACGCCGGCAGCTAATAAAAAATTTACCAAAAATGTAATCACTGACATCTATCCCGCGGAATCAAAGGCCGATACCTCAAAGAATTATATCCAACATACCGGGACAAAAAACAAATTAAAATTCTTCTTTCATGAATTATGAACAAGATTAACCGCAGCACAACTCTTTATTCGGAATTCCGGCACCACGGAGACAGCAGCAGACATGACGGCAGCGTGAAAAAGTTGACAGTAAGTAATTACTTGTTTACATAATCTGATCATGAACACCCGCGAAGCTTACTTTTTCTTTTTTAGTTTTTTTAGCTTTACCAGCCCTGTGGTCTGGAGGTGTTTACTCGCATAAGCGAAAAGCGAAAGAGTTTTACCCAGGCCGCAGGCACCAAGCCCGCGGCCTTTTTTATTGCCCGGGCACCCCGCCATGCTCCATGGAAAAATTCTATTCGCATTCATCCTGTGAAACCTGTTTTAACAATTTTAACAAACCGGAGGTTCAAAATGATGCTGGGACTGGGAAGTGTGGAGATAGCCGTGGTCTACTGGCTGTGCATTCTGTCTTCGCTGGGCTGCGTGGTGTATGGAATCATCAACTGGAACAATAAGGGTAAACCGGATTCCACGGCCCTAAATATTGACGTCAAGGGCGGAGGGGACAAGTAATGGTCACGAAAATAGTTATTACCGCCGTCTATCTTGCCGTCATCTTTTATCTGGGCTTCAGGGGCTGGAAATCGACCCGCCAATCCACGGACTACATGCTGGCCGGACGCCAGATGAACCCGTTCATCATGGCCATGTCCTACGGAGCCACCTTTGTCTCGACTTCGGCCATCATCGGATTCGGGGGAGCAGCAGGTCTATTCGGGTTTCCCCTGCTCTGGCTGACTCTGGCCACCATCGTGGTGGGTATATTCGTGGCCATGGTCTTTTTCGGCAAACGCACCAGACGTATGGGACTGGCGCTTGAAAGCCACACTTTCCCGGAACTGCTGGGCCGGCGCTACAACTCCCGTTTCATTCAGGGGTTTGCCGGAGGAATCATCTTTCTGTTCATCCCGGTTTATGCCGCTGCCGTGCTCATCGGCATTTCCCGCATGATGGAAATTTCATTCGGCATACCTTATGCCACGGCCCTGATCGTAATCAGCATGATCCTGGCCATTTACGTTATTTCCGGCGGAATGAAAGCCGTAATGTACACCGATGCCTTTCAGGGCCTGATCATGGCCGTAATGATGCTTATCCTTATCATTTCCACCTACGCCATGCTCGGCGGAGTAACCGAAGCGCATCAGGCTTTGACCGATATGATAGCCCTTGTTCCGGCCAAGCTCCAGAAAGGTGGAATAATAGGCTGGACTCAGGGCGCTGAATTCGGTTCCCCGCTCTGGCTGGTCATCTACACCACCATCGTGTACGGCGTGGGCATCGGAGTGCTGGCCCAGCCTCAGCTTGCAGTCCGGTTCATGACCGTTCCCTCCGACCGTGAACTGAACAGGGCCGTTCTCTACGGCGGAATATTCATCCCGCTGATGACCGGAGTGGCGTTCATAACCGGAGCGCTTTCCAACGCGGTATTCTACAAGGAGGTAGGGAAGATATCCATAGCCGTGGCTGGTGGAAACATGGACAAGATCATACCCATGTACATAGAACAGATGATGCCCTCGTGGTTCTCCACACTCTTCCTGCTGGCCATGCTTGCTGCGGGCATGTCCACCCTTTCATCACAGTACCATGTGGGCGGAACGGCCCTCGGGCGAGATTTCTTCGAGCGGTTCGTAAAGGTATCCAGTGAAAAATCGGTCAAAATCACCAAGATCGGGGTTTCCATTACGCTGCTGGCAGCAATTGCCTGGGCCTGGATACTGCCGCCGTCCATAATTGCCCGTGCCACGGCCTTTTTCTTCGGCCTGTGCGCGGCATCCTTCCTGCCCATCTATCTGCTCGGCCTGTACTGGAAGGACATGACCAAAAAGGCCGCCAAGGTATCCATGGTCGGCGGGTTCTGCGCTTCCATGTTCTGGCTGCTTTTCGTGCACGCCAAGGAAGCCGCGGCCATCGGGCTCTGCAAAATGCTCACCGGGCAGGATACCCTCGTGTCCGCTGCGGCAAAAGGTTCCTGGGTATGGCTGCTGCAGTGGGTCGACCCCAACGTGGTGGCGCTTCCCGTATCCCTTGCGCTGGCTCTCGGCGTGGCACTCGTCACACCGAAAATGGACCGGGATCACATCAGTCTCTGCTGGTCAAATATATAAAAGGCCCATTCTCCCTTAGGCGAGAAGCTCGCGTCGAGTCTTTGGGATATGGAGAGCAGTAATGGATAACTCCCTTTGGAATCCCTTATTTGATTATCTCTTTATTATTAAAACATACTAGGACGATAAGTAGTTCAAAGCGGCGAAGCCTTAATAAATGGTTTTGGGATTCTTAAACCCTTTTGCAAAAGGGTTTAAGGCTCCCGGCAGGGTCGCCGAAGGCTTCATAAAACAAACAGGGGACCGAAAGTATAATTCTTCCGGTCCCCGACTAAAATCTTCAATCAAGACTACCCCGGCCAATCGGGAGAGTTCTTGACCCTACTTACGCGGAGGGAGCGAACAGGATTCGCTGCAGCAGGTTCCCTGCAGAAATCCGGTATAGGTATAGAAAATACGCTCTATCTTGGCCCGCCTTTCCGCGGGCAGCGGCTGCCGGACATAATCAGCGGTCATGCGCATGAGTTCCTCATACGGTGGTACGGACCTCATGCCATGGGCAAGGGTTTCACCGGAAATCGCATCCAGCAGGAAGGCATCCATGGAATCGCTGATCACTACATACGGAACCGGACCGTCCTGAAAGAGCTTACCGGCGCATACAGCCTCACGCTCGTAGCTGCCTACATCCCCGGCGCAAAACATCACCAGCAGAACCGGCAATGAATTAGGATCATAAACCACAAGATCAATAGTCCGGCACATTTCCTCGCCGTCTATTTCAAAGCACAGATCCACCTTGGCCTTGAGCGAATCCTTGGGGTAGCCCAATTCTTCCACCAGCAGCTTCGCGAGTGCCTGCCGGAACTCCTCATAGGTAGTTTCATCTATTTCTTCGCCGCTCAGGTAATCGCGCAACGTTCCGCCCATGCTTACTTCATGCATCTTTATACCTCCAACGGTCCACGGACACCTATAATTTCAGACAGGTCCGCACCGGGAATTATCCCGACCGTTTAAACTTCCCGGATAACCGTCATTTGCTGTTTAATACTTTCTCGTAAATATATAAGCATGCCGAAGCATTATGCAAGCGGAACAAGCAGGAAAACAAATTTCCACGCACTCCAAGAATTTACAACTCTTCCAGATTCACGCCGCTGGTCTCGATTCTGAAAATCCAGGTGATAGCAGCTCCAAGGAGAGAACATCCCACCAGAACGGCAAGTATCGGCCCGGCTCCGAAATCCTTCAGGAACACGGGGAAGAAAAACGCGGTTGTCACGGCTCCAATCTTGGCAAAGGATGCCGCCAGCCCTGCCCCCTTGCCCCTTACGCAGGTAGGGAACACCTCACCGGCAAGCAGATAGGTGATGGCGTTCGGCCCCATGTTGGTCATGAAACTGAAAAGCATGAACCCGCTGAAAAGAAGCACCATGGACACGGAAGAAGAAAATCCGGCCATCATGGAAAGGGATGCTATAAACAAACCTACGGCACACCCTATGAAACCGACTACCTGCAGCTTTATACGCCCGACTTTATCGGCCATAAGAACGGCAGCCAGTATGCCTACGAGCAGAAGCACATCAATGAATGCGGCCCCTTTTGCAGCCAGCAGATCGTTACGGATCAGATCGGCGATATTGCGCGCGTATACGGACTCAGCGCCGAGGACGGTCCCCAGAATGGTCGGGGTGAAAATTCCTATGCCGTATGTTCCGAGATCCTGGAGGAACCACGGGACGGAGGCAAGAATGGTGGCCCGAATGTTCCGCCTGCGGAAAAGATCAGAATAGGTCCCGCCGTTATCCCCGTTCTCATCACAGGAAGGAGGCTCAATCCTGATCACTTTCGGGTAATGCGGTTCTCTGCGCAGGAGACGCATGAGAGCTTCTTCTGCCTCCTTTATCCTGCCTTTGGAAACGAGCCAGTGTCCGCTGTCCGGAATACGAAACCTTCCGATGAGTACAAGAAAAGCAGGCAGGACCGCAGCGCCGTACATGTATCTCCAGGCCTGCAGTTCCGGCTCCTTGTAGAGAATCAGGTAGCCGACAATCGTCCCGGCCAAAGCCCCTACAGCCTGAAAGGCAAAAGCGCTCAGCACCAGCCTCCCCCGGTCGGAACTGGGGATGGATTCCGAAATGATCATGTGCGCTGTGGGATAGTCGCATCCGAGAGCCAGCCCCATCCCGAACAGACAGGTTACCATCATTATATAACCGGGGCTGAAAATCAGGGCAACAAGGCAGACAATGAACAGAATCATTTCAACGATGAACATCCGCCGCCGACCGTAACTGTCAGCCAGTCCTCCTAGGGCGGTCGCTCCAATGAGAATTCCGAAGAGAGTAGCTGCGCTTACGGCCCCCTTCTCCATCGCTCCGAGCCCGTATTCCCTGACGATGAGCGGCAGAGCCACCCCAGTCATGAATACCACCATGCCCTCAAAAAACTTTCCGGCCGAAGCAAGAAGCCATATTCTCCACTGCATTGCGGTCATGGGTGAAGACGGGGCACTGGTCCCATCGGACCAGAACGGAGTCTCATCAATATACTCCTGAACAGATTTCCGCTCTAAACGGCCCGTCCCATCATCATTCATGACGGCTGCACTCCTGACTGTATTCATCAAATTTCTCCTCCTGTACCATATTTGTCTGCAGCTGCCCTGAGAACATGATGAGCCTCCCAATGCACTACAGCCGTATTACAGCATAGCGACATTATGTTAATAACTCATATATTGCAGACTCCGGCCTGCAGTACAATCTGTAAACTCTGTCATGGAAGCTAGAGTGTTACCGGTGCAATCCGGAGAAAAAAGGATACGAAAAAGCCCTGGCGGACTGAGTCCGCCAGGGCTTTTTCGTACTATGTTCAGGAAACCTTCAGGCTAGGGAATAAGCGTCTTCACCTGCAGAGCGAAATCGAAAACTCCGGCAGGCATGAGCCCAAGACCGAGCACCAGCATGGAAAGCAGAGCCGCACCGGCAAAGCTGAAGGTTGAGGTATCCGGCAGCGGCAGATCGTCCGCGGCTTCCTTGGTATAGGCATGGCGAACCATTCCCAGATAGTAATAAATGGAGATGGCGGTGTTTATGCCTGCTATGATCACCAGCCAGTTGTAGCCGTGGTTCCAGCCGGCCGAGAAGAGGAACAGCTTGCCCATGAAACCGGCCATGGGCGGAAGTCCGACAAGTGCGAACGCTCCGACGGCAAGGGCAAAGGCAAGTGCCGGTGCGCGCTTGTACAGCCCGTTGAGATCGTCAAGCTGCAGGTTGCGGCCGTCAACGGAAACCCGGCTGACCACCCAGAAGCAGGTCAGGTTCATGGCCACGTAGGCCAGAGCGTAAAACGAAGCGGCTGCGAGGCCTTCCGCAGTTCCGGCAACCAGGCCGATCATTATGTATCCGGCATGCGCAACAGAGGAGTACCCCAGAATGCGCTTCACGTCCCGCTGTGCCAGCGCAACGAGGTTTCCGAATGTCATGGACAAAGCCCCCAGCACGGCTATGATGGAGGTAATATCATAGCCGGGCTTGAACATGGCCGCCAGACGGATGAGGATGACTACTGCTCCGAGCTTGGGCAGGGTTGCCACAAAGGCAGCGGTTTCATTGCTCGCTCCCTCGTAGACATCCGGACACCAGAAATGGAACGGAAACAGAGCCAGCTTGTAGAACATTCCGGCGAGGAACAGGCTCATACCGGTCACGGCCATGGGAGAGGCTGCAAAAGTCCAGTTCTTATTGACCAGTTCGGACAGATACGTTGTCTGCATTCCGGCCAGTATGTAGGAAAATCCGTACAGTGCCAGAGCCGTGGAAACGGCTCCGAAGAGGATGTATTTAATAGCCGCTTCCGCCGCCCCCTTATCCTTTGCACGCAGGGAAATGACTGCGTAAAGGGAATAGGAGGAGAGTTCAAGGGCCAGATACATTGTCAGCAGTTCCACAGCCGAGGCAAGCATCATGAGTCCCCATGAGCATATGGCCAGGAAAAGAAAGTAGTCGGACCGTTTTTCTTTATCCAGAGTGGGCTGGCGGGTGGCATTTAGCACGGTTACGCAGAAACCGACCGCAACAGCGGCCTTGAAGAACTGCGAAAGTCCGTCGACCCTGTAGGCCCCCTTGAAGACAAGGCCTTCCTGTCCGAGAGAAAGCAAGGCCACAACCACCCCCAGCGCGGACGCTATGGGAAGCCATACACCTACATTCTCCCGCATCTTCGCGCTGCCCACAGCCTGTACGAACAACAGGGCAATGATCAGGAACGTGAACAGTTCCGGCATGAAGAGATTTGGCTGAACATTCATTTCTATAATCTCCTGTTGCTTACTTCATGATTCCCTTGAGGGAATTGAAGGCCATTTCCATGGGCCTTTCCTTTTCAATGGAAACCACACTTGCGCCCTTTCTGACATCCTTTTCTAGCTTGAGAAGGGATGCATCCATGACCTTGAAACACAGTCCCGGTGCCAGACCGATGTAGAAAACGAAAACGGCAGGCACTACCAGATACGTCCACTCGCGCAGATTCAGGTCCGGCCACTGCTTCCAGCTGGAAGGACGGCCCCAGGCCAGCTTGAGGGAAACCCTCAGCATGTAGGCGGCAGCAACCATGGCGCCGGGCACCATCAATGCTCCGACCCACGGGTTCTGTTCAAAAGCACCCACGAAGACCAGAACTTCGCCGACAAAACTGTTGGTGCCGGGGAAGCCGAAGGAGGACAGAGCGAACAGCCCCCAGAAGAACATGTAGGCGGGCATGTACTGTCCGAGTCCCATGTTATCGGTTATTTCGCGGCTGTGGCTGCGCTCGTAGACGGTTCCGATCATCATGAACAGGCCGCCGGTGGTGATGCCGTGGTTAAGCATCTGGAAAAGAGCGCCCTCAAATCCGCGCAGATTGAAGAGGAATATACCCAGGGTAACAAACCCCATATGGCCGACTGATGAGTAGGCGATAACTTTCTTGATATCGCTCTGCCCAAGGGCAACCACCCCGCCGTAGATGATGCCGGCTATGGAAATGGCGATCATTACCGGAGCGAAATATTCGCTCGCTGCCGGAGTCAGCGGAAGGTTGAAGCGCAGGAAACCGTAGGTCCCCATCTTGAGCAGCACCGAGGCCAGAATGACCGAACCTGCGGTGGGAGCCTGAACGTGTGCGGCAGGAAGCCAGGTGTGGAACGGGAACATGGGCACCTTGATGGCGAAGGCCAACGCAAGAGCCAGAAACGCCCAGAACTGGAATCCGAAGGAAAAGGTCTTTTCCATCAGTTCCGGTATGGCGAAAGTTCCGCCGGCAATCCTGAAAGCGACTATCGCAACAAGCAGCAGGGCTGAACCGGCCAGAGTGTAGAGAAAGAACTTTAAGGATGCATAACGTTTTTCCGGTCCGCCCCATACTGCGATGAGCAGATACATGGGCACCAGCATGGCTTCCCAGAACACATAAAAGAGCACCAGATCAAGAGAGGTAAAGACGCCCACGCATGCCGCAGTCATAAAGAGCAGGCAGAAATGGAATTCCTTTACCCGAGTGGTGATGTATGTCCAGGAACAGAGTACACACAGCGGCAGCACGGCAATGGTCAACACGACCATGAGAAAGCTGATGCCGTCAGTGCCGAGATAATATTCTACTCCCCATTTCGCCACCCAGTCCGTTCTTTCGACGAACTGGAAGGCGGCGGAATCAAGTTTGAATCCTGCAAACAGCGGGAGAGAAAGCGCGAGTTCAATTACTGACGCGACCAGAGTGTAAATCCTGACGGTGTTTTCCCCCCGGAGAAAAAAGAGTCCGAAGGCCGCCAGCAGCGGGAAGAACACGAGGACGGTCAGAACAGGATAAGCTACTTCTTGCATTGCATTGTCTCCAGTTTATCCAAAGTACCAGACAAGTCCGTAGATGCAGAGCGCGATGACAACAGCCAGACCAAGGTAGTCCTGCAGTCGTCCGGTCTGTATCTTCGCTCCCGTCCTGCCGATATTACGCACCGTATACGCGGTGCCGTCCACAACGGTGTCTATCCCCTTGCGGTCGAACCAGGATGATCCGGCGGCGGAATCCATGAGCCAGCGCAGACCGATCACGCGATACACGGTGGTCCAGATGGAATCCGCCCAGGCAATGGGCCGGCAGACGAAACGCAGGCCCGAGTTGCCGATAAAACGGTAAAGCTTGTCGAAATCAAGGTTGCGGCCGTGGTGCGGCACGATGACCTTACGCATGATCCAGAATCCAGCTCCGGTGAATGCCAGCAGCATGGAAGCCTGCAGCAGGTGCCACTTGGTGTAGGGCACATAATCAACTTCGAAAGGCAGCAGCCGGTAAAGCATTTCGGGGTAAACGCCCTGAGCGAAGCAGAGAGTTGCTGCTATTCCCATGGCGACGAACATGTTCTTGGGAATCGGCTTCAGCTTGATGTCCGTCTTCGCCGGCTTATTCCAGAAGGCGAAGTACGGCAGCTTGATGCCGACCGAAAGGAACGTACCGACAGCGGCTATTTCAAGTCCGATTGCAAGCAGGGTGTGATGGGATTCCGCGGCTCCGGTAATGGTCATGGTCTTGCTTATGAATCCGTTGAAGAACGGCATACCGGAGATGGATACGGCCCCGACCATGTACAGAAGCATGACTACGGGCAGTTTGCCTACCAGCCCGCCGAGACGGTCAAGATCGGCGGAACCGACTGCGTAAAGCACGGTTCCAACACCCATGAACAGCAGTCCCTTATAGAGAATGTGGGCATAGGCATGGGCCACGGCCCCGTTGATGCACATGGCCGTGCCGATACCGATACCGGCAACCATGTAACCGACCTGCGATACAATGTGGTAGGAAAGGATGCGTCTGGCGTTGTTTTCCATGGACGCGTAAAGCACACCGTAGACAGCCATGATTGTTCCGGCCACGGCCAGGAAGTAGACCCCGGCAAATCCACGGGCGAGAACGTACACCGCCGTCTTGGTAGTGAATGCGCACATGAATACCGCGCCCGGAACAGTGGCTTCGGGATATGCGTCCGGAAGCCATGCATGCAGCGGAACAACCGCGGCGTTGACGCAGAATCCGGTGAGGATCAGCCAGTCATAGTACTGCATGGCATGCGGGTCCACAGGCAGAAAGGCGAAAGTACCTGTTTCGTGATACCGGAGCAGCAGTCCGCCGAGCAGGAAGAGCCCGCCGAGCATGTGGAACAGGAAGTACCGGAAACCGGCAGCCGAAGAAGTCTTCGTGCGGTGCAGCCAGACCAGAAAGGTCGAAGCCACGGCCATGAGTTCCCAGAACATGAACAGGGTCAGGTAATCGCCGGCAAAAACGCAGCCGAATGAACCCGCCACATAAAGGGCCGCTGCCGCATGGTGAGCCTTGTCATCCATGTGCAGGGCATAGATCATGCCGATCAGCGACTGGATGGCAAATACGTTGGCAAAGACCAGCGAAAGTTTGTCCACCCTGCCGAGTACAAGTACGTTGCCGAGATAGGGAAGAACCCCGAAATTACCCATGGTCGCGGTAAAGACAACCACTATGGCAATCACCGGCGGAATGAGCAGCAGCCATTTCCACTGCCTGCCCCGAAAGAACGGCAGGGCCACGGCCAGTGCTATAAAAGCCAGCGCGGGATGGAGAAAACCGTTAATTGTCATCGTCTTCCTCCGGACCTACGAGAAATGGTTGGATAAGGATCTTCATCAGGAAAACCATGCCCACGGATGATACCAGAGCGAAAATCTCCCAGAACCCCGGATAGATATCATAATGATACTCCGCGTGATGGGGATGAATGAAGAAGTTGAGGGCCACCAGCACGATCAGAAAAGCCACAAACAGGATTTTCCAGAACTTCAGATTTTCCGTGCGTTGGGTTTCAAACCAGTTTCCGAATTTGTTACTCATGGTGACTCTCCTTAGAATTTACCGAACACGTTGATGAAGTTCAGGAAAGTCTGGGGATAAAGTCCCAGCCAGACCGATATGAGGGCCGTGGTACACAGGGGAATGACCATGCACAGCGGAGCCTCGCTGTATTGCTCCAGATTCGCATCAGGGGCGGGAGCCTTGAAGAAGGCCCGGTAGACAATCGGTCCGAAGTATCCGGCGTTGAGCAGAGTACTGGCCAGCAGCGCGGCCAGAAGCCACCACTGACCGATACTTACGGCCCCTTTGACCAGATACCACTTGGTCGCGAACCCGCAGACCGGGGGAACCCCGATCATGGAAAGGGTCGCTATGGCAAACGCACCGAAAGTCCAGGGCATTCGCCGTCCGAGCCCGTCCATCAGACTGATTTTCTTGAGATGGGTGGCCACGTATATTGAACCGGCCCCGAAGAACAGGGTGATCTTGGAAAAGGCGTGGTGGGCGATGTGCATCAGCCCTCCCTGAACAGCGTCAGGGGTCAGCATGGCAACACCTATTATAATATAGGAAAGCTGGCTGACCGTGGAATAGGCCAGCCGCGCCTTGATATCGTCCTTGGTCAGGGCGATCAGCGAAGCGACCACAATGGTGAAGGCCGCCAGATATGCTGTCGGAAGCCCCAGCCCAAGTTTATCCATGAGGTCCACTCCGAAGCCGGAGAGTATCACTCTGGACACGGAGAACACACCGGCCTTAACAACCGCCACCGCATGCAGCAGAGCGGAAACCGGAGTCGCTGCGACCATGGCTGACGGCAGCCAGTTATGGAACGGCATGAGTGCGGCCTTGGCCAACCCTGCTATGTAGAGAACATAGGTGATTGTGACCAGTGTCGGATCGGCGTCTGCGGGGAAAATTCCCTGAGAAATGTCGCCGAGATGGAAATCGAGAGTACCGGCCAGCACGTAGGTAAGCACCATGGCCGGGAGCAGGAACAGCTTCGATGTACCCATCAGGTAAACCATGTATTTACGCGCCCCGTTGAAAGCTTCGTCATCCTGATGATGGGCGACCAGCGGGTAGGTGAATACAGAAATTACTTCATAGAACAGGTAGAGGGTGAATATGTTGCCGGAAAAGGCCACACCTTCCGCCCCGAAGATTGCTACCGCGAAGCAGAAATAATACCGGGTCTGCGCATGCTCGTTTAAAGTGCGCATGTAGCCGATGTTGTAGCTTGTGGCGAACACCCACAAAAACGATGCTATAAGTGCGAAGACGAAAGCAAGTCCGTCCGCCGCGAAGGAAACCGTCACACCCGGAAAAAGGGTGAACAGGGTATATGTTACGATACGTCCGGCCAGCACATCGGGGATCATGGAAGCGACCGATATGAAGGTAAGTATCCCGGCCCAGATGGATGCAGCCTCACGTTTGTTGATATTCTTCCTGAAAAACCAGATGAAGAACGGAGCGACAAAGGTGATGCAGATGGGGATCAGGACACGCGAACTGGTGATGAATTCTGTGCTAACTGTCATGAGATCACCCTTTCAGCCTTGATACTGCGTCTGTTTCGGCAGTTTTGAACCGCTTGACAACTACTACTATGATCGCCAGCACAAGAGTCGCCTCGGCTGCGGCCAGCCCCATGACGAAAAGTGCGGCAATCTGCCCTGCTCCGTTTCCCGGCGTTGTGAGCTGCGAAGCGGCGACTATGGACAGCCCCGCCCCGTTGAGCATCAACTCAACAGAAATAAGCATCCCGACAAGGGATTTGCGCCAGACAATCCCGTACAGTCCGATCGCCAGCAGCACCAGGGCCACCAGTTGATACATCAGAAGAGGACTCATTGAGCTTTCCCCCCTTTCTTTTCAAATGTCAGCAATACTGCCCCGGACATTGCCGCCAGCAGCACAACCGATATCAACTCGAATGCAACCGGGTAATCCTCCAGCAATCCCTTGCCGATCACTTTCAGCGGGATCTCCATGGGAATGCTGACCGATGCGGGCTGAAACTTTGCCAGTACAACACCGATCACGAAAACCGGGGCAATGAAAGTCAGAGCCGAAAGAGCGGCCTTGCCGGGTCTGCGCGTACCTGATTCAACCCCCTGGTCGTCAGCCCTGGTGAGCATGATGGCGAAGAAGATGAGCACGCATACCGCCCCCACATAGATAAGGATCTGCATGAAGGCCATAAACGGCGCCGCCATAAGCATATACATTCCGGCCACGCCGAGCAGGGAGGCAATAAGCCCTGCCATGGCCCGGATCAGACTATGGGCTCCCACGGCGGCACACCCGCCGCCGACTATCAGCAGCGCGTAGACAGCGAAAGCTATTTTTGCGAGCAGTTCCATCATGAGTCTTTCCTTGTTGAATTTTCAGATGGTTCAACAGCGGCTTCCTTTGCGGCTCCTGCCCGGTCTGCAAGCCTGGCTAGCAGGTCCATCTTGAAATCCTTGCGACTGAATCCCGTAAGATACACATTCGAAGAATAGCGCAGGGATTTGACAGGACAGTTTTCAACGCAGGATCCGCAAAGCGAACACAGGGAGAAATCGTACAGGAATTTGGCCGGTTCCTTTGGGGCCGAAGGCTTCTTGACCTTCTCCCCCCTTTCCTCCGCCTCTTTCATGGCCTGCAGTTCGGCCTCGGTGGGCTTCGGAGCCTTGGCCTTTACAACCGTTATGCATTTGCTGGGACATGCGGTAACGCACATCATGCAGGCTATGCACTTCGGCTTGTCAGGGGTCTTGGGCTTACCGATCAGCTCCAATGGGCCCCTGAACCCTTCAAGCTGGGCATCACTGACCGTGGCCCGCGGATAATGCAGGGTGACCTGCTTATCCATATAGTTCTTACCCGTGACCTTGAGCCCCACAATCAGGGACCACAACGAGGCCACGTTATCCCACACCTTTTTCATTGCACTCATATTCCACCGCCCTTTTAACCTGTGCTGCCTTCTGCAACCGGACCGGGATTTGTTAAGTCATCCCCCTGCCTGTCCGGACTCAATAAAGCTTCTCCACAGTTGACGTTGAATTTTTCTTAAAATGATTCCCCACTTCCGAAACCGATCATGCTCCGCAGCTTAAAGCTTGACCACAAAAGCAGTGATGAACAGATTCGCCAGAGCAAGGGGCATGAGCCACTTCCAGTTGATGTTCAAAAGCTGGTCAAACCGCACACGGGGGTAGGTCCAGCGCAGCCAGATCATAACCACCAGCAGCACGTAAACCTTGGCCAGGAACCACCATGAACCGTTAAAGAACGGTCCCTGCCATCCGCCGAGAAAGAGAGCCGCTGCCACGGAACAGACCACGATCATGTTCGCGTATTCGGCCAGGAAGAACATACCGAACCCCATACCGGAATACTCGGTATGGAACCCTGCGGTAAGTTCGCTTTCCGCTTCGGGCAGGTCAAAGGGCGCCCGGTTTGTTTCGCCGAGGGCACTGACAAAATAGATGATGAAAGCAAGCGGCTGCACAAAAGCGTTCCACTGCCAGGGCCAGCCTCCCTGCCCTTCAACCACCGTGCTCAGATTCAGGCTCCCGGTCATGAAGGCTATTGCCAGCACCGAAAGCAGCAGGGGAATCTCATAGGCAACGGATTGGGCCACCGCCCTTGCCGCACCGAGAATCCCCCATTTGTTGTTAGAACCCCAGCCTGCCAGACATAGGGCGAGGACATTCAGGCCGGAGAAGGCCAGAATGAGAAGCAGGCCGAGGTTCATTTCCATTCCGGTCGCAATGGGACCGAAAGGGATGGGGAGGAAGAGAAGCAACACCGGAAGAAAGGAAAGAACCGGTGCCGCCCAGAAGAGCAGCTTGTCCGCTCCTGTCGGAGTAAACAGCTGTTTTCCGATAAGTTTGGCTGCGTCGGCCAGAGGCTGGAGTATTCCATGCGGACCGACTTCATACGGCCCGGGCCTGCGCTGGACATGCCCGGCGATTTTACGCTCAAGGTAGACCAGTACCAGCCCGTTCAGGCCCACAAATGCAGCAACCGCCACCAGTGCGATGAGCAGTTTAACGAGTTCAACGGGAATTTGAGACATTTGAAACTCCTGTCTACCTGTCGATTTCGGGTATTACCATGTCCAGACTGCCGAGAATGGCGACTGCATCTGCCAGCATTGTTCCTTTCGCACATTCGGCGAACAGGGACAGGTTGGAAAATCCTGGTGCGCGCAGCTTGATCCGGTACGGATTCTTGCTGCCGTCGCTTACCACGTGAACCCCGACCTTGCCCCGGGCGCCTTCGGTGGAAAAATAGGCTTCACCTACCGGAGGTTTCCATGTCGGTTTCGGGGCTTTCTTGATTATATGTTCACCTTCGGGAATCTGATCCAGAGCCTGCTCGACTATCCTCAGGCTCTGCTTGATTTCGTCCATGCGAACCATGTAGCGGGCCATTGAATCAGCCTCGTGATATACCGGCACTTCCCAGTCGAAACGGTCATAGATGGAATAAGGTTCCGCAACGCGGGTATCGAACTTGACCCCGGCCCCGCGGACAACAGGTCCGCTTGCACCGTAACGGGTGCACATGGCCTCATCCATGTAACCGATCTCTTCAATGCGTTTACGCAGAATCACGTTGTCCGTGACCAGATCTTTGTACATGGGCAACCGGTCACGCAGACGCTTGATGAAAATTCTGCATTTGTCCGCAAACCCGTCGTCCAGATCGTGCACGACACCGCCGAAACGGAAATTGCTGTACGTGAGCCTTGCACCGGTAACCTTCTGCATCATATCCAGAAGGTATTCGCGATCATCAAACGCATACATGATGGGAGTAAAGGCTCCGAGGTCAAGCAGATATGCTCCCCACCAGATCAGATGCGAGGAAATGCGGTTCAATTCCGTAGTGATTACCCGGATGAATTCCGCGCGTTCGGGAACCTCGATTCCGGCCAGCTTTTCCACCGCACCCACATAGGCATGGTTCCAGGCCAGCGGGTGCAGATAGTCCACCCGACCCATATTGGGCATGAACTGCACCCAGGTCTTGGTTTCGGCCATTTTTTCGTGCATGCGATGCAGGTAGCCCAGAACCGGCTCGGCGCGGACAATATACTCGCCGTCAAGTTCCAGAATGACCCGCAAAACTCCATGAGTGGAAGGATGCTGCGGCCCCATGTTCAGAATCATGGTATGTTCATCCGCACCCTTCTCGAAATGATTGGTATAGAAATCACCTTCAAGAAATGTATTCATAACAGCCTGCCGTGTTGAAAGTGATGCGCTGCGCGCTGTTGATTGATGTTGAAGGAACCTGAGTTCGGATCAAAAACCCCATCCTGACGTTCATACAGAACGATCTTTCCCGCACGTAAGGTTTCATGAAGGGTCACTGTTCCTGCCCCTCTGCCTGTTCAGGGGCGGGCTCTTCCTTGTCGAAAAGGTTGAAGCCGTCAGCCTTGAAAACAATTTCACCCGGACTAAGCACTTCCTTCAGGGCCTTGCGGGAACTGTCATCCTTCAGCAGCACCCCGCAGGGAATTTCAGGATCTAGAAGCAGCGGAAGGAGGTTGGGATGTCCGCTGAACTCCAGTCCATGGAAATCCCGGCACTCTCTTTCGTGCCAGTCCGCTCCCTGAAAAACGGATGAAATGGACGGTATTTTCGCCTCGTCCCGCGAGACCATGACCCGGTGGGCTATGCGCCCGGATTTTGTGAAATGGGCATAATGATAAGTGACCAGAAGACCTTCCGTCACATCCACGGCATCAATATTTTCCAGATGATACCCCTGCTGAAGCATTGCTTCTGCAGCCTCGACAATATCATCGGCAAGAAGAAAAACATTGAAATTAACCCCTGAAACAGCCGGATTACCCTTGCCAACCATCAGCGGACTGACCGGTAGATTGAAATCTTTCCCCATCATTACGCACGCTCCTTCTTCAGGGATTCCGGAACCGGCCACCAGCGTTTTCCGGTCACCTTTTCCTGAATCTGGAACAACCCTTCAAGCAGGGCCTCCGGACGAGGCGGACAGCCGGGAACATAAACGTCGACCGGAATGAGGTTGTCCACTCCTTCCACAATTCCGTACTGTCCCTTGAATTTGAAAGGACCGCCGGAAATTGCACAGTTGCCCAGAGCCAGAACCCACTTCGGAGCGGGCATCTGCTCGTACAGTCTGACAACAGCCGGAGCCATTTTCTTGGTTACCGTACCGGCAACGATCATCAGGTCGGCCTGACGGGCGGAAGGACGAAAGACCTCGGCGCCGAAACGGGCCATATCAAAACGGGCCATCCCGCAGGCCATCATCTCGATGGCGCAGCAGGCCAGCCCGAAAGTCATGGGCCAAAGCGACATCGACCGACAGATATTCATGGCGTCTTCGGCCAGTTCGAGGCGGACAATTCCGTCCTCGACCACGTGCCCACTGGGTGTCAGGAAATCTTGCGGGGCCATGTGAACACTCCTTTTTTCCAGAAGTAGATGATTGCGACAGCAAGAACGGACAGGAAGCCGGCAACCTCTATAAAAGCGTAGAGGCCGTCAGCTTCCGGATACCAGGTGGCTACCGGGAAGAGGTAAAGAACGTCGACATCAAAGGCCAGAAACAGCAAAGCATAAACGTAATAGCTTATGCCGAACTGATTCCATGCCCTGCCGTGCGGACGCATGCCGCACTCAAAAGGCATGCCCATGTCCCCGCCTTTGGCCCTGGGAGCCACAAGAGCGGACAGGATCAACGGCCCACCGGCAAAAAGTAGCCCTCCTATGAGAAACAGGAAGACGGCAAACTGCAGCCAGGAAAAAACCATCCTTTCACCTCTCTTATTTTTAAAAAATTAGTAACACGAAAAGAATACTTATATCATTTTAGTTTTACAAACAACCAAAACCTAGGGAACACATTGAATTCAGGAAAAATATTTTTAATCAAACATATCTCACCGGTCATTTGTAGTGTCAAGAAACCGGACCGCAGAAGTCGCTTCGATTAGTGATAAAACTGTTGTCAGTTCAATATATCACATTCTTTTGGAGTGAAAATTCAAACTATTACGGAAAAGAAATATATGTTTGAAAAATTTGAACCCTTTTTAACATATATTACAGCTTCTACAAGGGCATTTTCCCCGAAAAAAGTTGACACACTATAGACAAATGCATGCTCGATTCTTTTATGACGGGGTTTAGGAGTTAGTAATTTTTTTCACAAAAAAATTTTTCCAGTAGATAGGCGTATCAATTCGACACAACCGACCGGACCGGTTCAATTCTACCCATAACTATCCACAAAAAAAGTGTTTCCTCCTGAATCAGGAAGAAACACTCTCAATAACGCCCGACAGTGCGGCGACAAATGGATACAGTGAAAAAACAGCCTCCGATCAATCCTCCGAGGAATAAAACCCGTATTTCCTGTCTGCCCTCTCCTTCACCCTGTACATGGCATCATCCGCCAGTTTGATCAGTTCATGGGCATCACCGGCGTCCTGGGGAAACCGGCTGATTCCTATTGATGCCCCGACCTTGCACCTTTCTCCATCAAAGCAAAACGGTTTATCCAGACAGGTAATAAAATCTTCCGCAATCATGGTTATGCTGGCCCGGTCACCGGGTCTTTCCAGCAGCACGCAGAATTCATCCCCGCCCAACCGGGCAAGGGTATCCGAAGCACGCAGCCTTGCCTTAAGCCTGTTGGCCACACGCCCAAGCAGAAGGTCCCCGGCATGGTGACCATAGCTGTCATTTATTTTCTTAAAATCATTCAAATCTATGAACAGCAAGGCGACCTGTTCGTTGTAACGTCCGGCATTGGCAATGGATTTGTGCAGCCGGTCAAAAAACAGGTAGCGGTTGGGAATACCGGTTAGAGCATCAAGGGTAGCTTTTTCCTGAAGCTCAAGTTCACAGGCTTTTCGATGGGAAATATCCTCTATCACTCCTTCCACATAGAATTCACCGTGTTCTTCAAAAAGCCTGCTGCTCTCTGAAATCCAGATCAGCGATCCGTCCTTTCGCCGGACCTGCAGCTCATAATCCTTGAGTCCCCTTTCACGCATCAGGTCTTCAATGTACCGCTTCCGTTCTTCAGGATCGGCAATTGTCCCGGTCGAGGTTGTACATTCAATTACATCTTCCGGAGAATCATAACCCAGAATACGGGAAAGAGCAGGGTTCACCTCCTCGAACTTACCGGCAAGTTCGGAGCGGAAAATGCCCTCCACCGCATTCTCAAACAGGTTGCGATATTTTTCCTCGGCCTTGCGCAGGGCGTTCTCTATACAGATACGCTGTTCTATCTCCTTCTCCAGAAGGTCCTTCTGATGCTTGAGCTCAAGAAAAACTCCGACCTTTCCGCGCAGAATTGCCGGTTCTATCGGACGGGTGAGAAAATCTACTGCTCCGGCCTCGTATCCCATCCGGGCATAGGACGGATCCTTGTAAATTGAAGTAAGAAAAATTATCGGAACAAGTCGGCAGCGCTCAATCTGTTTTATCTGTCGCGCAGTGTCGTAACCGTCCATTTCCGGCATCTGAACATCAAGAAGAATAAGTGCGAAATCATGATTTCTGCTTAATTCAACAGCTTCTCTGCCGCCAAGAGCTTTAAAAATCTCAAGAGAATCCAGCCGCAACAGTTTCTCAAGCAGAGTAAGATTCACTGCATTATCATCAACAATCAGTATTTTGAGAGATTTTTCCATACACTGCTGAATAATACAATTCTTTGAAAGTATAAACCCTCGCAGAATGTTTTTTAAGAATTGGAAATGGTTTTTTACCTGTTGTTTTATCTTTGTTTTCAAGCTAGTTATACTTATAACTATAATTTTGTTCCATTGTCGGAGGAATAGATGAAACAATCCGGGCATTACACAGTAACAGGCGGAGCCGGTTTTCTGGGGTCCAGACTCTGTGAGAAACTCCTTGAGCTTGGACATGAAGTCCTGTGCGTGGACAATTTCTATACCGGACGCAAATCCAATATTGTCGGGTTGCTGGACAGCCCCTACTTCGAAATGATGCGGCACGATGTAACTTTTCCTCTTTACGTTGAGACGGATAACATATTCAACCTGGCCTGTCCGGCATCCCCTATTCACTATCAGTTTGACCCTGTGCAGACCACCAAGACATCAGTTCACGGGGCCATCAACATGCTGGGACTGGCCAAAAGGGTCAAAGCAAGAATATTCCAGGCATCCACATCGGAAGTATATGGAGATCCGGCCTGCCATCCGCAGACCGAGGACTACTGGGGCAACGTGAATCCCATCGGTCTCCGGGCCTGCTATGATGAAGGAAAACGCTGCGCCGAAACCCTTTTCTTCGACTACCACCGGCAGCACGGGGTACCCATCAAGGTCGCGCGCATATTCAATACATATGGGCCCCGCATGGCTGTTGACGATGGCCGCGTGGTCTCGAATTTCATTGTCCAGGCCCTGCGCGGAGACCCGATAACAATTTACGGTGACGGTTCTCAGACCCGCTCGTTCTGCTACATTGACGACCTGATAGATGCATTCATCCGGGTAATGGACACCGATGATTCGTTCACCGGCCCCATAAACCTCGGCAACCCGACAGAATTTACAATAAAAGCCCTTGCGGAAACGGTTATAGATATGACCGGTTCCTCTTCCAGACTTGTCTACCGCCCGCTGCCGGAAAACGATCCGACCCAGCGCCGACCGGATATATCTCTGGCCAGAAAAGTGTTGGAATGGGAACCTTCAACACCTCTGAAAAAAGGATTGAAGCCGACTATAGAATATTTTGACCGTATACTCGCAGAATAGACAGACACTTAAAAATTAGAAAAACGAAATAAGTCCGGACAGTTGAAAGCTGCCGGACTTTTTTTCACTGAATCAAGACTTTTAAAATATCAAACTGACACAAATTATATATTAGACATATGGAAAACGCATGCATATAAGTTCTTCAACAAGACACGGAAAGGAATCCGGGAAAATCGAAAGGAATGTCGATATAGAACCGACAGACATTCAAAAAGGATATTCGGTTCACCGGACAATAATATATTTCACTCACACTCTTTTGTTCCTTCCCAGAACAAACATCCTTTCTTCCAGACGGCAACCGGGGGGTTTGGCGCAACCTGACCCGAACGCCGCAAGCCCCGTTGGCAAGGATTTCACCCCCTTGACCAGCGGGGCTTTTCTTATCCCCTCTCTACGTTACAAAACGGTTATCTTTGCTCCTCGACCTTGACTTTTCCTGTGCTG
Source organism: Maridesulfovibrio sp. (assembly GCF_963677005.1). Classification (NCBI taxonomy): domain Bacteria; kingdom Pseudomonadati; phylum Thermodesulfobacteriota; class Desulfovibrionia; order Desulfovibrionales; family Desulfovibrionaceae; genus Maridesulfovibrio; species Maridesulfovibrio sp. Next base: position 294,142 of record NZ_OY781616.1, on the reverse strand, counting down.
ACAGGCTTTTTGTATTCCATGCAAAATCTTTCAGCCGCATTACTGCCCCGAACGAAAACGGCAATATGAACTTTCCGAGAATTGATTCAAAAGGACTGGCAAGATTCCTCCGATACGGATGTGTAGGCGGCGGAACATTTCTGCTTGATCTCGGCCTGCTTTACATCTTCACTTCCTGCCTGGGCTTATCTCCGGTTATCGCAGCCGGTCCGACCTTCCTCATTGCGGTATCAATCAACTACCTTATAAGCAGAAAAATGGTTTTCAAAGGCAGCTCACGACCTTTGAAACACGGGTACCTCGGTTTCCTGCTGATTGCGGGGACAGGACTTGTGATCGTAACCGGCGGCATGCTTATTCTTGTGAATTTTCTGCACTGGCAGTACCTTATATCGCGGGTGGCTGTTTCATTAATCACCGGCATGTGGAATTATCTGCTGAATCTGTACGTCAATTTCCGGGTAGCCGGCAGGCACATCTGAAAGCTAGATAGACCTTGCAGCAATACGCTTGTCTTCTTTCCAATCCGAGACTACCATCGCGCAAATCCCAACATGCGATTCATCAAATGAGCTTTCTAACAGATTTCATAGACTTCCTGAGCGCACTGGTCCGCAGGCACCGGCTCAAAAAAAACAACCGAATGGTCGTCATTCGCGGTTCATGCAACATGTGCGGAAACTGTTGTCGGGGCATCAGTCTTTACATTGACGGGAAATGGCTCAAAAAAGAAAAGCAGTTCTCGAAAATGCAGGGCAAATACTCATATCTGCGGCGCTTTGAAATATGCGGACGAACCGATTCCGGACTGCTGAAATTCAGGTGCACTTGCCTCAGCAATGACGGCACATGCAATGACTACGAAAACCGCCCGGAATTATGCAAAAATTTTCCTGCACCATCAATCTATCTTATGGACGGATACCTTCCCGACGGCTGCAGCTTCCGCATGTCAACGGAGACGGATTTCGAAAAAATCCTTGAACATGCCATAAAAGATACAGCAGGTTTCAAGGCCGTTCCCTGCTCCGACAAAAAAAAGTCCGGGTTTTCCGGCAGCTAATTCGCTTTTTCGCTCTCGGAACCATTGCTTTTTTACCGTCTCGGATGCATTTTAAAGCCGTTGTGTTTCAATAGCATCTTTTACTAACATTTTGGCCTATCTGGAGTCTGAATGTCCAAGGAAATGATTATTGAATTCGGTCCCGGCAAGACGGTGTCGGCAGCTTCCGATGGCTTCACCATTGTGACAGACCTGCCGGACTCTCTCGGCGGGGATGGTTCAGCACCCACTCCCATGAATCTGTTCATGGCTTCACTGGCAACCTGTGCAGCTCATTTTGCCAGAAACTTCTGCGAAAGCAGATCAATATCCATGGATGGAATGGGAATGAAGGTCGAATACACTGCGGACCCTGAAACCAAACAACTGACCAAATTCAACTACCAGTTGACGCTGCCGGAAGGGTTTCCCGAAAAATACAAGGCGGCTCTGCTCCGCGCAGTGGATATGTGTCCGATCAAAAAACAGCTGCTCACTCCCCCATCTTTTAATCTGGAAATCGTCTAACTGCCGATTTCGACCATCCGCAGGCAGTTCCTGCGGATCACCTGAAAAGGTATGAAAAAGAGCGCTCTGATCATCAATGGTCGGGGCGCTCTTTTGTACAATATGCCAAGATCGTACAATACGTTTTCCCGCAATGGAAATAAGCAGGGTTCATAACACATCAACAATCCCCAAAAAGGAGAATTACCATGATCAGTGATGAATTTGCCATGCTTGTTTCAAACGGTTGCGTGGAAACTGTGGACGGTCCCATATTCTGCACGGAACTTGACTGGAATCCCCACGCCGCGTTTGAAGGGGTTGCGCTCAAGCATATTGTCACCGGAGAAAACACAGCTGGTCAGCTGAGTTGCCACATCGTCAGAATAGAACCGGGCTGCGTTCTTGAATCGCACACCCACGACCCTCAATGGGAACTGCACGAAGTAATCAAAGGAAGCGGGGTTGCCACTGTTTCAGGCAAAGAATCAGATTATCATCCGGGAAAATCGTCGGTTATACCTTCCGGGCAGACCCATAAAGTGCAGGCCGGAGACGAAGGGCTCATCCTGCTTGCCAAGTTTTTCCCGGCCCTGCTATAAAAAATCATGTCCGATAAAAGCGAAAAAATCATTTTTTCCGAACCTGAAGGTCTTCCGCAGGTCAGCGCAGTACAGGCCTGGAACATAGCCAACCGTTTCCCGCGCCATGTTCACACAGGCTACATATTCACCTGTATCGACCGGGGTAGACGCAAAATGAAATTCGCTGCCGAAACCGTAATGTTCAATGCCGGGGAGATGTGCATACTTCCCCCCGGCACGTCTCACAACTGCGAATCGATTTCAGGAGATACTTTCGGTCCGCACTCATACCGGGCGCTGTGTGTTTCTGCAGGATACATGAAGCAGCTAGCAGAAGAAATCACCGGCCGCCCCGGCATACTTCCCGGTTTCAGCCCCGCAGACACCCATAAAAACTTCGACCGGGAGTCGTTTGATATTTTTTTCAGCCTGCTTGAATGCGGCGGAGAAATCATGGAAAGGGACATCGCCCTTAGGGAATTCCTGTATCATGCCATACTGAACCTGAGCACAGGCAATTTTGTTCCCGAAGAGGCCGGAAATCAGCAACAGGCTTTGGAAAGAGTCCGCAACCATATTCAGACAAATTTCCGGGAAAGGACAACTCTGTCCGACCTGGCCCGCACGGGATGCATCAGCCCGTTTTATTTACAGAAACTTTTTGTGAAGCATTATGGGGTGTCTCCGCAGGAATTGCTCATAAACTGCAGAATCAGGGAAGCGGAAAAACTGCTGCAGCAGGGAATTCCACCGGCGGAAGCCGCTGTTGATTCAGGCTTTGCGGACCAAAGTCATTTTTCCCGCCATTTTAAAAAAATAAACGGAATATCGCCGGGACGTTTTATTAATGACAACTGTGTTCGGGACAAAAACCAATAGACCTAATCTATCAAAAAACCACACATCCAGCAGAGCTTTAAATAGTGATGTGTTTTTGAGCACTGCGTGTTGACATCGGAGAGATGAAGGCTATCCTTTATGTAAACCAACATCAAAAGGAGACATTTAATGCTCAAGATCACAGATAAAGCAAAAGAAGTGCTTGATCAGCATTTTGCAGAAAAGGAAAAAGAACCCATTCGTATATACGTAGCCTCGGCATGCAGCGGAACCCGCCTTGCTCTCGGCATAGACAGCGCAAAGGATGGAGATGAAACCATCGCTCTTGAAGGTTACGACTTCGTAATCGACAAAGAACTTCTGGAACAGGCCAAACCGCTGGAAATCGACCTGACCCCGATGGGAATCGAAATCTCCTCTTCCATGGTCTTTGAACAGACCCCCGGAAGCTGCGGAAGCTGCTGCGGCGGATGCAGTTAAAAAGTATTTCGAAATACAGGAAGAAACAGGCCGGAATCTTATGATCCCGGCCTGTTTCTTTTTCATATATTTTAAATGGTAACAGTAAATGAGGCTCACCGGGACGTATTGTTTTTCACCATGACAGCCGGACTCCGGTATGATAAAGGCTGTCCATGATTTTCAAAAAATTTATCTGTCTTTTCCTGCTTGCGGCATCCATCTCAATCAGCGGATGCTCCTCTCTACTTGTCCCTGTTCAAATTTCACCTTACACGAACAGGGTTGACGAAATTCTCAAGACATCGGGCAGCAACAGACCGCAACTTGAAAAATTCCTGACCGGCTTTGATTCACCGGAAAAAAAACAGGCCGCGCAATTCATTGCAGCCAACCTTCCTCCCTGCGACAGGGCCGGACTCTCATCCGGTCTGCTGACGGATAACCTTGAATACGCTTTCCTTGCCAGGGCGACCACTCCTTGGGGAAAAGATGTTCCGTGGTCGGACTTTCTGCACTATGTGCTCCCCCACCGGGTAAGTCAGGAAAAGGCTGTCGAGTGGCGCAAACCGTTCTATACAGAACTGCTGCCCGTAGTATCAAAATGCAATTCGATGGAAGAAGCGGTACTGGCGGTAAACCGCTGGTGCTTTTCCAAGACAGGATTCAAATCAACCCAACGCTGGGATCAGAATCCACTGATGACAATCAACCGGGGCTGGGGAAGATGCGAAGAAGCGGTCATCCTCACGGTCTGCGCACTGCGCAGCGTTGGGATTCCGGCAAGACAGGCGATGGTCCCGGCATGGCAGCACTCCAACGACAATCACACCTGGACAGAAGTTAAAATCGGCGGGAAATGGCACTACATTGAATCCGCAAACCCCGACTACGGACTGGACCACGCATGGTTCAGCGGATCGGCCCGCAAGGCCCCACTGGTTATCTCATACGCATACGGCCAGCTTACCAATCCCGAAGAACCTATTCTGAAACGCACTTTCGGCTGCACACTGCTCAATACCACGGCCCGCTACGCTCCTGTTTCCAGAACTACAATTGCGGTCCGCGACAATTCCGGTAAGCCGGTACCTGAAACGGCTGTTTTCTTCTCAGTATTCAATTACGGCAGCTTCTCACCGGTTGCCGTTAAAACAACGGATGCGGAAGGCAAAACGGACATCCTGCTTGGTCCCGGATCGGTTCTCGTCTCTGCGGCGCAGGGCAATGCTTCGGCATATACGGGTTCAACATGGATTCCCGGAGAACAGAAAAAACGGGACAACATCCTGCTTTCACTAACCCCGGAGAATAAGCCCGAGGGGAATATTCTCTTCCGTTTCGACTATAATGATTCCCAGGCAGCCTCAGCCCCCCCGGTAAATTCCGAAGGGGCTAAGAAAGCAACCGAGGACACACTGAAGAAATCAAGATTGGACCGGTTACAGGGAATGAAGGATGCCGCATCCAGATTCAACCCGGACCTAGGCCCGCAAATAGCGCTGGCCGGCTTGAATGTTCCCCAGATACTTCTGGCGCTGAATACATGTCCGACACAGTTTTTACCGGAACTGAAAGCCGAAATTAAAGCACTTGCTCCTGCCGATCTTATCTGCGCAACCGGCAGTGAGCTGGTTTCAAATACAGTTTTAGCAGTACAATCAAGAGCGGAAGCTGAAGACGCAGGGCTCAATTACAACGACAAAATATTCAACGAATATGTCCTTAATCCCCGAATAATGTATGAGCAGATGCGTCCCTGGCGCAGTGTTCTGCACACGGAATTCAACTTTGACAAAGGTAAAAAAATTGCTCATATTCTTGCTGAGATCGGAAAAACTGCCAAAAATCTGGACAGTTCTCCACGTGGGCCTCTAGGCAGCAGCCTTTCCCCATTGGGAGTATATGAATCCGGTACAGCGTCCAACAACTCCGAAATCTGTCTTTTTGCCACAGCTGCAATGCGTGCGGCAGGAATCCCGGCCCGCTATCTGGACGAACAGGGGTGGACAGAATATTTCGATGGAAAAGACTGGCAGCCGTTTTATCCGCAATCCCCGGAACTAACCGGCAACCGCAATGCCACCGATGAAAGCAGATCCTACTATTCACCATGGCAGACCATAAAATTCCGGCTCCCGGGATACGGCAAAGAGGACAAGCATGCCCGTTATTTCAGGGATTTTACCGTATCAAGACTGTACGGACGCAAGTTTTTCAGAATTCTCGAAAAAACAATAAACGGACAACTGGATGAAAAAAACAATATCTGGGAAATAAGTGTTCCCACTGGAGAAAACTACCTGATCAGTGCCAGGCGAAATAACAAAAATGAACCGAACATATCGGTAATTAAAATTATCCAAGCACCAATCGGCACATTAAATCGCCAGAACACAACGAGAAAGTGAGTACTCCGCTTGCCTGAAAAAGAGATATAACGTATCGAGTAGCGATAATGCCTGAAGAATTCAAAACTCAAACAGAGATAAAAAAAGAACACGCCGATGATAATCCGGAGAAAAAAGAAAATAGGCAGGGCGGATTGACCCGACAGGACACATTCATCGCGGACGTTTCAGAACTCAACCCGGCATCATCCTTTATAAAATTTCTGAACTTTCTGCCTGACCCGGCCTTGGTCATCAACAGGGACGGTGTTGTTGTTGCATGGAATCCGGCTCTTGAAGAACTATCCGGCATACAGGCTGATGAGGTAGTGGGTAAAGGCCATTTTGAACACGTCAAGGTCATTCACGGCTATCGCTCTCCCGGACTTGTGGATATGGTCTGCGGATGCACGGAAGTCGGCCAGATAGAATACGAAGCCATAAGCAGACGCGGCAATTCGCTGGCGGCAGAAATCAGAATAGAAAATCTCGGGGACAGAAAAAGCACCAACCTATGGGTTCAGGCTGCGCCTATTTTGGACAAGGCCGGCAGAATCATCGGAGCAATCGAATCACTTCGCGACATATCGGCACGCAAACAGACCGAGAACATAAACACAATACTCTACAATATTTCCAATTCTCTTAATAAGGCCTCCGACACATCCGAACTGCTCCACCTGGTCCACAACAGCCTGAAAAAATTCGTCGAAGCGGACAACTTCTTTGTGGCACTTTACAACAGGGAACAGCAGCGGTTCTATTTTCCGTACTACAAGGATGAGCTGGATTTCATTTCACCGGACAACACTCTCTCGGTTGCTGACGGCAAAAGTCTGAGCCTGCAGGTCATCAAAGCGGGACGTCCTCTCCTGCTTGACGAAAACGAACTCAGTGAAAAAAGGGTCAACACGGACAAAGTAGAATCGGCCGCAAAATCCTGGCTGGGTGTGCCGCTGAAATATCAGGGTGAAATTATGGGCGTAATGTCCATACAGTCCTACAGCAGGCGGTATGCGTACAACAATCAGGACATAGACATGATGGTGGCCATTTCCGAGCAGGTTGCCGCAGCGCTCCAGCGAAGCCAGACGGAATCGGCCCTTCTTGAGAGCGAAAAAAAATTCCGGTCTGTTTTCGAAAACGCTACCGTAGCTATCTTTCAGTTTTCGCGTAAGGGAAGAATCCTTATAGCCAATCCGGCCATGGCTTCCATTATGGGATACGGCAATGTGGATGAAATGATTGCCGAACGCCCTTCTGTATTCGATTATGTGTATAACCGCAGGAATCATTTCAAAATCCTGAGAAAACTGATCGCCGACGGTTCCATAAACGGGATGAGCGCCAGAGTAAGACACAGGTACGGAGAGGAAAAATGGATAACAATCAACGTACGGGCGCTGTTCGACAAAGACGGAAAACCGGAAATATATACAGGATCGGCTTTTGACTGCACGCCCCAGATCGTTGCGGAAAGAAAAATTTTTCGCCATAAATCCAGATTCATGCAGCTTTTCGAAAGCTCGCCCCAGGCTATAGCTCTCACTGATTCCAAGGGAAACGTGGTCGACATCAACAAGGCGTTTACCAGACTCTTCGGCTACACCACGGGAGAAATGGCCCCCTGCTGCAACAACTTATGCCCTGAAGGAAACGGAAGCATCAGGACAAATCTGAAAAAGATTCTGGCCGGAGAGACCTTCAGAACCGAAGCCCTGCGCCGGGCCAGAGACGGAAGCCTGGTACCGGTTTCCATACTCGGGTACCCTTTCATCTATGATGATGAAATCTCAGGCACATTCGTCATCTACGATGATATTTCACAGCGCAAGGAATATGAGCGGCAGCTTTCGCATCAGTCATTGCACGACGCTCTTACAGGGCTGCCCAACCGATCCTTTTTCCTGAAACGCCTTGAGCAGACAGTAAACCTCTCTCGGATGAATGCATCACACAACTTTGCCGTCCTGATGCTCGATATAGATATGTTCAAGCGCATTAACGACAGTCTTGGACACCATGCCGGGGACTCACTTCTCGTAAAGGTTGCAGAGCGGATAAATAACTGTGTGCGCAGCTCAGACACTGTTGCCCGTATGGGCGGAGATGAGTTTGCCGTGCTCATAGACGGATTCAGTACTCCGCAGCAGGTCATCCAGATAATCAGGGCAATCAGAAATGAAATATGCAAACCAGTTGCCATTGCCTCCAAGGAAATAGTCATAAGTTCAAGCATCGGAATTGTCTTCAAGACATCCAGCTATGAACAGCCGGAACACATTGTCCGGGATGCCGACATCAGCATGTACAAGGCCAAGGAACTGGGGGTAAACAAATTCAAGGTCTTCAACAAGGCCATGTATGAAAAGGCCCTCCAAAGCCTGATCGTTGAAACCGAGATCCGTCAGGGAATTCCAGAAAAAGAATTTTTTCCATATTTTCAACCTATCTACTGTCTGCGCTCCCGCAGACTGGCCGGTTTTGAAGCTCTGGTCCGCTGGAACCATCCGGAACGGGGGTTTCTGACCCCCAATCACATCATTCCCGTTGCAGAGGAAACAGGGCTCATCGTCGAACTGGACAGACTGATACTGCTTGAAGCGTGTAAAAGCCTCTCGCAATGGATGCGGCTGTATCCGGGTACGGATGATCTGTTCCTGACCGCAAACCTTTCGCCAAGCCAGTTATCCAAACCGGACCTTGCAGAATCAATAAAATCGATCATTGACCAGACCGGTGTATCACCGAAGAGCATCAAGCTCGAAATTACCGAATCAGCCATTATGGAACGCACGGCGACATCGATCCACAATCTTAAAAAGATTGAGGAAATGGGCATAAGACTCGCTGTGGACGACTTCGGTACCGGGTACTCTTCGCTGGCACAATTGCAGCGTTTTCCGGCATCCACGGTCAAAGTGGACCGCTCATTTGTCTGCCGCATGGCCGAAGACCACGAATCTCTGGAAATAGTCCGCGCCATCAATGCACTCGGCCACAGCCTGAACATGGACGTAATTGCCGAGGGAGTCGAAACCAGACAGCAACTGCTGCTTTTAAACGAAATCGGCTGCGACTGCGTACAGGGATTCTACTTCGACAAACCACAGGGAAAAGAAGACGCCGGAAAACTGGTCAAAATGCGCTCGGACGGATTCTGCCCCCCCGGTCTTACTTCCATCTGACCACCTGCCTCCCCCCGCCATCCAACGTATAACTGAATTCTCCTATCGCCGTATCACGACTATTAAACGATACGTCTTGTTAGTGCATGTATTTGCGTGTATGTTTCAACGCACTGCATACTGTCATTACAGGAGAAACAATGAAACGTACTATTTCCGCACTGGTAAAGAACAGGCCCGGCGTTCTGGCCGAATCATCAGCCGCCTTTCAGGACCATAAGATCAACATAACTTCCATTTCATGCGGAGAAACAGAAAACATGGATGTTTCACGCATGGTCATCTGCGCAGAAGGAAGTGAAGAAGACATAACAAAAGTCACGCACGAGCTTGCGGAAATGGACTTTGTCATCAAGCTTGACGACCTTGAACGCAGGGAATTTGTCGACCGCGAACTTGTCCTTATCAAAGTCGATGTCGACAAGGACAATATGTCCCAGATAATGCAGATTTTCGAAGTATTCAGAGCGGACGTTGTGGGCATGGGCCAAAAGACCATTACGGTTGAACTGAGCGGCGACCAGGAAAGAGTGGAAGGACTGATCAAAATCCTGCAACCCTTCGGAATAAGAAGCATGTGCCGAACCGGTATGATAGCCCTGAAACGCGGTGACGACTGAACCGGGACATCCAGTAATCCTGCCGAAAACAAATCATGAAACGGAATCTCCCGAACTGGAAGGTGCGCCCATGACCATTACCTCGCTGGCCGGAATAATCGAACATGTTCGCAGGGACACAAAGAAGCCCAGAGTAGCCATTGCCCCCTGTGCAGAGGAATTCGTTATTCGCTCCGCGCTGACGGCGTGTGCCGAAGGCATTGCGGAACCTATCTTTATCGGCAACAGGGAAAAAGCCATTAAAGTTGCGGCAGAGCACGACCTGAACATTGACGGCTATGAATTTCACGAAGAAAACGATGACCAGACCGCTGTTTCAATGGCCGTAAGATTTTTCAGGGAAGGCCGGGCCGACCTGATCATGAAAGGATTGATCAGCACCAGCGTGGTTCTAAAAGCGATCCTGAACAAACAGACCGGAGTACCCATCAGAGGAATAATCAGTCTGGTAACGGTCTTCGAAGCTCCGTCCGCAGGGAAACTGGTACTGATGACCGATGCCGGGGTAAATATCAAACCAAACCTGCAGCGCAAGGCGGACATACTGCGCAATGCGCTAGACGTGGCCCGTAAGCTGGGCATAGAAAAACCAAGGGCGGCAATACTGGCTGCAACGGAAAAGGTGAATTATCCGGCCATGCCTGCCACACTTGATGCAGACATACTTGCCAAAATGGGCGCAGAAGGAGCATTCGGCGATGCCAGGGTGGCCGGTCCGCTTGCTCTGGATATTGCAATATCCAGCACGGCGGCGGCCTGCAAAGGGGTGGACAGCCCGGTTGCAGGAGCGGCCGACATACTGCTTACCCCGGACATTGAGAGCGGAAATATTCTCTACAAGGCTCTGACCACAATAGCCGGAAAAACAATGGCCAGCGTGGTCGTCGGCAGTGATGTTCCCATAGTGGTTTCATCCCGCGGTGATTCGGACAGTTCCAAATTTCATTCCATCGCTCTGGCCTGCTATCTGGCAGGCTGCTGACCAGACAAGGGCACCGGAGGCATGAATCAGGCATGCCCGGAGGAAAGAATAAGCCAGATTCCGGAACCGATCAGCAAAAGCCCCAGCATGGAGGAAACCGTGACGGCCTCGCTGTAAATCAACGCTCCAAGCGGGACAAGACAGGCCATGACCACTCCGTTCACGATCATGGGCAGGGAATTTACATTGGCCCCGGACTTATATGTCAGAAGGACACCCACTTCTATGCCGAACACAGCCAGCCCCAAAACAGCCACCGGCCAGTTTCTCAGGCTGAACACCTCCCCTACTTCTATGCGACCGGTCTGGAAATACAATCCGGCAAGGCTGAAAAGCATGGCTATGCCGTAGGCCGCAGCCAGCGAACCGAAGACGGACCCGCCGGAGGCGAGACTTTTCTGGGCGATATGATATACAACTGTTGAGGCGACAGCTATCGCCAGGGAACCGTATAATGCAGACATTTCAATTTCCTTTTATCATCTTCTGGAAAACGCAACAGAACTGTTGCCAAAAACTACGTAATAAGCCGTAATAGCTGGGTTGTGTTTACGGATACTCCCGTCGGTATATTATGACCACTGAAAGGTATTCATCATCTGTATGAGCAAAACTAATCTGTCCAGCCTGGACCTCAACCTTCTGGTGATACTCGACCGGATATACACGGAACGTAGTCTTACCCAGGCCGGAAAAAGACTTTTCATGACCCAGTCGGCGGTGAGTCACGCCCTGGCCAAACTCCGCGATCACTTTGGAGACCGCCTGTTCATACGCAGGGGCAACAGAATGGACCCTACTCCGCTGTGTACAACCCTGCATAAGCGGATTTCATCGTCCCTTGCAGACATCATGCAGTCACTGGACGACCGGGGATACTTCAATCCGGCAACGTCACAGCGCACCTTCTGCATGGGACTAAGCGACTATCTGTGCAGACTCCTGCTTCCATCAATCCTCACTATCATCTCCAAGGAAGCTCCTGACATATCAATCCGCATAATCCAGACCACGGACGAACAACGCGCAGAACAGCTGAAAGAGGGAAAACTTGACCTGTTTCTTGGCTGCCAGCGGGACTACGGTTCCGGGATTATGCGCGAAAAGCTCTTTGAAGACAGTGAGGTCTGCATAGTGCGCAAGGATCATCCGGTAAAAGGGGAATACATGACGGAAGCAGAGCTTGCCTCCTGTAATTTCGTAGCGTTATCTCTTTCGGAGTCAGGATTGGGATTTCTTGAGGATTTCTTATACCGCAAGGGGGTGCAACGGCAGATTAAAGTGGTTGTCCAGCAGGAAACAGTTATTCCGGCTCTTGTTGAGAACAGTGACCTTGTAGGCAGTCTGGCAGAACGGCTGGCCCTGATGCATGCGGACAGCGGTAATATCAGAATTGTGCGCCTGCCGCTGGAAAATACCGGATTCAATATCTTCCAGCACTGGCATTCATTAAATAACGATGAACCGGCCCACAAATGGCTGCGTTCCATCATAAAAAAAGCTGCGGAAACTCTTCCGCAACCGAAATGAATTAAACCTCAGGCAATGCATTTCCTTGGAAGGAATCATAGATTTCTCATAAAAAAGGCATCACCATGTTTTTATAAACACAGTCTGCTTGCAGTAGCACCCTTTTTTTAATATCTTTAACATAACTGTCAGACATAGAAGATTATCATCAAGGAGCCCCTTATGTCGCCAAGATCAAAACTGATCATCTCAATCATACTCATTTTTCTGACTTCCGCAGCAATGGTTACGGAGGCCGCACTTTTTCCCCCCGATCAACCGGGGGTTACCACTTTGCAGATCACTTCCTTATGTATAGCAATCGCTGCAATGGTCCTGGCTCTGTTCACTGTTGCCACAGGTGTTTTTACTCAGCTTGAAAATCTGTGCAGATTCATGCGCGAACTGAATTCAGATAAAAAACCTACAATATCACCTGCCGACTTCAACGGCGAGTTTATGACTGCTGCGAATGAAGTGGAAAAGCTCTCTTCCGGAATGGCTGAAAAACTCAAACAGGCTGAGCAGGCAAAATCTGATGCCGAAAGCAGATCAAACGATCTGCAGCAGCAACTGGACAAGACATCAAAAGAGCTTGAAGACAAAACCACTGCCATGGACGCCATCCTGAAATCCTCCGCCAATGCACAGGGAATTTCCGGCAAGCTCTTCTCCGGCATCGAAGAATTGAGCGCTCAGGTAAACCAGGTTAACAGCGGCATGGAAATACAGCGTGACCGCATTACCGAAACTGCTACCGCCATGGAAGAAATGAACAGCACGGTACTGGAAGTTGCCCAGAACGCTTCTCTCGCGGCAACCAGTGCGAGCCGCTCAAAGGAAAACGCCCTGAACGGAGCCAAGGGAGTTTCCGAAGCAATCGCTTCTTTCGAGCAGATCAAGGAAACAATCCTCAATCTCAAGGAAACCATGAGCACCCTGGGCGAACAGGCCGACAATATCGGACAGATAATGACCGTTATCACCGATATTGCCGACCAGACCAACCTGCTGGCTCTGAACGCCGCGATTGAAGCTGCCAGGGCAGGTGAAGCAGGACGAGGTTTTGCCGTTGTCGCCGATGAAGTCCGCAAGCTGGCCGAAAAAACCATGGACGCCACAAAGGGCGTCGGTGAAGCCGTATCCAAAATACAGAACAATGCCCGCGAAAACATCGCCGCTGTGGAATCTGCCGCTGAAGATATTGTCAACTCCACCGAATCAGCTGCCAAATCAGGAGAACTGATGGAAGCCATCGTCGGAATAGTTGATGACACAAACACACAGGTGGAATCCATTGCCACCGCCAGTGAGGAGCAGTCCGCGGCATCGGAAGAAATCAACATGGCCATAAGCGATGTGGCCAGGGTGGCACAGGAAACATCCGAGGGCATGAACTCCTCGGCCCAGGCTCTTACCGAGATCGCCGGTATTGTCGAGGAACTGGATTCCATTGTGCAGGGCATATCCAGCGGCAGAATCATTGATACAAGCTCCGGAAAGATCGTCGAATGGACGGACGATCTCTCGGTGCATGTAAGAACAATAGACGAGCACCACATGACCCTTCTCGACCTGATCAACAAACTTTACTCGGCAATGCGTCAGCGCAGTGCCGGAAAGGTCATCGGGGAAGTAACACAGGAGTTGCTCGACTACACCAAGTACCACTTCGGTTACGAGGAAAAAATCTTCCACAAGCACGGATATCCTGAAACGGAACCCCATATTAAACTGCACCACTACTTCATTCAGAAAATCGCTGATTTCAAGGACGAAGTAGATGCCGGAAAAGTTACCGCTTCCACTGAAATAATCAGATTCCTCAAGGACTGGCTCATTAAGCATATTATGGTGGTTGACGCCAAATATACCGACTTCATGCACGAGCACGGATATCACTAAAATCCAGGCCAGCCTTATGAAAAACACTCGATAAGCCTTGAAGAGAAAATAGAGAATACAAAACGGTTAAGAATGTGCCGAATGCAAGGCGCAAAAAAAGCATGGAACAAAGCGTATGTAGACACACGCGAGTTTCATGCTTTTTTATTGCGAAACAGCAGATAGGAACTTTGTCAGCAATATGAGGGCATTCCTTTCGGAATGCCCATCCTTTTCCGTATAACAAATTCTGCGTGTAAGAGCAGTCAGCTAGTTGTTCCTACAGGTATTCAATTTGCCTGTCAGCTTCTTGAGATCTGAAGCCAGTCCGGTAATATTGCGGATAACCTTGAAAGACTGATCAACTCTCGCAGAGGTGTCATTGGATACCGAATGAATCTCTACGGTCGAAGAACTGATCTGCTCACAGGAGCTGGACTGTTCTTCGGTAGTTATGGCTATGGACTCAACCTGCCCAGCCGATTCACTGATAATGCTGACAATCTCTTTCAGGGAATCTCCGGCGACAGTTGCCTTTTCATGGCAAAGCTCAACGGCTTTTTCGGTTTCATCCATCAGGCCGAGGCTGGCAACAGTCCCGCTCTGAATGCCGGAGATGGCTGTTCCGACTTCCTGTGTGGCGGACATGGTCTTTTCGGCCAGTTTGCGGACTTCATCGGCTACAACGGCAAAACCGCGCCCTGCCTCACCTGCCCTGGCCGCTTCAATGGCGGCGTTCAAGGCCAGCAGGTTGGTCTGGTCTGCGATGTCGGAAATTACGTTCATGATCTTGCCGATGGATTCAGCCTGATTGCTGTACTCGGACAAAGCCTGCTTGAGCGAACGGGTCTGTTCCTTCACCCTGTCAGTTGCTTCTCCGACCTGTCCGACAATCCTGAAACCTTCATCGGCCTTGCGGCTTGCTGCGACCGTTCCTTCGGATGCTTTGGAGGCTCTTTCCGCCACTTCCACAATTGAAACGTTCATCTGGCGGACAGCGACGGCTGTTTCATCTGTCCTTATCTTCTGATTATTTGCTCCATTGCGGATTTCCTCGGACTCCAGCGCCAATTCATTTGCCACATCGTGCAGTTCCCCCGTTATCACATCCACCTGTTCGGAAATGGCGGACATGGTATCCAAAAGAGCGCTTGCATGCTCTTTCTCACGGTGAGCTTCCTGCATTGCCGATTCCGCTTTTTGGGCCTGAAGCTCGGCCTCACGACTTTTATCGTCCGCCTGGTCCATGCTCTTCTTCAGTTTGACTATCATCATTGCCATGATTTCCCGCAGGGACTCAAGCTCACCGGTAAGAGAAATTTTTTCGCAGGCCTCGTAGATTCCCTCGCTGACCTGCTCGGCACAGACTTCCAGTGACCGCAAAGGTTCGGCAATGGATTTGATAATGAGAGACACAGCAAAAAGGAGCAGCAGAATGGTTACCACTTCAGCTCCTATTGTTATGTTGTAGATCATATCCCGTCTGCTCTTGAGCATCACTGCCGCATCACTGGCCAGCTTTTCCAGCAGCGGCTCCATGCTTCGCACGGCATCAATAAAGCCTTGTTTGTTGGCAGCTATTTTTTCAGCCAGCTCGGAATAACTTTTTACAAGCTGATGATAACGGTCCAATTGAACCAGAAGTTTATTGGACAGGTCGTTGGAAAAACCGGACTCACGGATCAGACAGCGAACTCCGGCGACTTCATTTTCCAATTTTTCCAGATGTGAACTTTCACGGGAAAGAAGATAGTTCTTTTCATGCCTGCGCAACCGCAGAATTGCGGCCTCAATACGCGGATCATCATTCACTGCAAGGCTCTCCACGTTTCTTATGGCCTCACGCAATTTCCCCTGAAGTCCTGAATTGCTGTCCATACCCATGGCCTTGAAATCTTTGGTCACACTTGTAAACGCTGCAAGGTATGCGGAAACTGCATCAAGCCCCTTCTTTGAATACTCGCCAAGAGCAGTATCATTCAAAGCGGTAAGCCTGCTCTTCATGACTTTTGAATATTTTTCAACAGAATCGATATAGGAACTATCGTGGCGCAAAAGAAAATTCTTTTCCGCTCTACGAGCCTGAAGCATGGCAACTTCAATGCCGGATGCGTGCTCTGCAAGAATCGTTGCTTTCTTTATAAGCGTTTCCCCGACCAACCCGACGATAAATATGGTGATAAAACCTATGGTTGCCACCAAGGCAATCAACCACAACTTAGCTTTGATAGTCATTTTTATTCTCCCGCATTATTTACATACCACAGTAATAAATAATATGTTTTTATATTTTTTTGCTGTATGATATTTAGTTTTGCCACAAAACAGCAACAAAAAAATAGTAAAATAAGTGTTAAAAATCTTCTGAACCCCATAAAAACAATAGCTAACGCCAGACTGACGCTAAAGTTCCCCTTTCCTTTACAGTCCTCTCCTGTTAAATCACGAAGAAACTCAGCAATGATACAAATGCAAAAATAACGGAACCGGGATTGATAAAAATCACAACAACGGGAAAAACCCTGAAATTATCCGGACGTCTGGACGCAGATGGAGCAGGCGAAATCTGGGACACAGCCCGCAAGGCTGTAAGCTCCGGAGCAATTGAAGTTGATTGCTCCGAGCTTGATTATCTGGACGGCGGAGGAGCATCACTTTTCATGATGATGCAGGTGCTCGGAAGGAATGCCGGGACCGGGATAACGATAAAAGGGCTCAGCCCTGAATTCGCAGAATTCCTGAATCTTTTCGATGTGGATAAGGCAGCTCCGCCTCAGGATCAAGGAAAAATCCACCGGGGCATAAAAGGCTGGATCACAACAATAGGTCTTTCCGGGCAGACCGTTGCCGCGGACATGCGGGCCCAGATCGAATTCACAGGCAACTGCATTCTGGCGGCCTTAAACACCGCTTCCCGCCGCAACCGGCTTCGCTGGCCGGACTTCTGGCTTACCTGTGAAAAAGTCGGGGCTGACGGACTGCCCATCATACTGCTGATCGGATTCCTTATGGGGCTGATCATGTCCTTTCAGTCCGCTGTTTCCCTGATGCGCTTCGGGGCCGAAATTTTCGTTCCAAATATGCTTGGGCTGGTCATGTTCCGGGAACTCGGCCCCATGGTCACCGCCATACTGCTCGCCGGGCGCACCGGATCAGCCTTTGCCGCGGAAATAGGCACCATGAAAGTCAACGAAGAATTGGACGCGCTGAATACCATGGGCCTTAATCCGGTAAATTTCCTCGTGCTGCCGCGAGTGCTGGCCACAATTTTCGTTACCCCGCTTCTTACGCTTTTCTTCAATTTCATGTCGCTTGTAGGCGGTGCTCTGGTAATGCTTTCCATGGGATACCCACTGGCCACCTACTGCAGCCGGGTCTTCCAGAATGTACAGTGGACCGACTTCAGCGGCGGAATGCTCAAGGCGCTCGTATTCAGCTTTCTGGTCGCAGGTATAGGCTGCCAGCGCGGCATAGTGACCAAGTCCGGAGCAAGTGCTGTCGGAGACTCAACCACCAGCGCAGTTGTCAGCGGAATTATTCTGATTGCTGTATTTGACGGAATCTTTGCCGTCATTTTCTTTCTTGCAGGTATCTGACATGACCGGAAAGACTGAAAATATAATAACCGTCAGTAACCTGACCTGCGCTTACGGGGAAAGTGTTGTCATAGACAATATTTCATTCGGCGTGCAGGAAGGAGAGATCTTTATAATTCTCGGAGGGTCGGGCTGCGGCAAGAGCACTGTTCTCAAGCATATGATCGGACTCTACCCTCCGGCGAACGGAACCATCCTTATTGAAGGTGATGACATAGGATCAGCCTGGGGCAACAAAAGACTGGATATTCTGCGGCGTATCGGAGTCATGTATCAGATGGGCGCCCTCTTCGGCTCCATGACCCTCCTGGAAAATGTCCGCCTGCCGCTTGAAGAATTCACTTCCATGCCTCGCGAGGCCATGGACTACACTGCCCGCATGAAGCTTTCCCTTGTGGGACTGGAAGCGTCCGCAGACAAAATGCCTTCCGAGCTATCAGGCGGAATGCTCAAGCGCGGAGCCATAGCAAGAGCCATGGCCCTTGATCCGAAAATTCTATTTCTTGATGAACCTTCCGCCGGCCTTGACCCCATTACCTCCGCGGAACTGGACGAGCTTATCCGCAACCTTTCCCGATCGCTGGGCGTGACCTTTGTAATCGTCACCCACGAACTGCAATCCATCTTTTCCATTGCGGACAGGGTAATAATGCTCGACAAAAGCACTAAAGGAATCATCGCAGAAGGAGACCCGAGAAAACTCCGCGATGAATCGGACCACCCTATCGTCCGCAGCTTCTTCCTGCGCGATATTAAAACCAGAGACGAAAAATCCTCATTAACGACGGAGAAAATATGAGTCGCAAAACCAACCCGTTCAGAGTGGGACTCTTCATAATCATCGGTACCATGCTGTTGGTCGTGGTTCTGGCGATTCTGGGTGCAGGGAAGATATTCCAGCACTCGGTAAAAATGGAAA
Source organism: Maridesulfovibrio sp. (assembly GCF_963677005.1). Classification (NCBI taxonomy): domain Bacteria; kingdom Pseudomonadati; phylum Thermodesulfobacteriota; class Desulfovibrionia; order Desulfovibrionales; family Desulfovibrionaceae; genus Maridesulfovibrio; species Maridesulfovibrio sp. The sequence goes on along the minus strand of NZ_OY781616.1, from coordinate 275,622 downwards.
CATACCTCAACGAATCCGTAAACGGACTGGAAATAGGCTCCCCCATAAAATTCCGAGGAGTCAAGATCGGCTCGGTAAGCGAAATAGGATTTGTCACCGACCATTATACAAAGATGGACCAGACGGACATGCGCTACGTGTACGTTCAGGGTGAAATAACCCATGAAATGTTCAAGAGCAAAGAAGTAAATGACATCATGAAGTATCTCAACAAAGAGATAAAACTGGGGCTGCGTGCTCGAACAGTATCTCTAGGGCTGACCGGACAGCTTTTTCTGGAAATAGACTATGTGGACCCGACCAAAAATCACCCGCTGAAAATAACCTGGAAACCGGAAAATATATATGTCCCCTCCGCCCCGTCCATGCTCAGCAGGGTTGAAGGAGCAGTTGCGTCTATCAGCGAAACTCTTGAAGACATCAACCAGGCCAAGATTTCCGAAGCGGTGGAAGATGTCCGCTCAGTAGCCCAGAGCCTCTCCAAATTCCTTGAGAGTTCCGATGCAGGGGCCATAAGCAAGAAACTGACCGGAACCCTTGCACAGACCGAAAAATTCATGACCAGGATCAACCAGTTGCTCGCAGCGCCGGAGATTGACACTCTCATGCCGGACGTGGCCGCATCCGCCGCCAACCTGCGCAAGGTTATGGATAGTTCTTCCGGAGATATTGTTATGGCACTGCATGACATCCGCATTGCCTCGGCAAGCGCCAAAAATGTTGTCGGGGGGATGGAAACATATATCAACAGCAACCAGACCAAGCAGACTCTTACCGATCTTTCCAAAACGCTCAACAATATCAGCGATGCTTCGGACAGGATAAAGGCTGCTGCTGTGCGCTTTGAAAGCACTCTTTCGCGGGTGAATATGACCGTGGCCGGTCAGCAGGGCAACATAGATTCCATACTGGATAACGTGCGGCGTCTGGTAGAAAATCTGCGGGAACTCAGCAACGAGGCCAGACAGTATCCGTCAGGTGTTCTTTTCGGTGAACCGCCCAGAAAAGGTCATGTTAAATAGCCGAAGGCCCGTCCGGGTGTGCCGGGGACGGCCAAACGGGACACATATACGAAGGTTCCAGAACCACCGTATGGATAAATCATGACGCCGGGTGTAAAAAGATAATTCAATCAGGTATGAAAACGACTGCGATGGATAAATCGCAAGGCAAAATGGCAACTTTACCGAGCCGGATATATCTTAGAATGGAGATGAACATGAGAGATTATTTAGGTAATTCAAATATACTGCAAAAAGCAGCAGTCCTGCTTCTGATACTCGGCATAACGGCCATCTCAGGGTGCGTAAAGCTTGAACGCCCGTCTCTGGAACGTAAATACTTCACCATTGATATTCCAAGGGACAAGGCGGAACCGAAGAAACCGGAATCAACCACAAACCTTACTATCCGCAGGGTAAAGATATCCCCAAGGTATGAAGACAGAAATCTGGTCTACAAAACAGGACCAAACTCATTTGAATCGGATTACTACAACGCGTTTTTCATCACCCCGGCAGCCATGATGACTCAGGAGCTGCACTCCTGGATGTCTGATTCAGGACTCTTCGCCAATGTACTGGGGCCGGAAAGCATGGGGACCGGAAACCTTATTCTTGAAGGGGTCGTAAACGCAATTTACGGGGATTACTCAAGCGATCCGCACAAGGCGATACTGAAAATGCAGTTTTTCCTGCTGGATAATGAAAATCCCGGCCTGCCGATAATTTACTCACGAAACTTCAGCCGGGCAATTGAACTGAAAGACACAGAAGCGAAAACTCTTGTCTCTGCACTGAACTGCGGGGCAAAAGAAATATTCACCGAGTTGGAGAGGGATCTTTCCGAAACGGTTGCAAAAAAATAGGTAAAAATGCTCCGTACGACAAAACAAAGGTTTTAACCGAACTGTGAATCTCCTGTCTCACAGGAAAAATATACCTTGTTCTTGCCGCGAATTTTCGACTTGTACATATTGTCATCTGCCCGTTTGAGCACTTTTTCCAGCGGCTCACCGATGAGATACTGCGCAACGCCTATACTCATGGTCTTCTGAACAACTCCGTTTCCGGCAGGATAATATCTCTCTCTTGAAACGGCTTTTCGTATTTCCTCGGCCAGCTGCATTGCAGTAGGGCCGTCAGTTACAGGCAATACAATTAGAAATTCCTCTCCGCCATAACGAAATGCAAGGTCCGTATCCCTCACGGTTTCGCGAATTATGCGTCCTACACGTGCGAGCACAACATCCCCGGCTGCATGGCCGTAGGTATCATTGTATACCTTGAAATCGTCAATATCCATGAGGATAAAGCTGAGCGGGCTGTTCATCTTATTGCTGACGGAAACTTCCCTTTCAGCAACGTCCACCATATGCCGCCGGTTGAAAAGCCCTGTCAGCTGATCGGTAATGCTCAGATTTTTGAACCGTTCCTCACTTTCCCGCAGCAGAGCTTCCGCTTTTTTCCTTTCCGCAACTTCCGTTTCAAGCTCCAGATTCTTTTCGTCCAGTTCGTGCAGCAGCATGGTCAGCCTTGCGGAGTTGTCCTCCTGCAGTTCCTTGGCTTCCATCAGCTCCTCGATGAGTTCTTCTCGCCGCATCTCGTTTTCACGTTCACTGGTCACATCCGAAAAAATACAGATGCTGTTCCGCTGCCCGGAACCGATGTCGACATTAGCTATGCTCAGGTCCACGTAATGCTGTTCCTGATGTCTATCAACGATGGGCATACTCAGATTCGAACGTAAATCCGGAGTACTGAAAATATTTTCCAGAAATTCACGCCCCTCGGTATCGCCAGATTTAGTTACAATTTGGCACAAAGGTTGACCAATGATTTCACTTGAAGCATAACCGCTCAAATCCCGGAAGGCATTGTTAATGCAAAGGACATTCCCCAGAGAGTCCAGAACGGCAATGGCTGAAGCAGCTCCATCGAAAAGATCCCGAAACCGGACCTGTCCGCATTCGGGGCACTTTTCCAAAGTCAACTTCTTTAATTCTTCGTATGCTTTCTTCAATTGACCATACTCTACTGTATCTTCAGTATCAGGAAACCTACTCACAACTCCCCTCCAGTGATTGATTCCCCCAATGCAGAAAACGCATATTACACTGATTTTACAACTAATCAAGCATTTTTACACTTAGGTTACGATTTTGCATCATTAAAACAAGGCACAATACATAATATATACGACATTGCATTGTATTTACTTGCTCTTTTCATCATTTTAGACAACTATGTCACCGCGTTTCCGTATCACGGAGAACTACTACAACAACAAGAGGTTTATAGAATAATGATAACAATAAAGCTGCTGCTCTCACCTGTAATCTGCGCTCTCATCGGGTGGTTCACCAACTATCTTGCTGTAAAAATGCTTTTCCACCCGCATCATCCTATAAAAATAGGTCCGTTTACAATTCAGGGCATATTTCCCAAACGACAGAAAGAACTGGCAGCCCGTCTCGGCGAGATGATAGAACGCGAACTCATCTCTCATACAGATATAAAAAATGTCATTCATGACCCTAAGTTCATAGACAGCCACAAGGAAGTTGTTCTGGATTATCTGGACGTTTTCTTTCGTGAACGGCTGACAAGCCTGCATCCGATGGTAGGAATGTTTCTGAATGACGAAACAATGAAAACTGTCAAGGGAATGCTCTCCAAAGAACTTGATGAAATGCTGCCTAAACTCATTGAAACCACTTCGTCCCAACTTGAGTGTTCACTGGATTTCAAATGTCTGGTTCAGGACAAGGTTGAATGTTTTTCCATGGAACAACTTGAGGCAATCCTTTTCTCCATAATGAAAAAGGAATTCAAATTTATCGAAGTGATCGGCGGAGTACTTGGTTTCCTCATCGGCCTGATCCAGGTTCTCATCTTCATGCTGTAAAGAATATCAGCTTATTACAGGTGCATTGATGAACAGATTATATCTCTTTCATCAAAACAGGAATTATTTTTTCTTAACATAGGCTGACACATTCAGTTTTCGGTCAGCACCCTATCCAAAAGAAAAAATATCTGTAACAAACGAAAATTACGAATAAGACAAATACGAAAACCCCCGGCGAGGAAAAAATCCTGCCGGGGGTTTTTGTTACATTAAAAGGAGTAGGCAATCGGATTTATTCGACCCAGTCATCATCATCGGAAATGGGAGTGAATCCACGCCGAATGGTATTTTCGCAGACTATTCTTGGATCCATGAACTGCAGCAGGTAATCGGGACCGCCCGACTTGGAACCCACGCCGGACATCTTGAATCCGCCGAACGCATGCCGTTCCACCAAAGCCCCGACACTCGGTTTATTGAGGTAGAGGTTGCCGACCCGAAATTCTCTGGATGCCAGCTCCAGATGTTTCGGGCTCCTGGAATATACTGACCCGGTCAGCCCGAACTTGGTAGCGTTGGCAATGTCGATGGCCTCACTGAAGTTACCGGCACGCATTACAGCGAGAACCGGCCCGAAGACCTCTTCCTGCGCAATACGGTGGTCCTTTGTGATACCATCAACAATGAGCAGCGGTGCGTAGCAGCCTTTTTCAAGGTATTCCGGTGCAGCTTCGCGTTTGACGACAACCGATCCTTCGGACTCGGCTATGCGGCAGTACTCCAATACGTTCTGCTTTGCACCCTCATCCACAACAGGGCCCATATAGTTGGCCGGGTCCTCGGCAGGACCGATTTTTATGGAGCCGGCGGCTTCCTTCAACCTGTGCAGGAAGCGGTCATAGATGGAATCCAGCACGATTACCCGGGAACATGCTGAGCATTTCTGCCCCTGAAAACCGAAAGCGGCATAAAGCACGCCCAGCACGGCTTCGTCAAGATCGGCATCGTCATCAATGATAATGGCATTCTTACCTCCCATCTCGGCAATGACTTTCTTGCACTGTTCCTGCCCGGGATGAACTTTGGCGGCACGTTCCTGAATACGCAGCCCCACTTCCATGGAACCGGTAAATGCGATTACCGCAACATCCGGGTGGTCCACCAGATGGTCGCCCATGACTGACCCACGCCCCGGAACATAGTTGAAAACACCGGCGGGAAGTCCTGCGGCCCGGAACATATCGACAATTCCGAAACCGACTGCCGAGGAAAGACCGGCGGGTTTATACACAACCGGACATCCTGCAACGATTGCAGCGGAAACCATACCCACGCTGATGGCCAGCGGGAAGTTCCACGGAGCAATAACCGCAGCCACCCCTTTACCCTGATAGAAATAACGGGAGTATTCTCCGGGAGCCTTACCCATGCGCCGGGGCTCGCCCAGCCGGATCATTTCACGGGCGTAGTATTCCATGAAGTCTATGGCTTCACCTATATCGGCCTGAGCCTGATCCCACTGCTTGCCTACTTCAAGCACCTGCATGGCACACAGGTCATAAACATTTTCCTTGAGATAATTGGCGGCTTTCAGCAGATATTCAGCCCGTTCACGCGGTTCCACATTGCGCCAGTCCAGATAAGCCTCGCGGGCGACAGCGACAGCCTGATCCACTTCGGCAGTACCGGCCTGACATACGGTCCCGATAATTTCTGAGGTATCGGCCGGATTATATGAATCCAGAGTATCGTCAGTTACAATTTCCCTGCCGCCGATGTAGAGCGGATAACGTTTGCCCAGCTTGCTGCGCAAGCGGGCTATGGCTGCGGGAAAGGCTTCGCGCTGTTCCTTGACCGTAAAATCGGCCGGGGCGAAGTTGATAAAGGTCGGCAGCTCCCCTTCAGCGGCTTCCGGCTTGGTTCTGCGGGGCTTTGCGGCAAGCTCGCGCTCAAGGGTTTTTTCCGGATTTTCAAGAAGGAGATTAACATCGGCCTCATCAGCAAAGGTCTGTTTGAGAAATGATTCGTTGGCAGTATTTTCCAGCAGTCGCCGAACCAGATAAGCCATTCCGGGAATCAGATCACCGTACGGGCAGTACAGGCGGACTCGCTTGGCCACATTTTTAAGCCCCTTGCGCACCGGCTCCGCCATCCCGTAAAGGACCTGAAACTCGTACCGGTCTTCCGGAACGCCCATGGCCTGAGCCATTTCCATGATTGCGGAAATGGTACGGATGTTGTGGGAAGCGCAGGCATAGTGGCAGATATCGTGATTTTCAAGAATCATACGGGCCACGCGCTCGTATGCCATGTCCGATTCAGGCTTGCGGGTCCAGACCGGAACAGGCCAGTCGTTCTGCTTGGCTGTTACCGTTTCCGAATCCCAGTAGGCCCCTTTTACCAGCCGGATTGAAATCGGCAGGTTTTCATCTCTGGCCCAGGCAATCAATCCAGCCACATCGTTATCGACACTTTTGAGATATGCCTGAAAGACTATTCCCAGATGAGGATAGTCGGGATATTTCTTGCGAAGACGCTTGTACATCTCCACGGTAGGCTCTTTGTACTTGAGCTGTTCCATATCGATGCACATGAATCCGCCCATGTCCATTATCTTGCGGTAAACCGGTTCGATACTGGCGATCATGCCCTCGACTGTTCCTTCGAGATCAACCGGTTTGGACTGGGAGTAAAAGGCTGAAGGCTTAACGGCAACGTTGATTTTCGGGGCATGTCCCCAATCAAGTTCTCCGCCGGTTCCCAGTCCGTCCCACTTCCTGTATTCCTTCTCAATGGCATTTAGGACTTCCATGTAGCCTTCGCGGTAGGCATCGGCCTCTTCAGCCGAAACAGTGGCTTCTCCGAGCAGGTCCAGGACAAAGGCAAAACCGTCCTTGCGGAGCTTGCGGATCCCTTTTACAGCCTCCTTGGCCTCCTGCCCGATAATGAACTGCCGGGCCATTCCCTCGATATTCGAACGGATCGTCTTGTTGAGAACCTTGGCGACAAGTCCGCCGCCGAAGCCGGTCTTGGTGGCTCCCCACTTGAGAACGTCGGGAATATTGCTGTCATCTCCGGCAAAGTATTCCTCAATATGTCTGGAAAGGGATTCCGAAGTGTTCAAATACGGCAGGACATCCACAAAACGAAACATCTGGACCTTGAACTCTTCGTTCTGCATGGCCCAGTCCATTACCTTTCCCGTCCACCAGCCCTTGTTGAAGACAGAGGGGGCTTCACCGGAAATGGAACTGAAAAAAAGTTTTCCGCGATCAATGATCTTGCTGTCGAGGGAGGAGATTTCAACGCTCATACCTTTTCTCCTTGGATCTTTAATGGTTCATCAAAAGATAAATTTTGCAGACCGATCAAAGACCTTCCCCGGGGCATGCTTAGAGCACCTGCCCACAGCCGCCCTGTTCGCGGAAATTTTCCCAGTCTGCGTCTAATTCAAATCTTCATCTTCCAAAGGAATTGCACGTGATTCCCTGATCGTGTTCAGAACAATGGTGGAATTGGTGTCGCGGACAGTTTCAATACGGCCGATCTGTCCCAGCATGATCGCAAGCCCGTCGGTATCTTCACAGCGGACTTTGATCAGATAACTGTCCCGCCCGGCACAATAGTGAACCTCAAGGACGCCTGGAACCTTGGCAAGAGCCAGCCCTGTTGAAGTTGCACCGACACCTTCGTTTACGTTTACAAAGATAAAGGCGGTAAGTGATCTGCCCACAGCTTTTGGATCGACTATGGCTTCATAGCCCACCAGCACGCCCTTGCGCTCAAGCTTACGCACTCTTTCCAACACTGCCGAAGGAGCCATGCCCACTTTGCGGGCTATATCAGCATTGGAGACTCTGCCACTATTCTGAAGTATCGTCAGAATTCTACGATCAGTTTCGTCAATTTTTCTCTTACTCATTGCTCTTTAAGAATAAAATTCAATTTTAAAGGTTTTGTCAAGACAAAAGCACACAGCTAACCACAAAAACAAGACAAAAATTAAGTAAAATACGTTAACACAAGAACATTTACCGCGTAACTCTATTTATAGCAGAATTTTCAACTTATAGATACCGATTTGTCCAGGCAGGGCAAACTTGATTGATGGTAAGATCAAACGTTCTTGCAACCCGATCCGTCATATACAAACAATTTTGTACAAAATGATGAATAATACACCATTCAGGACATAACGGCGAAACCGGTCAACAAAAAACCGTAAAAAAGTGCAGAGGTCAGAGGCGCGGATTACTGCATTGCAAAATGCCGGATTGTGATTTAGATGTCGGGCAACTCTTGACGAATTAAGTTCGTACATTATGTAATTATGCAGAACAAAGCAAGCACAGAGAACAATATTCGATTTGCACAATTATCAACGCAAATTTCCCGTACAATCCAAACTTTTTTTACGACAATCCCGGCAAAAAAGCAATTTATTCCCTCTCTGCCTTACATACACGCAAGAATATTATTCATTAACCCTGTTCCACGGAGCTGAATATGAAAAAAAATAACGCGCGCGAATACTTCCAAGAAGGCTACCTCTGTGCCGAAAGTATACTTTTGGCCGGTGCCGAGACATTGGGAATAAAAAACCCGGCCATTCCGGCCATGGCAACCGCTTTCTGCTCGGGGACATCGAGAACAACAGGAACATGCGGCGCCTATCAGGGAAGCCTGCTGCTGATAAGCCTGCTCCATGGAAGGCAGCACCCGGAACAGGACCTGGATTACTGCTATGCACTGGCGCAGGAATTCACCACCTGGTTCGAAACACGTTTCGGCAGCACCAACTGTTACAAACTTTGCGGATGCGACTTTCGTGAAGACCGAGACCGCATAAAATTCCAGAAAGATGGTATCAAGGAAAATATTTGCTACCCGCTTGTGGAAGATGCAGCCGAATTCGCCATAAACCTGCTAAGGAATAATATTTAAGCCATATGCCAAGCACTACCCTGCTCTATCTCAAACTCATTGGATCAGTTATTTTCTGGGGCGGAACATGGATTGCCGGCCGCACACTTGCCGGACATCTGACCCCTTACTCGGCAGCATTCCTGCGCTTTCTTTTTGCCACAGTATTCATGTTTTTCCTGGTCTGCAGAGGAACAGGCCACAAGCCCAGATGCAGCAGAAAGGATATTCTGCCGTTGGCATTTCTCGGATTCACCGGGGTATTTCTCTACAATATTCTTTTCTTCAGCGGCCTGAAGACCGTCCCCGTAGGAAGGGCCGCATTGATAATCGCAGCCACCCCGAGCTTCATCGCTCTGGGGTCCGCGCTGATATTCAAAGAAAAATTTCCTCCCGGAAAAGCTGTAGGGTTCGTCTTGGCCCTGCTTGGAGTCAGTACCATCATAGGCCATGGAAACCCTGTATCCATATTAACCGAAGGCGCAAATTTCGGAGACCTGTGCATCATCGGCTGCGCATTAAGCTGGGGAACTTATTCGCTGGCCGGAAAGCCGGTGCTTCGAAGAGTCTCCGCTCTTGAATCGGTATACTGGTCCTGCCTGTTCGGCACCTTTATGCTGATAGGACCTGCGTTGTACCATGGACTCATAAACGAAGCGATGAATGCTTCATTTGTGGATTACATATGTGTCCTGTACCTTGCCCTGCTCGGTACCGGGCTCAGCTTCAGCTGGTATTTTTCGGCAATAAGGGAGATAGGACCTTCAAAGACAGGGATATTTATAAACCTTGTCCCGGTTGTTGCTATTTTCCTTGGAGTTGTAATGCTGGGAGAGCAGGTTGACATGTTCCTTGTTATAGGTGGCACGCTTACCATCGCAGGAGTTTGGTTGACAAACCGCAGCAAGTAGCCTGGGCTTGTGCTGTGCAGCAAAAAAGTGGATGATGAACTTATAAAAACGAAAACAACCCGGACAGCAATATATGTACGACTCAGAAGACCTGTATGATGACAAGGAACAATACTCCGGCCCGAGCCGCTCACAGAAAAAAAGGGACATGATCGCCCTGCAGGACCTGGCTGAACGGTTGATGAAACTCAGCCCGGAACTGGTAAAAAAATGCGGTCTTCCCGATTATTTCATCACGGAAGTACTGGATGCCATCTCCATGACTTCGCATGAAGCAAGACGCAGGCAGACACAATATCTGGGAAAGCTCATGCGGGATATGGACTCCCGGCCGCTGATCGACTTCCTTGATGATATTGAGGACGGCAACAGGAAGGACAACAAAAAATTCCACCAACTGGAAAAGTGGCGCGACTCCCTTGTCGAGGGAGACATGTCTATCCTTGACGAACTGCTGGAAATTTACCCGGATGCGGACAGACAGAGGCTGGCCCAGTTGGCGCGCAATGCCAAAAAGGAAAAAGCCCAGAACAAGCCGCCGAAAGCTTCAAGAGCCCTTTTCAAGGCATTAAGGGAATTATCTGAAGCCAAATGACTTGACTGTCGCAAACGACAACTTAAATACAGTTGTGAAATAATTCACACCATACCAAACAAGGAAAAGATCAAGGAGAGTTATCGTGACTTATACTTTTAAAGGCGTCGAACTTGAAGAAAGGACCTGCCCGCACTGCGGAGAACCTCTTTCCCCTTGGATTGCTCCTCCGGAATCCGGCTGGGGGGTCATTGTCGTCTGCAACAACAATGAATGCCCGCACTACGCAGGATCTGATCAGGACATCATCAATAAGCGCGACGACTCAAATCTCGGTTGCCGTTACGCTGAAAATCCCGATAACGGCTACTCCTCGTTCAACCTCCTCGCATGGTGCAGATAGCTCGACACCGCATATAAAGGAAAAACCCGGAGCCGCGAGGTTTCCGGGTTTTTCTTATTTCAACGATTGTTTTTTTCAGCTATCCGCAACAAACATCCCGTTGACAAAGCATTTCACAACTCATATTCAATCCTGACGGGACAATCTACAAGTCTTAATCCCGTTCCACCCCTAGTATTTCCCTGCAGGGAACAGCCAGATTCTTCAACCGGACACGAACGTGCCCGAACCCGGAAAACCGGAATATAAGGGAAGATCCCGTGTCCAGATTCCTGTCCAGATATATTGCGGTGCTGGCTTTGCTGCTTGCAGTTCTTCTCTGGTCCAGCTCCTTCATAGCACTTAAAATTTCCATGGCTGTATACGATCCTACCGTGGTCATTTTCGGCAGGATGATGCTGGCATCCCTCTGCTTTGTATTTTTCATTCCCGGCTTCAGAAAGCAGCCTATCCGCAAGGGAGATTTCAAATGGCTGGCAATCATGGCATTTTGCGAACCGTGCATGTACTTTGTGTTCGAAAGCCACGCCCTGCTCCACACTTCCGCCGCACAGGCAGGTATGATCTGCGCGACATTGCCGTTGCTGATGGCTGTCTCGGCACGCTTCGTGCTCAATGAAAGACTCAGCCGCAAAACACTTACCGGATTCATACTGGCGGTAGCTGGCGGCATATGGCTTTCCCTGTGCTCCGAATCAACAGATTCCGCACCGAATCCGATACTCGGTAATTTTCTGGAATTTCTGGCCATGTGCTGCGCTGTGGGCTACATGACCATTCTCAAAAAAATGACCGCCTACTACTCGGCCCTTTTCCTGACCGCGTTTCAGGCTTTCATGGGCGCAATATTCTATCTGCCGCTGCTGGTCCTGCCCTCCACAACCATGCCGACAACCTTTGACCCCCTTGCGCTGGGCATGATCATTTATCTTGGTATCTGCATAACCCTTGGGGCCTACGGATTATATAATTTCGGCATGAGCAAACTGCCCGCCAACCAGACTTCGGCTTTCATCAACCTTATCCCGGTATTCACCCTTGTCCTGGGATGGGTCATACTGGACGAACGATTCACGGGCATCCAGTTTACGGCCGCAGCACTGGTCATGACCGGCGTCATACTCAGTCAGGACAGAAACAGGGACAGATCGGATAAAGATAAGGCCGAAGCCCCGGTCTAAAAACAGCGGTCACGCATCAATAAAGACAGGTAGGTCGGGCAGGACAATATTGTCCATCAAAGCAGCTTCACGCAGAAGTCTGGAAACAGCCTGCTCACCTTCTTCACCGACATCCATTGAGTAATCGGTAACGAACGTTTCAATGTGCTCGCGGATGACCGCATCATCCATCTCCTGCGCATGTTCTTTGATATAAGGCCAGGCCAGACTTGAATCCACGTGTGATAACGTCAGGCTCTTGCGGATGGCAGAATTGACGAGTGAAGCGATCTCCGGTCCAAGAGAGCGTTTGATGGCAATGGAGCCAAGCGGTATGGGCAGACCGGAAAAATCCTCCCACCATCGACCAAGGTCCTCTATTTTTGACAATCCCATGGTCTGATAGGTGAAACGGCCTTCGTGAATGACTACCCCGGCCGCAACTCTGCCCTCTTTCACCGCAGGCATGATCCGGTCGAAAACCATTTCCTCGGTTTCAACCCGAACCCCGGACTCCCGGCAGAGAAGACCGAAAAGGAGATTTGCTGTGGTGTTGCGTCCAGGTATGGCTACGCGCTTGCCATTCAGGTCACCTATGGTACAAGGTTCTCCGGAAAGCAGAAGAGGACCGACTCCGCGCCCCATGGCTCCGCCTGCACGCAGCAGGACATAATCATTCATGATATGGGCGGCAGCGTGTGCCGAGACCTTGCAGACATCCATACGTCCCGACCGGGCCAGGGAATTGAGCTCTTCCACATCGGCAAGGGTGATATTCAGGCTGAAAGGCTCAATCCGGACAGCACCGCTGGCAAGGGCATGGAATATAAACGTATCATTGGGGCATGGAGAATAGCCCACTTCAAGTATTTTTCTCATACCCTGATTTCTATATCGTAACGAGCCGGAAATCCAGTATTGACATGGCCGGACCCGACTTTTATCTACTGCAGAACAAAGGTGAACAAATGATTTCAAAAAATTACTTTCAAAACGCAGGACTCGGCTCCATTCTGGATAAGGTTCTCGCCGGAGAGCGGCTGTCCGTTGAAGACGGTCTTAAACTCTACAGCTGCCCGGACCTGAACGCCCTTGGAGCCCTGGCATCAATCAAACGCCGCGCCCTGCACGGGAATAAGACTTTTTACGTCATAAACCGCCACATCAACTACACAAACATATGTGTTAACGGATGCCTTTTCTGCGCCTACGCCCGTGTTCGTGGCGAAGAAGGAGCCTTCAGGCTCAGCAGGGAGGAAATCATCCGGAAACTTAAAGACGCTCCGATTCCCCCGCGTGAGGTCCATGTTGTCGGCGGATGCCATCACGACATCCCGCTTGAATTTTTCGAAGAAACCTTCGTGGAGATAAAAAAGGAATTCCCCGACTCGGCAATCAAGGCCTTTACAGCAGTGGAGATAGACCATCTTGCCAGCACATCCGGCATATCGACAGTAGAAGTACTGAAAAAACTGCGGGAAGTCGGTGTGGAGATGATGCCCGGAGGCGGTGCGGAAATATTCGATCCCGAGATACGGCAAAAACTCTGCCCTAAAAAAATAGATGCCGACAGCTGGCTGCGCATACACGGCGAAGCCCATGAACTGGGTTACACAACCAACTGCACAATGCTGTTCGGACACATTGAAACAGCTGAGCAGAGAATCGACCACCTGAACAGACTGCGCCTCCAGCAGGACAAGAGCGGAGGGTTCAACTGTTTCATCCCCCTGCCCTTTCTGCCGGAAAACAGCCGCCTGAAAATAGATGAACCGCTGACCGGTGTTGAAGAGCTTCGGACCATCGCGGTGAGCAGGCTCATGCTCGACAACATTCCCCATGTCAAAGCCTACTGGGTAATGCTGGGAGTCAAGCTGGCCCAGACGGCACTTCATTTCGGAGCCGATGATTTCGATGGCACCGTGGTGGAAGAAAAAATAGGACACATGGCCGGAGCCTCCTCCAGCCAGGCGTTAAGCCGTACCGAGCTTGAGGAAATGATCAGGGGCTGCGGATTTGTTCCCGTTGAAAGGGATGCCGTCTTCAACGAAGTATGATCCCCTGCGGAATAACGGCCACTTTCCCGGTCCGGTAAAACTCATGCTCCAAAGGACCCTGCCGGTCCTGTTTACAGAAGGTAAAGCTATCATGATGAATTTGACTCAAAGTCCTGCTGAACTTACGGATATATTTGCGAAAATCGAAGCCGGGGAACGCATTGATTTTGCTGAAGCTCTGGCCCTTCTTGAAAAGGCCGACCTTTTCGACCTGGCCAACCTCGCACATGGAATACGGATGAAAAAACATCCGGAACCGATCGTCACATATGTAATAGACCGCAATATAAACTATTCCAATATATGTGAATGCGGGTGCAGATTCTGCGCCTTCTTCAAGGCTCCCGGACAGGACGGAGGTTTTGTCATCAGCCGTGAAGAACTGGGAATGAAAATTCAGGAGACACTCGACCTCGGCGGCACCCAGATACTCATGCAGGGTGGGCACAACCCGGATCTGCCGCTCACATTCTACGAGGAAATGCTCCGGTTCATCAAAGACAACTACCCGATCCATATCCACGCCTTTTCCCCGCCGGAAGTAGTCTATTTCAGCGAACTTGAGGGCATATCCATAGAAGAAGTGCTGAAGCGCCTGATCGATGCCGGGCTGGCATCAATTCCGGGCGGCGGGGCTGAAATTCTGGTAGATGAGGTGCGCAAGAAAATCGCACCGAGGAAGTGCTCCGCATCCAGATGGCTTGAGGTTATGGAAACCGCGCACAATATGGGCTTGAGGACTACCGCGACAATGATGTTCGGACACGAGGAAACACCTGCGGACAGGGTTAAGCATCTCTTTGCCCTGCGCGAGGTTCAGGACCGCACCGGGGGCTTCACAGCGTTCATCCCCTGGACTTTCCAGCCGGACAACACCAATATTCCCAATGCCCGCAAAATGACCAGTGTTGAATACCTGCGCATGCTTGCTGTTTCGCGCATTGTGCTGGACAATTTCGACAATCTGCAGGTTTCATGGGTAACCATGGGCCCGAAGATTTCTCAACTGGCCCTTTATTACGGCGGGAACGATTTCGGGTCCACAATGATTGAAGAGAACGTGGTCAAGGCAGCCGGAGTAAGCTTCAGACTTTCCGAGCAGCAGATTCACACACTGATCAAAAAAGCCGGATTTATCCCCAGACAACGTCTCATGGACTACACTCTTGCCGAGGCTGAAAATGAATAGGGTCAAGGTCGGCAGAATCTCATATCTCAATGTACTGCCTATTTATTATCCGCTTGAATCGGGGATAATTGAAAACGACTTCGATTTCGTCTACGGACCTCCTGCACATTTGAACATCATGATGTCCGAGGGACTGATGCATGTGTCATCAAACTCGTGCATCGAGTATCTGCGCCACTCGGAACAGTATCTTCTGCTTCCGGACCTGGCCATAGGCAGCCGGGGCCCGGTCCAATCTGTAATCATGATCAGCCGCAAACCGCTGGAACAACTCAAGGGCTGCAATATTCTGGTCAGTGCCCAGACCCATACTTCCGCCGCTCTGCTGAAAATTCTCTTAACCGAATACATTCCGCTCAATCCGACCTATGAAACAGGAAACGCCTCCAGCAAATTGGAACAGGGTGAACGCCCCGAAGCAATCCTGTGCATCGGCGATGAAGCACTGAATCTTCGTAAGCACGAAGATTATCCATACATATTCGATCTCGGCGAAGAATGGATAAGGTGGACGGGCCTGCCTTTCATTTTCGGTATCTGGCTTGTAAGGCGCGATGTCGCCCATAGAGAAGATGTGAAAGAAGCGATCAGGGCGCTGATCAGGGGCAAGGAATGGGGGCAGAAAAACATTGCCCGCATGTCCGAACTTACGGCGGAAAACAGTATCCTCACACCGGAAGAAACTGCCTCATACTATGAAGGACTTGTTTACGATCTGGGAGAAAAGGAAATTGAAGGGATGAAAGTCTTTGCCAAATATCTGCTCAAGACTAAACAGATCTCACAAATTCCCGAACTTGAATTCATCAGGATTTAGAGCAACTACAGTTAATAAAACAAAAGGCTGCAATACCATACACGGTATTGCAGCCTTTTGTTTTGAAGATCAAATCTACCTGCTTCCAGAGCTTGCTGCGTTTATCAACAAGAAGCTTGCCTTATTGATGGGACCGCAAAACTACCCGGATTTGAGTTGCTAAATTTTAAACGATGAACGTTTAACGTGGTCAATAAAATAGCGGACGGCAGGGAAAAATTCGCGCCCTTCAAGATGCGCTAGGTAAAAACTGCGCTCAAGATTAAGCGGCAGTCCCTTAATGTGAACAAGCTCACCTGAATCAATCAGGGATTGGGCTGCAAGTTTTGAAGTAACGCTGACTCCAAGACCGGCCCGTACGCACTGAACCACAGCCTGGGTAGATTCCACCCATACAGTGACATTAAGATCGCGCACACTGGTTCCGAGCTCGGACAAACCTGTTTCAAGGGCCTTGCGGGTACCTGAACCGCCTTCACGCATTACCCAGGGAAGTTCCGCAAGCAATTGAATATCGTCAATCCCGTCATAATTGCTGACCAGTACCGGAGGAGCAACAATAACAAGCTCATCACGCAGTATGGGGAAAAACTCAAGGTTGGGTATATCCAGCTTGGCGCCTACAACGCCGAGAATAAGCTCTCCGGACCGAATCTTCTGTATGATTTCGTTAGTATCCCCAACCGAAAGATGGACACTTACATCAGGATATTTCTTGCAGTAATTATAAAGAATTTCCGGCAGCAGGTAGTGAGAGGGAATTGTGCTTCCACCGATTTCAAGATCTCCAACAACCTTGTCGCGAAGAATATTGATTTCAGACTGGGCCTTGTCAATCAACCCATAAATATCCTTGGCGTTGCGGTAAAGAACTTCTCCGGCCTGGGTAGCCATAATAGAACGACCTAGACGATCAAACAGTTGCACGCCAAGTTCTTCCTCAAGGGTTGAGATATGAGCACTGATTGTCGGCTGAGAAAGAAAAAGTTCCTTTCCTGCCTTTGAAAAACTCTTCAGTTCATAAACCTTGCAGAACGCTTCCAGTCTACGTAAGTCCATCTAATAACTCTTATCGAAATTTTCTATAGGTTAATATTAAAAAAAGGGGCGGAACTGGTCCGCCCCTATAAACAGCATTAAATCTGCCTATGCTTCCGCTTCCTCAGCAGGAGCTTCTGCTACCGGCGCTTCAACAGCGGCTTCGGCAGTTGCTCTCTTGGTGAGTTCGATGATGCACATGGGAGCGCAGTCACCTTTACGGGGATCGGCAAGCTTGATGATACGGGTGTAACCACCGCCTCCGCCGTTGTAGCGGGGACCGATTTCATCGAAAAGCCTTTTTACAAGACCGTGGTTCTCAAGAGTCTTGTATGCAAGACGGCGAGAATGCAGGTCATTGCGAAGAGCAAGGGTGATCAGCTTTTCAACGGAGCTTCTCAGTTCCTTTGCCTTGGGCTCGGTGGTACGGATATGTTCATAGGTCAGCAGTGAACGGACCATGTTTCTCAGCATGGCCTTCCTGTGGGAATTGCTCCTGTTGAACTTTCTTCCGGACTTTTTATGCCTCATTTTTCTCTTTCCTCTTCAGCCATTCCTGATGCTTTTTATCGAAATCCTCGAGGACCATGCCGAACTTGAGTTCCATGCTGTCAAGGACCCTGCGGATTTCGTCCAGAGATTTACGGCCGAAATTCTTGGTCTTGAGCATCGTCTGCTCGGTGCGCTGCACAAGTTCGCCGACAATACGGATATTGGCAGCCTTGAGACAGTTGGTTGCACGAACGGACAGTTCGAGTTCGTCAATAGATTTGAACAGATTGGGGTTCAGGTCGAGGTTGCTTTCCTTGGACTCTTCCTGTTCAGATCCCATTTCATCAAAGTTGATGAATACGGAAAGCTGCTCCTTGAGGATTTTGGCGCTGTAAGCGATAGCATCCTCGGGAGTTACGGAACCGTCAGTGTAAACTTCAAGAACGAGCTTGTCATAGTTGGTCATCTGACCGACACGAGCCTGTTCCACGTTGTACGCTACCTTGCGGATCGGAGAAAAGCTCGAATCGAGAATGATGTGACCGATTTCATTGACAAGACCCTCATGCATATCGGCAGGAACATAACCCTTGCCCATGCGGATCTCGAAAGTCATTTCCATGTCCATCTGCTCGGAAAGAGTCGCGATAATCTGCTCAGGATTGAGGACTTTGACGTTCTGGTTTTCCTGAATATCAGCTGCGGTGACGGCCCCCTGTTTGTTTACCTTAAGGGTAAGAAACTGAGGTTCATCGGTAGTCATTGCGAATCTGATCTGTTTGATGTTCAGAACGATCTCAGTCACGTCCTCCATTACACCTTCGATGGTGGTGAATTCGTGCTGTACGCCTTCAATCTTCACAGCAACCGCGGCTGCACCCTGCATGCAGGAGAGCAGTACTCTTCTCAGAGAGTTACCGATGGTTGTGCCAAATCCGCGCTCCAGGGGTTCACAAATGAACTTACCGTAAAGCTCGTTTGACTTGGGGTCACGCACAAGCTGTTCCGGCTTAACCAGCTCGGCCCAGTTGCGGGTGTTGATGAGTTTGTCACCGTCTTGAATAAGCATGCACTAATCCTTCTTATTTGGAGTACAGCTCGACAATCAGCTGTTCGTTGATAGGGAACTGGATATCTTCCCTTGTCGGCATCGCTTTAACTTCACCTTTGAAGTTTGCACCGTCGGAGGCAAGCCATTCGGGGCAGCCACGGCGTGCGATAACTTCCTGAGCTTCCATGATAACGGGAATCTTGCGGGCTTCTTCACGAACCTCCACAACATCACCGGGTTTTACCTGCATGGAAGGAATGTTAACACGTCTGCCGTTCAGTTTGAAGATACCGTGTCTCACGAGCTGGCGAGCCTGATCGCGAGAGTTGGCGAAACCGAGACGATAAACGGTGTTATCAAGGCGGGTTTCAAGAAGCATGAGCAGGTTGGCGCCGGTAACACCTTTCATGGAGTCCGCGCGATGAAAATAGCTGCGGAACTGTCCTTCAAGGATACCGTACATACGACGAACTTTCTGCTTCTCACGAAGCTGAACGGCGTAGTCACTCATTTTCTTTCTCATGCGACCGGCAATACCGGGAGCATAAGGACGACGTTCATAAGAGCACTTATCGGTAAAGCAGCGGTCGCCTTTGATGAAAAGCTTTTCACCTTCACGGCGGCACAGTCTGCATTTTGCTTTAGTATATCTGGCCAAGGTTCTACTCCTTCGTAATTAGACCCTGCGGCGTTTCGGCGGACGACAGCCGTTGTGCGGGATGGGTGTGATATCGCGAATGAAGCTGACCTTCATACCGACGTTACCGATTGCGCGCATTGCTGCTTCGCGACCGGAGCCGGGGCCTTTGACGAAAATACCAACGGTACGCATACCCTGGTCCTGAGCTTTTCTAGCAGCGGTTTCAGCAGCTACCTGTGCAGCAAAAGGGGTCGACTTTCTGGAACCCTTGAAACCGGAAGCGCCGGAAGTTGCCCAGCTGATGACGTTACCTTTCAGATCAGTAAAGGTAATGATGGTATTGTTGAATGTTGCCTTAACGTGGGCGATGCCCACCGGTACATTCTTTTTCTCTTTTTTCTTGCCGGAACGGCGAGGTCTAGCCATACCATTCTCTCCAGATGGATGAATTTATATCAGCAGCAAAGACCCTAGCATGGTCTGAAAACTGCGGATTGAATTATTTCTTCTTCCTGCTCATTACAGAGCGACGGGGACCCTTGCGAGTTCTTGCGTTGGTCTTGGAACTCTGACCACGAACAGGCAGTCCACGACGATGGCGAAGTCCGCGGTAACAACCGATATCCATGAGACGCTTGATGTCAGCGATCTGATCACGGCGGAGGTCACCCTCAACTTTGTAATTATCTTCAAGTTCCTTACGGATGGTATTAACCTGTTCGCCACTGAGATCATCGGTAGAGATGGTCCAGTCGATACCCACGGTATCAAGGATCTTGAGAGCGGTAGTCCGACCTACACCGTAGATGTAAGTCAATGCAATATCCAAACGCTTGTTTCTCGGAAGGTCTACTCCAGCGATACGAGCCACAGTTATACCTCTCTATCCTTGACGCTGTTTGTGTCTGGGGTTTTCACAAATAACCCTCAGCACGCCCTTGCGTCTGATTACTTTGCATTTGGGACAAATCTTCTTAACAGATGGTCTTACTTTCATGACCGTCTCCAAATAATGCAGTTTTACAGATTATCAACCGGGAGCTAGCCGGTCGGGGGCCATTCAATGTGTTCAACTGCCCGGCTAATAGGCAGTTAAATCCATGCCAGTCTTTCGTTGCCGCGAAATTCAAGACGTGAACATTACAGAACGATTCTAGAAAAATCAAGCCCTGCAACCTACTCTTTTAAAAAAAGTCAGGACAGACTTAAAATTACCGGTCCGTCAACGGTTACGGCAACTGTGTGCTCAAAATGCGCGGACAGCTTCCTGTCCTTGGTAACGGCAGTCCAGCGATCTTCGAGAATCTCGATATCATAGCTGCCTTGAGTGACCATCGGTTCTATGGCCAAAACCATTCCGCTCTTGAGCTGGACTCCGGGAAGTCCTGAAGGGACAAAATTGGGTACTTCCGGTTTTTCGTGCAGGTTCCGGCCGATGCCGTGCCCCACAAACCTTCTTACCACACCGAACCCTTCGGCTTCTGCGTAATCCTGAACCGCTTTTGAAATATCATAAAGGTTGTTTCCGGGGATTGCCTGCTTGATGCCGAGCATCAGGGACTCGCGGGTGACATCCAGGAGACGAGAAATTTCATCGGAAACATCCCCAACAGGATAAGTACGGGCTGAATCGCCGTAGAAACCCTGAAAGATGACGCCCATATCGATACTTACGATATCGCCGACATTCAAAATCCGTTTGTCGGAAGGAAATCCGTGCACAATCTCCTCGTTCACGGAACAGCACAGTGCAAACGGGAAGCCGTGATAACCTTTAAAAGCCGGCTTGACATCAAAGTCATCGCAGGCTTTGCAGGCGATCTTTTCCAGATCCATCGTAGTTATACCCGGACGAATGGCTTCACCGAGCATATCCAGTATCTTGGAAACAAGACGATTGGCCTCACGCATGAGGCCAATCTCCTTGTCATTTTTGAGGTAGATACCTCTGTACTTTTTCAAAGCAACTACCTGCCCTTGAGTTTGCTGCCCTTACCCATGAGTCCTTCATATTGACGCGAAATCATGTAGGATTCAATCTTACCCATAAAGTCCATTGCAACACCTACAACAATCAGCAGTGCGGTTCCACCGAAGTAGAACGGGACATTCAACTGGGAGATCATGATCATGGGCAGTACGCAGATAGCAGCCACGTACAGAGAACCCCAGAGAGTAATCCTGGCAAGAACGCGGTCTATGTACTCGCGAGTCTTGGCGCCGGGACGGATTCCGGGGATAAAACCTCCCTGCTTCTGAATATTCTCTGCAATTCCTTTGGGATCAAAAATGATCGCGGTGTAGAAGTAACAGAAAAATATGATCAGGGAGATGTAAATAACATTATAAATTATGGCATCAGGTCTGAAGTATGCGGAAACCTGGGAAAGAACTTCATTCTTGGGGAAGAAGTTCGCCAGAGTTGCGGGGAACATCAGAATACTTGAAGCAAAAATGGGGGGAATAACACCTGCGGTGTTGATTCTCAAAGGAAGATGAGTGGTCTGTCCACCCATCATCTTGCGTCCCATCATTCGCTTGGCATAATGAATTGGAACCCTTCGCTGTCCGCGTTCCATGAATACGATAAATGCCAGAATGGCTATCATGAAAACCATTACAAACAAAAGCAGGAAAAGGGTTATTTCCCCTGCCTGCATAAGTCTGACGGTATTGAAGATCGCACGGGGCAACCCGGCAACAATACCGGCAAAAATAATCATGGAAATTCCGTTTCCGATACCTTTCTCGGTCATCTGTTCACCGAGCCACATCAGGAAGACGGTCCCTGCAGTGAGGGTCAGGATGGTTATCAGTCTGAAAGACCATCCTGCATGCAGCACAATAGGAGCACCTGTCGGACTGGTCATGCTTTCAAGGCCGATAGCGATACCGAAGCCTTGAACGATTGTAATCAGTACGGTGCCGTACCTGGTGTACTGGGTGATCTTCTTGCGTCCTTGAGCCCCTTCCTGACTAAGCCGCTTGAGTTCAGGACTAACTACATTAAGAAGTTGGATGATGATAGACGCGGAGATATAGGGCATGATCCCTAACGCGAATATGGACAAGTTACGCAACCCGCCACCGGAAAACATGTCAAAAAGGCCGAAGAGAGTGTTGGAAACACTCTCAAAAAAATCGGCCAATGCTGAACTGTCTACGCCCGGGACCGGGATATGAATCCCGACCCGGTAGACAGCCAGAAGAAGAAAAGTCCAGAAGATCTTTTTCTTCAGTTCCGGCATGCGGGAAAGATTATCAACGCCAGACAATGCCACGTTTTATCCTTCCAGGGCTTTAGCCGTACCACCGGCCTTTGTGATCTTTTCAGCTGCGGACGCGCTGAAGCGATGAGCCTCTATGGTTACCGCGCCACTTACTTCACCCATACCGAGAACTTTTACCAGAGCGCCTTTTTTGCAAAGACCTCTTTCGTAAATGTCATCAAGGGTGATTTCGGTTTTGCCTTCGAAAGCTCCAAGAATCTGACCTACGTTAAGAGATGCATACTCTTCACGGAAGGGGTTCTTGAAACCGCGCTTGGGCAGACGACGGGCCAAAGGCATCTGACCGCCTTCAAACCAGGCCGGAACACCACCGCCGGAGCGGGCGTTCTGTCCTTTATGACCCTTGCCGGAGGTTCCACCCCAGCCGGAGCCACCGCCGCGACCTACGCGCTTGCGATTTTTACGTTCTTCTTCGAACGGATATATTTCGTGCAGCCTCATGATTTGGTTACCTCCACAAGGTGCTCAACTTTGCTGATCATCCCTCTGGTGGAGGAAGTGTCATCGAAGCTCTTTTCCTGCCGGATCTTCCGCAGTCCCATAGCCTTCAGAGTGGCACGCTGTTTGGGAGTGCAGCCGATCTTGCTGCGTACGAGTTTAACCTTAAGCATTTTCAGTCCTCCTACTTTCTGGGAGTCACAACTGTCTTCCCGCGGAGCTGAGAAACTTCGTCAGCACTGCGAAGGGAAGCAAGTCCGGCGATAGTCGCGCGAAGGACATTATGCGGGTTGTTGGTGCCGATAGCCTTGGTAAGGATATCGTGTACGCCCACGACTTCAAGTACCGCACGCACAGGACCGCCGGCAATAATACCGGTACCTTTAGATGCGGGCTTGAGCATAACGCGTCCTGCACCGTAGCGGCCGAGGACTTCGTAAGGAAGTGTTCCGTCCAGAAGAGGAACGGCAATCATTTCCTTGCGGGCTTTTTCGGAAGCTTTCCTGATAGCTTCAGGAACTTCGTTAGCCTTACCAAGTCCGAAACCGACCTGACCTTTACCGTCACCTACCACAACCAGGGCACTGAAGGAAAACCTTCTACCACCCTTCACAACTTTAGCGACTCGGTTGAGATAAACGATTTTTTCAATCAGACCCAGATCATTCTGTTCCATGGATATTCCCATAAGTTTAGAATTTCAGGCCACCCTCACGAGCGCCGTCTGCAAGGGCCTTAACCCTGCCGTGATATATATAACCGCTACGGTCGAATACGACCTGCTCTATATTGAGTTCCTTAGCCTTGGCTGCGATGTCCTTGCCTACGGCAGCAGCAGTTTCGCAGGTAAGCTTCACTGCTTCGCCGTCTTTGGCGAGAGCCTTTGAAGAAGAAGCGGTCACGGTTTTGCCAATGAGATCATCCACGAGCTGAGCGTAGATGTACTTATTTGAACGGAAAACTACAAGACGCGGGCGATTCGCGGTTCCGCTGATTTTTTTGCGGATACGGATCTTTTTGCGGCGTCTTGCCTGTTCTTTAGTCATTTTCATGGCTATACCCTACTTTTTACCGGACTTACCGGCTTTACGTCTGATCTGTTCATCAATGTACTTGACACCCTTGCCTTTGTAAGGTTCGGGCGGACGTACACGACGAAGCTGAGCGGCGACTTCACCGACCATCTGCTTGTCAATACCGCTGATGGTCAGTTTGGTGTTGCCCTCGGCAGTGGCTTCAATCCCAGCAGGCAATTCAAAGTTGACAGGGTGGGAGAAACCGACGTTGAGAACGACGTTTTTACCCTGTACGCCAACTTTATAACCGACACCGACCACTTCCAAAGTCTTGGAGAAGCCTTTGGTGACTCCTTCAATGCAGTTGGAAAGCAGGGAGCGGTGCAGTCCGTGCTGAGCACGTTCCTGACGGGTATCGCCAGACCTCTTCACCTCGACCGCATTGTCAGCTACATTGAAGCTGACCATGGGGTGTACCGGGGTGGTGATGGTACCTTTGGGGCCCTTAACGGAAACCACTTCGGCACCAACGGTAACTTCCACTCCGGCAGGTATTTCAATAGGTTTTTTTCCAATTCTGGACATTTTAAACCCTCACTACCAGATTTCGCACAAGAGTTCGCCGCCGACGTTAAGCTCTTTGGCTTTAGCGCCGTCAACTACACCCTTGGATGTGGAAAGTATACAAATCCCAAGTCCGTTGAGAACGGAGGGAATATCTTCAACGCCTACGAAAACGCGACGTCCGGGCTTGCTGATTTTCTTCATGCCGCTGATAAGGGCTTTTCCATCAACATACTTAAGGGTGAGGCTGATATCGCGACCTTCGGTTTCGAAGTCGGAGATGTAGCCTTCTTCCTTAAGAATCCCGGCGATAGCTGTTTTGATATTGGACCCGGGAATGCAGACGGACTTGTGATAAGCACCGTGAGCATTACGAATGCGGGTCAGCATATCGGCGATAGGATCGACAACAGGCATTTTAAACTCCTTATATTACCAGCTGGCTTTACGCACGCCGGGAAGTTCACCCGCAAGGGCCTTTTCCCTGAAGCAGATACGGCAGATGCCGTATTTGCGCAGGAATGCGCGAGGACGTCCGCAGATGGGACATCTGTTGTATTCGCGTACCTTGAACTTCGGCTTACGTTTTGCCTTAACTTTTAAAGCTGTCCTGGCCAAAACGATTCCTCCTATTTCTTGAAGGGCATACCAAGAAGCTCGAGGAGCATCTTGCCTTCTTTGTCTGTTTTAGCGGAGGTGACGATAGTCACGTTCATCCCTTTGGTTACCTCGACTCTGTCGAGCTGAATCTCAGGAAAGATAGTCAGTTCCTTGATTCCGAGGGTGAAGTTGCCGCGGCCATCGAAGCCCTTGTCAGGAATTCCGCGAAAGTCGCGGACGCGGGGAAGTGCAAAGCTGATAAGCTTGTCCAGGAAGTCCCACATGAGCTCTCTACGGAGAGTCACACGGGAACCAACGGGCATTCCTTCGCGCAGTTTAAAAGCTGCAATTGACTTTTTCGCTCTGGTGACAACTGCTTTCTGACCGGAAAGTGCGGTCAGTTCATCAACAGCGCCATCAATGAGCTTTGAGTTCTGGCTTGCTTCACCGAGTCCGATATTGAGAGAGATTGCCTTGATACCGGGAATCTCCATCGAACTCTTGTACCCGAACTCCTTGTTGAGAGCCGGGGCGACCTTGTCCGTGTATATTTTTTCGAGACGTGTCATCGCAAAACCCTAGTCGATGATTTCGTTACATTTTTTACAAAAACGGACATTCTTTCCGTCTTCGGTCTCACGAACTCCAACTCTGGTGGCCTTGGTGCACGAGGGGCACACGACCTGTACGTTGGAAATGTGAACAGGGGCTTCTTTCTCAACGATGCCGCCGGGCTGGTTAGCATAGGGATTAGGCTTGGTGTGCCTTGAAACCATGTTTACCTGCTCAATAAGGACAGTGTCCTTCTTGCGGCTGATCTTGAGGACCTTACCGATCTTCCCCTTATCCTTGCCGGCGATGACCATAACTTTGTCATCAACATGTATCTTGTTCATGCCGTTTACCTTCTTGTGATAAGGATTACAGAACCTCTGGTGCCAGGGAAACGATCTTCATGAAGCCTGCGGCTCTGAGTTCTCTGGCTACGGGCCCGAAAATACGGGTCCCCAGGGGTTCCATGGAGTTGTTCAGAAGAACGGCAGAGTTATTGTCGAACTTGATGTAGGAACCGTCGGGACGACCAATTTCTTTCTTGGTACGAACAACGACTGCTTTCATCACAGCGCCCTTCTTCACTTTGGAATGGGGCATCGCTTCCTTAACGGAAACCACAATAATGTCTCCGACACTGGCGTAACGCCTCTTGGAGCCACCAAGTACCTTGATGCAGGATACCTGCTTGGCGCCAGAGTTGTCTGCTACGTCAAGTTTAGATTCTACCTGAATCATAGCTTATCCCCTAAACTGCTTTTTCCAGTATTTTATCTAAATGCCACCTTTTGCGCCGGCTAAGGGGGCGGAATTCAACAATCTGTACCTTATCGCCTACGCCGCATTCATTGGCAGGATCATGCGCCATGAATTTGGTGTGACGACGGATGAATTTTTTATACAGGGGATGCTTCACGAGGGTCTCAACGCGGACGACAATAGTCTTGTCGGCCTTGTCGCTGATAACCACGCCGGTCAGCACGCGCCTGTTTCCTTTCAGATTAAGCTCTGCCATGGCTTATGCTCCCAGTTCCTTTTCACGCTGAACGGTGAGAATCTTAGCGATGTCTTTTTTGACATCGGACAGTTTCTGGGTGTTTTCCAGCTGTGCGGTTGCGTGCTGAAAACGAAGATTGAAAAGCTCCTTGCGGGCTTCTGCAAGCTTCTCGTTCAGAGCAGCGCCGTCGAGTTCACGAAGTTCTGTGGCTTTCATTCTACATTACCTCCTTAACTACAATAGCAGTCTTGACAGGAAGCTTGTGGGATGCACGGACCAGAGCTTCTCTGGCCAGTTCAATGTCCACACCTTTTACTTCGTACAGAATGCGACCGGGTTTAACCGGAGCGCACCAACCGACCGGGGAACCTTTACCTTTACCCTGTCTGACTTCAGCAGGCTTGGCGGTAACGGGTACATCGGGGAAAACCCTGATCCATACCTGTCCGCCACGCTTGATGTGACGCATGATAGCGATACGTGCTGCTTCAATCTGGTTGTTGCTCAGCTTGCCGTGTTCCAGAGTCTTGATGGCGATATCGCCGAATGCGATAGTGGAACCGCGCTGCGCTTTACCTTTCAGACGACCTTTCTGACGTTTACGGAATTTAACTTTCTTAGGTGATAACATTACTGGTCCACCTCGTGGTCGAGAATTTCACCTTTGAAGATCCAGACCTTAACGCCGATAACACCGTAAGTGGTGTTGGCTCTTGCTACACCGTAATCGATGTCGGCTCTGAGAGTCTGAAGGGGCACACGGCCTTCGCGATACCATTCGGTACGTGCGATTTCAGCACCGGCGAGACGGCCGGCACATGCCACTTTGATGCCCTCTGCGCCGAACTTCTGGGCCAGGCCCACAATGCGCTTCATGGCGCGGCGGAAAGCCACACGGCGCTCAAGCTGCTGAGCAATATTCTCTGCAACGAGCTGCGCGTCGGTTTCCGGACGGCGGATTTCACTTACTTCGAGAGCGAATTCTTTATTGAATTTTCTACGAAGATCTTCACGAAGCTTCTCGATTTCAACACCTTTACGGCCGATGATGATACCGGGACGCGCAGTGTGAATGATGAGACGAATCTTGCCACCGGCACGTTCGATCTCGATCTTGGAAACGCCTGCGTGAAAGAGCTTCTCTTTTACATATTTACGAATGCTGTCATCTTCAAAGACGAAAGCGGGATAGTCCTTGTTGCTGAACCATCTGGAAAGCCAGTTCTTGGTGTATCCAAGTCTGAAGCCGTATGGATGTACTTTCTGACCCATGACACTACCCTACATTTCTTTAACTACGACGGTTATATGGCTGGTGCGCTTGCGAATGCGATACGCACGACCCATAGCCCTGGGCTGAATCCTCTTCCAGGTGGGGCCTTCGTCGATCTTGACGGAGTCCACGCAAAGAGAGTCAACATCCACACCGGGAATCTGCTCTGCGTTTGCAACGGCAGAGTAGAGAACCTTGCTGAGCATTTCAGCACCCTTTTTGGGTGTGAACTTCAGAATGTTGAGGGCTTCCTCAACAGGCTTTCCCTTGATGTTTTCCGCTACCAGACGCACCTTCCTAGCGGAGATGCGCATATATTTTGCAATAGCTCTTGCTTCCATTGCTCAACACCTTCTAGCGTTTGGCCTTGCTTTTCTTATCCGCAGCATGACCGTAGTAGGTACGGGTGGGAGAAAACTCACCAAGTTTGTGTCCTACCATATTTTCAGTCACGAATACAGGGATAAACTTGCGGCCATTATGAACTGCGAAGGTCAAGCCAACCATTTCAGGAATGATTGTGGAGCGGCGGGACCAGGTCTGAATAACCTTGCGGTCACCTGATTCCTGAGCTTTTACGACCTTTTTAAGCAGATGATCGTCAATAAACGGGCCTTTTTTCAGTGATCTTGGCATTACAGTCTCCTACTTCTGCCCGCGGCGTTTAACGATGAGCTTGGAAGAAGGTTTCTTCTTACTGCGGGTCTTGTATCCCTTAGCAGGCATACCCCAAGGAGAACATGGGTGTCTGCCACCGGAACTGCGACCTTCACCACCACCGAGGGGGTGATCGATCGGGTTCATCGCTACACCGCGAACTTTAGGTCTGCGACCGAGCCAGCGGTTACGGCCTGCTTTGCCGAGGCTGATGTTTTCATGGTGGATGTTACCCACCTGACCAACAGTAGCGCAGCAGGTTGCGAGAACCTTGCGAACCTCGCCGGAGGGCATGCGCAGCAGTGCGTACTTGCCTTCTTTAGCGATAAGCTGGGCATAGGTTCCGGCAGCGCGGCAGAACTGGCCGCCTTTGCCGGGGTACAACTCTATATTGTGAACAACAGTACCAACAGGGATGTTCTTAAGCAGAAGTGCGTTGCCGGGTTTGATATCGGCACCTTCGCCTGCGAGAATCTGGTCGCCCTTATTGAGTCCAACGGGAGCGAGGATGTAGCGTTTGTCACCGTCTGCGTAGTTGAGCAGAGCGATGCGTGCGCTTCTGTTGGGATCATATTCAATTGCTGCAACAGTTGCGGGTACTTCAACTTTATTACGTTTGAAGTCGATTACACGGTAAAGGCGTTTTACGCCGCCACCGCGACGACGGGAAGTAACCCGGCCGTTGTTATTTCTACCGGCCTTTTTGGTCAGTCCCTTGGTAAGGGACTTTTCCGGTGCAGACTTTGTGATCTCCTCAAAGGTGGAGATAGTCTGGAACCGGCGACCTGCGGAGGTCGGCTTCAGTTTACGAGTAGCCATCTCTTAAACTCCTTCGAAGAATTCGATTTTTTCGCCTTCGGAAAGCTTTACGTAGGCTTTCTTGTAGCCGGAAACTTTACCGACTACACGGCCGAACTTTCTGCGGAGACCGGGTCTTTTACGTACGATGCGTACGTTGTCGACCTTGACGTCAAATGCGGATTCAACCGCTTTCTTGACTTCAGTCTTGTTGGCAGAAGGCAGCACAAGGAAGGTTACCTGATTTGAGGATTCCTTAATGTCAGTGGCCTTTTCCGTGATGACCGGTTTGATAAGAATCTGAGTATAGTCCATGACTATTTCAACCTCTCCTGCAGGTCCTGAGCTGCGTTCTCAAGCATAACAACCTGACGAGCTTTCAGAATGTCGTAAACATTCAGCTGATCGGCAGAGATAAGCTTAATGCCGGGGATGTTCCTCGCAGAAAGGAGGAGCTTGTTATCTGCGTCCTTGACGACAATCAAGGCCTTGTTGAGACCCAGAGCTTCAGCTACTTCAACGAAGAGCTTGGTCTTGATCTCAGGAAGGTCGATTGACTTCACAACCATCAGCTTTTCTTCGCTGAAACGGGAAGTGAGGGCCATCTTAAGAGCAAGACGGCGGACCTTTTTATTTACCTTGAAGGAATAGTCGCGGGGCTGGGGTCCGAAAACGGTACCACCGCCGCGCCACAGGGGCGAACGGGTGGAGCCGGAACGGGCACGTCCTGTGCCTTTCTGACGCCAGGGTTTGGCGCCGCCGCCTCTTTTCATGCCGCGAGTCTTGGTGGCATGAGTGCCGCTGCGTTTTGCAGCAAGCTGAGAGCGGACAACCAGGTGCAGGATTTCAGGCTTTACCGGAACTTCAAACACTTCCGGAGCAAGATCCATGCTCCCGACTTCCTTTTTAGTTTGATCATATATAGTAATGGTAGCCATTTTTTATTCCTCTAGCGGGTCTTGCGGATCATCACCAGGCCGTTCTTGGGTCCGGGAACCTGTCCCTTGACAACCAGAACATTTTCCTCGGCGCGAACGTCTACGATTTCAATGTTGGAAACAGTAACGCGCTCGTTACCCATCTGACCGGGCATTTTCTTACCCTTAAAGACTTTGCCAGGGAAAGTAGCGTGGCCGATGGAACCAGGGGAACGGTGTACCTTTTCAGCACCGTGAGTAGCGCGGAGACCCTTGAAGTTCCAACGCTTCATAACACCCTGAAAACCTTTACCCTTGGAGGTGCCGGTCACTTTGACCTTTTCACCTGCGGTAAAGATATCCACGGAGATTTCCTGGCCCAGTTCATATTCGGCTACGGACTCAAGAGGAAACTCGCGCAGGTGACGGAAATAACCTTTACCGGCTTTTTCCTGATGGCCTTTTGCGGGTTTGTTCATCTTGCGCTCGGGAAGAACGTCATAGCCGAGCTGGATGGCATTGTAGCCTTCCTTATCTTCGGTCTTTACCTGCATAACAGGACAGGGGCCGACTTCAAGAACAGTAACAGGCACGATAGAACCGTCGTCAGCGAAGACACGGGTCATGCCCAGTTTTTTACCGAGTAAACCGATAGTTTTTGCCATGTTGAACCCTCCCTAGAGCTTGATTTCAACGTCAACACCAGCGGGCAGGCTGAGCTTGCCAAGAGCGTCGACGGTCTGCTGGGTAGGTTCAAGAATATCAAGCAGACGCTTGTGGATTCTCATCTCGAACTGCTCGCGGGACTTCTTGTCAACGTGTACCGACCGCTGAATGGTGGTACGCTGAACCTGAGTGGGCAGCGGGATGGGACCAGCGATAGCGGCGCCGGTATTGCGGGCAGTATCCACAATCTCGGTCACAGCTTTATCAAGGATACGGTAATCGTAAGCCTTGAGCTTGATCCTGATACGATCACTTGTCATAGAAACCATGTCAATTTCTCCTAAATAAATTCAGAGACGGCCTTTTACTTGCAACGGTAAGAAGGATTGTGAGGTTTGCCCTTCCTGGCCTGGTATGGTCGTCCAGCCAGCATGCCGGACCTTATACCTTATCTCTGTGGTTTCACGGGGTGGTCCCGTAAAAAAAGGAACCTCCCGAACACTATGGGGTCCGGGAGGTTTACTGCTTTTTAAGCTACGCTGTCAAGTAAAATTCAGACTAAACTTAAATTTAGTCTAATTTTTATTGATCAGCTCTTCTGCGATAGATGCAGGAACAGGTTCGTAGTGGTCGAACTGCATGGTGAAGGTTGCGCGTCCCTGAGTCTTGGAGCGAAGATCGGTTGCGTAACCGAACATTTCACTAAGAGGAACGTCGCACTTAACAACCTGTGCGTTGGCACGGGCTTCCATGCTTCCGACACGACCACGACGACCGTTGAGGTCACCCATAACGTCTCCGAGGTACTCTTCGGGAGTAACAACTTCAACAGACATGATGGGTTCGAGCAGCTGAGGTGCTGCCTTCTTAACGGCTTCCTTCAGAGCCATGGAACCAGCGATGTAGAACGCCTGTTCAGAGGAGTCAACATCGTGGTAGGAACCGAAGGTAAGAGTTGCTTTGATATCTACAAGGGGGAAGCCGGCGATAACACCGTTCTTCATAGCATCGTGGATACCGCGGTCAACTGCCGGGATATATTCTTTCGGAATGACCCCGCCCTTGATCTCGTCAACGAATTCATATTCGCTTTCGGGGTTGGGCTCGATAGTGATGACAACATGACCATACTGACCGCGACCACCGGACTGCTTGGCGTACTTGTGGTCGACATCAACTTTCTTGGTAATGGTTTCACGGTAGGCAACGCGGGGTGCACCGACGTTTGCGTTAACATTGAACTCGCGCAGCAGGCGGTCGACGATAACTTCAAGGTGAAGTTCGCCCATACCTGCGATAAGGGTCTGTCCTGTTTCCTCGTCACCTTTGACGCGGAAAGAGGGGTCTTCCTTGGCGAGTTTTGCAAGACCCTGGCTGAGCAGATCGCGGTCGGCCTTGGTCTTGGGCTCGATAGCGACCTCGATAACCGGTTCAGGGATATCGAGGGATTCGAGAACTATGGGATTCTTCATTTCTGCCAGGGTATCACCGGTAGCCATGTTCTTGAGACCAACGGCTGCGACGATATCACCGGCATAAGCTTCCTTGATTTCCTCACGCTTGTTAGCGTGCATCTTCAGAAGACGACCGATACGTTCTTTCTTTCCGGTTGCGCCGTTGATAAAGGTATCGCCGGAAACAATCTTACCGGAATACAGACGCAGGAAGGTCAGGTGACCGACGAAGGGGTCGGTCATGAGCTTGAAGGAAAGAGCTGCAAGGGGCAGGTCATCGTCACACGGACACTCGACAGACTCTTCATTATCGGGATTGATACCGACCATGGCAGGAATGTCGAGGGGAGAAGGAAGATAATCGACAACAGCATCAAGCAGAGGCTGAACACCCTTGTTCTTGAATGCGGTGCCGCACAGAACAGGACAGATGGTCAGGTTGATTGTTGCTGCACGAATGCCCTTGACTATTTCTTCGGGGGTGAGTTCTTCACCGCCGAGATATTTATCAAGAAGTTCTTCATCTTCTTCGGCAATGGCTTCAATCATTTCGAGGCGCATGGCTTCGTACTGATCCATCATATCGGCAGGGATGTCTTCAATTGCGTAGTCCTTGCCCATGACATCAGTATAGATGAAAGCCTTTCCTGTTACGAGGTCAACGGCACCCTGATATTCATCTTCAGCTCCGATGGGGATCTGAAGAGGAACAGCTTTCGCACCGAGACGGTCCTTGAGCATTTCAACACAACGGAAGAAATCTGCTCCGATACGGTCCATCTTGTTGACGAAAGCCATACGGGGAACTTTGTACCTGTCAGCCTGACGCCATACGGTTTCAGACTGAGGTTCAACACCGGCAACCGCGTCGAAAACGGCTACTGCGCCGTCAAGAACACGCAATGCACGTTCAACTTCCATTGTGAAGTCAACGTGACCGGGGGTATCAATAATGTTGATACGGTGGTCTTTCCAGAAGCAGGTTGTGGCAGCACTGGTAATGGTGATGCCGCGTTCCTGTTCCTGAACCATCCAGTCCATGGTGGCTTCGCCGTCATGAACTTCACCGATTTTATGAGAAACACCAGTATAAAACAGAATGCGCTCGGTAGTGGTGGTCTTTCCCGCATCAATGTGGGCCATGATACCGATGTTACGCTGTTTATCTCTTGCAACCTTTCTAGGCACTTTGCACTCCGATTACCAACGATAGTGAGCAAAAGCCTTGTTGGCTTCGGCCATACGATGGGTGTCTTCCTTTTTCTTCACAGCTCCGCCGCGCTTGTTGTAAGCGTCGAGGAACTCACCGCTCAGGCGGGATACCATACCTTTTTCCCCTCTGGAACGTGCGTAGCTGATCAGCCATCTGATAGCCAGAGAGACCTGGCGCTCGGGGCGGACTTCAACAGGCACCTGGTAGGTAGCACCACCGACACGGCGGGACTTGACTTCCACGTGGGGTTTAACGTTCTCAATAGCTTTTTCGAAAGCTTTGATAGGATCTTCCTGGGTTTTGTCACCGAGGAATTCGAGAGCCTGGTAGAATATATTTTCAGAAACACTCTTCTTACCGTCGTACATGAGTCTGTTCATGAACTTGGTGGCGAGCTGAGAGCCGTATACCGGATCGGGAAGAATCTGTCTCTTGGGTACCGGACCTTTACGAGGCATATTGGATACTCCTTGGAATTAAATGCTATTTAGGACGCTTTGCGCCGTACTTGGAACGACCCTGACGACGATCTGCAACACCGGCGGTGTCGAGAGAGCCGCGGACAATGTGGTAACGAACACCAGGTAAGTCTTTTACACGACCACCACGGATCAGAACCACGGAGTGTTCCTGAAGGTTATGACCTTCACCACCGATGTATGCTGTTACTTCGATGCTGTTGGTCAGACGCACACGAGCGACCTTACGCAGTGCGGAGTTAGGCTTTTTAGGGGTGGTGGTATACACTCTTGTGCATACGCCACGACGCTGGGGGCAAGCCTGAAGCGCAGGAGTTTTCTTACGCTTGAGCTGCTTTTCACGCCCTTTTCTTATAAGCTGGTTGATGGTTGGCATGAACCCTCCAAATTTTATTTTATTGCAAAGACCGACGCAGTTAGACCAAAATTTTCCGTTTTGTCAAGCACAAAAAAGGAAACATCCGGGTCTCATTTTCAGATCAGGTTGCAACTACCTGCCTGTAAAATGTTTCTGCGTACTGGCGCCGCACTATCTTTCATTAACGAGCAGCGGCTCTTCCTCAAGTTCTTCAAGGAACTTATCGGCACGTTCCGGCTGATCGGGAACGATTATATCGGTACGTGCATACTTGCGGAAACCGGTTCCTGCAGGAATCAGTCGGCCGACGATTACGTTTTCCTTCAAGCCGCGCAGGAAATCCTTCTTGCCGCACAGGGAAGACTCGGTAAGAACCTTGGTGGTCTCCTGGAAAGATGCGGCAGAGATAAAGGATGCGGTAGACAGGGATGCCTGGGTAATACCCAGAACATGCGTCTGTGCAACAGCGGGCTTGAGTCCGTTGGCAATAGCTTCCTGGTTGGTTTCCATGAACTGCTGCTTATCCACCTGCTCACCCACGAGGAAATGGGTTTCACCGGGATCAACAATGCTGACCTTTTTGAGCATCTGGCGGACAATAACTTCGATGTGCTTATCGTTGATTCCAACACCCTGAAAGCGGTAAACGTCCTGGATTTCCTCGACAAGGAAACGTGCGAGGTATTTCTCGCCCTTAACCTTGAGGATATCGTGCAGCTCGGGAAGTCCTTCAGTCATCAGGTCACCGGCTTCTACGAAGTCGCCTTCCTGCGCTGTTATGTGACGACCCTTGGGCACGAGGTATTCCTTGGATTCCCCGACTTCCGGTGTAACAATAATTTTGCGCTTGCCTTTGGATTCAGGTCCATAGGAGACCACACCATCTATCTCCGAAATGATTCCAAGTTCCTTGGGTTTGCGCACTTCAAACAGCTCCGCAACTCTCGGGAGACCACCGACGATGTCTTTGGTCTTGGAGGTTTCGCGAAGTTTACGGGCGATAATGTCACCGGCGTTGACGACATTACCGTCTTTAACCATCAGAATCGCACCTACGGGCAGCGGATAAATCGCTTTGAGGGTTGAGCCGGGACGAACCATAGGCTCACCGTTCTCATCGCAGATGGACAGTGAAGGTTTAAAGTTGGTGGTACGATATTCGGTAATTGTGTAGGTAGCCTGTCCTGTGGCTTCGTCAACACGTTCCTGAAAGGTCTTACCTTCAACGAGGTCGTTGAATTTGACCGTACCTGTCACTTCAGTGATGAAGGGTTCTGCGAGAGGATCCCACTCGGCCAGCATAGTTCCTTGTGCGATCTTCTGCCCTTCTTCCACGTAAAGTTTTGCTCCGAGCGGAAGAACGTATTTTTCACGTTCCCTGCCCTGCTCGTCCACAATACCGATCTGGCAGCTCTTACCCAGAACCATCTGGTGGCCTTCGGAGTTGCGGACTGAACGCATACGGTTCAAAACGACCGAACCGTTATGCTGAGCTTCAAAAGATGATTGCTGAATTTCACGGCTCGCCGTACCACCGATATGGAAGGTACGCATGGTAAGCTGTGTTCCCGGTTCACCGATCGACTGTGCGGCGATGATACCAACTGTTTCCCCTACATTGACAAGATGTCCGCGAGCAAGGTCACGTCCGTAACACATGGCGCAGACGCCGTGCTTGGAGCGACAGGTAAGCGGGGAACGGACAGTCATTGAATTGATACCGTTTTCATCGATCAGCTTGGCACCCCTTTCATCTATCAGGGTGTCGGCAGGGATGAGAATTTCACCGGTATCTTCTTTGACAACGTCATGGATGGTCACACGACCCAGAACCTTTTCAGACAGTCTTTCCTTGATCTCGCCGCCCTTGATGTAGTGGGTGAGTTCAAGTCCGTCAACAGTTCTGCAGTCGTGCTCGGCAACGGTAACATCCTGAACAACGTCAACAAGACGGCGGGTCAGGTAACCGGAGTTTGCGGTCTTAAGTGCGGTATCCGCCAGACCTTTACGAGCACCGTGAGTAGAAATGAAGTACTGCAGAACCGAAAGCCCCTCGCGGAATGAAGAGGTAATCGGAGTTTCGATGATTTCACCGGAAGGTTTGGCCATCAGACCACGCATACCGGCAAGCTGCCTCATCTGGTCCTGGTTACCACGAGCACCTGAGTGAGCCATCATGAAAACCGGGTTGAAACTTGAGTTGGTCACGGACTTACCGGTTTTTGGATCAACCATGACATCCGTTGACATCTCAAGAGTCATTTCGGAAGAAACGTCATTGGTAACCTTGGTCCATACGTCGACGACCTTGTTGTATTTTTCAGTACGGGTAATGATACCTTCACGGTACTGTGCTTCAATGTCTTCAACTTCGGTATAGGCGTCTTCAAGAAGCTTTGCCTTTTTGGCCGGAATGGTCAGGTCTTTTACGCCGATAGTTACAGCCGCCCTTGTGGCATGCTCGTAACCGAGATCCTTGAGGCGGTCACAAAGAATGACCGTGGCCTTGCTGCCGGAAGTCCGGTAGGCGCTGGATACGAGTTTGGCAATATTCTTCTTGGTCATGACCACGTTTGCGTATTCAAAACCCATTGTGTCGGGCAGAAGTTCGCCAACGAGAATACGGCCGGGAGTGGTCTCGACAAGTTTGCCTTCCATACGCACCTTGATGCGTGCATGCATGCTGACAACACCGGCATCCTGAGCAGCGATAACTTCCCAGGGAGCAGTGAAGACCATGCCCTCGCCCTTGGAGAAAGAACGTTCAACGGTCAGATAGTAAAGACCGAGGACGATATCCTGTGAAGGGTTGATGATCGGCTGTCCGTTTGCAGGTGACAGGATGTTGTTGGAAGACATCATCAAGACACGGCATTCGATCTGAGCCTCAACGGAAAGAGGAACGTGAACCGCCATCTGGTCACCGTCAAAGTCGGCGTTGTAGGCGGAACATACCAGAGGATGCAACTGAATTGCCTTGCCCTCTACGAGAGTCGGCTCAAAAGACTGGATACCGAGTCTGTGCAGAGTCGGAGCACGGTTGAGCATGATCGGGTATTCGCGAACAACATCATCAAGGATATCCCAGACGACCAGATCTTCGCGCTCGACCATTTTCTTGGCACTCTTGATGGTTGTGGCAATTTCCCTGCGTTCCAGTTCCGAATAGATAAACGGCTTGAACAGTTCAAGAGCCATCTTTTTCGGAAGTCCGCACTGATGCAGCTTGAGCTTGGGACCGACAACAATAACGGAACGACCGGAATAGTCGACACGTTTACCGAGCAGGTTCTGACGGAAACGGCCCTGCTTACCCTTGATCATATCGGAAAGGGACTTCAACGGGCGCCCGTTGGTACCGGTGATGGCACGGCCGCGACGTCCGTTGTCGAAGAGCGCATCCACGGATTCCTGAAGCATCCTCTTTTCGTTGCGGATGATAATATCGGGAGCGCCGAGTTCGATCAGGCGTTTGAGTCGGTTGTTCCTGTTAATGACGCGACGATAAAGATCGTTCAGGTCGGAAGTTGCGAAGCGTCCGCCGTCAAGAGGAACAAGCGGACGAAGCTCAGGCGGAATAACCGGAATAACGTCCATGATCATCCACTGACAATCGTTGCCGGATTCAAGAAAAGCCTCAACGATCTTGAGACGCTTGGTCAGCTTTTTCTTCTTGGTCTGACTTCTGGTGGTCAGAGATTCCTCACGCAGTTCGTGTCTGAGGGTGGGCATATCGATCTTGGCCAGCAGGGTCTTGATGGTTTCAGCACCCATACCCACTTCGATGGCTTCTTCGCCATAGTGATCAATTACCTGAAAATACTGATCTTCGGAAAGAATCTGGTACTGCTTGAGGGGGGTATCTCCGGGATTAAGCACGATGTATGAATCGAAATACAGTACCTTTTCAAGGTCGGCCATGGTAATATCAAGCAGTGTACCGATCTTGGACGGAAGAGTTTTCAAAAACCAGATATGAGCCACCGGAGCAGCGAGCTCGATGTGGCCCATGCGTTCACGTCTGACCTTGGATGCGATGACTTCAACTCCGCATTTTTCGCAGACGATACCGCGGTGTTTCATGCGTTTGTATTTACCGCAGTTACACTCATAGTCTTTTACAGGTCCGAAAATCTTGGCACAGAAAAGTCCGTCCCTTTCCGGCTTGAAAGTCCTGTAGTTGATGGTCTCGGGCTTCTTTACTTCCCCGTAGGACCATTCCCTGATCTTCTCGGGAGAAGCAATGGAAATCTGAATTCCTTTGAGGCCGCGTCCGGCAAGGCCTGCGCCGGATGTTCTACGCATAGTGAACAGTTCGTCCAGACTCATTAAATATACCCCTTACATGAAAAGGTTTATCTAGTCGCGGGGCCGTACTCGGCCCCGCGTTCATTATTTATTTTCGGCAGGTTCTTCTTCGTCATCCTGAAGCAGGTTAACATCAAGGCCAAGAGACATAAGCTCCTTGACCAGAACGTTGAACGATTCAGGCAGACCGGATTCAAGGAAGTTGTCTCCCTTGACGATCTTTTCATACATCTTGACACGTCCGGTAACGTCATCGGATTTGACGGTGAGGAATTCCTGAAGCAGATAGGCTGCGCCGTATGCTTCAAGAGCCCATACTTCCATCTCACCCAGACGCTGACCGCCGAACTGTGCCTTACCGCCGAGAGGCTGCTGGGTAACCAGCGAGTAAGGTCCGGTGGAACGGGCGTGAATCTTTTCGTCAACAAGGTGGTGCAGTTTGAGGATGTACATGACCCCAACCGTTACCCTGTTGTAGAAAGGATCTCCGGTACGTCCGTCGTAAAGGGTAACTTTACCGTCGTCGGCAATTCCGGTTTTTGCGACAAGATCCCAGATTTCTTTTTCCGTTGCGCCGTCAAAGACCGGTGTTTTGGTGACGATACCTTCTCTGGCCTTGCTTACTGCACGCCTGAAATCCTCGTCATCCAACGAATCCACGAGATCAATCACATCTTCGGTCTCGAATATATCCTTGATTTCCTGACGAATAACTCCGAGAGCTTCGCCGGTATCAAGCATTTTCGCAAACTTCTGTCCCAGAGCGAGAGCGGCCCATCCCAAATGGGTTTCCATGATCTGCCCGATGTTCATACGAGAAGGAACACCCAGGGGGTTGAGAACGATGTCCATGGGGGTACCGTCTGCAAAGAACGGCATATCCTGTTCCGGGAGGATGCAGGATACAACACCCTTGTTACCGTGACGACCGGCCATCTTGTCACCGACGGAAAGTTTACGCTTAACAGCAATGTAAACCTTGACCATCTTGATGACTCCGGGGGGAAGGTCGTCACCCTCGGTTACTTTTTCGCGTTTGACATCGTAGATGGCTTTGATCACGCGCAACTGCTTGTCATATTCCGCGAGAAGCTGTTTTACAGCCTCGTTGGTATCCTTGTCGGTAAAAAGTCCGGCAAGTTTCTTAAGCGGAACTTCGTTCAGCATTTCTTCAGTAAGGATATGACCGGCTTCAGCAAGCACCTCGCCCTTCCTACGGCCCATAAGGGTCTGGGAAATCTGCTTGTTGACGGCAACAACTGCTACCTTTGCACGAACCTTGGTGGTCAGGGACTCGATGTGCTTGCTTTCCTTCATGTCATGCTTGGCAAGCTCGAAATCCTCGATAGCCTTGGTACGGTCATCCTTTTCACCGGAGCGCCGGTTGAAAACTTTAACATCAACGATGGTCCCTTCGATTCCCGGTGGAACCTTGAGGGATGTGTTCTTCACGTCACGGGCTTTATCGCCGAAAATGGCGCGAAGAAGCTTTTCTTCGGGGGTAAGCTGTGTTTCACCTTTAGGAGTGATCTTACCTACAAGTATGTCATCGGGAGCGATGCGCGCGCCCAGACGAATGATTCCGCATTCGTCAAGATTGCGAAGCATGTCTTCGCTCACGTTGGGGATATCTCGGGTAACTTCTTCGGGTCCGAGCTTGGTGTCACGGGCAACAAGTTCAAACTCCTCAATATGAACGGAGGTGAAGACATCTTCCTTGACCACACGTTCGGAAATGAGAATGGAGTCCTCAAAGTTGTATCCGCACCAGGGCATGAAAGCGACCAGGAGGTTCTTACCGAGGGCAAGCTCGCCATCCTTGATTCCGGGTCCGTCAGCAAGAACATCGCCCTTGCTTACGCGGGTTCCGATTGGCAGGCGCGGACGCTGTCCGTAGCAGGAGTTCTGGTTGGACTTATGCCACTTCTGCAGTTCATAGTGCTTGATGCCGCCGGTGTTAGGATAAATATCTCCGTCATAACGCATGACCAGACGCTCTGCATCGACATAATCGATGTAACCGTCGGCTTCTGCGAGCACGCAGCTACCGGAATCCTGAGCAACGTTGGCTTCCATTCCGGTTCCAACCAGAGGCTGAGCAGTCTTGAGCAGAGGCACAGCCTGACGCTGCATGTTTGAACCCATGAGAGCGCGGTTAGCATCATCGTGTTCAAGGAACGGAATAAGCGCAGCGGAAACCGATACGGTCTGTGAAGGACTGATGTCCATGAGCGTTACGTCTTCACGAGGCCACATGGATACATCGCCGTTAAGCCTTGAAGTAACCAGAGGGTTGGTGAACTGCCCTTCCTTGTCAATAGGAGCGTTGGCCTGTGCAACAACGTGGCCTACTTCGCGGGTCGCATCATAGTAAAGGATTTCATCAGTCATGGTGGAATCCTTGATTGTCCGGTAAGGACTTTCAATGAAACCGAAATCGTTTACCTTTGCGTAGGTGGTCAGGGAAACGATAAGACCGATGTTCGGACCTTCAGGAGTTTCAATCGGGCAGATACGACCGTAGTGAGAGACGTGAACGTCACGTACTTCAAAACCTGCGCGTTCACGGGTCAGGCCGCCGGGTCCGAGCGCGGAAAGTCTGCGCTTGTGAGTAACTTCAGAAAGCGGGTTGGTCTGGTCCATGAACTGGGACAGCTGTGAAGTTCCGAAGAATTCCTTAAGCACAGCTGCAACCGGTTTGGGGTTGATCAGGTCATGCGGCATGAGTGTGGCCACTTCCTGGAGACTCATACGCTCCTTGATGGCTCTTTCCATGCGAACAAGCCCGATACGGTACTGGTTTTCGACCAGTTCGCCGACCGGACGCACACGTCTGTTGCCGAGGTTGTCGATATCATCGGCAGGACCATGGCTGTCTTTCAGTTTGCACAGGACCTTGACCGCAGTGAGGATATCCTCATTGGTCAGGGTACGCAGTTCAAGCGGAGTTTCTATGTTAAGACGTGCGTTCAGTTTGTACCGACCGACACTCGAAAGGTCGTAGTAGTCGGAACTGCGAAACAGATTTTCAAAAAAGTTGGCCGCAATTTCAGCCGTGGGCGGAGAACTGGGACGCAGTCTTCTGTATATTTCAATCTGTGCGGATTCGACGTCAGTAGTCTTATCCAGCTGCATGGAATCGCGCAGCGCGGAAGAAACATCAGCACCCTGAGTATGCAGGACTTTGATTTCCTTGAGGCCAACTTCCATGATGCGATCAAAGATATCTTCAGTGATCTCGTCGGCAGCTTCGGCAATTACTTCGCCGGTATCAGGATCGGTAATGTCGTTGTAGGCAAACTGCCCTACCAGAGACTTGGGATCAACTTCAATGTACTCGACATTGCCGCGGATAAGCTTTTTCCAACCGAACTTGGTAACAGGCTTGTCACGCTGGATAACGACCT
Organism: Maridesulfovibrio sp.; assembly: GCF_963677005.1. Taxonomy (NCBI): domain Bacteria; kingdom Pseudomonadati; phylum Thermodesulfobacteriota; class Desulfovibrionia; order Desulfovibrionales; family Desulfovibrionaceae; genus Maridesulfovibrio; species Maridesulfovibrio sp. The sequence goes on along the minus strand of NZ_OY781616.1, from coordinate 233,570 downwards.
TGCCGTCTTCAAGAGAGAGGTCAACCCAGGCGTTTTCCTTACGGTACTGATTCTCCACAACCTTGCGGCGTACAATGTGGCGATCGATCTTGTACTCTTCCACCTCGTAGAAGTAATCGATGATGTCCTGCTTGGACAATCCCATGGCTTTGAGCAGCACGGTGGCAGGCATCTTGCGGCGGCGGTCGATACGTACATAGAGTATGTCTTTGTGGTCGAAGTCAAAATCGAGCCAGGAGCCGCGCATGGGAATGATTCTGCAGCTGTAGAGAACCTTGCGGCTGGTATGAGTCTTGCCTGAATCGTGCTCGAAAATGATACCGGGCGAACGCTGAAGCTGGTTCACTATTACACGTTCAGTACCATTTATAATGAAGGTTCCCTGGTCGCTCATGAGCGGCACGGTCCCGAAATAGATATCCTGCTCTTTAATATCGCGGATAGTCCTGCTTTCGGTTTCTTCGTCGACGTCGAAAACCACGAGACGAACCTTGATACGGATGGGCGCTTCGTAGGTAAGGCCCTTGGAGATACACTCGTCCATATCGTACTTGGGCTCACCTATATCGTAGCTTACGTATTCCAGACTGGCAGTCTTGTTGAAGTCTTCAATCGGAAAAACCGAACGGAAAACCCCTTCAAGGCCGATGTCCGCCCTGCTGGCAGGGGCAACGCCTTCCTGAAGGAATTTCTTGAAGGAATCCACCTGCAGTTCAAGCAGGTGGGGAATCGGCAATGTGACTTTGATCTTTCCAAATATTTTTCTGAGCTGACCCATCGTATCCTCAATCAAGTGAGAAGGTTAGGGTTGGAATGAAGCAATTTGACGTACATCAACCACTTAAGATTAAATAAGTCAAAAAGTACAAGATAAACAGAGGGCGGCAGAACAAACTTGCCTATGGAAGAAATTTTTTTGTCGTTATTTTGAGTGAGCTGTAAAATCCGGCTGCGCCTTTTCCGAATCTTCTCAAAATAATAGATCAGGCAACTTTGTCAATCTTTTTAACAGCGAGAAGAGCGCAACCCCGTTTTAGCGGGGTTTGCGCTCCTCTTGCTTTAGCGGTAAATTCGCTTCAATTACTTCATTTCAGCGTCAGCACCGGCTTCCTGAAGCTGCTTGAGAGCTTCTTCAGCTTCTGCTTTTTCTACGCCTTCTTTGATAGCAGCGGGAGCTTCGTCAACTTTGGCTTTGGCTTCTTTGAGGCCGAGACCGGTCAGAGCGCGAACAGCCTTGATAACAGCAATCTTGTTGCCGCCTGCGCCTTTCAGGATAACGTCGAATTCGGTCTTTTCTTCAGCTTCAGCAGCTCCGCCGGCAGCAGCGCCGGGCATAGCAGCAACAGCAGCTACGGGAGCGGCTGCGGATACGCCGAATTTTTCTTCGAGTTCTTTGATGAATTCGGAGAGTTCAAGAACGGTCATGTTGGCGATAAAATCTACTACCTGATCTTTGGTGATATCTGCCATGGAAATTTCCTCCTGGGAATACTTTGAATTGCCTTGACTAGGCTGTTATGCAGCGTCCTTCTGATCTTTCAATGCGGAAAGAACATTCAAGAGGCCGCGAGGTACGTTTGCGAGCAAGCTCACAAAGTTGGTGGGTACAGCGTTCATTGTACCCAGAGTTTTGCCGAGGAGCTCTTCCTTGCTCGGGAGCTTGGAAAGCGCCTGCACGCCATCTTCGTCAAGATATTTGCCCTCAAGGGATGCGAAACGCATGGAGAACTTTTTACTGTTCTTTGCGAAGTCCGCTGTTGCTTTTGCAGCTGCTACCGGATCTTCATACCCGATAACAATTGCGCAGTTTTCCTTGAATTTGTCGGAGAGGATCTCGTGATCGGTACCCTCGAAAGCCAACCGGGCCAGAGTGTTCTTGACGACCTGGCAATCGACACCGACTTTTCTCAGGTTGGCGCGGAGTTCAGTGAACTCTTCAACACCAAGGCCTTTAAAATCGGTAACGATGGCAATACTCGCCCTTTCAGCCTTAACTTTCAGCTGCTCGATAATCTGGGCTTTTTCTTGCCTGTTCACCTTAACACTCCTAATGTTTTGACCCGGAAAGCAAGTCAAAGTGTTGTCTGAGCAGGATATTAAGGGACCATCCCTCCTGCCTTCTTCGACTGAACTTCCCGTGTATTGCTATATTGACGGCCGTCCTTACGAACAGCCGTCAATATTTTAGGACTCTGAGTATTTTCTTGCTGCCAGAGGATCAACTCTGAAACCGGGGCCCATGGTGGTGGCAACAGCCACAGCCTTCATGTAGGTACCCTTTGCAGTGGTGGGTTTCAGTTTGTTCACTGTTTCCAGCAGGGCTTTAAGGTTCTCAAGAAGCTTTTCAGCTCCGAAAGAAACCTTGCCTATGGGAGCATGAAGAACACCGGCCTTGTCGACCTTGAATTCCACACGTCCTGCTTTAACTTCTTTAACGGCACCGGCCACGTCAAAAGTTACGGTACCGGTCTTGGCGTTCGGCATCAGACCGCGAGGTCCGAGTACACGACCGATCTGACCGACTTTGGCCATCATGTCGGGAGTGGCGATGGCTTTATCGAAATCAAGCCAGCCGTCCTTTACTTTGGCCACCAGGTCATCGCCACCGACAAAATCGGCACCGGCTTCCTTGGCTTCCGCTTCCTTTTCACCGCTTACGAAACAGGCAACCCTTACTTCCTTGCCGAGGCCGTTGGGCAGGGTTACTGCACCGCGAACCATCTGATCGGAGTATTTGGGGTCAACGCCGAGGTTGATGGCTACATCAACAGTTTCGTCAAACTTGGCAAACGCCTTTTCAACAGCCAATTTTACCGCATCTTCAACGGACAAACCGCGAAGATCGGCACCTTCGGTTGCTTTTCTGTGATTTTTTCCGTGCTTAGGCATGATCTTTACCCCTTACCTACTCTGTGACATCAATGCCCATGCTGCGGGCCGTTCCCATGATGGATTTCATGGCCGCGTCAGTATCGGCAGCGGTCAGGTCAGGAGCCTTGAGCTCGGCGATTTCCTTCACCTGAGCCATGGTCACTTTACCGACCTTGTTCTTGTTGGGTTCGCCGGAACCTTTCTGCAGCTTTGCAGCCTTGAGCAGAAGAGTGGAAGCCGGCGGAGTCTTGGTAATGAAGGAGAAGGATCTGTCCTGATAAACAGTAATGACCACCGGAATGATCATGCCCTTCTGGTCCTGCGTTTTAGCGTTGAACGCTTTGCAGAACTCCATTATATTTACACCGTGCTGACCGAGAGCCGGACCGACCGGAGGGGACGGATTGGCTGCGCCAGCCGGGATCTGAAGCTTAATTTTGCCTATTTCTTTCTTGGCCATCGCTTTATGTCCTATCTAAAATTCCAGTGATGAAATTCACTGTCGGAAATGAATATGCAGCAGTGCGGTCAGGACTACCCTTTGGTAACCTGAACAAAGTCAAGTTCCACCGGGGTCTGGCGGCCGAAAATGGAGACTGACACCCGAAGCTTGCCTTTGTCGTAGTTGACATCCTCAACAACGCCGTTGAAACCGCTGAACGGTCCGTCTATGACCCGGACTTCATCGCCACGGTCAAAGTTGAACTTCGGTCTCGGCTGTTCCTGACGATCTTCCATCAGGCTCAGGATTTTAGCTGCCTCACTGTCGCGCATAGGAGTCGGGCGGTTCTTGCCACCGATGAATCCGGTAACGCGGGGTATGGACTGGATAAGATGCCATGATTCATCTTCCATGACCATTTTGATCATGACATAACCCGGATAAAATTTCCGGGTGGATGTTCTCTTCTCCCCTTTGACCAGCTCGACTACTTTTTCCGTAGGAACGACTACTTCCTCAATCAGTCCTTTGTCCTGACCGGTTCGCATCATTTCACGGACAGTCTGCTCAACCCGCTGTTCAAACCCGGAATAGGTATGAACAATGTACCAACGGGCCTTCCTTCCCTGAGGTTTTTCAGCGTCTGTGCTCATGGGCTCTTCCTTTAATACGGGTTATTAAGACAGGATGACTTCAACAAGTTTGCTGAGTCCCATGTCAACAACACCCAGAAAAAGCGACATGACTACGACAAGGACCAAGACGGCGGTACAGGTCTGTATGGTCTCTTTCTGAGTAGGCCACACGACCTTCTTAATCTCGACCTTCGACTGTTCCAGGAATTCGGAAAACTCTTTGATTTTTCCGCTTATCCCGCTCGGTTCAGCCTTGGCCTGCTGAGCTCCCGCACCTTTATTTTTTTTCTTGGCCATATTGATTCCCATAAATGAAGTGGCAGGCCAGGAGGGATTCGAACCCCCAGCATCCGGTTTTGGAGACCGGCGTTCTAGCCGTTGGAACTACTGGCCTGCTTTTTATAGAATACTACTTGGTTTCTCTGTGAACAGTATGCTTCTTATCGAAAGGGCAATACTTTTTCAGTTCGATACGACCGGTAGTGTTCTTTTTGTTCTTCATAGTCGAATAGTTACGACGCTTACACTCGGTGCACTGCATCTGAATTTTGACACGCATGTCTTACTCCAGAATTTCAGTAACAACTCCTGCACCAACGGTACGTCCACCTTCGCGGATAGCGAAGCGGAGACCCGGATCCATGGCGATGGGGTTGATCATTTCAACGTTGAAGGTTGCGTTATCGCCGGGCATTACCATTTCAACGCCTTCATCCAGAGTTACAACACCGGTGATATCAGTGGTGCGGAAGTAGAACTGGGGACGATAGCCGGAGAAGAAGGGAGTGTGACGTCCACCTTCATCTTTGGACAGAACGTATACTTCAGCTTTGAACTTGGTGTGCGGTTTGATGGAACCGGGAGCAGCGAGAACCTGTCCGCGCTCAACTTCGTCACGCTTGGTGCCGCGCAGGAGGATACCTACGTTGTCACCAGCCTGACCCTGGTCGAGAAGCTTACGGAACATTTCAACGCCGGTGCAGGTGGTTTTGGCGGTATCGCGGATACCGACGATTTCAACTTCTTCACCGACTTTGATTACGCCGCGTTCTACACGACCGGTAACAACAGTACCGCGACCGGAGATGGAGAATACGTCTTCGATAGGCATAAGGAAAGGTTTGTCGATGTCGCGCTCGGGTTCTTCGATGTAGGAGTCGCAGGCAGCCAGGAGCTCAAGGATGGGCTTTGCTGCTTCTTCGTCTGCGCTTTCGCATTCGAGAGCCTTGAGGGCGGAACCCTGGATAACGGGAAGATCGTCACCGGGGAATTCGTAGTTGGAGAGAAGTTCACGAACTTCCATTTCAACGAGTTCGAGAAGTTCTTCGTCGTCAACCATGTCGCACTTGTTCAGGAATACAACGATTCCGGGAACACCAACCTGACGAGCGAGCAGGATGTGCTCACGAGTCTGAGGCATGGGACCGTCGGTAGCGGCAACAACGAGGATTGCGCCGTCCATCTGAGCAGCACCGGTGATCATGTTTTTGATGTAGTCGGCGTGACCAGGGCAGTCAACGTGTGCGTAGTGACGTTTTTCGGTTTCGTATTCTACGTGAGCGGTAGCGATGGTGATACCGCGTTCTTTTTCTTCAGGAGCCTTGTCGATTTCGTCGAAGGCAACGTATTCGCCGTTACCGGCGAGACCGGCAATCTTGGTGATGGCGGCAGTCAGAGTGGTTTTACCGTGGTCGATGTGACCGATGGTACCGATATTAACATGAGGCTTACCGCGTTCGAATTTAGCCTTACCCATGATAAATCCCCCTAAATTACTTAAGTTTAGGTTTTCTGATTAAGCGTTTGAAGGTCATACTACACAAATGTATGGAGCCCACGACCGGACTTGAACCGGTGACCTCTTCCTTACCAAGGAAGTGCTCTACCGACTGAGCTACGTGGGCATCCTTATTAAACGCGCAGGAAGGACTAGGGTAAGTAATTGGAGCGGGAAACGGGATTCGAACCCGCAACCCTCAGCTTGGAAGGCTGATGCTCTAGCCGTTGAGCTATTCCCGCACCCTATGTCCGTAGTTAAACAGCAGGGTTACCTGCCTCCTACAGCGCGAATATCTAAAGTGGTGGTGGGGGGAGGATTCGAACCTCCGAAGGCGCTGCCGACAGATTTACAGTCTGTTCCCTTTGGCCACTCGGGAACCCCACCACTATATTTACTAACTAACTTTTTGCTGGAGCTGGCGATGGGACTTGAACCCGCAACCTGCTGATTACAAATCAGCTGCTCTACCAATTGAGCTACGCCAGCCCTTGTGAGCGAATCTTTCTACAGGTTCCGTTTTCAAATTGCAAGAATTATTTTTACTTTTTTCAATCTAATTCCTGCCGAAAAACTTCGTGAATCCCGTCTTTCGCTGAAGCAACGAAGCGGGGTTTATATGGAAAACGACTTACAAGTCAACACCTTTTTTCATTTTTTTTCAATTTTTTGAAACAATCTTTGCCGCCGAGAGGCATCAGAGCAGGCATTCTTTGACTTTATGCCTTTTTGGGCTTACTTCATCCTCCCCGGCCATACCCGGACCCAATAACTATAGAGATCTCAGGTACGATAGAATGAGTTTATTACCAATAAGCCCGGACAGCCCCTGGCTGGCCCCCCTTGCCGGATATTCCGACCTCCCCTTCCGCATGCTCTGCCGCAGGCGGGGTTGCGCAACCGCCTGCACCGAAATGGTCAGCATCAAGGGCCTCAAATACGATGGCAAAGGGACGAAAGCCCTGCTGGCAACCTGTGATGAAGACAATCCGCTCGTAGTTCAGTTGTTCGGTGGCGAGCCGCAGGATTATTTCTTAACTATGCCTCAACTGGTGGATGAGGGCTACTCTTTTTTTGATTTGAATGCGGGGTGCCCGGTTAAAAAGGTTCTGAAAACCGGCGGCGGGTCCGCGCTGCATCTCGACCCCGACAGACTGGTTGCAACAGCGCAGGCCATGGTTGCCGTAGCCGGAGAAGGCCGAGTCGGGGTAAAAATCCGCTTGGGATTCATGAACGGCGAAGACAACTTTCTGGAAATAGCCAAAAGGCTGGAGGATATCGGTGCAGCCTGGATCACCATGCACCCCAGATATGGAAAACAGATGTTTTCCGGCACTGCGGACTGGTCCAAGCTTGCGGAATTAAAACGCAATATCTCGATCCCGGTTATCGGAAGTGGTGACCTTTTCACTGCGGAAGCTGCAATCGAATGCATCAGGCAGACCGGAATTGACGGCATCATGTTCGCCCGAGGAGCTCTGTACGACCCGGCAATATTCTCCCGATACCTGAAACTGCTGGGCAACCCGTCATGTGTCGATCTGCCGCCTTTTGATCTCGGCAAAACAATGGAAGAACATATCCTGATGACCAGAGAGTTCGACGGCAGCAACCGTTCTTTCAGGAAAATTCGCTCCATACTGCCCCGCTACGCCAAAGGCATGGACGGCATCCGGGCCATACGCTCCGAACTGACCGCATGTCAAAACTGGGACGAACTGCTGGACAAGGCCCGCAACGTATCAAAGCTGACCATGAACCGCTGCTGAAACTTTTATTAATTTCCCGGCTGTTATTGACGATAAGCTCTCTTCCCGCTTATCATGATAGCGGTAACCGGAATTTTCATACAGACACCTACGGAGAAACTTATGGCCCAGACCGACATTTTACTTGAGGCAGGCACCAACGAACTGGAAATAGTCGAGTTCTGGCTTGAAGAGGAACCCCGCGAGGAAGATGAAGGACAAAATTACCGGGGTTTTTACGGTGTCAATGTCGCCAAGGTTCTTGAAATCATCAGGATGCCGGAAAAAGTGACCAAACTTCCCAAGGTGGCTCACCCGGCCATTATGGGAACCTTCAACCTGCGCAACAAGGTCATTCCGCTGGTCGACCTCAGCCACTGGCTGAAAAAGCCGCGTGTGGAAAGCGAACCTCCCAAGGTAATTGTTACCGAATTCAACAACGTATGCTCCGCTTTCCTTGTTTCGGGAGTAACCAGAATCCACCGCATAAGCTGGGAAAAGGTTGAGGCTCCCTCAGCTTACGTCTCCACTCTTTCGGAAGACTCGATTACCGGTGTCGTCAAATTTGATGACCGTATTTCACTTATCCTCGACCTAGAAAAAATCGTTGCCGAACTGAATCCGCAGCTTGGACTCCAGCTTGACGACAGCATCGACTGGGGCGATTCCGTAGGATACAAGGCCATCATTGCAGACGATTCCACACTCATCCGGGAAATGCTCCATGAGACAATGACCAGAGCAAAATTTTCTGTAGAGCTTGCCAACACCGGCCGTGAGTGCTTTGAAAAACTGCTCGCGCTTAAACGCCGGTCCATTGAAGAGGAAAGACCCATCACCGACTACGTCAACGTTGTCATTTCAGACATTGAGATGCCGGTCATGGACGGGCACAACCTCACCGTGCGCATCAAGGCCGATCCGGTCCTGCAGCAGCTGCCGGTTATCCTTTTCTCCTCCATCATCACCGACAAGCTGCGCCATAAGGGTGAATCCGTAGGCGCAGATGATCAGATATCCAAGCCGGAAGTAACGGAACTGGCTCAAAGGGCCATCGCCCTGATCGAAAGATAGCCGGTCCGGGGCTGCCAATGGTTGCCACATCTTCGGAAAAAAATTCGATTCATCATGAACCCGCGATAAATCCGCGGGTTCAGTACGTTCTGCTCATGTTCTTTTCCGTGGCAATCGGAGTTGCCGCCGCCATGGGCGCTTTCGTTTTCCGCTGGCTGATTGAACAGTTCCAGACCCTGTTCTGGGCCGAAGGGAGCACCTTTCTGGACAGAGTCGGAGATTCTCCCTGGTGGCTGGTGCTGTTGCTGCCCTGCCTGGGTGGACTCGCGGCGGGCGTGATCATCAACCGCTGGGCTCCGGAAGCAAAAGGTCCGGGTGTTCCTGAGGTAATAAAGGCCATAGCGGTTCGCGGCGGGGTAATCCGCCACCGGATCACGTTTCTCAAGGCTCTGGTAACCAGCCTGCTCATCGGCTGCGGGGCCTCGGTGGGCCGCGAAGGACCGGTGGTCCAGATTGGAGCATCCCTCGGTTCCTCTGCTGCGCGCCTCTTCCGTCTGGACCGCTCCATGCTGCCGGTCTGCGTCGCCTCCGGAGCCGCTGCCGGAATATCCGCCACATTCAACGCCCCGCTTACAGGCACCCTTTTCGCCATCGAGATACTACTGCTGGACACGGAAATGTCCTACGTCAGCCACATCATAGTCTCCTCCATCACCGCTTCGGCCCTATCCAAATTTTTCTGGGGAGATTTCCCCACCTTTGATGCGCCGAAATTCATTTTCAGCAACTTCGGAGAACTGATTATATTTTTCATTTTGGGCATCATGTCCGGGCTGGTTTCTCTCGCATTTGTCCACATGATCAGGTTCATGGAAAATATTTTCATGCGCATCCCGGTTCCGGAATGGGTGAAACCCGGTATTGGAGGACTTCTGCTGGGAATTCTCGGTTTGCAGGTTCCCGGAATTCTGGGCGTAGGCTACGAAGTGGTGGATATGGGAATGGAAGGCGTGCTTCCGCTTGAACTGGCCGTTATCATACTGATCTGCAAAATGACGGCAACATCGCTGTGCATAGGGTCCGGCATGAGCGGAGGCATATTTGCCCCTTCGCTGGTCCTTGGCGCAGCCCTTGGCGTGTCCGTAAGCTCGACCATGAATATGATCTTTCCTCAACTGGCCCTTACACACGGGCAGTACGCGCTGGTAGGGATGGGCACCGTAGTGGCGGGTACGACACTGGCCCCGATCACCGCCGTCCTTACAGTGTTCGAGTTGACCTATTCCTATAAAATCATCCTGCCGATGATGGTGGGCTGCATTACAAGTGCTTTGGTGGTCCGCCTGCTCAAAGGCTATTCCGTGTACGAAGCCAAGCTGTTGCGGCAGGGCATCAACATTCTGCGCGGCCATGACGAATCCGTGCTGGTAAATGTCTCGGTAGACGAGGTCATGGACACCGAATTTGATTACCTGCACACCAGTGATCATCTGGAAAAGGCTGCGTCCATGGTAACCGACTCCCCTTTCCCCCATTTTCCGGTACTTGACGATGACGGCCGAGTAGCCGGGATACTCACGCTTAGAGACATGCGTTCCTGGCTAAAGGGAAATCACGACACAGGAGGAGCTCCGGCCATAGTCGATACCCTGATGGTCCGCACAGTTGTTTCGGTGAACACAGACTCCAACCTCAAGGAGACCCTGATGCTTTTCGAAAGGACCGGGGTATCTTTCGTTCCGGTCATTAAAAGTGATGGAAAAATCGCAGGGATAATAAAGTCCCGTGAGGCTTTCAGGATATTCAGGGAAAAAAGATATAAAAACAGAATCCTGTCATCCAGTCTTTAAGATATATGATTATTGCCTCAGATCCGCATAACTTTTGTTAAAGTAGTAATTTTCAAGCAACCATTATAAATCATCAGGGTTTCCAAAGGGGATTATCCCCTTTGGCTGCCAGCGGCGAAACCAAATTATCAAAAGCGCGAAGCGCATCAAATTAATCCTCTTAACTGCCTTTTAGCGGAGCAAAAGAAAGAGCTCCGTTAAGGAAAGACAATCACCGGAGCTTATCAACATACTCCACAACCAGTATTGCTCCCCTGCGCCCGCCCTGATAAAAAAATCCGGCAAGATACCGAACAGGTTCCCGGCTGTAGGCACTGATGCTTCTGCATCCGGCCACTTTTTCAAACCCAGAATTCAGGTACATGTAATAATCTTCATGGCTGTGATCGCTGCCCTCTGACGAAGGCTCAATATATCGGCCGATGAAGTCTGCTTCCTGCCCAAGCACTCGTTTACTTATCTGCTTCCCGGCTCCGTTAAGGACAAAAGCCGAAACCAGCCCCGGAGTTTTCCGAGCCAGATCGTCCAGCATCCAGTTCGTACCCCCGGAATCCTCCTGCTGCAACCGGGTCATGGCTCCTTTGAGAACCTGATGAAAATCCCTGAATTTTTCCTGCGATCCCCGAATATTTCTGGCCCTGAAGCTCCTGTAAAACCCGTTTATCCGGGAAACCTTATCCTGAAAAGATTCCTGCTCACCGTCTTCGCTACGGCTGTCGCTGTAGAGATAGCCCTGCTGCAGGACAATTCCCGCCTGCGCCAGAGCCAGAGCCTCGGCTTCGGTTTCAACCCCTTTTGCAATGGCTATCGCTCCGGTTTCCCGAAGAATCAGAGCGGCCCCTCTCGCCTGATCGAACTTATGCTTCGAACTGTCCACGCCTTCGTAATAACTACGCCCCAATTTGGCGAAATCCGGCTGCAATCTCAATAGGAGCTCCCGGCTCTGAAGACTTCCATCCACGTTGTCCAGAGAAATCCTGAATCCCTGAGCGGATAACTCGCGTATAAGCTTTGCCGGAGCGCTTTTCTTCAACTGCGAAACATCGAATTCAAAAACAATAATCCGGGGATTTAAATCAAAATCGGTTATCAGCGTGGATGGAGTGACTTCTTCGGCACCGTATGCGCTGCTGTTCACGTTCAGAAAAAGAAGCATTTCCGGATAGCGTTCATTAATGGGAAGAAAAGATTCCAGACTTTTTTTCAGGCAAAGGTTCTCCACTCGCTGCTGCGCGGCAAGCGGGAGCAGGTCATTGAAAAGATATCCGGGACCGGCGACAGTCCTGCCTTCACGGTCCACTCCGCGGGAAAACGCCTCAAAACCCACAACATTCCTTGATTCCAACGAAATCAAGGGTTGAAAGTAGACGGCAATACCTTCCTCGGTGACAACCCGGCTCACCGCCTCTATACATTCTTTCAGTTTGGGGTCCACGCTTTACTCCATATGTTATTTCTGCCTCAAGTTATCTTCATGCTATAACAACATTCATGCTGCCGACAAGTCCCCGGTATATTTACACAGCAAAAAAAAGCGGCTTTTCCCGCACAGGAAAAGCCGCAGTAAAATACTTTTATTTTATGTAGATCAACAGATTCTGGGCAATTGCTCACCCTCAAGCATGTTCAGCAGTCTCTTTCCGCCAAGGGGAGTAACCAGAACAACTTTGCCAGGATTTGTCTCGGTAATCACTCCAACCTGACAGGCATCACGGCCCAGTTCATCTGCGTGCATGATATTGAGAGCCATGTCGGCATATTTCTGCGGCAGAATGCACAGAAATTTTCCTTCGTTGGCCAGATACAGCGGATCAAGACCAAGAAAGGAACATCCGCCTGCGACTTCGGGTCTGACCGGGATTGCGGACTCTTCCAGCTCACAGCAGACATTCGATGACGCAGTAATTTCATTAAGGGTCGTAGCCAGCCCTCCACGGGTCGGATCACGCAGAACATGAATTTCCGGGACCTCCTGCACCAGTTTTACCAACAGGTGATTCAGTGCCGCGCTGTCGCTTTTTACATTGGACTCAAGAGAGAGTCCTTCGCGTGTTCCAAGAATAGTCAGTCCGTGGTCCCCCATGGTTCCGCTGACCAGAACGACATCTCCGGGAGCGGCCCTGTCTCCTGCCGGAGCAGGATCGGCAATTATCTCCCCGATGCCGGTCGTATTGATAAAAATCTTGTCGACCATGCCCCGTGGCACAACCTTGGTATCGCCGGTCACAATGTAAACCCCGGCGTGACTGCAGGCAGCTCCCATGGAAGATACTATGCGTTCAAGGTCATCCATGGGCAGCCCTTCTTCTATAATATATGCACAGGTCATATACCTGGGTATGGCGCCGAGCATAGCGACATCGTTCACCGTTCCATGTACGGCAAGCGATCCGATGTCTCCGCCGGGAAAAAATATCGGGTCCACGGTGAAACTGTCGGTGCTGACGGATATTTTCCCGCTCAGCTGCAGGCTGGCGGCATCATTCAGACGATCCAGTTCCGGGTTTGCAAAATGTTTGAGAAAAAGTTCGGAAATAAGCCTCTGGGAAGCTCTTCCGCCAGAGCCGTAATCAAGTAAAACCTTATTTGTGGACATATCTAATCTACTTTGTATTTGAAGTAAGCGGCACAGCTGCCTTCAGTTGAAACCATACACGGACCGACGGGTTTGGCAGGAGTACATGCCTTGCCGAACAAAGGACATTTGTCCGGAGTCATCTTGCCCTTCAGGACATCCCCGCACCGGCATCCGGGCAGTGGAGCACATTCACCGATATTCAGATCGAAAATCTTCTTGGCATCGAAATCAGAAAATTCATCACGGAACTCAAGGCCGCTTCCGGAAATGGAACCGATACCTCTCCAGAGCGCGTCCGCCGGTTCAAAGACCTGATACATAATTTCCACGGCCTTGGGATTACCGTTTTCCGAAACAGCGCGAATATACTGATTGACCGGTTTCGGATTTTCTTCACGGGCGGAGCGAACCATAAGCAGCAGTCCCTGAAGAATATCGACCGGATCAAAACCGGTCACCACAGCGGGCTTGCCGTACTTTTCACCTATGAAATCATATGGATGAACCCCGATCACTGTTGAGACATGACCGGGCAGTATGAATCCGTCGATTTTTGTTTCCGGATCGGAAATCAGAACTTCCAGTGCAGGAGGAACAAGCTTGTGAAAAGACAGCACCTTGAAATTCTTCAATCCCTGCTGTCGGGCCATAAGCACCGTCCCGGCAATCGTCGGTGCCGTTGTCTCGAATCCAACACCCAGAAAAACAACCGTGCTGTCCGGATTTTTTCGGGCAATATCCAGAGCATCAAACGGGGAGTATATGATTTCCACCCTTGCCCCGTCAGCCTGTGCATTTTTCAGGCAATGTCCCTTGTCACCGGGGACCTTGATCAGGTCGCCGAAAGTGGCGACAATCACATTCTCCCTGCCCGCAAGATCAAGAAAGGCATTGACTTCCGACTCGTGTGTCACGCAGACCGGGCAGCCCGGACCGCTGAGATGAACAATCTCTTCGGGCAGTACGGAATGGAGTCCGCTGCGGAAAATGGCGACCGTGTGGGTTCCGCAGACCTCCATAAATCGTATCTCTCCGTCAAGTTCGTCACGGAGCCGCCCGAGCAGTTCCCTGCACAACTCGGGATCTTTGAATTTATCCAGAATCTCAAACGACAAAACGCACCCCCAGAATTTACGTTTTCAAAAAAATCAACTTCAACGGCAGGCAGGCCACCAGCCAGTGAGGCTTTCCCGAACAGTGGTCCCGCATAGCCTGCAACGAAAACAGCTTATTGCATCCGGGCAAAATATCACCCTATTTTCAAGCGGCTCCTGTTTTCATTATACTCATTCTCGTCTGCTAACAACCCATGGGACCCTGATATTTTCAAGACATAAAAAAGGCCCCGCAATATTGCGGAGCCTTATATACAATGCAAATAGCAATAGTCTTTTCAACTCTTGAGACAGCCTGCATTCACGGTAAGCACCAGAAAAACCCTGTGGCATTCCATGTCGGGCACAGACATTCTTTCAGCAACTCTTCAGTCACGAAGATAGCGGCAGTCTCTATTTCCTCTCATAAACGCTATTTGAGACAGCGCTGAATGACCTCTTCAAACTCGGCCTTGTCTATTGGTTTCGGGAGAAAATAAGTGGCTCCCAGAGCCAGCAGATTCGAAATATCCGAAACACCGACGACCGCGGACATAATGACGATAGGCAGTTTCATGAATTGCGAATCTCCCCGCAATGTCTGCACCAACTGCCTTCCATCCATTTCCGGCATCATTATATCAGTTATCAACACGTCAAAGTCATTTTCGGCTTTCAAAGCTTCATATGCATGCTTCCCGTGAGGGCTGACAAAAGGTATATGTCCCATGTCCCCAACGAAACGTGCTGCGAGTTTCTGAGATATCTTGTCATCCTCAGCGATCAGAATTTTATACATTAATCAGATGCCTCCTTCATTAGTAACAAATTAAACAACTGGTCCAAAATTGTAAAGTAATAATAGCTACCGCTTCAGGCTCAAATTTTATGGACCTGCCCTTTGGAATGTAGTAATTTGAGGAAATAAAATTAAGTAAACCGCAAGTTGCGAACAAATGACAGGAGCCGCTGTTATGGCAAAAAATGAAATCCTGCTGGAAACCGGAACCAACGAGCTGGAAATTCTGGAATTCTACATAGACATACCCGAATCAGCAGACGGTCCCGAGGCCAGGTGCCATTTCGGAGTAAACGTGGCCAAGGTCATGCAGGTTATCGAAAGCCCGCAACTTAATCATCCGGAATCAGCCGAACACCCCTGCTTCATGGGCACCATTCCCCTGCGCAACCATATTCTTCCTGTTCTGGACCTTGCCGTATGGCTGGGCATGGAACGCAAACCCAACAAGTATGACATTGTCATAGTGACCGAATTCAGCCAGACCGTTTCCGGCTTCCAGGTAAGCGGGGTAACGGAGATACACAGGGTCGGCTGGCAGCAGGTGCTTTCCCCGGACAAATTCATGAGCAGCTTTGACGAAAGCTGCATAGTCGGCATTGTCGAGCGCGAAGACAGATTCATACAGCTGCTTGATCTGGAATCAATACTCGCCGACCTTGACCCGACTCTGGGCGGGGACTTTGCAGCCCCGACCATGGTCGCATCGGAAGCTTACGCGGCTTTGGTCTGCGACGACTCCCCCACCATCCGGGCCATGCTGGAACAGATTCTGGAAAAATCCAACTTCCGCCATTCAATAGTCCACAACGGCGAAGAAGCCAGAAAAGCACTGCAACAGGTCAAAATGGCTTCCCAACAGGAAGGAAGACCGATAACGGATTACGTGGAAATAGTAATTTCAGATATTGAGATGCCCCTTATGGATGGATTCAGCCTGACAAAATGGATCAGGGAAGACCGTGAACTGAAGAAGCTTCCGGTGATCCTGTACTCATCCATAATTACTAAGGAATTGCGCCATAAGGGAGAATCCGTGGGAGCGGACGAACAGGTTTCCAAGCCGGACCTGCACCTGCTCCCGGAAAAAGCCATCAGACTGATTGAAAACAGGAAAAATGCTTAGACCGCCAATGCAGCATGTCTACGCCATCCATGCGATGCCTGAAGAACTGAAACGGAGGAATAATGGAAGATGTGAGAGTGTACGGGGATGTCAGCGGATTGTCCGAACAGGACTTCGAAGACATAAGGCTTGAACTCCCGTTTGAAAAAATCGTCTATAAAGACAAAATCCTGAATGTAGATTACGAAGGACACTATATAGACATAGAGGATTTTCTTGAAGAACTGGTCAAAAGACTGCCGCCGGAAGGTTGGGCCAAGGTCGACTTCATAGACCATGTAGACTGGAAACTGACCCGATATGAAATTATTGATAATAAACTTACCGAACGCGAAGTGAATGTGGATGCGGTGCTTGAACCGACCAAGAACGAAGCGGGCCAGAGATAACCAGCGATCAGATTAACTGTCACGAATCCTGATTGAGCGCATGGCGTAGACTTAACCTGATTGCAAAAGCATGAAACAAAAAAACCGGCACGGCTGCTTAAGCACCGTACCGGTTTTCAATATTTCAACATTTGAACGGCTAAGCCGTAAACCTTTTACGCCGGATCATCAGTAACTGACTATTCGCACATCAATTGCCTTGGGGGCGCTGTCGGCGTCAACAACATCAAAAACAACCTTTTCGCCCACATTCAGGGTTTTGAACCCGTCGCGGATCACTTCGGCATAATGCACGTATATATCGCGCCCGGCTTCGTCAACAATGAAGCCGAATCCCTTAATGTCGTTGAACCAGCTCACCACACCTTTTGAACTCATATGCCCCCCGGCTGCGCTGCCGGATATCCGGATAATTATTTCATGCGGAAAGTTATGCGCCCCCTGGTAAGGTCGTACGGCGAGAGTTCCACCTTGACCTTGTCTCCGGGCAAAATACGAATGTAATGTTTGCGCATCTTGCCGGAAATATGTCCCAGAATCACGTGTCCGTTTTCCAGTTCCACGCGAAACATGGCATTGGGCAGGGCTTCCTGCACAACACCTTCCACTTCAATGGCTTCTTCCTTGGCCATGTCTTCCTCCGAATACCCGTATAGATAAATTTTACCGCCCGGCAGGCCGGCTCGGTAACAAAGCCTGTTTACAAACTAAAAGTCATCAAGGCAATACGGAAAAAGCGGTTTGTATAAAATATATATGCAAACCTGCCGCCAAAATAAAGCAAAAAAAGCATTACACTATGTTAAAGGTATAAAACAACAACGGATAATGCGGACCTGCATCAATCGGGAACCCGGTCCAGCCTTTCAAGAACAGTCATAATCTCCTGCACCAGCCGATCAAGCGAGCAACGCTTTACGGCACTGGCAGGGATACCCTGCGGATAGGTATTAGACATCAGCTCGCGCTGCTCATCATCAAGCCGGTCCCATTTGTTGAGCACCAGAATTCGCTCGACTTCGTGAAGGTCCATATCTTCAAGAATACGCTCCACAGCGGCGATGTGTTCCTCCACCTCTGGGTGTGACGCATCACAGACATGCAAAAGGACATCGGCAGCCTCAAGCTCCTCAAGCGTCGCCCTGAAGGCCTCTTTGAGTTCCTTTGGGAGTTGGCGAATAAATCCGACCGTGTCGGTCAAAATCAATTCCTGCTCCCGCGGAAAGCGGATGCGCCTGCTTGTCGGATCGAGCGTGGCGAAGAGCTTGTCTTCCGCAATAACCCCGCTGTTGGTCAGGGTATTGAGCAGGGTGGATTTTCCCGCATTGGTATAGCCCACAAGCGAGACAACCGGGACTCCGGCACTGGCACGTCTTTCACGGGTGAATCCACGATGTCTGCTGACTTTTTTCAGTTCATCGCCGAGCTTGGTCAGTTTGTCCTTGATGCGGCGGCGGTCTATTTCAAGCTTGGTTTCACCGGGCCCACGTCCGCCGATACCGCCCATAAGCCTGGACATGGCCCTGTTCTTTCCAACCAGTCTGGGCATGGTGTACTTAAGCTGAGCCATTTCCACCTGCAGCTTTCCGGCTCTGGTGGTGGCGTGCTGGGCAAATATATCCAGAATGAGCTGGGTGCGGTCAATAATCTTGCGTTCGGTCAGCTTTGCGAGGTTGCGCATCTGGGCGGCAGAAAGTTCCTGGTCAAAAAGAATGACTTCGGCATCGGCCTGCAGGGCGATGACCTCCAGTTCGGCAAGCTTGCCCTTACCCATGATGAACTTGGGGTTGAGCGCCCTTATGCGCTGCACCAGCCTCCCCTCGACTTTGAGTCCTGCGGTATCGGCAAGGTCTTCCAGTTCATCAAGGGACCTTTCCTGAACCGGTTTCGGGTCCTGAGAGACACTGACCACTATGGCCCGTTCACGCTTGTCGGTTGTATCGCGGGTTCTGTCCGCACGGCGGAATTCGTCTTCCAGCGCCTTGATCTGGGCGGGCAGGTCCATGTCGGACCGGTCCCAGCGAACGGGGGGCAACTGCTCATACGGTTTGCTGCCGGCTCCGGGAGGGAGAAGATATGCGTACTGAACAAAATCAGGTTCGCCATGGGGCTCTGCGGCAAGGACGGTCACACTGTCCAGACGCAGAAAGACCATATCCATGAGGTCTTCCTCGGAAAGATTTTCCCCTGAAATATGAGTGTGCAGGAGCCGAAGCCCCCTCAGCCGCCCTTCCGCCTGGCGAGCTCTGGGAAGTTCAGGAATATAGATGGAACCGGGATCACCGATCAGGATCATTTCCGGACGGCCCTGCCGGTTTATAAGCAGCCCGATCTGGCGGCCGATCTCATGACTGAGGAAAGACAGTTCACGGGCCTGTTCGTTGGAAAAACCGCACGGGTCGCTGTACCGGCGGTCCGCAAGCCTGTTGATGCGTTTGATTTCACTGGGTTTGAGGCCCTGTGTGTTTCCTTTCGCTTTAAGAGCTATGGCTGAATCTTCCTTGTACTGAATTTTAAAAAGCTTCGTGCTGTCGGCAATTGTGCCCGACATCTGATTCCAAAGCACTGCAACAAAAAACAAAGCGGACAGTCGAAAATTTGACTGTCCGCCGTTACAATCAGGCGTCGTGTTCCGCCAGATATTTGGCTATCATGGAATCGTATTCCGAAACCATGGCAAACGTTTCGGCGGCTAAATCCTTTCTCAGGTGCAGAGAAATTTTCCCGTCGTTCTTTTTCATGTCTTCTATAATACGGGGGTAGTGCACCGGACTGGGAACAACCAGAACAGAATGAAAATTCTTGGCCGAAGCGCGAAGCATTGTGGGCCCGCCGATGTCGATCTGTTCGACAGCGTGCTTCAGGTCCTGACCTTCGCTTACAGCCTGGGCAAAATTATACAGGTTTACACAGACCATGTCGATCGTCTTGATTCCGTGTTTTTCAAGAGTCGACAGGTGTTCCGGATTATCTTTGTCCGCCAGCAGTCCTCCGTGAACATTCGGGTGCAGCGTCTTGACCCGGCCTCCCATAATTTCAGGGAACCCGGTTATTTCGCTTACAGATTTAACATCCAGACCGGCTTCGAGAAGCATTTTTCTCGTTCCGCCGGTGCTGATAAGTTCAACGCCGAAACAGGCCAGTTCTGACGCAAATTCGGCAAGGCCGGATTTATCGGTAACGCTCAAAATCCCGCGCTTGATAGGTAACATATCCATGGCACATCTCCAGAAAGAAGTTTTTTGTGGAGTTGTGCCGGATTTACCGGCCAATTGCAAGCGTTCGGCTCCCTCATTCTCCGCATAGAAAGAGCTTTTCTATCAGCCCCTGTTCCCGACCATACGGAAACAGGGGCTGCCGGAGGTAGAGTCAATTCATACAACGGAACCGGCCGCTAGATCTGGTCCAGCAGTTCCTTTGCCGATTCGTTGGAAGGATCCATTTCGAGAATCATCTCAAGCTGCTCTACGGCCTTTTCCTTTTCGTCCATGCAGATGTAAAGACCTGCGAGAGAATAGCGGACTTCATGCTTTTCCGGAGAGATTTCGAGAAATCTTTCCAGATAGGGAGCTGCTTCGGCAACTTTTTCGCATTCGTGTCCGATGCGGATGATTCCAAACAGGGCAACCATATTGCCCGGATTGAGGCTGAGTGCCTCGGAAAAATTTGTGAACGCTTCTTCCTGACGGGAGGTTTCCATCTGGATCAAGCCCATTCCGGCATGGCTCTTGTCAGTGACTTCAACAGAGTGTGCCTTTTCGTACAGACTCATGGCATCATCATACTCGCCCCTCTGCACCGCAATGGTAGCAAGCCCGATGTACGGATCGGGATGCACGCCGTTGGATCCGGCAGCCTTCTTGTAATAGTCTTCAGCCTTGTCCAGTTCGCCCATGAACAGATAACACTCGCCCAATTCCTTGTTAATTTCGTAATCCAGGTGACTCATAATATCCTCCGGTAATTTTAGCCGCCGGACTCTGACAGCGGCATTTTTTTCGGCTTCAATCAGCCTGCCGAAACACAAGCAACTTATGTGCCAAACGCCAAAACCTTTGTGGACATCTTCAAATTAAAACCACACCCGGCAACCGACCGGAATCTGACACCTCACTATAAATTTAGGCTCTACCATAAAAATACACCAATTATTTCAGACAATTACAAACTTGGAACACCTTTTGCTTAACCAAGATCACAACATTTTCAACACAGGTTCCCGACCAGGTACAACACCGGGAATTTTTTGCAGGAGGATATATAAATGAAAGGACTTTTCGAAGGACACATTGATTTGACAGCAAAGGTTCTGG
The DNA here is from genome assembly GCF_963677005.1 of Maridesulfovibrio sp. Lineage (NCBI taxonomy): Bacteria > Pseudomonadati > Thermodesulfobacteriota > Desulfovibrionia > Desulfovibrionales > Desulfovibrionaceae > Maridesulfovibrio > Maridesulfovibrio sp. Next base: position 212,934 of record NZ_OY781616.1, on the reverse strand, counting down.
ACCTGAGACTGCAGCGTCAGAATCTCGTCTCCTCCAACCTGGCCAACATCAACACCCCTGGATACAAGGAAAAAAGACTTGAGTTCGAAGGAGAACTGCAAAAAGCCCTTGGGCTTGATGCAAAAGGCAAAATGACCAAGACCAGCAAAATGCACATCCCCACAGCATTTGATTCAAGTACATTCAAAGGAGACGTCCTCTCCAACTTCGAACCCAGGGTTGTACACGGGGAAAACTCGGTGGACCTGGATAAGGAAATGGTAACCATGGCTAAAAACACTCTGGAATATAATGCCCTGACTCAGGTCATAAGCAAAAACTTCCAGGGCATGACCAGAATCATCCAGAGCGGAGCAAGATAATGAACTTCATGACAGCACTTGAAATAGGCGCGTCAGGGCTGAAGGCCCAGAGGGAATATCTGAACGTCGTTTCAATGAACATGGCCAACTCCAGGACAACTCGGACCGAAGACGGCGGACCGTATCGCCGCAAGAGTGTCTCCATGGAATCGACCCCCCTGCTCTCTCCTTTCGATTCGGTAATGAACCAGGAGATGAACAAGCAGCTCAGGGGTGTAACCGTAAGGGGAATCGTATCCGACAGCAGGCCGTTCAAGGAAGTGTACGAGCCTAACCATCCTGATGCGGACAAAAACGGGATCGTCCGCTACCCCGACATCAACGTGGTTGAAGAAATGGTCAACATGATCACCATAAGCAAATCATACGAGGCCAATGCTCAGGCTGTGGAATCAGCCAAGAACATGTTCAACAGGGCCGTAAGAATAGGCATGAACTAGGGCTGACGGAAGATCGGCAGCAAATACGCAAGGAGAACACAGATGGCCATCAGAAATGTAGCAATGCAGGCATACACAAACGCCCTCCAGACCCAGAAGCAGTTCGAAAAGAAATTCGACAAGACTATGAACATGGATAAGGCTGAGCCGAATTCCTTTTCGGAAACCCTGTCCAGTTCATTAAAGAGTGTAAACGACCTGGAAACCGAAAAGAGATCCATGATTCAGGATTTCGCATCCGGCAAGAACCAGAACGTTCACGAACTGATGATCTCCCTGCAGAAGGCAAGTGTTGCCATGACCATGACCAGCACAGTGCGCTCCAAAGTTATGACCGCCTATCAGGAAGTCCTCAAGATGCCCTTCTAGTATCGGGATGCAGTTAAACAACTAAACTGGAAGCCTATACGGCCCTGCTCCGTATTGCTGCCGGACGTCCGTACCGGAGCGCAGAACCTCTATGCAAACCTGTGTCCGAAAACACGGCAGGGCCCCTGAACCCACTGCAGTTATGAATAAGCTGTCGGTAGAAAATGCCCCCCCTTTTGCCGGGGGACTCAGTCCTGTCCGGAGTACAGTTCCGGACATCTCTGCTTTTCATTTTTACGGCCCGGACACCCCTGCTCCGGTCATACGTCAAAAAAATGAACGGATTACAATGATCCGTTCCCGCCGCCCCAATCCCTGAAGATCATTTTTTTGTCACTCATCCCTACAACTTCCTCACACCCCCTTTCGCCACACACACAACACACTTAAATAAATAGAGAAATGCCAGTTGGACCACATATTGCTTTTACTTCTGAAAAATCGTCAGGAGTAATAATATGCCCGATTTCATCTCCGAATATCTGAATAAATTCAAAGGATTCTGGTCCAACCGTACAGTTTCACAGAGGATTCTCATCGGCGGGCTCGCAGCCACCGTTGTAATCGCATTTATCCTCATGGTGTTCTGGCTTAACCGGACCGAGTATCGAGTTCTTTACACCAAGCTCTACCCGGAAGACGCTTCCCGCGTAGTTTCCATGCTGCAGTCCACCAAGGAACCCTACAAGATTCAGGACAACGGTTCCACTATTCTGGTCCCTGCGGACAAGGTTTACGACCTGCGGCTCAAAATAGCCGGGGAAGGAGCCCTTCACGGACAGGGAATAGGGTATGAAATTTTCGACCAGGTCCAGATCGGGCAGACTGACTTTATCCAGCGCATAAACTACCAGCGCGCCCTGCAGGGTGAACTGGCCAGGACCATCAGCGAATTTCCGCAGGTTGAAAGAGCCCGCGTGCATCTGGTTCTCCCGGCCAAGTCACTTTTCATCGAAGAACAGGCCGAACCTTCCGCTTCCGTAGTGTTGAAGCTCAAGGAAGGTGACAAGCTCACCGACAAGCAGATCAAGGGTGTTCTGAACCTCGTGGTCATGTCTGTTGAAGGGCTGAAGCCTTCCGCAGTCACCATCACCGACATGCACGGGCAGGTGCTCTATCAGCCCGAGGATGACGGAGGACTGGGGCTGAACATCACCAACAGCCAGCTTGAATACAAGTCCGGTCTTGAAGCAAAGATAGAACAGCGCATCCAGCGCCTGCTTACTCCCATCGTCGGCCCGGACAAGGTCATTGCCAAGGTCAACGCCGAACTGGATTTCAGACAGCGCACTATCAAGCAGGAAACCTACGACCCTGACGGTCAGGTTGCCAGATCCGAACAGACCAGCGAAGAAACCACCCGCGGAACCGCCAACGTTGACGGCGGCGTTCCCGAAGCAAACTTCCGCGGCGACGGATTTACCGGCACAGCCACAACCCAGGATTCAAACCGCGAAACCCGCACCACAAACTATGAAATCAACAAGGAAGAACAGCAGATCATAGTCCCGGTCGGAGAAGTGAAGAGAATCACTGTTGCGGTCATCGTTGACGGCACCTATCAGAAGAATCCCGACACCGGAGAAGTAACCTACGTACCTCGCTCCGCAGAAGAAATGCAGCGTATCCGCGAACTGGTGCGCAATGCGGTGGGCTATGATGAAGTACGCGGCGACTCTCTTGAAGTCTCGAACATGTCCTTCGGCATGCAGGATCTCTTCGGCGACGAAGGCCTCATGCGCACAATGCTTGAATACGCACAGCGCCTCGGCAAGCCGTTCCTCAACGGACTGCTTATCTTCCTCTTCCTGGTCCTGGTCGTCCGCCCCGTGGTCATGGCCCTGATCAAGCCTCGTGTGGCAGAAGAGGACATTGACGAAGTCGCAGGACTGCCCGAAGCAGGAGAAAGACTTGCACTTGACGAAAGTGATCTTGACGAAGAGGCTCTTGATACGGCACGTAAGCTTGAGAACGCCAAAGCTCAGGCACTGCAACTTTCAGAAAAGAACATGGACCAGGCCGTGCAGGTGCTGAAGAGCTGGCTGAAGCAGGAGGCAGCATAAATTGTCAACGCCGTTCAACGGGAATCAGAAAACCGCCATCGTACTTCTTGCCCTCGGGGACAAGTTTACGGCTGAATCCTTCAAGCGCATGAGCCGTCAGGAAATTGCAGATGTGTCCAGGGCCATGCTCGAGATGGATTCAGTCCCCAAGGAGCAGGTGCTTGAAGTGCTCAAGGAGTTCAACGAAACTCTGGCTTACGGTGCGGAACTTCTCATGGGTGGGGCGGATCAGGTCAAAAGGCTGCTCAGCAAATCTCTTGACGAAGAAACAGCCAAGTTCATTCTGGACAAACTGGACCTCGAAAGCGGCCCGGCCCCGTTCCAGGAACTGCAGAACGTCAGCCCCAAGATACTCGCACAGATTCTCAGGAACGAACATCCCCAGACACTGGCACTGATCATCGGGCACCTGCACCCGGACCAGGCCGCAGACCTAATCTCCAACCTGCCCGGCGGAGTAAGGGCCGAAGTCCTCATGAGGCTGGCCAGACTTGAAGCCGTGGCCGAGGAGATGCTCATGGAAGTGGACCGCGTGCTGCAGAGCCAGCTTATCGCCATGGGCGGCAAGGAAGGCAAGAAGGTCGGCGGCGTACCGGCAGTAGCGGAAATCCTCAACGCGGTGGACCGCTCCACCGAGGAAGAAGTCCTTTCCGAAATCGAGGAAGAATCCACCCAGATGGCCGAAGAAATCAGGAACCTCATGTTCGTCTTCGAAGACATCAAGGGCCTCGACGACCGGGCCATCCGCGAACTGCTCAAGGAAGTTTCCAACGAGGAACTCACAACGGCTCTCAAGGGTGCTTCCGACGACCTGCAGGAACTTTTCTTCAAGAACATGTCCGAGCGTGCTTCGAACATGATCAGGGAAGATCTGGAAATTATGGGACCGGTAAAACTTTCCGATGTGGAATCGGCCCAGCAGAATATTGTAAAGAACATCCGTCGCCTCGAAGACGAGGGCCGGATCATGATCAGCAGAGGATCGGGAGATGTCTTTGTCTAAGTCTGAAAATGACGGCAAGTTTTACACCGGCCGGGTCATCATGGGTCTTGATTCCAATAACAAGACTCAGGAGATGACTATTCAGGAAATGGAAGGCAAGAAAAAGCCTACATGGAACGAAGACACGGACAAGGAATATTTTGAACGGGTCAAGGTCAAGGCCCAGAACATGGCCAAGGAGATAATTTCCAAGGCCATGGCCGAAGCGGAAGGAATCAGGGCCAACGCACAGGCGGAAGGTTATGCTGCCGGGCAGCAGCAGGCCGCCCAGGATGCCGAGCAGCACATGATCGCCTTCAGCGGCAACCTTGCGCAGACGCTGGCCGCCATTCAGGAACAGTCCCGCAACGTGGTTCTGGCCCAGACAACAGACGCGGTTCAGCTTGTATTCATGGTCATAGAAAAAACGCTGGGAGTGGAAATGGAAAGCCGCAGGCAGGAAATTCTCCACGCCCTGCTAGACGAAGCCATTTCACGGATAGATTCCCTTACCCAGCTGGTAATCAAAATTTCCCCCGCTGATGCAGACATCATCGGGCCGCTGCTTGAACAGGCTGCGGCAGAGCATCCGGACCTTTCCAAATGGAGAATCAAGCCGGACCCGTCCATTGACAACGGTGGGGTCATTGTAGAAGCGGAAGACGCGGTGGTGGACAACACCATCACCTCTCGCTGGGAAGGTGTGCAGGAAATTCTCGGCCAACTGACCGGAACAACCGGAGAATAGCCATGGCGGACATGAAAGGCTGCACCACACTGCTAAATGACATAGATCCCTGCCGCAGCTTCGGCAAAGTAAGCAAGGTCGTAGGCCTTATTGCCGAAGGGCGTGGCATCAGGGCACCTTTGGGCTCGGTATGTCATCTCATGCCCGAAGACTCCGACACACCCATCGCAGCCGAGGTTGTCGGCTTCAGGGACGGTTCCTGTCTGTTCATGCCTTACGGAGAACTGCACGGCATAAGCCCCGGAAGCCTGATCAGGAACTCGCAGACTCCCCCCAAAATACCGGTGGGCATGAGCCTGCTCGGCAGGGCCGTTGATGCCTTCGGCGAACCCATCGACGGCAAGGGACCGATCATCCCGGAAAGCTACAACCCTCTGCACCGCGACCCTCCCAACCCGCTGGAACGCCCGCGCATCAACGAACCGCTTGATGTCGGGGTAAAAGCCATCAACAGCCTGCTGACGCTGGGCAAAGGTCAGCGCATGGGCATCATGGCCGGTTCCGGAGTCGGAAAATCGACACTGCTGTCCATGATGGCCCGCTATACGGTGGCGGATGTAAACGTAATCGGCCTTATCGGCGAACGCGGGCGCGAAGTTGTGGAGTTCATGGAACGCGACCTGGGCCCGGAAGGACTGGCCCGTTCCGTGCTGGTCATCGCCACTTCGGATAAAAGTCCGCTTATCCGCATGCGCGCCGCGTATACAGCCACAGCCATAGCAGAATATTTCCGCGACCTCGGGCAGGACGTACTCCTGATGATGGACTCCGTGACCCGATTCGCCATGGCCGGCCGCGAGGTAGGTCTTGCCGCAGGCGAGCCTCCGACCAGAGGCGGCTACACCCCTTCGGTCTTCGCCCAGCTTCCCAAGCTGCTGGAACGTGCCGGGAAGAACCCAGCCGGATCGATAACCGGGATATACACGGTTCTGGTTGACGGTGACGATTTTACGGAACCGATTGCCGATGCGGTGCGCTCCATTCTTGACGGGCACATAGTCCTGACCCGTGACCTTGCTGACCAGGGTCACTACCCCTGCATAGACGTTCTCAAAAGCGTCAGCAGGGTTCGCAGTGATATTGTTCAGCCGGATGTGGTCGCAGCAGGCCGCAAGGTTCTCGGGCAACTGGCCACGTTCCGTAAGGTTGAGGATATGGTCAACATCGGCGCCTACCAGTCAGGAGCCAACAAGAACATTGATTCGGCCATAAAAATGGTCCCGGCCATCAACGGATTTCTGCAGCAGGTCATTGAAGAGCGAAAAAGCCTTGATGAAAGTTTCACCCTCCTGAAGCAACTGGCTGCGTCCGGCTAAAACAGCAGTGCAGGGCAGACCCGGCTCGGTCAACTCACTCCATTGCAATACCCTTTTTCAAAGACCTCTACGGTCTCATGTATTCATTTTTCAAATAGATACTTCCTGCAAAAAGATATAAATGTATGATTGTCTGAACTCTTTATCTTTAACAGAATAAAACATATAACTATCTTCGAAAAACAGGTTCTACCCAGAAAACAGTTTCATACGACTTCTAGAGCATGCCACCTGTAAAAGCCACGCTGATATCAAGACCGACCAGTCTCAGCATTGAACGGTTTTGTTTGCACACAAGGCGTTAAAGACTTCATGCTTGAAAAATCTGTCAACGGTTCTAACCTGTTTACTGTTTTAACAGAGCAGAAAACTGCGTATAATTCCGGGAAACGGCCCCGGCAGGACACAATCGTGCTGAATCTTGTTTATAAATTGATTATCGCAATACTCCTACTCGCCACGGCGATACCAGCCCCTGCTGTTTCCTCTCCACTAGTCATAACGCATTCATCAGGAATGCCCCCGCTTTCATTCATCAACAGCAACGGAGATGCGGACGGCATCATCATTGACCTGTGGAAAGAGTGGTCAAAACATTCAGGGATTGAGGTTTCATTTGATTTAAAAGACTGGCCTGGAGTCCTGTCGGCTGCAATAACCGGACAGGCTGATATCATCGGCGGACTGTTCTATTCAAAAGAGCGCGCAGAGAAACTTGTGTATGGAGATTACCTGTTTCACATGAAAGGGGCTCTTTTCGCCTCAAAAAAAATCATCGAAAAAAACGGACTGAACATGCAGGAAACTGTATGCGGTGTTCTCAAGGGCGGATACGGAAAAGACTTCATGCAGAAGGTATATCCCTACACCCCCCTGATGATTTTCAATTCAATTGAAGACATGTTCAAACTGGTTGCCGAAGGTAGGCTCAAAACTTTTGTCGTAGACCTGCCGGTAGGGGCATACCAACTGAATCACCTCGGATTGGACGACTCTTTCGAATGTATCAGGGAAATGTATACTCGTGAGCTCTATCCCGCCTCGGGATACTCGAAAAGCGGACTGATCAAAACGATCAACAAATACATGGCCGCAATTCCGAAAAAAGAAAAAGAGTACATAATTGAGAAATGGCTTAACCGCCCGGAAAAATATTTCCCGGAAGCCGGGATGCTGATTGTTATTTCTTTTTTTCTGATTACTGCCCTTGCCGCACTGAACAGATTGAAGAACACACCATATTTCCCGGAAGACGGGGAAAGAAGCTGATCCGTATTATTGAAAACAGTTCCGCCTGGCAGCGCGCAAGTGAATAAGTAATGTAAATATGATCCGGCAGAACGGCTAACTCTTGCCCACACTGCGCCAGTCAATCAGCATTGCGGTTACGTCATCGTCAAAAACGGGACGCACTCCTGTATTCTGTTCAAGGATATCCTCAATTGAATCAAGACATAGAGCATCTTTTTTCATCAGACCTTCAATTATCTCGACAAAGGGATCAAGACTGAAAAAATCCGCCCCCATTCTCCACTCGTAGCATCCGTCAGTAAACAGGAATAATTTCAACGACTCGGAAAAGCGACACTCGGCAAGAGAACAGTCAACCGGGAAAAAACCGAATGGAGGAACCATTGCATAAAGAGGTTCTTCAAGTTTCCCGTCAATCATTATCAGTCCCGGACAGTGTCCGGCACTCAGATAACGCATTACGCCTTTATTGAAATCAATATCCGCGGCAAAAAGGGTCACGAAGTAACTGTCCTTGCCGATAAGATCCTGCAGGTGGCAGTTGATCTGCTGCAATGTGCTGCCGAGCTCACTCTGTGCCGACCCATCGGCCTTGAACAGAGTCCTTACTATGGCCATTATGAAGGCTGCCTGCGGTCCGTGCCCGGAGACATCCGCCACTATGACCCGGATGACTCCGTCCCCGAGGCCAAATATATCATAATAGTCTCCGCTGGCCCGCCCGGACGGACGATAAAGGCTTTTGAGTTCCAGCCCGTCAATTACCGGGACAGTAGTAGGGAGAAGCTTGTCCTGCAACCTGGCAACAAGCCGCACTTCATCGTCAATAATATCATACGCCCTTTGCAGGCGGGCATTGGCGGTCTGCAACTGTCTGGTAAGCATTACCTGGCGTATGGCGACCCCCACCCTGGCCTTGAGCTCCACAACATGAAAAGGTTTGGTCAGATAATCGTTGGCCCCGCTGTTAAGAGCCCTGGCTTTTATCTCCTGCTCGTCCTGCCCGGTAAGAACAATTATGATAACTTCCTGATCCCCTATTTCATTGCGGATTTTATCGATAACAGAAAAGCCGTCCATTCTCGGCATGATGAGATCAAGCAGAATTACACACGGTCTTGTTTCCTCATACCGGACAAAACACTCCACTCCGTCAGAGGCTGTAACAACGCTGTAGTCGTCTTCCAGAACTCTGGTAAGGAAGTTTCTCATGGTTGCCGAATCATCAACAACCAGTATTCTGGGTGTCCCGCAAGACTCGTTTTTGTCCTGTTTCTCAATACTCACAGCTCGACCTCCGTTCAACGCGGGGAGCAACCCGCAACGAAACACATTCTATTAAAACCACATGTCTACATAACACAGTCTCCAGGAATTCTACAGTATAATCAGCACGCTCATTATCATTTTAGCGCATTTCCAGTCATCCGATTATCTTCTCCGCAAAGATTCCAGCAGGACTCCGCCATCCGCCTGGAACGCAAACGGACAAGTCTTACCAGATAGGAAACACCGCATGCATCAATTTCTCTACCTTCCGACTCATGGCACTCAATAGATTTTTCGATAAATTTCAAAGCAGCAGAAACACTGTTAAGCTCTGCAACTATTGATTCAAGGTCTCTTTTCATACGTGTCTCCGATTTTAAAACAAGATAAGCTATTCGCATAAACCAAAAATTATACACTAGCACGGAGTTTGTCTAGTAAATTATGATAATTTGCCAACAGTTTCGCCTATTTGCGAACTTTCAAACATTAAAATATTTTTAAAAGTTTTATCTTAAAACATTTACTTTTAGTAAAATAATAATTTTTACAAGGCAAAAAAACAAAATAACACATAAAGTCAGAAATCTTTCTATTCAAAATCATTATTGTATAGAACAAAAAACAACTATTAAAACAATATAAGCACACAACAAACAATCAATACGCTGAAAACAACTTACAAACAATTGCTGTTATGACCATAAAATCAATTTCATCTTTAACTTATTCAGTTTTGAATTTAAATTCTGCATCGATCCAATGTACCAAAGAGATACACACAAAAAAAAGATCGAAGATGATAGCAACCATCTCCGACCTTATCTGCAATAAGATTATCTCAACTTAGAAGTATACCTGAAAACAGCCCCTAAGCAGCATGGACTGCTCAAAATGAAACAAGTTCAAAATAAAACCCGGCCAGATCAAACATCAAAGCCTTTCCGGACAGCCCCGATTCCCTGCCCAGCAGAATCTTCAATACTTCTCCGCTTTGAATCCCAACTGCCGTGAATATTGCCGGAGCCTGGGTTCCGGAAACCTCTTCAAGCCCATCCGCATTCCCGAAAAAGTCGGCAGGAGAAATTCCCCCGGGAAGAACAGTGGACACGATGCCTGCCCAGCCGGCGACAGAAGCGGTCACCATCGGAATACCGTTTCTTGAGCACGCCTCCTTGAGCTCTGTACGATGAGCAAGTCCGCCCAGACAATCCACTACAACCTGTGAACCCGAAATAAATGAATCGAAATCCTCACCCTCAATAAATTCCGAGCGGACATCAAAAAACACCGACGGATTAATTTCCCTGACCATATCGAAAGCAGCTTCGCCTTTTTTTATGCCCAGTGTATTTTCCGATGCAAGACGCTGTCTGTTCAGATTGGACGGTTCAAAAAAATCCCCGTCACACCCCATAATGCGTCCCACTCCGGCCCGCACCAGAGATTCCAGCAGATGCCCGCCAAGCCCGCCGAGCCCGACTATGGCAACTTCCGATTCAAAAAGTATTTTCTGTTCTTCGGGGCTGAAGGTGGTCATGTTCCTGGCGTACCTTTCCGGCACAGCCCCCTTGTCAAAAGCTATCTGCTCAACAAAACGGCGGTCCATGCCAAGCTTGCGGGAAATATCACGGCATAGTTCATGGGGAGCAATTTTTATGATTTTCTTTCCATACTCCTTTTCAACAAACCCGCCGGACATCATCTCTGAAACGCGGTCTTCGACCCTCACAAATCACCCCCCTGTAATGGGTGGAAAAAGTTTAACAAAGTCTCCGTCTGTCAGTAAATGATCCGAAGCAACCCTCTGGTCCCCTATAAAAAACATGGCGACCTCATCCCCAGCTATGCCCAGTTGTGCCGGAATATCTCCGACACGTGCTCCTGCAGGCAGATCAATGAACTCTCCGACTGATCCGGGCGGGAGGAGATAACCGAAACATGCAATTCTGATTTTCATCACCTGTTTGTAAACTCCGGTTCATTCCAAGTCAAAATATACGATTTTTCCATCTGCCTTTGGTGACAGATTTACAAAGGTCTGTTAAATGCGTCCTCATGAAAGCAATGCTTGAAAACCTTTCGCATATCGCCCGCGAGGCCGGGGCTGAAATAATGCGCGTAAAAAACAGAGGCTACGAAATCAACAGGAAAGATGATGAATCTCCTGTCACCGAGGCGGATCTGGCTTCCAATAAAATAATCACGCACCGTCTGGCCGAGATGTATCCGGACATCCCCATCCTTTCCGAAGAGGGATCAAAGATTCCTTATGAGGAAAGAAGCGCGTGGACAGAATTCTTCCTTGTGGACCCGCTGGACGGGACCAAGGAATTCATCAAGGATAACGGCGAATTCTGCGTCTGCATAGCGCTGATGCAAAAAAACCGTCCGGTTCTCGGCATTGTATATGCCCCTGTTCAGGACACATTGTACGCAGGAAGCGAGGAAGACGGTGCCTTTGTAAGTCGCAAGAGCGAGGTCCCCGCGAGAATAAAAACCAGCCGACCGGAACAGGGTTGTGGATTGATTGTTGTGGGCAGCCGTTCGCATCCGTCACCGGATCTGGGCGCGTATCTGGCCGAAATGAACGTTGAAAAAATGGTCCCTGCAGGCAGCGCGATAAAATTCTGCATGGTTGCGGAAGGCAAAGCCCATATGTATCCGAGATTCAACCCGACCATGGAGTGGGACACTGCGGCCGGACAGGCCATAGTCGAAGCTGCAGGCGGTTCCATGACCGCAATGGACGGATCGGAATTTACCTATAACAAGAAGAATCTGAGAAACGGCGGATTCCTGGTCAAAGCCTGATAAGGAAAAAAACAATGCGCACCATAATTCTTTTATTTCTGCTCATTTTTGCTGGATGCACGTCATACTACAATCCCAGTCTGCCTGTTGATGTGGATCGTGGCGAACAGTTCAAGAAAGACCGCACCGCCTGCCGCGAACGCTCAAAGAAGGAAGCGGCGTCCGAACCGCGCAACGACTGGCAGTTCCTCAAGACCTACGACAAGCAGCAGCGGGAACTGTCGGACGAAGCCAAAGCGTTTGAGCGCTGCATGAATGGAAAAGGATGGATAAAAAAATAACCGGCAAAAAAATCCGGACCTACCGGAACCCCGCTTAATTCTTCAGCAGAAACTGTCCGTAAACGGCCTGTCCCAATGATATGCAGCCGTCGTTGGGCGGAAGGACACGGTGGACCAGCGGTTTCAGCCCCCTTTCAACCAGAACCTGCGGAAGTTCGATGGCGATGGTCAGATTCTGCATGACTCCGCCGCTCAGGCCGACACTTTTTACGCCGGTCCTCCCGGCAGCAAGGCAGGCGCAATCAGCAAGCCCGTTTATCAGCCCCCGGTGAAACCTGCGGCTGATGACACCCGGACAAACACCTTTCACCTTATCTTCATAAACCTGCCGAAACAGGGCCGCCGTGTCTATCTCGAAAGGCTCAGCAGTGTCTCTCACCGGGCAGCAATACGCCCCTATCTCACTCATGTCCTGAACTTTTTCCAGCAGAATGGCAGCCTGCCCTTCATACGTAATAGCCTGGCACAGGCCCAGAAGAGCGGAAACAGCATCGAAAAGACGTCCGCAACTGCTGGTCTGCGGGCAGTTGATGTTCCTTTCAAGGATCTGATCCAGCATCTTAAGCCCCGGCCTGAAAGACTCGGGAACCGGCACCTGTGTCCGGTCAAGGCCGAAATCACAGGCCGCGGCATAGGCTATGCGCCAGGGCTCGTACACGGAAGCTTCGCCGCCGGGAAGACGCAGAAGTGAAAAACGGGCCAGCCGCCGGTGTTCCAGTTTTACGGGGTCCACATAGAGGCATTCCCCGCCCCATATCGTGCGGTCCTCTCCCAGACCGGTGCCGTCCAGAGCTAACCCCAATGCGGGACCGCTATGTCTGTTTTCGGCCAGAACCGAATAAATATGGGCGTAGTGATGCTGCAGGGCAACCACCTTCAACGATTCAGAAAGGGAAATTTCCTCCGCCAGTGAGGTGGTCAGATAATCAGGATGCAGGTCGCGCACGATCAGTTCCGGTTCCACCTTGAGGATGGACTGGAGATGCAGCCGGATTTCCTTCCAGAACTCTGCTGTTTCCAGATTCTGCATATCCCCGATATGCTGACTGGTGAAGGCCTGATCTCCCTTGGTGAGGCAAAGGGTATTCTTCAGTTCCGGTCCGGTTCCAAGCACGCAGGGCCCTTTTTCTGCCAGAAAAACGGGAGAAGGGGTGTAACCGCGTGCCCGGCGCATGAACACAGTGCGGAACTGCTCGTCCCCGCTGAATTCCGGCACCGAACGGGCCACTGAATCATCCACCCTTATAAGGATGTCCCGGTTGTGGAAAAGAAAAAAATCGGCAATATCCGGCAGCCTTCTCAGTGCTTCCCGGTTGCCGATACAGATGGGCGCCGAACTCATGTTCCCGGAAGTCATTACCAGAGCGGACACACGGTCAGGGCACAATTCGGAAAAATATTTCAGCAGGACATGGTGCAACGGCGTATACGGAACCATCAGCCCGATAAAATCCGTATCGGGAGCTGTTTCCGGGGCAAGCGGACAGTCCAGCAGTTTCGGGGCCAGCACTATCGGCCTCTGCAGCCCTTCGAGCAGTTCAATATCGTTGCCGCTCAGACGTGCTATCCTTTCGGCTGCACAGACATCTTTGACCATGACGGCCAAAGGTTTATCCGGCCTGTTCTTGCGTTCACGCAGGGTCCGCACCGCGCTTGAATCTGTGGCGTCACAGACCAGATGAAAACCACCAAGCCCTTTAACCGCAACGACATTGCCTTCCGCCAGCAGTCCGGCCAGTTCTCTGAGTGCTGTATCCGGCCCTGCCGCCCTGTTGCCCTTGTTATCGGTAAGCCATATTTCAGGGCCGCATTCCGGGCAGGCATTGGGCTGGGCATGAAAACGGCGGTCGAGCGGATTTTCGTATTCATCCCGGCATTCGGAGCAGAGGGGAAAACAGGCCATGGAGGTTACCGGGCGGTCGTAGGGAATGGATCTGGTTATGGTGTAGCGGGGACCGCAGTTGGTGCAATTGGTAAACGGATATTCATACCGGCGGTTGCCGGGGTCATTCATGTCGCTGAAACAGTCCGGGCAGGTTGCCACATCCGGGCTTATCAGCACGCAATGCCCTTCCCCGGTCTTCGAAGCCAGAATGCAGAACTGCTCCTCCCCCTCAACCTCACTCATATCTTCCTTTTCAAGGGAAACGATATGCGCGAGCCTTGGCAGATCGCGATGAAAGCTTATTTCAAATCCGTCCAGATCAGTCTGCGTTCCCTGAATCTCAATGCGCACACCCTCGGGGCTGTTAAGCACAGTGCCGGACAACCCGTGTTCTATTGCGGTTCTGTACACGAATGGCCGGAATCCGACGCCCTGAACCTGCCCGGTGACAATCAGAAGTCTGCGAAATTTTCTGCTGGAATTCATTATTACATCTGATGCGCTTCGCGCTTTTGATAAATGGATTTCGCCTCTGGCAGCCAAAGGAGATAATCCCCTTTGGAATCCCTAATAATTTAAATTTATTACTTTGAAAGTTACTACTGTGATCAAGCTTTTGCGGAACTGAAGCAATAACCATATCAAACTATGGCGTTAATCAGCCTTTGTTTAAATTGAATCTGCTGAGCAGGCTTTTTATTCTGCCCCTGACAAACCGGACCGACTCGAATTCCATGGGACTCAGTTTTTCCGGAAGCACGAAATCCTTGGTGTCGAAATTATCCGGCGGCTCAAGTACATATTTTAAATGATCCGGATGGTAACCAAAAATTTTCTGCCGGGCGCATTCCTTCCAGAGCAGCACCCGCTTGGGACTTACCCCGAGAAGCATGTAAAGAGCAGTATCCAGACCATACTGATTCGGAGCACCGGCCAGAAGATTCATGGTGTAGGGTTTGCCGCTAACAGGCCCGGTCACATGCATGGGGTACACGGCATCCATTAAATTGAAGGCCACCGGCATTGCCCTGTTCACCTCAATGACCATCTTTTCCATCCAGCCCGGATGTTCTCCGAAACGGGTATGGGCATAAGCCTTGCGGAACCCTACCACGGTGCCGAAAAGATTCTTGACTGCCCCGGTCAGCAGAAACTGCTCATGGGCCTTGAACTTGGGCACATTTATAATCATATCGGTTTCAAGGGCATCGCGGGAAATGCCTATTGTCTCACCGAAAGAAAGCTTCAGGGGCACCGGACGGCCGAGCCCTCTGGGCTTTATCCCCATACGCTCAAGACCAGATGTCATACCGATTGCCTTTGAAACCTGCGCTGCAGAACCGTATCCCGGAGAATCAGCAACCGTAATCAGCGCCCCGCAGTCCTTGAGGTAACGGCAAAGAGACACGGTGACATTCGGATGAGTGCAGGCCAGAGGGTTCTTTGACGAAACAAGATTCGGCTTAACCAGAACCTTTGTTCCGGCAGGGACCTTGAAACCGCACTCGTCCATTATCAGAGATACGGCTGTATCCATTATAGTGGATTCGTATTCAAGAATGCGGAAGAAGGCTACGGGAATTTTCCTGCGCTTTTTATTCATCAACGTTTATCCTCTGGTTCGGCTTTCTCTCTCCCCGGATCTGCCGCCCTTTTTTCAACCCTTGATTTTGCTGCCCCGGTTGCCCCATTCCTACCGGAATCATTGCCGGAAACACGTTTTCCCTTACCGGGTGTTACTGTTTTGCCGTCAGTTTGTGAAGTACCGGAACCACTCTTTTTCACTGGCTTAACATTTTGTTTAGTCACCGGACGCTTTTTTGCCCCTTCCCGATGTTCGGCAGCAGGAACCGAACCTGATGACGGTTTTCCGGCCTTCGCACCTCCGGTCTTTGCGTTTACGATCTTTGCGTTTACGGTCTTTGAATTTTCAGTTGTTGCGCTCCCGGTCATCGGGGCAACCTTCGCCCGCCTCGGCTTGTCTGCTGCAGACCTTGCATCCGCCGAAGTCTTGGGCTTTTGCCCTGTGCGGTTCTTCCCTTCTGAAGCTCCGGTTTTTTGCCCCCCTTCCGGACGAGTCCGGGCAGGATCACCTGTTCCCGGCTTCCGAACCTTTTTTTTCGCGCTCTTTTTCTTTTGCGCTTCCACTCCCTGCCCGGGAATTTCCTTTCCTGCTCTTTTCTTACGCTCCGGCACTTCAGCCGCAGACTTTTTCTTTTCCGGAGATTTCGCCCGCATGGCTTCTTTGTTGGTCCTGCCGCTGCTCCTGACCTCCATCATCTCTTCAACCTGCTTTCGGGCCGCGGCAGCTTTTGCTTCCTCAAGCTTTTTCTTTCTCCGGGCCAGTATTTCCTTCTTTTTTTTCAAAACAGCCTTTTCCTTGTCGGAAAGCTCGCGTCCCAGAGCAACCCGCATCTGATGCATAAAACCTTCCGAGACAAGAGTCCCGAAAAACATATAGTTTGAAATATCCCAAAGAACGGCAAAAAGCAGAATCCCGACAGTACCGGTTATCAGAACAACAAATCCCGAAATACCGCTCAAGGGCAGGGCTTCACGCAGGTTGTAAGCGGGAATGAGAAGCTTGTCGCGGATTTCCTGAACCAGTGTCTCCTGTTTTTTCAATTTTTGGGACGCCATGGAGATCGCCAGTTGCTTGAGGATGCGGTCCAGCATGTACATGGATTGCAGGGGCGGCATGGAGTAACGCCGTTGCAGTTCGTCAAATCTGTTCATGTACAAAAGCCGGATATCTTCAATAAAATACTTGAGGGTGTAACCGAAATCTCCCTGAATATTTATGGAAGTATCCCGCGGAGTGACTGTAAGCTTGTTCGCCAGAAATATGGCTGTGGCGGCACGAGCCTGATCCATGTCACGAAAATCCAGATCGGCAGAAAAATTCCTGCCCAGATATGCATCATTCTTCCCTTCCAGTTCCGCAAAAGGAGGTTTCAAACCCTTGCGCAGGGAATTGAAAGAAGATTCCATGGCCTGAAAACCGTTCCTGCCGTCAAAAACGGGCAGATGCATGCAGGCAACAATCACTAGGCTTGCCGTGAAAAGAAAAACCGAAACAGCAAGATTTCTCTGTGAGAAGGTCATTTCTTTTCCTCCTTCTTTTCCGGTTCGACCGGAGGGGTCAAAGACTGCGCTATCCCCCTGGCAAAACAGAAAAGGAACCACCCGCAGAAAGTCGCCGCCCCGATCAAAAGAATCCAGTTGCCGCTCTGCTCTAGAGCCCCGGCCAATCCCGAGGGTAAACCGGCACCGGCCTTGTTCAGCAGTCCGGGAAGGGCCAGCACCCTGTTGAGCATAACGGAAATAACCAGCAGGGAGGCAAGTCCCTTGGCCTGATAGGGAAGAATATGCTGCAGGGCCTTGCTGCCTAAGTGCACACCGGTGGAAGTCCCGAAAACAAGGCCGGTAATGCAGTAGATATTAATAAATCCGTCAAGGCCGTAAGTGCTCATGCTCAGCGCACCGCATGATACGGCCAGCCTTGCGAGGTCGGTTCCGGCAACCAGTGCCGCCACGCATCCGAATCCTTTTGTCAGAAGCGTGAAGCTCAGCACCACGCCTCCCGATCCGGTCAGGGCCATGAAAAAACCACCGACAACGGACATCAGCATTACCGGTATGGCCGGGATTCGTTCATATTTACTGTCATCCGCATGATCAAGATCGGCAGCACCGGAATCCCTGCCGCCGGATAACGCTTTTTCGAGGTCATCCTGCTCGTCCCGAACTGTTCCGGGAAATCTGACATAAGGAGGAAATTTGAGTGTGCGCATGGTTCTGGCTATCGGCCATGGTTCTTCGTCCGGGTACTGTTCGTCTTCAAACTGCGTTTCTTCCTTTACCCCCTTCTCCGGCTGTTTCTCCTTTTCGGCAGCTTCCGAGTCCGAGCCTTCCGCGATCCCTTTTTCATCCGGTGCGGAGTTATCGATACGGATGGCGGCCCGGCCATCCTGCTCCTCCTTTTCCTTCCGAAGCTGTTCAAGTGCGTATTCCCTTGCTGCTTCACGAAATTCCGGCACAAGAATAAAGGAATAAACCACGAGCCAAAGCACAATCATGGATGAAATGAAAACATCGCTCCCGGCAGGATCAGCCAGAAAAACGGTCTTGCTCACGCTGTACCCGGCCAGCCCTCCGATCATCGTTCCCGCTGTCAGGATTACGGCCGTCACGTAATTTATGCTTCTTCTGATTCCCAGACGGATAGACTGGATAAAGCTGAATATGAACAGCCTGAAAATCTCCGAACCGATTGCGTATATCCCGGAAATACCGGTGCTCATCAAAGCCGGAACAACTATCAACCCTCCCCCGGCTCCGATAGAAGCACTCAGAAGTCCGGCAGCAAGCCCCACTACGGCAGAAAACCAGAAACCCGGTTCTCCACTGTCGGGCAGAACATATGGGTTGTTCACGTTTCCGATCAGATTGGGAACCCGTGCAAGATCGGCTGCCCCGGAGATATCCGGCAGAAAAAGAACCGCTGCAACTAAAAGTAGGACGGACAGAAAAAGGCCGGATGATGTCTTCATGTTATCCCTGCCTGATTGATTAATTATTTTATTTACATATAAGAACAAAACTTTTTTTAATCAACCGGATCGGCAGTCGGACCATTTTCTTCTCCAATATCTACCGGAGGTTCCGATCTCCGAGCTTCTTGCGCTTGCTGTTGTTAAGTAGTAGTGGTTTCATCCTTAAGGGCAAAAAAGCAATTCTATTCAATACGTTTCGATATGTTATGAAGTGGGGTGATAATGAGCGAGTTACTGGTTTCCATGAAGAATGTTTCACTGACCCTTGAACGCGGCCCGGTACTTGAGGGAATAGACTGGGAAATACGAAAGGGCGAACACTGGGCAGTGCTCGGCTCCAACGGGGCGGGCAAAACAACCCTGATGATGATCCTGGCCGGTGAAGTGTGGCCGGACGATGATACCAAGCGTGAATTTTATATTGAAGGTGAAAAGACATGCAGCCCCATTGAACCGCTGGAACGGTACCGCATGATTTCGCCCGAGCATCAGGATATTTTTCAGAAGCTGTCCTGGGATGTCAGCGGAGAGGAAGTAGTCCTCGCCGGCAAGGACAACACCCCGTTTCTCTATCGCCTGGCAGATGAAGAGGAATACGAACAGGTTCGCGACTTCATGCTGTCTCTGGGCATGATTGACCTTGCCAAACGCAGCATGGTCAAGATGTCCCGTGGGGAGGCCCGCAAGGTACTGATCGCCCGCGCCCTCATGGCCGAACCGGAAATCCTCATTCTGGACGAATTCCTTGAAGGTGTTGATCAGCAGTCGCGAGAGCAGATCATCCGGGCTATAGACTCGGCCGCAGCTTCCGGGACCACTGTAATCTGTTCCGCTCATCGCAAGGAAGAGCTGCCCTCCTGCGTAAACAAAACCCTTTATATCCGTGAAGGCCGTATCGATCATTGCGAAAACGGTTCCGGAGAAGATATAGCCTGCGCTGCAGACATTCTGCAGGACAGAGTCGTCCCGGAGATCAACCGCATCACTCCGGGGAAAATACTTTTCAAGCTTGATGATGCCAGTGTTGTTTTTCTCGGCAAGACCGTACTGCACAACATAGACTGGACCATGCGCGGAGGCGAAAACTGGGCCGTGCTCGGAAGAAACGGTGCCGGGAAATCAACCCTGCTGCGCCTGCTTTACGGTGACGCAGCAGCCTACGCGGCGGAAGAAGGCATGCAGCGTCTGCCCGAACTGGGAGATTGTCTGCGCTCGGTGCGCGGAAGCATGGGCATGGTTTCTGCTTCCATGCAGGCATCCTTCGGGGAAACAGTGGGCAGGCCGATTCCGATTTTCGATGTGGTCATGTCCGGCTTTTTTGCTTCCGCCGGTTTTCTTGATGAAATAAGTGACGATATGCGGAAAAAGACTTGGGAGTGGCTGAAATTTTTCGGCATCGAAGATCTGGCCCAGCGCTCTACGGAACAGGTTTCCTATGGGCAGTTGCGCAAGGCGTTCATCGCAAGGGCTCTTATATCCGGACCGGACGTACTGCTGCTTGACGAACCGCTGGCCGGAGTGGATGCCCTGTCTCGTGTGGAAATATACAACCTGCTTGAAAGTCTGGCAAAGGCCGGGGTCTGCATGGTCTATGTTACCCACCATCAGGAAGAACTGATTCCCTCAATTTCACATGTACTCGAAATTACCGATGGGAAAATATCCTTCCGCGGGAGCAAGGAAGACTTCCTTACGCTTGAGCGGGAAGATTCAATTAATAATTAAGCACAGATTCCTTTGCGCACATTAATCAGAACAAAAATTTATAGCCAATCAAAATACAAAGCCCCTGCCGGATCACTTCCGGCAGGGGCTTTAATGTTTCAAGCAACAGCGCCTTACAAAGAGGCAAAGCACTGACATACAGCTTTATGCCTACCAGCCTTTCTGGGTGATAATTTCCTTGACTTTCTGCTCGGTCTTTTCTTCCACCAGAATCATTTTCTTGGCCTGGGCTTTCTTGATCTTGTCGGTCAGGACATTAATATCGGCAGGTTTTTCAACAAAATCCATAGCGCCGAGTTTCATGGCTTCAATGCCTTTCTCCACTGTTGCGTGACCGCTGAGGAGAATTACCTGCATTTCCGGTTTGGATTTGCGTATATGCTTAAGTGCTTCAATGCCGTCCATGCCGGGCATCTGCAGGTCAAGCACGATTGCATCATAAGATTCACTGTCAACTTTATCCAGTGCTTCCTGGGGATTGGTGCATGCGGTTACGTCCATACCACGCAGTTCCATACGTTCGGCCAGACCTTCTACAAATTCTTTTTCATCATCAACGAGAAGTACTTTTTCTGCCATGATTTCTCTCCACCTGCATCATTGTGCATTTTAAAAGTAGTTAAAATATAATTGATAAGACTTTTTCCTGCGGGGTGTATTTCAGCGACGCCCCCGCGTTTTCGGCGATATCTTTCAGTCCGTCAAGCACTTCGGCGGGTATTTCTTCGACCAGCCCGGCAATTTCGACACTCCCGGTCCCGTCCGAACCTGCGGCAGCAACCGAAAGTCCTTCGTCCTTTCCGGCGCAGTCCATGCAATTTTCCAGGCAGCGGGCAATCAGCATCTGTATGACAAAGGGATCACCTTTGCCCATGACCGGTCCGCTTTCCGCCAGAGTTACCGTGACGCATTTTCTGGAAGCCATCCGGGTAAGAAGCGAAATCACCAGCGCGGCGAGTTCGCTGTAATTCACTTCACACTCGGCTTTATCTACGCTGTGGGCGAACCGATTCATGTTCTTGATGATAGTATCCCCACGGCGGACCTGATTCTGAATCTTCCCGGCCACCCTGCCCAGTCTTTCAGGATCAAGCTCCATTCCCTGCGCCGCCATGAGTGAAAAATCATGCAGCAGCCCGGCGTCTTCATTTATTATGGCGAGAACATTCTTTAAATCATGAGAAATGGCGGCGCTTATCTGGCCGAAAAACACCAGATTTTCACGCTCTTCCGCTCTGGTTGATTCCATGGGAATCCTCCTTGACATTTACTCGCATTCCAATGCCTGATTTATCTTTGCGACAAGATCTTCAATCTTGACCGGCTTGACCAGATAGCACGCGGCTTCCGAAGCTCCGGCAATGTAATCTTCCTCCGAACCGTGCCCGGATACAAAAATATACTTCATTTCCGGCTTCAGTTCACGAAGAATCCTGCGCAGCTCAAGTCCGCTCATGCGCGGCATTTTCACATCCAGTACCGCCAGATCATAATCATTCTGTTCCACTTTCTGAACGGCTTCCTCACCGGAACAGGCCCAATCGGCCTCAAATCCCCTGAATGAAAGACGCTCGGCAAGTGCCGAAACTAGCTCGGATTCATCGTCTACCAATAAAATTCTCATATCCTAGCTGTCTCCGTTTTTCGGAACGGCAGGCAGGGTAAAACTGAACTCGGTTCCCTTGCCCAGTTCGCTTTTGACGCTCATTTCACCACCGAGATCCTGCACCAGTCCGTAGGTGATGGAGAGGCCAAGCCCTGTCCCGCCCGACTGTTTTTTGGTTGAGTAAAACGGTTCAAAAATCCTTTTAAGATCTGCCGGAGGAATTCCGCATCCGCTGTCCTTTACCGTGAAGAGGAGATGATCCCGAGATTCCCTGGAGACTCGGATCAGTAACGACCCGTTGTCCTTCATAGCCTGAAAGGAATTATTGATCAGGTTAAGCAGAATCTGCTCCAGCTTTCCGCGGTCGGTTACAATCTCGTAAATGCCTTCATCAACTTCAACACTTACTTCAATGGACCGGTATTCCGCTTCCTTGCCCATGAAACTCAGCACGGTATCAATGACCTTGCGCGGATAAACGGGTCTGAACTCCATATCGGTCCGGCGCGAAAAACCGAGCAGCCGTTTGGTTATGCGCCCGCATCTTTCCACCGACTGCAAAACCGAATCCACCAGCCCGACCACTCGTTCGTCAGCATCATATTTCTGACTGAAGGTAAACAGGTCCTTCAGCAATCCGGCCTTTTCGTTGATTATAGCCAGCGGGTTGTTGATTTCGTGTGCCACCCCGGCAGCCAGCCTGCCGATGGAAGCCATACGGTTATGGTGTTCCATCTGCTGCAGCGCCTTGGAGCGGGTCTTGTCGGCGATATAAACCCGTCCGACCAGATACGAAGCCACGGCCCACATAACGACAAGGATGACCGCTATACTTATTGTGGTAAACCAGATCACGGTATCGCGGGAGCTTCTCCACGCTCCCATGAATTCCTTCTGCGTTTTGACAAAGAGCAGAATGAACGGAGTGTTCTCGATATAGGCATAGCCGGCCATGGCCGGGCCGCCGTCGCGGTAAGTGATTTCCTCTACTTTCGTACGAAAGGACTCTTCGGGAAGATCGAAGCTTACGCGCGAAAAAACATCCCCGTTCCAGCGCGACGGAGTCTGGATCACTCCATCGCGGTTGACGAGAAAGGCGTCCTCTCCGGGGGAAAGGTCCAAGCTGGAGAATATCCCGTTGAACTGCTTTGTATCGAGAGTGGCCCGCAGGATATTGAAACGCTTTCCTTCAGCATCAATGAAATGCTTCAGGGCGATGACCAGATGCGGACTGTCCCGGAAGCCCAGAAAAACTTCGCTGACGTAAACCCCCTGATCAACCGTCTGCCGAAACCAGTCCTGACCGGCGTATTCGCGGCCTTCCAGATTATACGGCCCGGCATAGGCAACCTGCTTGCCTTCCATGTCGATAACGCCCAGATCTATAAACCCTCCGAAACTGTCCTTGAGGGCACGAAGCATCCCGGCCAGACAGTCCCTGTCGTCGAAGGAGCGGAAATTATCCAGTTCAACAAGTAATTGCAGAGCTGATTTCCGCTCCTCGACAAAATAGGAAACCGCCCGGCGGGTATTGGACGCAGTCCGTGCCGCCCTCAGCGTGTTTTCGGATTTTATTGCACCCCGGGTCACACTGAAGTCGATGGATGCCATTATGAGAATGGGCACAAGAGAAACAAAAACCAGAATAGCCAGACACATCAACCAGATATGCTTGTAATTGAACAACCGTTTATACGGACCGGCCGCCTGTGCTTCAGCGTCCAGAAATTCCGGTTTGAATATTCCTCTTATCGACATACCCTTGCTCCGGGATATTTATTGATTAAGAGTTGCGTGCCTTGGCGTAGGCGTCCTTGAGCGTGGCACTGAGAACTTCTATGTCCACAGGCTTGTTCAGGTAAGCGAACGCACCGAGCTCCATACATATCCTGCGGTCATTGTCTGAACCGTGACCGGTGAGGATGATAACCTCGATCCCGGGTCTTTCGGCCTTGACCCTGCGCAGGACCTCAATGCCGTCAATTCCGGGCATCTTGAGGTCAAGGATCATTACTTCGGGTTCATCTTCCTTGACAACACTAAGCGCGGACTCGCCATCATAAACAACTGCGGAACCGAGATCACGCAGCAGCAGCCTTTCGGAAAGAGTCTGCACAAACTCGCGCTCGTCATCTACAAGCAGGACTCTCGACGGCAGTTCAAAATCCATGCGACGGTAGATATCAGCATCATAGTAATCCTTACCGAATTCGATTTCCACCTTTTCCACACCTTCAAGAGGCTCGGCTATTTCACGCAGATCCTTTTCCAGTCTGTCGACCATGAGCACTTTCTTGTTTATGGCAAGGATGACGACCCCGCCGGAAGCGCGGACGTCAACGTTATGTCCCTTGGACACGAGCACGCATGAAGTCCTGGCTGCAAGCAGAAAATCCTGCACAGCCTGCCGGGAAGCATCAGTCTCACTGACTGCCGCATTGCCCAGTTGCTCCTTGATAAGTGTTACGGATTCGTCCACGCCGGTCTTATCCACGGGTATAACCATGTCGTAAAGCCCCGGTGACCATGGATCTTTATTACCGGTCAGGTCACGTACCCAGGAAGCGGCTTCCTCATCGCTCTGATGAATGGCCTTGACCGCATCCTTCTCGGCAAGACCGCTTTCCCTCAGGGCAACGGAAGACCTTCTAGGCAGATCATCAATAAGACAAACTTTGAGTATATGACTTATCTCCTGAGAAAGAAGATGAGTTACCAGTCCGGAAACCAGAAGGGCTTCACCCGCAGCAAGTCTCTGGGCAAGAGCCAGGCGCAACCAGGCTACTGCGCGCTCCTTTTCACGGCTGAATTTATTGAATATGGAAGTCTTGGGAGAAAAAGCCTTGGATATGGACTTTTCACTCATCCCGCTCAGGGCGGCTGCATCAGTCACCAGATCAGCGTCGGAAACAAGCTTGATCCCGGAATCATCCATCATCCTTTTAATGACAGCATCCTTCTGGCAGAACAATCCGCTGAATATAAACAGATCAGACATAATACACCTCCACTAAACATTACCGTTGATACGACAGTAGGTTGTGAGCGGACAATCGCTTTCGGTCCCGTCGGCATGAGCTACGGCATGGGTTCTGCACAGAGCGTCATCGGTATCACTGTAGACGTGATCCTTACCGATTTTTTCAAGCAGATGGGTGCGTTCAAGCACAGCCATAACGGTTTCGTTCACACCTGAAAACGATATGTCCCGCCCGCCGCTGCGAACAGTATCCACGATGAGTGAAAGAGCTTCTTCGCCGGAAGCGTCAATGTCGTTTATCCCGTTGCAGACCAGAATCAGATGCCTGAGCTTGGGCATGTTAAGCAGACGGTCAGTGATCTGATCTTCAAGGAAACTTGCGTTGGCAAAGAAGAGCGGACCGTCAAAACGTACCACAGCGATATGATCGCACTCACGGAGTCCGTGGATGCTGGCATCACGCAGAACGGAATCTTCTCCCTTGGAGAGAGCCGCCACGTTGGGGCGCATGCTCTTGTAAAGAAAAACACCGAGGGAAAGAGCCACACCGATCATGATACCCTTATCAAGATGCGGAGCAAATGACAGAGTGGCGACAAAAGAGATCACGGAAATGGCGCCATCGTATTTCTGCGCCTTCCATGCGTGGATGAAACCGGATGCGTTGATCAGCCCGATAACAGCCATCATGATAACTGCAGCCAGAACGGCCTGCGGCAGATGGTAGAGCAGCGGGGTGAAGAACAACAGCGTAACGGCGACAATACCGGAAGTGAACACGCTGGAAAGCCCGGTGACAGCACCGGCCTGGAGGTTGACCGCAGACCTGGAGAAAGACCCGGATGCGGGGTATGCGGAACAGCATGCACCTAAAACGTTGGCAAGACCCTGACCGATAAGTTCCTGGTTGGGATCAAGCCTCTGCCCGGTTTTTGCTGCCATGGCCTTTGCAATGGAAATGGCTTCCATGAAACCGAGCAGTGAGATGATGACCGCAAACGGCAGCAGCTTCAGTATGACTTTCAAGTCCATTGCAGGTACGGCCAGCGGAGGGAAACCGGAAGGAACATTCCCGACAACTGCACCGCCGCCCATCATCCTGAGGGATTCTGTGCTCAAAGGCTTATTGCCGACTTTGATGCGCCAGGTGCGTCCGTCATCTTTCATCCCTGCGGGAACTTTACCCTGCGGGAAGAAAACAATGGAGCCGTCGGACTGCTCCACTCCGCTGAAAAGCATGGAACGCAGTTCAGCGCGGTATTCATGCGATTTGTGTTTAAGCAGATTGACCTGATAGTTGAGCACCTGCAGGTCGTGTTCGGCATCAAAATAACCGATCCTGTTCTTTTCGGCCTTGGCCTTGTCTTCAAGAGCCGCAAGCTGTGTGCGTTTGAAAGCAAGTTCTTCAATGCCGTTCACGGACTTGTTGAATTCGCCAATGACTTCAACAGCACGCGCATCCTGGATAGCGGATACATTTACAGCGGTATCATGGTTGAAACCGATTGCCCATGAAAGCACGGTGGTAATCACAACCGCGCAGAGAACATTCGGAATTTTGGGGTTGATTTTCTTGAGCCCGACCATGATGGCGAAAGCAAGTATGCCCATTCCCAATGACGGGAAATGAGTATAATGGACAGCCGCCTTTACGACCCGCACGATGGTTTCGTACTGCAGGTCGGCCTTGTCCACATAGACGCCGAACATCTTGGAAAGCTGGGAAGAGGCAATAATTATTGCTGCCGCGTTGGTGAAGCCGTTGACAACCGGGTGGGAAAGAAAGTTGACAACAAGGCCCAACCGCAACACACCGAGCAGAAACTGGAAAACCCCTACAAGCAGGGCCAGAAGCAGGGCGTAAGCTATGTACCCTTCACTTCCGGCAGTAGCCAGCGGTTCCAGGGAAGCTGCGGTCATAAGCGAAACAACCGCAACCGGCCCGGTGGCCAGTTGCCGGCTGGAGCCGAAAAGAGCTGCAACCATGGGAGGAAGCAGGGAGGCGTAAAGGCCGTAGTAAGCAGGCATGCCCGCGAGCTGCGCATACGCCATGGACTGGGGGATAAGAACAAGCGCAACGGTAAGACCGGAAATTATATCCGCTCTGAAAGCCGCTCCACTGTACTTTTTGAACCAGCCCATAAAAGGGAAAATTCTGGTAAGCATTAAACACCCCTATTCAGGTTTCAACATTCTGCGGATAGACTCGATCAAGTCATTGAACAGCGCCCCCGCATCGTAGAGATTAAAATTTTTGAATCTCACTAAACCATCAACCATCGTGAAAATGATGAGTGCACTCTTTCTCGGATTCACCCCGCCAATGGAACCGTCCTCCAACCCTCTTTGTATGGCCTGCTCGAAAAGAAGGACCAGACAGTTGTAGATTTCTTCCAGGTGTTCCCGAAATTCAGGTCTGCTTTCAGCAAACTGGTAAAGAAAAAGCCGGTGCAACAAAAGAAACTGATGTTCCATCCGTCCTGCAAGAAGAAGGTAGAATGCCACCACCTCTTCCATCATTTCTACACCGGTTCCCGGGGCATGATTTTCCATGTGATCGGAAAACTCCACCAGAATCCTCTCCTTGGTGATTTCAAGGATACTCAGCAGAAGCTGCTCCTTGCTTTTGAAATGATAGAATATTGTACCCTCTGCCGCCCCGGTTATGGTGGACAGTTCCTGCATGGAAGTGTCCGCAAAGCCCTTGTTGGCAAAAAGCATGGTGGCAGCCTCCAGTATCGCCGCCTTCTTCTTAGACATCTTGGTCATCCTTTCTCCTCTTGCTCCTAAAAACCGACTGAGCACTCAGTCGGAATAGAAATTAATCCGAATCAATATTTGTTGTCAACCCGTCACTTATTTCACAAACAAGTCACAATAAAACTATAATATACTGTAATAACTTTATTTTATAAAAACATTATCCACAAAATCAATTTGCGATTTTTTTCACATAAATCAGACACAAGACAAAACTGAGTCTAAGCTCAGTTTTTATCCAACGATTTTACACCCATACAGGCTCAAAAACTGAGTGTTCACCACAAAAAATATTTTCACCTTTTTTCATAAAAAAAATAGGGCCTGAATCCATACACCGGATTCAGGCCCCGAATAAGCAGAAATTAAATGGCGGAACTAGGAAAAGCTGCCGAGAACGCTGCCGAGCACGCCCAGATACTCTTCAAGCATGGCAGGCATTATATCTCCCATGTGCCCGACTCTGAAAATCGGAGAGTCTCCGACTTCCGCAAGTTCCTTGTTGATCTTGCCGTAACCGGGATCAAACAGATACCCGTGTTCGCGCATCAATTCCTTGACCTCCTTCAAACGGTCAATTGTCATATGTGCGGGCGTTTTGAAGGAGGTCATGGTCGGGGAACGGTAACCTTCCTGAGCGAACAGCTCATAGCCGTCCATGGTCCCGGCCCATTTGACAGCTATATCACGCATCTTCTCGTGGCGCTGAAAACGGGCCTGAACTGTTTCTTCATTGACGATGTAATCCAGCTGCACACACATCTGGTTTACCAGAGTTCCGTTCGGCGTGGTCAGAGTCTGTTTCAATCTGGCTTTGCTCATCTGTGCGATGATGTCGGTAGTGTAGCCCCTGTTTGCGACCTTCTCGGCTTTTTCCAGGGCTTCGTCACACAGGAATACAATGCCGAACCCGGCAGGAAGGCCCAATGATTTCTGGGTAGAGGTACAATACATAAGCGGTTTTGCTTCATCTATAAAAGAAGGAGCACCACCGAAAATAGACACCCCGTCTATGATCGGCTGAGCGCCGTGCGCACGGATGATTTCGCAGATTGCGACAACATCGTTCTCCACTCCTGTCGATGTTTCGTTGTGCGTGAAGGTGACAACATCAGGCCGGTGTTCTTTCATGGCTTCTTCAAGCACTTCCGGATCAATAGTTTTTCCGTAAGGAAACCGCAGTTGCATGGCCTTCTTGCCGTTGACAACAGCCAGTTTATGAAAAAGATCGCCGAATGCCCCAACGGAAACGTTGAGTACGGTATCCGAATCGGAAACAAGAGAACGGACTGAGGCCTCAAGGGCGTTGGTACCGGAACCATTGAAAATGACGGGAGTATATCCTTCAGGATTTCCGGCAATGGTCAGAAGGTTTTCCATGATCGGCACGAAACGCTTTGAGTTTTCCGCGTCCCTGTGTCCGAATTCCGGCAGAAGTCCGGCCTGGCGAACCTCATCGCGCAAAAGTATGGGTCCGGTAATAAAAAGCTTAAGCTCAGCAAAATCCTCACCGATCATTTTCTTGACCTCTCTATTTCTTGTTATCGACACTGTAGGCTTGTAGATTTCGTAATACGAAAATATTTCCGGGAAAAGGCTTTATGTGGAAAAAACGGGAGCAGAAATAATCCGTCAGTTGGGCCTTTTATGTCAAGCACTAAACACTCTGCCCCTTTACAATCTCCGACACCATCATTATATGATACGAGGTCTGCTGCGATCTTGGGAAACTTCACAAGGCCCATAACCGCAACAGATTTGTCCTGAAAATCCGACGCATCGAAAGCAGGAACCAAGCCTGCCGGCCGAGCGCAAAGAAAGGTCGGGATATCTCCGGATTTCGAGTTCGGGGAAAGCCGGACAAGCTGACAGCAAAATAGATACTTGATTTTCATCAGCACGGCCACTATATTGCCATTTTTTCTTCACAGGGGCTGTTCTGCTCCTCATAAAACATAAACATTCCAGGTAAGACATTATGCCTCAGTTAGGCCCACATATTTCCATTCCCGCCGAAGCACTCCTTTCGCGAGTACTTGGCCTTGATCCGTTTGAATTCAAAGGCTGGCCGGAAGACGTTCGCAAACTTTCCGAAAGCATTGCCGCAGAACTCTTCCTCGTGCGCTACAACCCGTTCATTGATCCGGAACTGGTGCGCAAATCGGTTTCCCGGACACTCACCCTGGCCCGCCCGACCCTTTCCGGCGAATATCCCCAGCGCCTCAGCCGTGCTGTGGAAAATTTCTGGCTGAAACAGGATGCCGACAAAGAATTCAAGGAAAGATTCATCGAGAAGATGAAAGAAATCCTGCCCGAACACTGTATCGGACTTGATCCGCATACTCTGGTCCAGTCGGCCACAGACGCAACAGACCTGCGCATAGAGCTGCCCATCGCAGTACTTTTTCCGGAAACAACGGACCAGATAAGAGCTATTGTACGTCTGGCCAACGAAATGCAGTTCGGACTCATCCCCCGAGGCGGAGGAACCGGAGCAACCGGGGGAGCCATCCCCGCTCTGGACCGAACTGCCGTCCTCTCGCTCGGCAGATTCAAAAAAAATACTCAGTGTCGACACCCAGTCGATGATCCTTTGTGCCCAGGCCGGGGTTATCACCCTGGATGCCATCAAGGCTGCCGAGAAAAAAGGTGTGCTGTTCACTGTTGACCCGGCCTCCAAGGCGGGCTCTTCCCTTGGCGGGAACATATCGGAAAACTCCGGTGGCCCCTACGCTTTCGAATACGGCTGCACAATCGACAATATAATCAGCTACAAGATGGTAACCCCCAAAGGCGATCTGATTGAAATCAGACGCAAGGACCATCCGGGTCACAAGATCTTTGCCGGAGAAACAGCCATCTTCGAAATATTCAATTCCAAAGGACAGCTCATCGACAGCATAGAGCTGACTTCGGACGAAATCCGCACAGCCGGACTCGGCAAGGACGTTACCAACAAATATCTCGGAGGACTCCCCGGAGTTCAGAAGGAAGGCGTGGACGGGATCATAACCGAAACCTGCTTCGCACTTTACCCGAAACCGAGCAAAACGCGTGTGCTCTGCCTTGAATTCTTCGGCCGCTCCATGCGCAACGCCATGCTCGTCATCAAGGACGTGGTAGCACTGCGTGATACCATTCGCGAGGAAGGAGACCTGGTCAAGATTTCGGCTCTTGAAGAGTTCGGGCCCAAATACGTGCAGGCCATCAAATACAGCAAGAAATCGGAAAAATATGAAGGCGAGCCCATTTCCGTGCTGATCCTGCAGTTGGATTCGGATGATGAACACGCCCTGCAGAGCGCTGTTGACACCATCATGTCCATTGCTCAGCCCTACGACGGTGTTGATATTTTTGCCGCCCGCGATGCCAAGGAAGCGGAACTGTTCTGGGAAGACCGTCACAAGCTTTCGGCAATAGCCAAGCGTACTTCCGGTTTCAAGGTCAACGAGGATATCGTTATTCCGCTTGAGGTCATACCGGTATTTTCCGACTTTCTTGAGGACCTCAACCTCATCTATCTTGCAAAGATATACCGCCGTTCTCTGCTGGCGGTAAAGGAACTTCCGGGATTTCCCATTGAAGAACCGAAGGTGGAACTGGCCCTGGAGCGGACCACCAACATTCTCAAAGGCAAAATCTCCGGTAATGACATGAGCGACCAGGAACTGGAAGGACAGGTCCGCTACCTTTTTCAGGAACTGCGCGATGAATTCCCCAAACTTGATTCCAGTATATCCGAAATATACAAAAATCTTCATGACCGCCGCATTGTCATAGCCAACCACATGCATGCGGGCGACGGCAACTGCCACGTGAACATACCGGTCAACTCAAATGATCAGGACATGCTGCACAGCGCGCACGAAGCTGTTGATGATGTCTTCAAGAAAGTTCTGGAACTCAAAGGCGAGGTTTCCGGAGAACACGGAATAGGCATCACCAAAATAGATTACCTGTCCGAGGCCAAGATCAAGGCTATCCGCGAGTACAAGCTCAAAGTGGACCCGCTCAACATCCTGAACCCCGGCAAGCTCACCCGCAGGGACCTTCCTTCCCCGGCGTACACGTTCTCGTTCAACAGGCTCATCAATGACCTGAACAAGACCGCCATCAAGGACAAGGAACACCTGATGGAACTGTTGCGCCACATCCAGACCTGCACCCGTTGCGGAAAATGCAAGCAGGTCTGCCCCATGTATTTCCCGGAACGGGGACTCATGTACCACCCGCGCAACAAGAACATAGCTCTGGGCGCGCTCATTGAGGCAATCTACTATTCGCAGGTACAGCGCGGCGAACCTTCCCCCGACCTGCTGACCAAGCTCAGAAAGCTGATGGAACACTGTACCGCGTGCGGCCGCTGCACCTCGGTCTGTCCCATCAAGATCGATTCGGCCGGTGCGGCTCTGCAGATACGCTCCTTCCTCGAATACAAGGGAACCGGCGGACACCCGGTAAAAAGCGCTGTCCTCGGTTTCATTGCCAAGGACCCGCACAAGAGACTGCCCAGAGCGGCTAAGTTTCTCTCCCTTTCGGCAGGCTTCCAGTCCAAGGCTGTGGGGCTCATTCCCGGACACTGGCGCAGACGCATGGAATCTCCCATGCTGCACAGCCCTACTCCGGCAATGGACTTCAAGAACCTTCACGAGACCATCGGACTGGACGATGAATCCATGTTCATGCAGAACACTCCGGCAGCGGATACCGTATATTATTTCCCCGGTTGCGGCGCCTCGCTGTTCTCCAAGGACATCGGCATGGCCACGCTCTACCTGCTGCTCAAGTCCGGCATAAACGTGATCATGCCCTCCAAGCACCTGTGCTGCGGCTACCCGCTGCTGTCCAGCGGCTGCGTTGAGGCATACAACACAAACCGCCACCGCAACATAAGCGATATCCAGTACCGCATCGCCAAGGCATCCATTGCCGGTATGAAGGTTTCCACCCTGCTGACCGCCTGCGGAACATGCAGGGAGTCTCTGGAATCCTACGATTTCAGGGAACTCGGATACGAACTCAAACGCAAGGATGCCGTGCAGTACCTGCTGGCCAATCCCGGCAACCTTGATTTCAAATCGGCGACAGCGGCGCAGGAAGTGATTTACCACGCATCCTGCCATACTGAATGGACCGATGTAGCAAAATCCAAGGCACCGGAAATTTATCGCCAGGCCATAGCCGATACTCTGAGCAGCAACGTAACCCTTTCTCCGGGATGCTGCGGAGAGTCGGGACTCGGTTCCATAACCAGCCCTGAGATCTACAACAAACTGCGTGACCGCAAAGGTATGCAACTGAAAAAAGATCTCCAGGAACACGACAAGAACACCCCCATACTGGTGGGCTGTCCATCGTGCAAGGTGGGGATCAAGCGCAATGTGCACGCCCTGAAAAAACAGAACCGTGTACTGCACACTGTAGAGTACATGGCAGAAGTCATCGGCGGTCCCAAATGGCGCAAGGAGTTGAAAAAACAGCTGGAAAAAGCCACTCGGCAGGACGAGATGGTAATCATTCAGGGCTGATATGAAAGCACTCGGAATAGATTTCGGGACAAAGCGCATCGGGTTGGCCATTACGGACCCGGAAGGCATGTTCGCCTTTCCCCTGAAAGTGCTGGAACGCACTACAAGGGATGCGATGTTCTCGGAACTGCTTGAAATAATAAATGCAGAGAAGGTCGGTGACATCGTCATCGGCCTTCCTCTTTCTCTGGACGGCGAGGACACACTGACTACCAGGCAGGTTCGCAACTTTGCGGCATCATTGGAAAGAAGAGTAAAACAGCCCATACATCTCGTTGATGAAAGGCTCAGTTCGATTGCAGCGGAAGAAGAACTCAGGGAGGCCGGACTGTGGGACAGAAAAAGGAAAAAAAACCTGGACAGCCAGGCAGCAAAAATAATTCTGGAAACATGGCTCGCCCAAGCATAGTGCTGCGCTTTGTACTGCCAACCCTTGCAGTCATATGCATGGCGCTCATGTTTGTGGGCGGCTGGTTCATGTACAGGAACTGGAGCTTCCTGAACCTGCCCCCGGAAATCGAGGGCCGTGAAATTCTTTTCTCCATCGAACCGGGCGAATCCCTTTGGACCGTTTCCGGCGGGCTGGCCAAGGCCGGACTTATCTCCGATGCCAAAAGATTTCGCCAGTACGCACAGGAACTGGGCAAGGAAAACAAAATTCGCGCCGGAGAATTCAGTCTCTGGTCCAACATGACCGCACCGGAAGTCCTGGACACTCTGACCACAACCTCCGGTATCCTGCACAAATTCTCGGTACGCGAAGGGCTCACATGGTGGGCAACCGCACAGGCTGCCGAAAACTCCAAACTCACAACCTATCAGGAATTCAAAAAAGCCGTCTTCGATCCCGAACTGCTGGCCGAATACAACATCCCCGCCAAAAATGCGGAAGGTTACCTCTTCCCGGAAACCTACATGATTACCAGACCGAAATCGGATTCCGGCAGAACAATGGTGGAGACCATGCTCAAGGAATTCCGTAAGGCTGCCGACAAGGCCTGGAACGGCAAACCTCCCTCCCCGAAAGAAATTCACAGGACTATTATTCTGGCATCTCTGGTTGAAAAGGAAACCGGCGATGCCTCGGAAAGAAACAGGATTGCCGGGGTATTCGCAAACAGGCTGAAAAAAGGCTATCTGCTACAGTGCGATCCCACAATCATTTACGGACTGGGCGAAACATTTGACGGGAATCTCCGTAAGAAACATCTCGGAGACAAATCCAACCCGTACAACTCATATCAGCATCGCGGGCTGCCTCCCGGACCGATCTGCTCGCCGGGGCTGGATTCAATCAAAGCGGCCATCACTCCGGAGAAACACTCCTATCTCTATTTTGTTGCCAAAGGCGACGGGTCACACTATTTCAGCAAATCGCTCAAGGAACACAACGAAGCCGTACGGAAATATCAGCTGCACAGAAACCGCGCAACCTACCGATCCTACAACCAGTAAAACGGCGCAAGGACGATATACAGACTAGAATTTGCCGAGGATAAAATCGGTAATCGCGGCAATGGCTGATTTTCTGACCGTGCTCTTTGACTCTTCATCGTCCCACCACTGCAGGTCGCTGAACTCAAGGGGAAGCCGCAGGGTGAGGAACGGGAGAAAAAACCTTACCACATTCTCCCGCGAGGCCCCCTTGGCTGTATCAAAATGGAAAAAGACCTCGCCGATGAACCATGAGCGGTCTTTCTGGGTTTTCGGTTCTGTCGGCTTTACGAACATGAAATCTGGATCGGTTTCGGAATCAAGCTCGCTGTCGTGAAATCTGGCGAAAAGATCAAGAACCTGCTTGCGCACGACCTTGTCTCCATATACGTCCACGATAAAGGTAAATTTGAGAAACCCGCTTTCCGGCGTAAGGTTGTGCCGCGAAATCTTGAGCACTCCGTCTTTTCGGTTCGATTCATCATCATTCAGAAAAAGGTCAAAGGCGCAGAAGCCGATAAAATTTTCAGCTTCGCGCAGTTCTTCCAGTTGCTGTTCTATTGCAGCACTGCTCTCGTTCATGGTCAATATCCTGCTGGTTGATCAGTTGCACCGGCATTCTGCGATACCATTTTGTGCGCACTCCAACAAGTTAAACAAATTACAAAAGAAGAGCCCCCTTCATAAGCATGAAGAGGGCCCGGACATTGCTGATTCGGAATCAGTCTCACTGCAATCGACTAACTCCTGATTTTTTCGGCAAGCATGCGCAGATGTCCGCGTTCTTCATCAATACAGGCTTCCACTATTTCACGCTCGGCTTCGGGGACCATGGTCTTAAGCTCGGTGAAAAGCAGAATCGTGTCCTTTTCAAAACGCATGGCGGCGCGCACGGCATCCTCGAAGGTGAAGCTTTCGTCTTTGAATGCCGCTGTATAGTCGAAGTTGAATACATCATGAGAATCCACCAGGGCCATCACGTACTGGGTATATTCCTCATAATCGCTTCCCGGAGGAATTTCGATATTGCCCAGACGGTCGCGCATTCCTCTGAAGAACACTTCATGTTTGGATTCTTCTTCGGCGAAGTAGTCAAAAAATTCCTTGGCGCCCGGATCCTTGGCCTCATCCGCTGCAAGCAGGTAAAAAGCCTGGCCCTTCTGCTCAATTCGCATTGCCAGCTCAACTACTTCATTTGCATTGAAAAAAGTTACCATTTTAACTCCTCATGGATTTTTATCTATTTATAGGGATTTTTCAGCCTGATTTTGTCATGAAAATCAGTCTAATCTCTGCAAACAGACGGTCATCTGCCGTAATATGAATCACCCAGGCCAAAAGCGCAACCAGATTCATTCATATATTTACAAAAGAAAGATTTTGAATTTTTCTAATTCAGTATATAAAAACATTATGGATTTAATGAATGAAAAAATGCAAAAAGGGACGAAACAACCGGTTGGTTGATAAACTCAACCCTATTTATTCGAACAGAGAAACAGACCGGCAGACAAGACAGGACGAATATGTCCGTCCAAAACGCAAAGGGGAAAAGAATGACTGTGGAAATACATGAAGATCCGGCCCTGCAACACTTTGTTGAACAATCCCTCGACAAGCTGGACCAGATAGAAACGGCACTCATGAAGCTGGAAAACAGCAGGTCCTCCTCTCCGGTCATCGTGGCGCAGGTTTACGGTATACTCGTTTCTCTCAAGGAAAGTGCCGCGCTACTGGAACTGACCAAAATAAGCGAAGTGGCCGGGGCTATCGGCCATATACTGGACCGGCTGTACAAAAACGAACTCGAGATTGATTCGGAACTCCTCAACATCATAATTGACTCATTCGACAAGCTCACTGAAATGGTCAGCAACGCAACTCTGAGCAATGATTACGATGTGAGAATTGTAACCCTTGCGCTGGAAGAAATAGGTAAACAGAATATGACCAGAACACCGCCAGTTGCTCCGGAATCAGTAGCGGATCAGAAACAGCCTGAACCGGAGTCAGCGCCTGCACCTGCCCCTGAACAGAAGGAAACAGTATCGCCTGTTTCTACACCTCAGGAGGCTGCGGTCTCCGAAATCAGGGAGGATCCGGAAGCTGAACAGTTTCAGGAAAAACCGCAAAGTGAACACAGCCTGCAGGCAGCAAAATTCCGCAAACTGTTCAGGATAAAAAAAGAAATA
Organism: Maridesulfovibrio sp.; assembly: GCF_963677005.1. Lineage (NCBI taxonomy): Bacteria > Pseudomonadati > Thermodesulfobacteriota > Desulfovibrionia > Desulfovibrionales > Desulfovibrionaceae > Maridesulfovibrio > Maridesulfovibrio sp. Next base: position 176,373 of record NZ_OY781616.1, on the reverse strand, counting down.
GATCTGGCCAGCAATGCCAACCCCCTTGGGGTATCAATGGCCGTATCAAATACTATAATGAACATGGCCTCCAACAGCAGCGCCATGGAAGCAAACTCCACGGACGGGCTGAAATTCAGCCTTGCAAAGCGGCATGACGTGGGGGAAGAATCCATAGTGATTGCCAGTTCATCGGTGGAACTGCTGGATCTCACTCTTAGACTGACCGTAAGCCCCGGCATAGACCATGTGCTGAGCTATGAACACGGACTGAACGAATACAGCAGAGTGGCCGCGCTGTGCGGGGTGGAACTTCTGCGCCTGCCTCGTGGCCGCAACTTCTCCCCGCCGCTTGATCAGCTTGTGACCACAGCCAACGGGAACACCGCCGCCGTTATAATAACCAATCCGGACATCCCTTCCGGATACGGAGTCCCGGCCGAGGAGTTGGCAACCATGGCCAATCTGCTCCCCGAACGCACCTTGCTTATCGTGGATGAAAAATACGTTGAATTCGCCTGGCCGGAAGACGACTATTCCATGGTCAACTTTCTGGACAAGGCACCCAATCTGGTCATCCTGCGCAGTTTCTCGTGGTCATTCGGGCTGAAAGGAGTCGGCTTGGGGTATGCGCTGATGAGTCCCGAACGGGCAAAAATTCTGGAAGATTCAAGACTGCCGGTACCGGTCAGCCCCCTGAATCTGGGCGCAGGACAGGCCGCCATCAACCACAGCGAATTCTACTACTCCACCATTGACCTGATCATCAGGGGCCGGGAAAGAGTCCAAAAGGGATTGGAAGAACTCGGCTGCACAGTCTACCCCAGCCAGGGTAACTTCATAATGTTCAGCAGCCCGATACCGGCGCAGAATCTGCATGACATCCTCCAGGAATACGGGTTCAGGCTCAGCACTCTTGAAACTTTCGGCCTTCCGGACCTGCTCAAGGTTTCAATAGGCAACAACTCAACCAACCGCATGTTTCTCTCGGCAATGAAAAACATCTTATAAGAGGCAAAAAAATGAAAAGAATTTCCTTACTCGCAATATTGTTGATAATTCTCTCCGGCTGTGCAGGCCGGACAACAAGCATGCAGGATGTCAGGTCCTTCTGTCGCTCCATAAGCACCAGCGAGGAATGCGACGGTCAGGAAGCCATCTGCGCGGAATATTCCGAAGTAACGCTCAAAAGCTATGCTTCTGCCAAGGAATGCCGCCAGGGTTGTGAAAGCGTTCGTCAGAAATCGGCCCTGAACGAAGAACAGCAGACCTGTCTGCAGCTTTTCCAAAGCGTCGAAGGCAAATGCAATGAATTCTGCGATGACAACTACCAATAAATCCGAAGCTGGTTTCAGCCGGGTTGCAAGAGCATTAAGTCTGTCGTAATAGCGATAAAAAAGTATCGGCAGTGTTCCATTCCACGGTTCACTGCCGATACTGATACATATTAACCAACTTTCACAAGGTCTTCATCCATGCTTAAACGGTTGACGGTCGGACAAAAAATATTTTTCAGTTTTCTCGTGGTATTCATCCTTTTCGGGTTTGCATCCATTGAGTCTTTGGGAGCCCTTAAAAAATCCTCATCCGGATTCACTGGGTACAGCCAGTTCGCGCAGGATTCCAACCAGCTTGGAGAAATCCAGGCCCGGCTGCTTGAAGGCCAGTCCTACGTCAAGGATTACATAATTACCGGAAACAACAAGTACCTTAAGAAATACTCGGAAAACAACAAACGTCTGCAGCCGCTTTTCAAAAATGCCGAAGCAGCGGTAACTTCTGCCGCCAGACTGGCAATGCTTAGCGACATCAAGAGACTTTCCAGCGACTACGATTCCAGTTTTGCAGAAGTCGTCAGCACACAGCAGGAAAGGACGGATGTTTCCGACACCAGACTTATCCCTGACGGGGACCTGATGGAGCAGACATTCGAAAGAATCATAGACGGTATAGGCGGGAAAAGCGGCAATGCGGAAGCATTGTACTGGTGTGCAAAAGGAGTCCGCAATCTTATACTGGGCAGGCTTTATGCGGCAAAATATTTAGAGTCCAGTCTGGAATCCCATGCCAAGAGAACGCTTGACGAGATGGAAAAACTCAAAGCAGCAACAGAAAGCCTCTCCCCGCTGCTGACAAAGAAAAATTACGAATATCTGGAATCAATCAAGCAGGCATGCGCATCATATATAAACGCCCTGAATCGGGTTGTTGTCGCAACCGAGAAGAGAGACAGACTCATAAGCTCGGAACTTGATGTAATAGGCCCGAAAATGGCTGCCCTTGTTGAACAGGCCAAGCAATCGGTAATTTCCGATCAGGACAAGCTCGGTCCCACTCTGCAGGCGCGTAATGCCAGTGCCATTTCCAACACATATATTCTGGGCGCAATTGTGGTAATCCTTGGATTATGCGCGGTATTTTTCATAGCCAGAGACATCACAAAACCGCTGAAGCGAGTTGTGGACGCAGCTTACAGGATAGCAGGCGGAGACATGAGCATAACCATGGGCGAAACCCAGCGCGCAGATGAACTCGGAGACCTGTCCAAGGCGTTCGGCAAAATGACGGAATCCCTTAACGAGATGTCTTCCGCCATGGAAAGAGTTGCCGACTCAGACCTGACCGTATCAATCAAGCCGAAATCGGATAAGGACACCATAGGCAAATCTCTGGCGGCCATGGTTGAAAACCTCAAAAGTGACAACGTAAAAATACATGAAGCGGTACGCATCCTTTCAACATCCCTAAGCCAGATTTCCGCCGCTTCCGCAGAACTCACCGCCAGTGCAGCGGAAACGGCCAGCGCTGTGGCGGAAACAAACGCTACCGTGGAAGAGGTAAAGCAGACGGCCCACCTCTCCAGCGAAAAATCACGGCAGGTTGCCGATGTGGCCAGGAAGGCGGTTACGACATCACAGCACGGCAAACAGTCAGCTGAGGACGCTGCTTCGGGCATGAAGAACATACGCAACCAGATGGATACCATCGCCCAGTCAATTGTAAGGCTTTCCGAGCAGTCGCAGCACATCGGTGATATTATATATGTTGTCAACGACATCGCAGATCAGTCCAACATCCTTGCTGTAAACGCATCAATAGAAGCTTCCAAGGCAGGAGAAGAAGGACGAGGATTCACAGTGGTGGCGCGGGAGATCAGAAACCTTTCCGATCAATCCAAACATTCCGTATCGCAGATACAGTCCATTCTCGCAGACATTCAGAAGGCAACCAGCTCCGCGGTAATGATCACCGAGGAAGGAGGTAAGGCGGTTGAAGCAGGAGCCAAACTCTCCTCCCAAACGGGCGAGGCCATCCTGAACTTGAGTTCCGTGATAAACCAGTCCGCACAGTCTTCCGCGCAGATCGCAGCATCAAGCCAGGAGCAGCTTGCGGGTATGGATCAGGTTGCCGTAGCCCTTTCCTCCATAAAACAGGCCGGAGAGCAGAATCTTGAAAGTTCCCGGCAACTGGAAGAAGCGGTCAAGGACCTCGACCGTCAGGCAAGATCACTGCGCGATATGATGGAACGATTCAAGCTTTAACAGAATCATAAATATGATGGAAAAAGCCCCCGGTATTTTACATGCCGGGGGCTTTTTCCGTTTGGCGCAATTGCCGAATATATTTCAGCAGATCGGCCCAATGAGCTGCTAAACTGAACACATATTCAGTGATCCACGAACACCACATGTAAATTTATACTATTATTTCAAACAGATAACCATTTCAAATACAACCAAACCATCGAAACACCCCACCACCGGGCCTTCCCGCAACACGAACCTCTCTTTCAAAGAGTATAAAAATAGCGTTTTGCAAAATTTACACCTTGTTTTTTAAAGCAAATCAAAAAAACGGTCTATTTTTTACAATTTTTACATTTTTATACTGAATAACAGAACAAACATAGCCATATCAGTCACTACCTTTCACCGCCGAAAGCAGCATAAACAAGATATCAAACTGATTTTACTGAAAAAAGAATCAAAATCAGAAAAAACCTATATTATAGCATAGATAAACGAAGTATTACCACCCTCTTCCGACGACTATAGTGTAAAGCCTTAAAATTAAAGAATATAGTTTGGAATTTAAGTTTTTTTGCAAAAATGTCTTTTTAAATTCTCCGTTTTGCGATAATTTTCATCATTCAATAACGAAATCGGAACTTCTTAATGAACACCTCAGGAGGTAAACAATGAAAAATGTACTTTTCAGGTCTCTATTGGTCCTCATGGTCCTCGGCCTGGCCGCGGTCATGATTACCGGCTGCTCTAAAAAGGAAGAAAAAATCAAAATCGGCTTCAACATTCCCCTTACCGGTGACATCCCCAAAGTAGGCGAATCGTCCAAAAACGCCGCAGAAATGCTGCTGGCAGACATCAACGGTCAGGGCGGCCTTGAAGTCGGCGGCAAAAAAATTCCCCTTGAATTTTTCTACGAAGACAACGAATCCAAAGCTGAATCCGCTGTCAACGCAGCACTCAAGCTGATCGAACAGGACGGCGTTGTGGCTATCGTAGGCCCCAACTCCTCCAAGCAGGCTGTTCCCGCAGGCGGAACCTGCAACGACAACCGCACTCCCATGGTTTCTCCCTGGTCCACCAACCCCGACACCACCAAGGACCGTCCCTGGGTTTTCCGTGCTGCTTTCCTCGACCCCTTCCAGGGTCCTGTTGCCGTGAACTTCGCTTCCAAGCAGTTCAAGGCAACCAAGGCTGCAGTTCTCTTTGATATTTCCAACGACTACTCCAAGGGTCTTGCTGAAATCTTCAAAGATGTATTCGACAAGAAATTCGGTGACGGCGCTGTTGTTGCTTTCGAATCCCACGGCACCAAAGACCAGGATTTCTCCGCACAGCTGACCAAGATCATCAACTCCAATCCCGATTTCATCTTCGTACCTGACAACTACAACCAGGTTGCCCTGATTGTTAAACAGGCTCGTGACCTCGGCTGGAAAGGCCCCTTCATGGGTTCCGACGCATGGGGTTCTTCCGAACTCATGAAGCTTTGCGGCGATGACTGCAAAGGCCAGTACTTCTCCACCCACTACGCCGCTGCCGGTGCCAAGGGTGCAACCAAGGAATTCATCGATCGTTACAAAGCCAAATTCGGCGAAACTCCCGATGACGTAGCCGCCCTTACCTGGGACGCAGCCCGTCTGGTTCTCCAGGCCATCCAGGATGCAGGCTCCTACAATTCCGATGTCAAGGCTGAACGCAAAGCCATCCGTGACGCTCTGAGCTCCATCAAGGAATTCGCCGGTATCACCGGTTCCATGAAGTTCGACGAACAGGGTGACCCCATCAAATGCGCTGTTGTTGTACGCATCGACGAAAACGGTGAATTCGTATTCTCCGAATCCGTCTGCCCTTAGTTCATTAAAGATAACGGGACAGCGGGACATCAGTCCCGCTGTCCCGGCTTTTATGCTGGAGACGGGCTGTTGCCCGAAAATTCCATGACTTCCGATGCCCCCGTCAATTAGTATTAGTAGACGGACAATTTCCAAAAAACGAAAAAACCAGTGCCGGTTTTTTAGAAAAAAAAGGGATGACCGACAGTGGATATCCTCATCCAGAACCTGCTTAACGCCCTGCAGTGGGGCAGCTTTTACGCGCTCATTGCTCTGGGTTACACACTTGTTTACGGTGTACTGCTCCTGATTAACTTCGCCCACGGAGATATCTTCATGGTCGGAGCCTACATCGCATTTTTTGTCGCCACATTTTTTCTCGGATTTCTGGACCTCGCCCCCTGGATGGTGCTCGCACTGACAGTGCCGCTGACCATGATACTGACAGCCGGGGTCGGGGTAACCATAGAGAGGATCGCCTACCGTCCCCTGCGCCGCAAAGGAGCCCACCGTCTCTACGTGGTCATCACGGCCCTCATGTGCGGCCTGATCCTTGAAAACGGCAACCTCGCCATGCTGGGCGCAAGCCGCAAGAAATTTCCGGAGCTGCTCGACAAAGTCGTTTACACCTTCGGAAACATTTCCGTAACCAACCTCAAAATAATAGTTATTTTCGCTGCCATCGCAGTTTTTCTGCTCCTTCAGTTCATCGTTACCAGGACCAAAATCGGCATGGCCATGCGCGGAATATCCTATGATAAATTTGCCATTCCGCTCATGGGCATTCCCATTGATAACGTGATCGTGTTCACCTTCGTGCTCGGTTCGGGTATGGCCGGGCTGGCAGGACTTCTTTTTGCCATGTCCTACCCCATCCTTGAGCCTTACATGGGTGCACTCATCGGTTGGAAAGCCTTCATCGCGGCTGTTGTCGGCGGGATCGGTGATATACGCGGAGCATTTATCGGCGGTTTTCTGCTCGGCTTCATTGAAGTCGGTGTTGTGGCGGTGTTCCCGTCTACCTTCAGAGACCTGTTCGCCTTTTCCATTCTGCTAGTCATCCTCTGGGTGAAGCCGACCGGAATATTCGGCGTTGCCAAGACAACCAAGATTTAAGGCGGAATAACCACAATGCAGAAATACAGTTTCAATATCGGTTTATGGTCCATGGCAGCCATAGTGGTGCTCCTGTCTCAGGGCGGCGCGCTTGACTTGTATATACAGTCAGTAATCATGTTCATAGGCATCAACATCATCCTTTCTTCCAGCCTGAACGTAGTCAACGGCTACATGGGAGAATTTTCCTGCGGGCACGCAGGATTCATGTGTATCGGAGCCTATGTTTCATCACTGCTGAGTGTCGTTTTTTTCGCTCAGAATAAAATCTTCGGCGCTCCTCTGCTGCCGCCGGACCTTGCCCCGCTAGGCTTCCCCATCATAGTCATTATATCCGGACTGATTTCGGCTGTAGCCGGACTTATTGTAGCCATCCCGTCATTCAAGACCAGGGGAGACTATCTAGCCATTATCACCATCGCAGCCAACTATATGGTCATTTCCGCCATAGAAAACATGGATGTGATCGGCGGCCCACGCGGATTCATGGGAATGAAACGGGTGGTAAACGCCATGACGGATGTGGCAGACATCCCCTGGATGATGATCTGGGTAATCCTCGGTACATTCGCAAGCATCTGGATGATAAGAAGATTTGTATCTTCCACATACGGAAAAGGCATAATGGCCATCTGCCAGGACGAAGTTGCCGCTGAAATCATGAGTGTTGATACCAACAAGATGAAGATGGCCGCTTTCATGCTTTCTTCCGGACTGGCCGGTGTAGGCGGAGCACTCTTTGCTCACGTACTCGGCTACGTCAACCCGCAGTCCTTCAACATTATGAAGTCCACTGAATGTCTGGTCATGGTTTATCTCGGCGGCATGGGCTCGCTGGGCGGATCTATCATTTCAGCCGTATTCTTCACTGTAATGCTTGAACTGCTGCGCTTCATCATTCCGGCCATTGATACCGGCATGCATCTCATACACCTGCTTCCGGATACCTACCATCTGAGCCAGGTATGGAAATGGGTGCTCATCCCGCTGACTCTGATCCTGCTCATGCAGTTCAGGCCTGAAGGAATCATGGGCAACAAGGAACTGCCCGACCTGTTCCCGCGGCTTAAGAAATTCTACAAATTCAAGTAGCTCAACCCGCGAGATAAGGAGATAAAATGTCACTCTTGAACATAGACGGACTTACACAGAGATTCGGTGGCCTGCAGGCTGTATCCGATTTCAATATCGAGCTTGAAGAACGATCCCTTACCGGGTTGATCGGCCCCAACGGGGCGGGTAAAACCACCATCTTCAACCTCATTTCCGGATTCTACCAGCCCACGGAAGGGACCATAACCTTCAACGGCACCCCCACCAGAGGGCTGAAACCGCATCAGGTTACGGCACTGGGCGTTGCCCGTACATTCCAGAACATCAGGCTCTGGCACGATATGACCGTTATGGACAACATCCGTATCGCCCAGCATTACCGCATGGGTTACGGGTTCTTTGACGCCGTACTCAGGTCAAAGAACTACTTCCTCCGGGAAAAGGAAATCGAACGTATTTCCACCGAACTGCTGGAATTCATGGACCTGAAACAATTCGCCGATGAACTGCCCACCAACCTGCCCTACGGACTTCAGAGGCGCGTGGAAATTGCCCGCGCCATGTCCATACAGCCCAAGCTGCTGCTCCTTGACGAACCCGCGGCAGGGCTCAACTCCTCGGACGTTGAAGGTCTTATCAAGCTGGTCAAATGGATTCACGATGAATTCGACATCACCATCCTGATGATCGAACATCAGATGAAAGTCGTCATGACTCTCTGCAAGTGGATCAAATGTATTGATTTCGGCGCCACAATTGCCGAAGGAACACCTGAAGATATCCAGTCCAGCGAGACTGTTATCAAAGCCTATCTGGGAGATGATTCGATTTGAACACCTTACTTGAAGTCAAAGATCTCCGCGTCAAATATGGAAATATCGAAGCGCTTCACGGCGTTTCTTTCGATGTCAACGAAGGCGAAATCGTCACCCTCATCGGCGCAAACGGTGCGGGCAAGACCACCACGCTGCTGTCCATCAGCCGCCTTCCTCCGCCGGAAGCACCCAAAGTCATCTCCGGCGACATCAGCTGGAAAGGCGAATCCATCCTCGACATGGCCCCGCACAAGGTCATTTCCGACCTGCACCTGGCCCTCGTCCCGGAAGGACGTCACATTTTCGGCAACCTCACTGTTGAGGAAAACCTCAAGCTGGCCACCTATGCCCGAAAGGATTCCATCAAGGACGTTCACGCTGACTACGACCGCGTATTCGCCCTTTTCCCGCGCCTTGCCGAACGCCGCAAGCAGCGCAGTGAATCCCTTTCCGGTGGTGAACAGCAGATGCTGGCCGTCGGTCGTGCGCTCATGTCCAAATGCAACTTCATCATGCTCGACGAACCCTCCATGGGTCTCGCTCCGCTTTTGATGTACGACATGTTCCGCACCCTGAAACAGCTCAATCAGGAAGGCTTGACCATCCTGCTCATTGAGCAGAACGCAAACCTCGCGCTCAAATTCGCCCATCGCGGATATGTGCTGGATACCGGCGAAATCGTGGCTCAGGGGACTTCCGACAAACTAATGGATGACCCCGAAGTCAAAAAGGCCTACCTCGGCGGCTAATTGCCGAGGATGCTTTAGTATACCTCGGTATGCCTCAGGCGGCCCCTTCGGGGAGCCTCCCGGCGGGCGCCTTCAGCGGGACCAAAGAAACTTTTTGAAAAAAGTTTCTCTGGACTCTTCAAAAACTTTTGATCGGGCTCCGCCTCTTCGTAAGATAAAAAAATAATTACACAAAAGAAGGCCCGCAATATCTGACGATATTGCGGGCCTTCTTTTGTGGGACAATATTAGAAAATGTTGTGTCAGGCTATATTCTGCTATGGTTATTGCCTTTGACCTGCAACATTTTAATTAAAATGGCTAACTTAAATGCAGCCACTTTATACAATCAGGGATTCAAAAGGGTCGCGGACCCTTTGGCCGCCGGCGGCGAAATAAAATTATCAAAAGCGCGAAGCGCATCAAATTTAATGCCTTAAATGCCTTTTAAAAGAGCATCAAATAAAATCCTATAAAGGCACAGGCTGATCAAGGGAGGTCCGAGCCTTGATTTCGCCGGTGCGTTTGACCACTATTTTCTCTACAGGAATATCAGCACTCGCGTTTTTAAGGGCGGTTGCCACTATCCTGCTGAAATTGGAACAGCAGGGAACTTCCATCTCCATCACGGTAACGGATTTGACGCCGCTAACGCTGAAAATCTCGGTCAGCCGCTGCACGTAGAACTGCACATCATCAAACTTGGGGCATCCCATGAGCACCTTTTTGCCGGGCAGAAAATTCTGATGATAGCCGGGCAGAGATACCGCCACGCAATCTGCGGTCAGAAGCAGATCCGCGCCCTTTAAAAAAGGAGCATCGGCCGGTACAAGACGTATCTGGATGGGCCAATGGGTCAGTTGCGAAGGTCCGGCATCGGTCTCCATGCCTGTGGGCACATTGGCCTGCCCGCAGGGAGTTGCTTCCGGCGCAAAGGATTCAATCCGCGAACCGGCACAGCCGCCCTTCGGCCTGGCTTTCGAGTCAGTCAGTCTCAGGCTCTCAGGTGAGGGCATGTGGTCGGGTACATCTCGCCCCTGCTCGGTGAGCAGTTCAGTCACGGCCTCGGGATCAAAATCATCGGCCACAACTTCCCGCACAGTCAACGCGCCGGTGGGACACTCGCCAAGACATGCACCAAGGCCGTCACAATACCTTTCGGCAAGCAGCCGGGCCTTGCCGTCAATAATCTGCAATGCGCCCTCTGCACAGCCGGGTACACACTGGCCGCAGCCGTTGCACAATTCCTCGTCAATATGGATCAACTTTCTTGTAACTTTCATATATCTACCCTCCGCAACATGCAGCCCTTTACCTCGGTATACCGAAGGGTTCTGTGTCGGTCATATCAAGGAGTTAAAAAATTAAATAACTATGTTCATGAATTAATGGATGACAATTTGTCATACAATCGGCGAAGCCTTGATGAAAGGTTTTGGGATTCTTAAACCCTTTTGCAAAAGGGTTTAAGGCCCCCGGCAGGCCTAACAGTCGCTTAACGAAAAGCTTTGCTTTGAGTTTTAGCGATCTGTTGAGAGCAGAGATGCCGCCGGGGGCATACTCCGTTCCTAGCCGAGGATTGCCTTCAGGTCTTCTTCGGGCGTGCTGATGGGCATGATGTTGAAATTTTCAACAAGGAAGTTCAGCACATTAGGGGTCACGAATGCCGGGAGGCTGGGTCCGAGCCGGATATCCTTGATACCTAGATGCAGCAGGGTCAGCAGGATGGAAACAGCCTTCTGCTCGTACCAGGAAAGGATCAGCGACAGCGGCAGGTCGTTGACACCGCATTCGAACGCATTAGCGAGCGCGACAGCTATCTGGATTGCGGAATAGGCATCGTTGCACTGCCCGATATCAAGCAGACGGGGAATGCCGCCGATATCGCCGAGCTTCTTGTCGAAAAACCGGAACTTTCCGCAGGCCAAAGTCAGGATGATGGTATCCTTGGGAGCCTGTTCAACAAATTCGGTATAGTAGTTTCTGCCGGGCTTGGCTCCGTCACATCCTCCGACGAGGAAGAAGTGCTTGATGGCGCCTGACTTTACGCCTTCGATAACCTTGTCGGCAACGCCGAGAACGGTATTGCGTGCGAATCCGCAAAGGACGGAACCCTTGTCGGAATCCTCGGCAAAGCCGGGAAGTTCGCCGGCCTTCTTGATCACAGCACTGAAATCGCCGTTGGCAACGTGGGTTACGCCGGGCCAGCCGACAAGACCGGTGGTAAAAATGTTGCCCTTGTAGCTTTCAACCGGCTTCTGGATACAGTTGGTGGTCATGAGAATGGCACCGGGGAACTCGGCGAATTCCTTGGCCTGATTCTGCCATGCGGTCCCGTAATGGCCGTGGAAATGCGCGAACTTCTTGAGTTCCGGATAGCCGTGACAGGGCAGCATTTCGCCATGGGTGTAAATGTTGATGCCGGTTCCTTCAGTCTGTTCCAGCAGTTGGCGCAAATCCTTGAGGTCATGCCCGGAGACTAGAATGGCCTTGCCCGCCTTAGCACCGAGCGGAACTTCGGTGGGCACGGGATGCCCGTATGCTCCGGTATTACCGGCATCAAGCAGTTCCATGGCCTTGAGGTTCATTTCTCCGCACTTCAACACCAGAGCAACCAGTTCTTCAAGACCGAGAGCCTGGGGAACCGCAGCAAGGGCTTCATGGATAAAAGCGTACAGGCCTTCATCTTCCTGCCCGAGAATGGCAGCGTGATCGGTATAAGCGGCAACACCCTTGAGACCGTAAACTAGAATCTGCTTGAGTGAACGCAGGTCTTCGTTGGAATCAAAACCGGTAACCGGGAAGGATTCACCAAGCTTGCCGAGTTCCGCAGCAGTCCCGGAAACGGAGGTGAAGGAACCGCTATCCGCACCGACCTTTGCAGCCAGTTCGTCACGGGCGGCAGCCACGTTTCCTATAACCGGCACAAACCGCTCGTCATCAAAATTCACGTTGGTCAAGGTGGAGAAAACGGCTTCCGAGGTAAGCCTGTTCACATTTCCCGGCACCACTAAGCCGTTCTGCCGGGCAGCGATTGCCACGGTTCCGAGTTCGATAAGAACCTGGATCAGAAGATCCTGTATGGCGGAAACTTCGTTGGACTTGCCGCAAACACCCTTTACGGTGCATCCTTGGCCCTTGGCTGTCTGTTCACACTGGTTGCAAAACATCTGGTTACTCCTTTTCAGGTTAATTTTTTCCCATTCGTTGAGTGCAGAATAGGCAACATCCCCGAACAAATGTTTGACCCAGGTCAAAACCAATAATTTTTTTTGATTTATTTAATCTTCCCAGAAGATGCAGTTTACAGGACACATTTCCATGGCGGATTCTATCTTCGCTTCTTCCGCACCTTCAGGATTATGCACCTGGGCAAGATCGCCGGGTCCCATTGAAAAAACATCCGGACATTCCTCAACACAGGCTTCGCATCCTATACAGAGATCAACATCAACAGCTACAGTACGACTCATAATTTTCTCCTTTTGTTATTAAAAATCCGACAGTTCAAATCTGAATTTAGCACAGTTAAAACAACAGTAAAACATTTTTTGAATAACCGCTGCATAGCTCCGTGGCGGAAAAAAGGCCGGACAGACTTACGGATACGGGCCGCGAAACATATCCTTTTGAAAGATCAGATACGGGCAACTCCCATGAAAAGGGCATGCAGGGCAATCACGAGTACGAGAAAAACATTGCGCGATAATGCCGGAGACAGGAACGGAAGCTTATAATGTATGCTTGAGGAAGGACAGACCGACAGGCAGTCTCCGCAGAGAGTGCAGGATATGCCGGGACGCCCGGACTCGATGTCCTGCCTGCTGAGCGCGGAATACCGGCAGACGCGACTGCACTTGAAACATTTGCAGCAATCCTCGGCAATTCTCATCCGCCATGGAGAAATCCTGCCCAGAAGGTTGGATACAATACCCATGGGGCAAAAGGCGGTGCAATGGACCATCATGCCCATCCGGCGGGAGAAATAAAGCATGATGAAAATCCCTGCCAGACCGAATCCTGCCGCCCACCAAAGGGCCGCAAATCCAGGCACCCCGGCCCGGCGCATGAACCACGCGGCGGACAAAACTGCCGCGAGAAGGACCATCCGCAACCAGATCAGTTTTCGGGGAAAACTCGACGAAGGCTTTTTATGCCCGACCCGACTGCAACGGTCGTCCCACGCGCCGATGTAGCACAGATGGCTGCACCAGGCCGGGCCGACCAGAAGAACAGAAACGGTAAACAGTATCGGCATGAAAAAACCGCTTCCCCGGTAAACAGGCCCGGCGGCAATGAGTGCCGGAACCGGAAGATGCAGCCTGCCGGTCATCAGAAACTGCTCCAATCCGGACAGGCCAAGCCCCAGTTGAACAAAAAAGACTGCCGAGAAAATTACCCAGATCACAGGACGGGTCCGGACGGCTCCGTCTGGAGAAAACATCCGTCCGCCGACCCATGAACCGTAAAGTGCGAGCAGGAAAATTTCCGCACGTCCCCATCCGGGAAAAAATCTGTCGGCCAGCACAATGGGGAAAGGGACCCTGGCGCGTGTAATCTCCAGCAAAAGGGCCGTCAGTAAAAATACAGCAGCTCTGAAAGCGCCCTGCTCGATGTTGCCGTCAAACCTTTCCCTGCCTGCCGGTGAAAGGCAGTAGGCGGCAGAAAATAGGCTCAAAGCGAAAAGCATACCCATAATGAACGCCAGCCTGACCCACGGTCCACCCACTGCAACCCTCAATCCGATGAGCGAACTCCCCCACTGCAGCCAGACCACGGCACCGCAGGCCAGAAGGACCGACGACACATATCCGACCCATCTATCACGAAAAAGCGCGAGGCATGCCGCCCCGGTCATAAATACAGCCAGCCCCCAGTCGCCGCCGCGCACGGCATGGGCCGCCAGCAAAATGTAGGAAAGGACAATACAGATAATACCCACAGCTTCTCCCTGCACGGGTTTTTAAATCAATACTGCACGAGGATATCCGTTGAAGTCCGCACATCTTCCCGGAAACAGCTGCGGTTGTTCCGCACAGGCGGAACCGGACGGACGCAGGCAAGCTGTGGAATTTCTGAATAAAACAGCTTACTCCTCAAGCAGTTTTTCATAGCCCAAGCGGTCCATTATCCGTCCGAATCTCTCGCCGTCCTCGTAGTTCTCCATCCAGAGGTTGAGCGCCTTGGCGATAATCGCCAGCGCTTCATCGCTTGTATACACTCCGGGAAGCTCTGTACCAAGACCGGGATGTCTTCCGAGACGCCCACCGGCAAGAACCCTCCACCCGTTACGGGCGCAGGAGATTACTTCCGTTGGACATGAACTCACGCAATAGCCGCAAACCAGACATTTTTCACGGGTTATGACGATACGATCCCCATCAAAATCCATGGCCTTATCCGGGCAGGCGCGCACGCATTCCTCGCAATGGATGCAATTCTCATGGTCCACAACCGGAACACAGGCTCTGATAAGCCCGATATCCGAAATATGAGGACGCGAACATCCATTCGGACAGGCAGAACCATTCACAGTGAACATTTTATGCCGGTTTATATTTTCGCCGAAACGGTTTTTCAAAAAATCGGTCCATCCGGTTTCCTCGACAACTTTTTCAATCCGATCGGCAAAATCTTCGGCAACAAACAGGGCAAAGCGACATTCTCCACCCTCTATCCCCCTGCAAATATTTACTGACGCTGTATTACTCATGACAAAGTTCTCCTGCTCATGTTATCAGGCTGTTAGTTTTATACGTAAAAATCGGATTTTTACCTGACTTAAGTCATTTCACCAATCAATAAGTATTATAAATAGAAGTTGTAATGAAAAAGACACATGACCTGGGAAAAATCAACCTGCTCTCCGGGCTAGCGGAAGAACAGCTCGCCCACCTTGAGGCCATAGCCATCACCAGAGAATTTGCAAAAGGTGAACAGATATTCGTCTCCGGTGAAGTTGCAAAGGGCTTTTACAGTGTGGAGGCAGGAAAGGTGAAAATCTATCGGGACTCGCTTGCGGGCAAGGAGCAGATCATCCATGTCTTCGGTCCGGGAGAAATATTCGGTGAGGTGCCTGTTTTTCAGGGAAGCAGATTTCCGGCAAGCGCGGTAACGCTGGCTCAATCCTCTCTGCTCTACTTTTCCCGCGATAAATTCGAAGATGTAATCCGCAAGGAACCGGAACTGGCCATGTCCATGCTGGCCCTTTTGTCCGGCAGACTCCGGCAGATGGTCAATCATGTAGCGGCACTGAGCCTTGCAGAAGTTCCCGGCAGGCTGGCCAGCTACCTGCTGCTGCTTAAATCAACCCAGAATTCGAATGTGCTGGAACTTGATCTTCCAAAAGGACAGATTGCGGCATACCTCGGAACTATTCAGGAAACGCTCTCCCGCATATTCAAGAAAATGAGTGAGCAGGGGCTGATACGTGTGGACAGAAAAAAGGTTGAAATACTTGATGAAAAAGCTCTTGAACTCATTGCAAGCGGCGAAGAGCAGCTATAGCTTGCGCAGGATGAATTCAATGCAGCTTTCGCAGACGGTGGTTCTGGTCTGATCTATTTTTCTTTCCGCCAGACCTGCACGAAAAAAATCGCGAACCACTTCCAGCTTTTCAAGATAGACCTGATCACCGAAACCGGTCACCAGATCAAGTACATTAACAGATCTCGGCGACCATGATCTCGTTTTATACACAGCGAAGGTCCACTTGTGCGCCCGGTTGTAATTGCTGGGCCAGATTCCCTGCTCATACATATCCTCATCCGGGACCGTTATCACAAGATACCCCCCCGGCCGGACGATGCGAATCCAGTTTTTCATGGCGATATTCACATCCTCAAGGTCTTCAAGACAATGGCTGGAGTGCAGAAAGTCATAGGACGAGTCCTCCACTCCTTGCATCAACATGGCATCGCCGTCCACTTTATCCCAGGTGCGGCACGACCTCATGCGGGCAAAAACACCGGCATATTGTCCCAGAGGATCAGGGCCGCCACCGATGTCTATTCCGTCACCGGCAAAATAACGGGTATGAAACTGCCCTAGATTATAACGCCTTTTTGCCGCCTTGCTCTGTTCTTTTGCCATAGGATACCGAAAACCGTTTCACTTAATATATTTACAAGCACCGACCAACAATTTATAAATAAGATCCATAAAGAATATTCCAAAAGGACTTGTACTCTTAAATGCGCCATCTATACAGAACTTTTGCATTGGTTACAATAGCATTACTGACAGTACTGCATATCCAAACCCCGGTTCATGCCGGAAACATAAAGATTCTGGGCAAAGGTCTATATCAGTTGATTCCTTCCGAGACCTATGGAAGCAATGACGTCTTACGCCTGAAAGACTATGCCCACCTGGAAGAAACCGTGGATATCGAAGCTGTGGCCGGAGCTTCCTTCGGATTCGAATTCGTTATGGACGGAGAAGATCCGGTCACAACGGTGCTGCGCATAAAACACCCGAAACTGCTGTCCTCCACCGGACTCGGCTATTCCACTTATGACACCCTGCCGGTGATACTTCGCCCGGGTAAAAAGAATTTCGCAGGCTGGAATTTTACAAGCGAACAGGAACTGCAACCCGGTAAATGGATATTCGAGTTCGACCTGCCGAACAGCCCGGCCTGTGAATTCACCGTCATCCCGGTTGAAGACCTTGTTTATGAAGGCAACAGGCTCAAAGGAGTGGAAGAAGTCGCAAGTGTACCGGCAATCAATGTTCCGGTGACGAACAATGCCACGGAAGGGAACGCGGACCTGCCCTACGGTGGAATACTGACCAGATATCTTGTACGTGCCGGAATTTTTCCCGAACTGGCCGAGGCGAAAAAAGGTGCGAATACAGTCAGGGAACGCGGCTACGAACCGTTCATTTTTGTCAGGGAAAAACCGGGGCGCTCCTACTGGTACTATCTGTTTGTCAAAATGTTTGACTCACGTGCGGAGGCGGTTGATTTCGCTACCAAGTACAGGCAGAAATTCCGGCGCAAAGCCGTTGCCCAGAAGATTCAGATCAGACTCGCTCCCATGGGACAGAATCATACCGAAGCGGGTATCTCAGGCAACTGACATCCTGTTTGGGCACCGCTTCCGGACCGCCGTTGGCAGGGAACATCCCCACAATTTCAGAATGATATCAATCAGCTACTTTCGACGTCAAGCCGCGCCTGCTTGACCAGAGACGCGATCTGAGGCTTTGAATACTGCCTGTCCGCGCCTACGGAAACACCCTTATGGAGCAGGTCTTCGGTGATGAGTGAGGAAAAGAGATAAACTGTCAGATCTCGCAGGTAGGGATTTTCTTTGATTCTGCGGGTTACGGCATGGCCGTCCATTCCGGGCATTTCTATATCCGAGACAACAAGCTGCACAAAATCGGTTACCGGGCGCCCTGTTTTCTCGACCATTGAAGAAATCTTTTCAAGAGCCGCCCACAGCTCCAGTCCGTTGGCATATGCTTCCACCTCAAACCCGCCGCGTTCAAGCGAATTCTTGACCAGATTACGCATGGAGCGGGAATCATCGGCGCAGATGGCGGTATATGTCTTTTCTTCCGCCTCTTCCACTTCGGCCACAATGGAGCTGTCCCCGGACGGGTTTATGTCATCAAGTGCCTGCTCAAAATCAAGAATCTGCATGATCCGGTCAGGATCAGTCAGCTTTACCGTTCCGATAATGGTCCCCTCTGCGAACCCGGCCATGCTGCCCTGCAGGGATTCCAGTTCGCTCCAGCTTATGCGATGAATCCTGTTCACACCGGAAACCAGAAAAGCGCACACGAGGTCATTGAATTCAGTGACCAATACCATACGGTTCTCTCCGCGGACCTGATCCATCCGCAGCCATCCGCTGAGGTCAATAAGCGGCGTGACGGTTCCCATGAATTCAAACATGCCCAGCACTAAAGGATTAGCGGAGTCTCCGCCGCCCCCGGCATTCAGTTTACCTGATCTATGACCGGAAAAATTCTTGAGATCGGATTCCTTGATTATCTTCTTGACCTTGGCAACGTTGATACCGAATGACCCGCGCTTGAGCTTGTCTCCGATCCCTTCGTCAAGATATAATTCCAGCAGTTCTACTTCATTGGTGCCTGCTTTAAGCAGGATCTTGCTTCCCGTCATTTACACAGTCCCCAGATCAAAAAGGTGCCATGAAAAACAGCCCTGAAGGGCCTCGCAAATAACTGCGCAAAATTCAGACCGCATCTACATAACGAACCATATCACTGACTATGAGGATAACCAACGTAAAGGACAATTATATTTCTTTTCTAAGTCTTTTAAGCATGGAATCAAAAACATCATCCCATTTACCGGGTGTTTTCTGCCGGAACAGGGTCATGCTGGGATACCATGGCGAGTCGGTCCGACTGCGCATCCAGCGCCAGTCGGGATTATACGGCACCGCCACCCAGACAGGCAGCCCCAAAGCACCGGCAAGGTGGGCAACTGCAGTGTCCACCGTAATGACAAGATCAAGCTGCAGCATAACCTTGGCGGTATCCGCAAAATCCTCGCACCCGCCGGCCAGTTCCCGGACCAGCATACCGCAGGAGTGCTTTTCACGCTGGCCCGATTCCGGTCCTTTCTGAAGCGAGTAAAGGGTAACTCCCGGAACACGGGAAAAGGAAAGGAATGGCTCTATCCCTATGGAACGGTTGTGATCATTCTTATGTGTAGGTTTCCCGGCCCAGGCAATGCCCACCTTCTTAACGGTTCCAGCAGGGACATGCACCGGGAACCCGGCCTGAGAGGGAGGTTTTATGTACGGACATTCTGAAGGGATTGAATCAATTTCGTGCTTCATTATCCGTGGAAGACTCATCAGCGGAGCCTGCACATCGAATTCAGGCAGCGGATCACCGGCACTGAGAATCTGCTCAAGACCGTCCAACCCTTTGAGCAGGCTTTTCAGCTCCGACTGACATTCAAGGATAACCCGTCCTCCGGCCCGTGCGACTTCCGAAACATAACGACAGAAATTAAGGGTATCACCGAAGCCCTGCTCCGTGTAAAGATAGATTCGGCTTCCTTCAAGCGGAGTCCCGTCCCACAAAGGCTGCCGGAAATGCCTCTCCCGGAGTTCCTCGCGCTGCCAGCGGTACTCGTACCCCTCAAACCCGTTCAGAAAATCGCCCTTGGAAAGCAGAGCCAGAGCCCGATCCCAATTGATGTTCACGCTTCCGGGCTTGTGTTTCAGGCAGAAGTCGAAAAGTTTTATGGACTCGTCGAGCCTGCCCATATCCTGCAGCACCAGCGCCAGATTGTAGTAGGCATCGATAAATTTACGGTCCAGTTCCACGGCCTTGCGGTGACAGGCTACAGATTCCTTGAGCCGTCCGACTCTCCTCAGGACGTTGCCCAGATTGCTCCAGCTTCCCGGAGCATCAGGATTCACCGCAATGGACCGGCGGTAGCACATTTCCGAAGCCTTGAGCTTATCCTGAGAACGCAACGCAACCCCGAGATTGGTCAGAATCACAGGGTTGTCCGGCGCGATGCTGAGCGCCATTGAATAAAGATTGACCGCCTCATCATAGCGCCCTGCGGAATGGTGCCTGACCGCCTGCTCAAAAGCGCGCCGCGCATCCGGAGGCAGTTGCTCTATCCACGATGATTTACTCTCCTCAAGTTTGTCAGCCGCCTTTTCTTTCATCGTTCCCTCATGGCGTAACTCATCGACCCCATAAACGGTTCCAGAATATATTCAAGAACAGTACGTGTTCCGATATGAATTCCGGCTATTACCTGTATTCCGGGGAAGAGCTTGTAAAAATTGCCTTCGTGTTCAAAATAGTCCTTATCCGTTTCTATCAGAACCCGGTAAAATGTCTGGCCCCGGTCCGTTGCGTAGGCATCCGGGCTTATATTGATAACCTTGCCGTCAAGATTGCCGAACCGGGAAGCATCGCGGGAAGCCAGTTTGACCACGGCTTTCTGGCCGTCCTTTACATACCCGACGTCGCTTATGGGCAGCCGGGCCTCGATGACCAGCTTGTCGCCGCCGGGCACAATATCCATTACGGTCATGCCCGGACGGACCACACCGCCTACGCTGACCACGTAAAGAGTCTTGACCACACCGTCCACAGGCGAACGTATGACCGTGCGTTTCAGGTTGTCCTTGAACTTGCGCAGTCGCTGAGTGAATTCCTCCAGTTCCCTGCGGTCTTCCTGAAGCTCTTCCCGCACCGAGGCGTAATAGGAGTTGGTAATTTCTTGAATGTCGGCCTTGGCCTGTATAAGAGCCGATCTGGCCTTGGCCATCTTTGCGTTGTCCTCTTCTATGGAACCCTTAAGTCTGGATTCCTCCTTGAGAAAACCAAGGTGCTTGTATCTGGAAGTCAACCCGTCCTTCAACAATCCGGCGCTTATGGCGATCTGCTCGCGGAGCAGCTTGAGGCTTTCACGCGCATTGCGCTGCCGGGAGGAAATCTGTCTTATATCCTGTTCCCGCTGTACTATCTTCTCGCGCTCGGATTCAAGATCGCTGGCAAGGCGGGCCTTTCTGGTCTGGAAAAGAGACTTTGAACGGGCCACAAGGTCCGGGTAGGTTTTTACAAGATCTTCAGGGTAGGCGGGTTCTTCCAGCCCCTTGTCCTCCGCCTCAAGTCTGGCAATGTTGACCCGCAGGGAAGTTACCCGCACATCCAGTTCTTCCACGCTGGAATCGCTGGCTGTGGCTTCCAGTTCTATAAGATCCTGCCCCTTGGTGACCTTGTCTCCCTCCCGGACACTTATCTTCCTTATTATTCCGCCTTCCAGATGCTGTACGGGCTTAACCCTTGAACTGGGAATAACTTCTCCCTGAGCCTGACTGACTATATCAAGCCGGAACAGACAGGCCCAGGCGAGAAAAGCGGCACACATGGCCACGCACAGAAACAGAAACATATGGTGAGCAGCCCGAACCTCTCCGGGATACCTTTCGTTTTTATCAATGCTCATTGGACCTCCGCACTGCTGTCATCGGCCTCTTCGGGCTTGCTGTCCGCCACAGCAGTATAGGAAACTTCCGGTCTGGGCTTGGAACTCAGATCGATGATTATATCCGCCCGCTGCATGATACGCATGTCCTGAGTGACTATAATCAGCGTTTTCTGGGCCTTGATCATACTTTGAATGACCATGTCCATAATCCGCAGCCCTTCCATGTCGAACCCTTCTGCCGGTTCATCAAGAACAGCCACAGGTCCGCGAACAGCAAGAGCTCTGGCAAGAGCCAGTCGGCGTCTTATTCCCACAGCCAGTTCAGCCCCGCCGTTGACGACATCCGCCTCCAATCCCTTTACGCTGGTATCCAGATACCTTTTAAGCCCGGCTGCCTCGACAATACGGCGAACCCGCTCTTCATCAATTCCGGGAGCATTGAAACAGATATTTTCCTTGATTGTGGCATTCAGAAATGTGGGCTCCTGCGGCAGATACATTATCTGTGTTCTCCACCACGGCGCAGCAAGTTGGCGTATATCCACGCCCCCGGCCAGAATCTGCCCCCGGCCCGGATCAAGCAGACCGAGGAGCAGGCGGACCAGAGTTGTCTTTCCGGAACCGTTATGCCCGGTTATTACGACCACATTACCGGCCTTTATGTCCGCATCCAGCCCCTCGAACAACGGGCTGGTGGACCCCGGATACGCGAAACCGAGATCCTTCATCTCAATCTCTCCGCGATAACTGCTGAGAGCCGTCCCGGTTTCCGTTTCAAGCGGCTGACGCATGAACTCCTTCAATGACTGCATCATGGTGGTTGCCTGACTTATCATTACTCTGGATTTCATGAAGGAAGCTGAAACGGAAAGAGCCTTTCCCGAGAGAATTGAAACACCTATAAGCCCGCCGGTGCTGAGCGTTCCGGCTACAACCTCATGAGCCCCTACGGCATAGACCATGATGCGCAGCAGGGATGCAAGGGTCTGCAGCATGGCCTGCCCTCTGGTGCCGCTGTGCACCATGTTGCTTTTGATGGTCTGAATCTTCTCCATCTGCACACGGAACAGGTTGGAAAGGAATTCCTTTCCTCCGAACGCCCGCACAGTATCGGCACCGGAAATGGCATTGGCAAGGTTGCCGCGATGAATAACGGATTCGTTGCGCATGGCATCGGTGAGAAGTTTTCCGCGGCGCAGATTCAGCCAGCCGGAAAGCAGCGTGCAGAATACTGCCAGAATGGTGATTATCGCCAGCATCGGGCTCAGAAA
Organism: Maridesulfovibrio sp.; assembly: GCF_963677005.1. Classification (NCBI taxonomy): domain Bacteria; kingdom Pseudomonadati; phylum Thermodesulfobacteriota; class Desulfovibrionia; order Desulfovibrionales; family Desulfovibrionaceae; genus Maridesulfovibrio; species Maridesulfovibrio sp. The sequence goes on along the minus strand of NZ_OY781616.1, from coordinate 154,105 downwards.
GAAAACCGCCCCGACATACAGGATGAAAAAAGGCATATCCAGCACCGAGCAGAGAACTGATGCGTCATATCCGGACTGAACAGTCTGAATCCCGCCGATAATCTCCTGCACTCTGGCCGGGGGAATCCTGCCGAGAGTTGTCATTCTGGCGCGGGCCAGACAGCTGAGCACAGCCTCGGACAGCATCATGTCCGGTCGCACATTGACCGCCGAGGCCAGTTTTATGCGCACAAGGGTGAAGGCGTGGTTAAGCACGGTAGCGATGAGAACACCGGTAGTCAGTGTAATCAGGGTTCCGTCAAAGCCGTACCCCACATAGCGGTTCAAAACCTGAATAACGAAAATGGACGAGGCAAGGGAAAGGATATTGATGAAAAACGAGGCCAATGAAATCTCAAACGCAAGGAAGGGGTGCAGCGACAGTCTGCGCAGCAATTCTCTCATCAGTAAATCCTTATGCGGCCTTTAATCGAACCTTCCGGATCAGGTGAAACGGACTCGTCCGATCGGAAACCGGACAGAAAACACGTCTTGTTCACCTAAGGAAGGTCCCGAAAACGATTCTGTGTCAAACTCCCGGGTCAAGATATATCCGCAGTCCACGACCACGGTATTCAAAGTCACAAAAAAGAAAATTCCATGGGCTTTCACGCATGGAATTTCATAAAAATTACATACAGGACCTGCTGCCGTTACTCGAATATATCAAGGTTCATTACCCCCATCTGATAAAGCAGAACATAAGCGGAAATAATATTATCGATGTCCGCTGCAACGCTGGCACTGGTTGCTGTGGAGTAATCCCGCTCACCAACCAGTATGTCCAGAAGCTCGACCTGCTCACCGGTTTCACGCTTCTTCTTGATAAGATCAAGAAATTCTGCAGTGATATTGGCCTGAGTGCGATAAAGCTCGGCATTCTTGCGCAGAGTCATAAGTTCCAGCCAGGCGTTGCGGACATTTTCCTCAACTGTTCGCTTGGTATCGAGATACTGCTTGCGCACTGAGCGAAGGTTTGCCTTGGCGGACTGAGTGCCTTCATATTCACTCAGACCGGTAAATCCGGAATAACTGACCTGAAAAGTAGCCTTGTTCTCTGTCCGGACACCGCTCGCGCCCTGATCCTGTTCCCTTCTCTTGCCTTCAAGCACGAATTCAAAACGCGGAAACAGGGTTGATTCCTGCACAGTGACATCCTCGCCCATGCGTTCCTGCGCGAACTTGAGCTGCGTAAGGACCGGGTTCTGGTTGTCGGCCTGAGAGATGGCGTCATCAAGAGTTCCGGGCATGAACCGGGCAGGCATGGGAACCGGCACCATCTTGGTGATTTCTTCCATTGCCACAGGATAGCCGAAAACAGCCTTGAACCGGTTTCTGGCAATCTGCAAAGCCCTTTCCTGGGTTACACGGTAGGACATGGCTCCCGCCAACTGGGCCTTGATCTGCAATTCCTTGTACGAAAGACCGGCCCCGCGTTTGACAAGAGTCTCCTCCATCCCGGAAAGACGCTTCATGCTTTCTTCGGACTGGATGGCGTACTTCAGGGTCTCGCGGGCACGGATGAGTCCCATGTAGGCGCGGACACCTTCGGTGATCAGCTGCTGCCGCACACTGTCCAGCACGGCCTTGCTTTCGTTAAGCGCGGCCTTGGCACTGTCGATGGACCCTGTTGCACCGCCGAAATCATACAAAAGCTGCGTTGCCGAAACAGACGCTTCGTTGCGGTACTTGTTGGTTCCTCCACCGGGCTTGTCTATCTCTTCGCGACCACCCTCTACAGAAACATCAAATGCAGGAGTCCAGCCGGACCAGCGTTGCGAAACAACATGCTCGGCAGACTCGACATTAGCCTCGGCAGCTTTGATGCGGTCATGCGTTGCCAGCAGATCCCTGATAATCTTCAGAAGGTACGGCCTGCCGTCGACCTGATTCGGATTCATGGCGGACATACCTTCGGACATGGCAGGTTGTGCCAAAACACTCCCCGCCGAACCGCCCACCATTAAGACCGTCAGGACAACTGCAAGTAAACGGAACAAAGCCACCCCATAACCCCCAGATTTAACAGACATTATTAAAAATCGTCTCTAAGAACGCAAAAATTTCAATATAAACAATTCAATACATACCTAAATTGAATTGAAAAATCCAGACGAATAATACATTATCAGTCGGTAGTTTCCAGCAAAACTTAACACTTTTCGAGGAGGGCGGTCAAAGAATGCTGCGAAAATTAAAAAAAATAATCAGCTCCGACACTGTTTTTCTTCTGGTGACCGGACTTTCGATATCAATATTCGTTGCCTCCCTGTACATTTTCCAGCCCTCCATCCTGCAATTTGTGGACTACAAAATATACGACCAGTTCGTACGCAGCAGTCCTGTGGGGACAAAAACAAATGTTCCCGCAATTGTGGACATTGACGATGAAAGCCTTGCTGAACTTGGTCAGTGGCCCTGGCCGCGATACCGCATGGCCCTGCTGCTGGCCAAAATCCAGCAGGCAGGTGCTCTGGCTACAGGTCTTGATATTCTCATAGGAGAACCGGACCGGACTTCTCCGGCTACAATTCAGAAAAGCCTGAAAAACGAACTCGGAGTCGCGGTAGATTTTCAGGGTCTTCCGGCCGGGCTAATGGATAACGACAAAGTTCTGGCCGACGTGCTCCATCAGGGCCGTTATGTACTTGGTTTTTATTTTGATTTCATAGAAGAGGAAAAGGAGCCCACGGTAAATTCCCAGCCGTGCATGGTCAAACCGCTGCCGATTGCGCAGATCAAAAGCCCCGGCTCCCCTCCGGTAAAGGATCTGACCCTGAGAGCCCTGGGCGCTATCTGCCCGCTTCCGATTCTGGCCAAGGCCTCTCCGGTATGCGGTTTCTATAACTCAATCACAGACTATGACGGTGTAGTGCGCAGGGTTCCCCTGATCATCAGTTGGAACGGCAAGCAGTACCCCAGTCTGGCCCTGGCAACCCTGATGAAGGCTATGGGACGCAGGAACGTAATAGTCAAGACAACCCCTGCCGGTTTCGAATCCATCCGGCTGGGCAAAACAACCATACCCGTGGACGCCAAAGGACAGATGATGGTCCGCTACCGTGGGGGCATGGAAGAATTCCCCTACTACAGCGCAAAAGACGTACTGAGTGGCAAAGTCGGTGAAAAGGAACTCAAGGGCAAGATTATTTTCATGGGGACCTCGGCTGCAGGTTTGCGCGATCTGCGGGTAACGCCTTTCGCAGCTGACTATCCGGGCGTGGAAGTGCACGCCACCATTGTAGACGATATTCTGACAAAGGACTTCATCATCAAACCGGACTGGGCCCCCGGGCTGGAACTGCTGCTGGTGCTCTGCGCCGGGATAGCAGCCACCCTGCTGCTCACCTGGACCCGGTCACTGTGGATGACCCTCCCGATTGTAGGCATGGGCGTGGCTATTGTCTGGGGCTCCCTTTATATTTTCAGGACCTACAACGCCTACCTGACACCGATGTATTCGCTGATTGTTCTGGCCCTGAACTTCACCATGCTGACCCTGATCAAATTCTGGCGTGAGGAAGGACAAAAGAAATTCCTGCAGGCGACCTTCTCGTCATATCTGGCGCCGGAACTTATCGATGAAATGTTCTCCAACCGCGAAATGCCCGAACTCGGCGGCGAAGCCAGGGAAATAACCGCCTACTTCACCGACATCCAGAGTTTTTCAACCTTCTCCGAAAAACTCACCGCAACGCAGCTGGTTGAGCTTCTCAATGAATACCTATCGGTAATGACCGATATTCTGATCGAGGAACGCGGAACACTGGACAAATACGAGGGAGACGCCATCATCGCCTTTTTCGGAGCGCCTATGGATGTGCCGGACAATGCCCTGCGCGCCTGCCGTGTGGCGGTCAGGATGCAGAACGCAAACAACGAACTGCGCGATAAGTGGAGCAAGGAAGTACAGCTTCCGGACGAACCGGACCGCAACACCAAGGGCTTCCCGGAGGAACAATGGGCCAAGGGCGAAAAATGGCCCAAGGTAGTGCACAACATGCGCACCAGAATAGGGGTCAACTCCGGCGAAATAGTTGTAGGAAACATGGGTTCATCCATGCGCATGAACTACACCATGATGGGGGACTCGGTTAACCTTGCCGCCCGTCTGGAAGAAGGCGCCAAGCAGTTCGGCATTTTCAATGCGGTCAGCCATTTCACACTGGAAAAGGAAGTGGAATACGAAGGAAAAACCTGCAAGGTAATGGACCTCGTGGAAGCGCGGCTGATCGACAACATCCAGGTCGTCGGAAAGAACGAGCCGGTCCGCATTTACGAACTGGTGGCCATGAAAGGCGATCTGACCGAAAAGGAACAGAAGCTCTTCGAACTGTTTGCCAAGGCCCGCGAAGAATACGTTGCCACCAACTGGGACCGGGCCATTGAACTCTATACCGAAGCCAACAAATACGAACGGTTCTCGGACACCAAATTCACGCCCTGCGAAGTCTTCATAAAACGTGCGCAGGAACATAAGCTCAACCCGCCTGTCCCGGAAGGAGAGGTATGGGACGGGGTTTACCGGATGACTAAAAAATAGAATTCGTTGCTAACGCACATATACCTGTCTGGTGAAAATTATCCGTGAATATTGACAATTCACGGATAATGGAGAACTTGACGGGTATAACTTTGCGAGGAAAATATGAAATTACTGATTGAGAATTTTTACAATATCAAACAGGCCGAACTGGACTTCAAGAGATTCAATATACTGATAGGCCCTCAGGCAGCCGGAAAAAGTTTGATTGCGAAGGTTCTTTATTTTCTAAATGAAAGCATACTTACTAATCACCTTACACACTCTACAAGTACTGAGCAGATATCTCAGGATACTTTCAATTTATTTCACTCCATCTTCGAGACAAAAACGCTGCAGAAAAATTTTTCCATTAATATCTTTGCGACGAACAACTATTCGTACTCTTTTAATCAGGATGGACTAAGCACACCGAAAAACGACCCGATTAAAGAAATAATAAACAAAAATTATACTTCTCTGGAAAAAGAAATACTGGACGGAATAAAAAAAACTGTTTCCGGACTGAAAAGAATAGATATCAACAGTAAGGAATTGGAAGAGGACCCACTTTATCAAAAACTTTATCAGGATTTCCTGACAACCCTTGCAGACAGCACAAATTACCTTCCAACCAAAAAACATCTTTTCATTCCGGCATCAAGGGCATTGGTTAATATACTCCAAGATAATTCCTTTTGGGTAACAAATGAGGGAGTTGACATCATACTAAGCCGTTTTGGCAAAAGATATTTCAGTAATTTAAAAACATTAACTGCCAAAAACAATTTTTCATGCCCTGAACTTCAGGATTTGATCAAAGGAGAAGTACAACACACAACCAGTGGTTATTCAATCACCAACACAGAACATCAGGTAAGTCTTCATAATGCATCATCAGGCCAACAGGCAATTGTCCCGTTATTAATAGCCCTGCATGAGTCCGCTATTCCTTACCAAGACAGATATATCGAAGAACCGGAAGCACACATCTTCCCTGACGCGCAGCACAGCCTTATTAAGTACATCGCAAAAACACATAATCAAACAAAAGGTCAGATGACCATAACCACCCACAGCCCATACATCCTCACTGCCGTAAACAACCTGATTTACGCCGGAACAGTTGGCAAGCAGAGTGCGGAGAAAGCTGCAAAAGTCCGTAACATAATCCCCGAAAACCAGTGGCTTAATGCAGAGGATGTTGCTGCTTATATGGTTGAGGCCGACGGTACAGTCAGATCAATCATGGACAAGGACACTGGACTGATTGATGCGGACAGTATTGACGATGTATCAGGAAAAATTGGCACAGAATTCGATCAGCTTCTGGACATTGAGTACGAAGAAGGGGCGGCAAATGGTTAGGGATTGTTCGCAGACCTTTTCCAAGAAAATACATGTACTCCAAGACCGGAAAACAGGTTCAAAAGCTTCCGTAAAGATTGACAACAAAAACGAAGAAGAATTCACAGTCATAGAGTTCGACGGATGTTTAATACTTAACAAAACAGCCTGCGATTATGTGGTAACACACAAAACAAAGGTTATATATGTCGAACTGAAAGGGTCAGACATTCGTAAGGCGCACACACAAATAGTTATTGCAGTTGACCATTACAAGAAAGCACACGGCGGACTCAGCAAAACCGGCATAATAGCTTTCACTGGAAATCCTAAGGAAAGCACATATATTCAAATCCAGAAAGTGAAACTGAGAAAAAGCCACCAGCTAAAAATGATCTGTACGCGTTCGCCAGTAACCCACCAGATTTAATACCAAAATAAACACTCCCCCTGCCGCACCGAACGACAGGGGGAGTGTTTATTTGTATCCGCAGGCACTACCAATCAGCAGCACATAATAAATCTATTTTCAACAGATCCATCAGGGAGTCCAGAGGGGCTTAGCCCTTCCGCTCCCGCTGAAGGCGCTCTCGGAGAGCCTCCGGAGGCCAAACGCCCCTGCGAGCTCTCCAATATCCCTACTTGACCCGGAAAATCCGTGCCCCCTCGGCGCTGTCTTCCACATTGAATCCGGCGGCAAGCAGCTTGTCCCGCAATGCATCGGCTGTGGCGAAATCCTTTTTGGCACGGGCGAGCTCCCGCTGCTCCAGCATATCCTTGACCTCTTCGGGCAGGGACGTGAATGGCAGCGGCAGCGCATCGTGATCCAGAATACCGAGGATATCATCCACTTCAAGCAGCTGATCCAGACAGAACCGGGCCTCGCGTGCAGCCAGCTTCCCGGCGCTGAGTTGCGAGTTTATGGCCTTGGTAAAACTGAACAGTATGGGCCAGAAACGGTGCAGCTTGAGGTTATCGTTAAGTGCTTGGGAAAGCCCGCTCTTGAGGGTGAAAACCTCCTGATCAATATCCTCGGAAACTTCCCCGGAATCCCCGGCCAACACACTCAGACCGGCTGCAAGTTCCTGCACCCGCTGCTGGTTCTTGACCCACATGGAAACGGCCTGATCGCTGCACACCAGCGGCTTCTTGTAAGACGAGGACAGCATCCACATACGCACGGCCATGGGTTGACCGGCCTTTTCTATCAGTTCATCCACGCAGGGCAGTACCGGCCCGCCCGGCAGCACCGGCTGGGCCACCATCCAGACCTGCGGGGAAACCCCGGCCCCGGCCCAGATTGCACGCAGATTTTCAAGATGCGGAAAGCGGTGAATCTCTCCGGCCAGCATCAGGCTCACTCCGGGCAGTCCTTCAAGAGCGGTTACGGCCTGCTGCATGAACCAGCTGGGGCGCACGTTGCCCCATTCGGTTTCAATGATATCGCCGAGTTTGAGGTCCTGCAATGTGGCTCTTTTGAGCAGGGTGAAATCGCGCGGATTCTCCTTGACGTAATCATCCATGTCCACGGTCTTGCCAAGGCTGACCTTGTCTATGTCCATGTTGGACATCTGGCCGTAGCCCTTGTCGCGGGAGATATCGAAATAAACTGAACGCAGTTTTTCATAAGCCAGTCCGTGGGCCAGCAGTGTCCGGCACAGTTCCACGGCACGGTCAACGGAATCGGAGGCGCGGGCGAAGCGCATGCTTTCGCGCACGCCAAGCAGATGCGCGGCCTTGCTTACGGCTGTTGTCACCTCGCGGGAAAAACTGTTGCGGTCCACTCCCCGCTCACGGGAAACCGCAAGGGTCTGGTCTTCCAGATCGGCCAACCCGACAAGGGCCGAAACCTTGGTTCCCTCCCGCTCCAGATGTCTGGCCAGCACATCCAGAAGAACTATGCGTCTGAACGCTTCAGGGTCATAAGGGTTGTCAAAGGACGGCCCCATGGTGAAAAGCCCTGTTTCGGATTCGGAAAGGGACAGCACTTTGTCGCCACCGGTGCACTGGTCGAAAATCTTCGGCCCCCGCAATACCTGCGGACGGAACAGCGGAGTGGAAAGATAGCGTTCACCGCCGTCAGGAAAAATGGTCACTACCAGCCCGTCGTTGAGGTCTGCAGCCACCTGGGCGGCACCGGCCATGGCCGCACCGGAACTCATGCCGACGAAGACCCCTTCCTCTTTGGCAAGCCTGCGGCAGGCATCAAAGGCGTCATTATCCTGCACACGGATGATGCGGTCGAGCTTCTGCTTGTCGTAGATTCCGGGAGGATAGGACTCCTGCATATTTTTCAAGCCCTGAATCTTGTGTCCGGGACCGGGCTCAACCGCTACCATCTGGATATCCCGGTTAAGTTCCTTGAGCCGCTTGGTGATGCCCATGACCGTGCCGGTTGTTCCGAGGCAGGCCACCACATGGGTGACTTTCCCTTCGGTCTGATCCCATATTTCCTGTCCGGTGCCGTAATAATGAGCGTCTATGGAGGCCTCGTTGTTGTACTGGTCCATCAGCAGGTACTTGTCCGGCTCTTCACGATAATAACGATAGGCCAGCTCAATCGCCCCGTCCGTGGCAAGATGGCCCGGAGTAAGCATTATTTCAGCTCCGTAGGCACGCATGATCATCTTGCGCTCCTCGGAAGCCGTTTCAGGCATGATCAGCATCAGCTTGTAGCCCTTCACCGCACAGGCCATGGCCAGCCCGATTCCGGTATTGCCGGAGGTTGCCTCAATAATGACTTTATCCGGAGTCAGTTCCCCGGACTCCTCGGCTTTGCGGATCATGGCCCCTGCAGCGCGGTCTTTGATGGACCCGCCGGGATTCATTGACTCCAGTTTAGCCAGAATCTTGACGTTTTTATTGGGATTAAGTCCACGAATCTCAACAAGCGGAGTTCCGCCGACCAGTTCCAAAATATCTTTAGCAAACATTTTATCATTCCTTTCAAATAGTTATCTTAAAAAAATCAGAACAGGACAACGTCCTTTTATCGTTGGCAACAAATTTGCAAACGAGGCAGAAGAAAGCTGGAAACAAAATGGACAGCCGGGGAAGGAATGAACCCGGCCCGTAATGAATCTAATGAATACAACAGTCTGCCAAGGACGGAACCAATGTCAGCTTATCCTTTTCTTAAAGACAACATCGAAGCGTTAGCAACATACAACCCGCCCTTTTACTCCTGGCTGAGCAGTCAGGAGATTGACGAAGAGCAACTCAAGGGTTCACTCTTCAAAAACAGATGGAATATTCTCGACTGGAAGATGGAAAACGGCAAGGGCATATTCGAAACCCTCATGCCGAACCTCGTCTACAAGGGTTGGAAGGTTACCGAAAAGGCTGACACAAGTGCGACATTCATTGTCGGCTGCAACGTGGGATACGGTTTGAACCACGTGCTGATGAGCACCCCTGACACCCACAAGGTAATTGTATCCGAGCCCAATCCCGAACTGCTCCTGGCCTGCCTCGGACAGACCGATTACAGGCCGTTTATGGAAAGCGGCAAGCTCCATTTCTGCACAGTCGATGAAAACTCACTGATGAGTATCATTAAAGAACTCGACCTTCAATTCGTATACGGCAAAATTTATCTGCGGCTTGACCTGCCCAGCCAGCAGATCGGACCGGAGTATGCCCGCTGGGCCGCAACCATCAGAAACAGAATGGAATCTTTCAGCGTTGAGATGACCACTCTGCGGTTGAAGCAGGACGTCATGGTCGGCAACGAACTGGACAATTTTTCGCGCACGGTGAACGATGGCTCCATCACCCCGCTCAAGGGGGCGGGTAAGGGACTCGGAGCAGTAGTACTCGGCGCCGGTCCTTCGCTGGCCGAATTCGGACCGGAACTGGCAAAAAATCCGGGGCAGGTTATCTACACAACCTCGCTTCAGGGACTTCCGGCAGTTCAAAAAACCGGCATCAAGCCGCATTTCTGCATCGGTATCGACTACAACGCCTCCATGGGCCGAGTTTACGGACAGCTGGATAAGGAATGGGCCAAGGATATTCCGCTCATCTACTCCACCAAGCTGGACCACAAGGTTCTTTCCGAATACCCCGGACCGACCATCCCCATGTGGACCATGGGCGGTCTCGGAACTTTCGCCCTTAACAACCACGAAGAGATATTCGATGCCGGAAGTAACGTCAGCGTTACCCTGGCAAGATTTCTGGACTGGTGCGGATTCGAACACATCCTGCTGGTCGGCCAGGACTTCGCCTGGAAAGGCAGACATTCTCATGCCGAAGGGCACCAGAACGCCAATGCCAATTACAACAAGAGCATCCTTGTTGATTTAAAGAATGCCGAGGGAGAAGACATAACCTCCACCGTTCAGTACCTGTCCTCCAAGCGTGAGATGGAGGACGACATAAAGAAGCTGAACGCAGGAATTTTCAACCTGTACGGCGGCGGAGCGGAAATCATCGGAGCGCCCAACGTGGACATGCACAAGGTGCACATGGAAGGGCTCCTTGCTTCGGTTCCGGGCCGCATGGACTATTTCATGACCGCCATGAACATGGCCCGCACTCCCAGAAAAATTCCGCGTTTTGAGCCGCGAAGCCCGCGCTGGACAGCCTCCCTCAACCGAGTAACCAAGCGACTGGAAAAGCTTTTCCGCAAGCATGCAAAAAACCAGAAGGAAATCCATAAGGCCCTGCACGAAGTGTATTTCTTCATCCGTCAGGACCCGCTCTACCTGCCCTACCTGTACAACGAAATTCTCGATATCGCGGGTCTGGCAAGAGCGCGCTCAAGCTACGAGCCGAAGGATTTTCCACACTACAAGAGAATCATCAAAAAAACGCTCAAAAAAATCCGCCACATGGACCGCTGTCTGTGTCTTGACGAAAACAGACAGGCTGCCTGAAAAGCGGATTCCACAAACAAAGAAAATTAACGTGTTTCCATCATCAGTATCCCCCCCGCCGAAACTGCCCATCGGCGGGGGGGATCGAATTTGATGCGCTTCGCGCTTTTGCTTATCTGATTTCACCGCCGACGGCCAAAGGCCCAATAGCCCTTAGGCGAGAAGTTCGCTTCGAGTCTTAGGAATATGGAGAGCAGAGATGGATCATCACCTTTGGAATCCCTAATCATTTCATGAATGGTTTCGAGATTCCTGCTCTAGCCATTAGGCTAGGCAATATTCCCGGCGGGAACAAAGAGAGCAACAATAGTCCCTTAGGCTACACACTCTACTTCAGGTATTACGCTCACCCGGTAAAGCGGCAGGCTATGGGCATTCTCCAACCGGTGCCAAAAGCTCGTGATGTGATCTTAAGTCCCGGAGCGGCCTGTTTGCGCTTGAACTCGGATATCTTGATCAACCGCAGCACATAACGCACGGTTTCCGGGTGGAAGCCGGTTTCTGCGATGATCTCGCTCTCAGCCAGATGACGCTCCACACGCAACTCGATGATGCGGTCCAGAATATCATACGGCGGCAGGGAGTCCTCATCCTTCTGTCCGGGCCGCAGTTCTGCGGACGGCGGTTTTGTAATTATCGAAGGAGGAATGATCTCTCCCCGGCCCTGTTCGTTGAGCCAGCGGCAGATTCGGAAGACAAGGGTCTTGTACAGGTCGGATATGACGGCCAGCCCTCCGGCCATGTCCCCGTAAATAGTACAGTAGCCGACTGCCAGCTCGCTCTTGTTCCCGGTCGTCACCAGCAGGGCTCCCATCTTGTTGGAGATGGCCATCACCAGATTGCCGCGAATGCGGGACTGGATATTTTCCTCGGTGACATTCTCGGGAAGCCCTTCAAAGGTGGGCGCCAGAGCCTGTTCGAATTCCTTCATCAGGTTATTTATGGGGATGGTCACGGAATGGATACCGATGTTTTCAACAAGGGCAAGGGAATCATCCACGCTGCCTTTGCTGGAATACGGCGAGGGCATAAGAACTCCGGTTACATTTTCAGGCCCCAGAGCTTCTGCGGCCACGGCTGCGGTCAGGGCGGAATCTATGCCCCCGGAAAGCCCAAGCACTACCTTGGAAAATCCGGTCTTGGAAAGGTAATTGTTCAATCCCAGAACCATGGCCCGCCATGCTTCGGATTCCTCGCAGAAATCGTCTTCGGCCACGGTCCCGCCGGAACCGTCGGTTTCAACCACAACCACGTCCTCGGAAAATCCGTTACCGCGTGCGGCAAGTCTGCCGTCCGCGTAAAAAACACAGCTTCTGCCGTCAAAAACCAGATCATCGTTCCCGCCGACCTGATTGGCGTACATGACCGGCATTTTATATTTGGTGGCAATGTCCGCAAGAAGCTTCTCCCGCTCGCCCTGCTTGCCCACATTGAACGGGGAAGCGGAAAGGTTGAGCAGGACATCCGCGCCTTTCTCCACAATGTCCGGTATGGGATTACCGCCGTAGCGTTTATGCGCGCAGCCTTCGCGATCGTTCCAGACATCCTCGCAGATGGTCACGCCGAAACGGACGCCCTTGAAATCAAAGTAATTTACTGTATCCGCAGGTTCGAAATAACGCTGTTCATCAAAAACGTCATATGTGGGCAGGAGCCATTTATAAAAGACTTCCGTCTCGACTCCTTTCCTTATAAGCCAGGCGGCATTCCGCAACGGGTTCCCGGCATATTCGCGATTAAGGTCCACCCCGCCGGCAAGCAGGGCGACTCCTTCGGGCATGCTGCGGGAAATCTCATCCACCGCATCCCGGCAGCGGGACACAAAATCAGCATTCAGCAGCAGATCCCGAGGCGGATATCCGGTAATCGCCAGTTCGGATGTCACACAGAGTTCCGCTCCGAGTCCGGCAGCTTTGTTCACTCCGTCCAGAATAAGGCTAATGTTACCCTCAATGTCCCCTACGGTCAGATTCAGCTGTAACAGTGCTATTTTCATCGTTTTATGTCCTTCCTCAAATTTATGCTCGGCTCTAAGTAACGTCTGCAGGAAAGCTTGTCCATAAATTAGCTGCCGGCTTTCAGGCGGTGTTTAACAGCCCAGTCGCCTTAAGGGATAAGACCCCGGACTTGCGGAAAGACCGCACGGCAGCCGACTCATCAAAAGTTATGTTGCAACAAATATGCTGCAATGCTAGAAAGTTGTCTACATCCGTAGAGTGCCCCTCTACGCTAATCCCTTATCCTTATTGAACATGAGACCATTCAACCCGGAAAGAGTCCAGACCAGGATCGGCCTGCTGATTATATTCATTTCACTCATTACTTTCGTAATATCGGGTGCATATGATTATACCTCCATGCGCGGCGAGATGCTGCGGGAATTGAACGAAAAGGCCGACGGACTGGTGGAAAGACTGTCCGAGTCACTCATCACCCCGCTCTGGAACGTTGACCAGGCGGCCATAAATCGAATTATCCTTTCGGAAATGATTGATAAAAGGATTGAGGCGATACTGGTAACCGAGGATAACGGCAAAAACGTTTTTTCAGGCAAAACCCGTGACCGCGAATGGAACATAATAGACTTCGACAACTGGCCCACCGGAAGACTGATCAAGCGCAAAGCCGAAATATCAATCATGGGGCAGCCCATAGGCGCGGTGGAAGTTTTCCTGACTCCGAAATTCATTCAGGACGAACTGTACCAGTCCCTTCTGAAGTCCCTGATGCGCACCGTGCTGCTGGTTGTGCTGCTGATGGTGACACTGTTTGTTACCATGCACCGCATACTGATCTCACCGATCATCAGACTCACCCAGACCGCAAAGCAGATTTCCGTGGACAAGAACTACAGCGCCAGGGTCAATTTCAAATCACAGGGTGAAATGAAAACCCTGCTGGACAACTTTAACAACATGCTGCAGCAGATTGAAGAGCAGGACCAGAAACTCAAGGAATACAGCGGACAGCTGCAGGAAAAAATACACCAGAGCAACAAGAACCTGGAAAACAGCTACCGGGAGCTGAAGGAGATCAACCGGGAACTGGAACAGGCCAGAGACGCGGCAGAAGCAGCCTCCCAGTCAAAAAGCCAGTTTATGGCCAACGTCAGCCACGAAATAAGAACCCCGATGAATGCAATCATCGGCATGGCGGACCTTACCCTCTCCACCGACCTTACTTCCAAGCAAAGAGAATTCCTCAAAATCATAGTCAGTTCAGGACGGGTCCTGCTCAGACTCATTAACGACATCCTCGACTTTTCCAAGATGGAGGCCGACAGGTTAAGTCTTGAGGAGGTCAACTTCAACCTGCATCGGCTGGTCCATGATGTTTCGGATCTTTTCGTTGACCAGATGGTCGATTCTCAGACAGAACTGGCCATAGACATCCATCCGGATGTTCCCAAGCGCGTAATTGCAGACCCCTTAAGGCTGCGGCAGGTTCTTATCAATTTGACCGCCAATGCCTTCAAATTCACAAACAAGGGCGAAATAACCATCACCGTCTCCGCAACTGAAATTGCACCGGGAAAATCGGAAATTATGTTTGCGGTAAAGGACACCGGGATCGGCATATCCGAGGACATCCAGCCCTATCTTTTCGAGCCGTTCAGACAGGCGGACGGGTCTACAACCCGTAAATACGGCGGCACAGGGCTCGGATTGACCATTTCCAGAGGGATTGTAGAACTTATGGGGGGAAATATCTGGGTGCGCAGCAGTCCCGGCAAGGGCAGCACTTTTTATTTCTCCATAGTCCCGGAAGTGGCTCCGGACACATCTTCAAATGATTTTTCACTGCCTGAAGAACTGCAGGGCGCAGAAGTTCTTGTCGTTGATGACAATCTGGCTGTAAGAAGCGTTCTTTCCCGCTACCTCAGGCAATTCGGATTTTCCCCGGTTTCTGCAGCATCGGGAGAGGATGCACTTGACCTCTTGGCAAGCGGCTCCGAACACCATTTCAGAATGGCGCTGGTAGACCTCAAGCTCCCCGGTATGGGCGGAGACGAAGTCTGCAAGGCTATCAGGAAAAATTTTTCACGGGAGGAACTGCCCATTCTCATGATCACGTCCACGGATGTGGACGCGGCTCTGGCAAAAGCCGACCAGGCCGGCATTAACAGGCTCATGACCAAACCCCTGCGGCAGGAGCCTCTCTTTGACTCCATAATGAACACATTCGGGTACGAAGTGCGCAAAGACTTTTTCCATGAATCGCACCGCCAACCGACCGCAGAATTCAGCGGCTTCAGGATTCTTCTGGTGGAGGACAACCCCATCAACAGACAGGTTGCTGAACAGATTCTTGCACCGACCGGAGTTGATATGAAAAGTGCCTCCAACGGCAGCAAAGCCGTATCCATGATACAAAAGGAGACATTCGACCTTGTGCTCATGGACATCCAGATGCCGGAGATGGACGGATACCAGGCAACAGAAATAATCCGGACCCAGATGGGGCTTACTAACCTACCGATCATCGCCATGACCGCACACGCAATGCGCGGGGACAAGGAAAAATGCCTGACAGCCGGAATGAACGACTATCTTTCCAAACCCATCGATAAAGAACAGCTGATAAGCACCCTGCGCCGATTTTTAGTTAAGGCCGAAAAACAGACCGAGAAAAAACACGAAAGCAGCAATCCGCCACCTGCGGCAATACCGCAAACCAATAGTGCAGCAATATTAGACCTGGACGATGCTCTGGAACGCATAGGCGGAGACATGGATATACTGATTAAGATCGTCGGCAACTTCAAAGAATACAACACGGATTTCTGCGCCGAAACGGATGAGATGATAAACAGCGGCAAGCTCAAGGAAGCCGGAGAAAAAGCACATACTCTGAAAGGCTCTGCGGCCAATATTTCCGCTGCAGCATTGTCGGCAGCAGCGCTGGAACTGGAAAGAGCCTGTAAATCGGATTCAGAGGAAGCTGCGCGAACGGCGCTGACCCGTACAGCGGAACAGATGGGACTACTTTTCCGGAAAATCCGTGACTTGAGGAAAAAACACAGCTGAAAAAGCGGCAGATAGATTTTGTGGGCAACAGGCAGCTAATCTACTTGAAACAGTTTTTGAAATAAGGCAGAAGTTCATCGACAGTGTGCTTGTTAACAAACTGAAAAGGAAAGAATTATGGCCCTCATGTTCGGTTCTCCAAACCGCAAGGACCGCAGGTCGGTGGAAGACGCCAAGAAAGACCAGCGGCTGGATATGGCCCGCAATCTCTACCTTGGCGGCAGAGTAAAAATAGTAACGACTGAAAACGTGCCCAACCGCGAGGTGGTGGGAACTTTCGGACTGATAGTCTGCAGAAGTTACAACTTCGACAATGCTTTTTACGGACTGATTGCCCAGGCCGTGGACGCCAATGCGGATGCCATACTCGGATACCGCGAATCGGTCTCCTTCCACCCGGAAGGGGATAAATTCTACTCCTGCTACGGCACAGCCGTGCGACTTAAAAAAATAAAGTAGTTGCCGAATGACAGCCCGGTCCGGATCAATCTGTTCCGGGCAGTTGCTCAAGGTGTTCCGCGCAGACACTGAGCCAGCCGACCAGACTGGGTGAAAAACCGTGAATCTCCAGCCACCTGGCATCAAGAAGGTGCGGAGCGCATTTTTGACAAGGGAACCGCAGTTCATGGTCAAAAGTATTTGCCACATGCACAGCAACCGCAGGGCTTAAATCCGTGCTGCCCAGCTTTGACAAATCGTGATGGCAGTACACCGCCTCTACCACATCCTCGTTGAATCCCCATATGGCCAGCAGATAGGCCCCTACCTCGGCATGGGTAAACCCGAGGATGTCCTTTTCCGCATCCTGTATGGAAACAGCATCCTCGCGCACCAGACCGAGGATCATCCGATATTCGTCAGGATATGATGTGGCAAGCACCAGCTTCCCTATATCGTGCAGGAATCCGGCAAGAAAAGTATTTTCGCACAACTCGTTACAGGCGTCCTCCGACCTGACAATGGCCCTGCCGAGCAATCCTGTATACTGGCAGTGCTCACCGAGTTCCGCAATGGAAAAATCCAATCCCTTTAAATCCGCTGAATTGAACATGGACAAGCCCATGACAATACCTTTGAGCGCGTCCAGCCCCAGCAGCGTTACAGCCTGTTCCGGATTGGTCACCTTTGAAAACAGGCCGAAAACCGGAGAATTTACGATTTTCAGAAGACCGGCGCTCATGCTCATGTCTTCGCCTATTATCCTGCCTAGTTCACCGATGAAGACGTCTTCCTTTCTGAGGGCTTTTTCCAGCCGGAAATAAAGATCGGGCAGGGACGGCAGCTCATCTATGGAAGCAATGGCTTTGGCAGCACGCTCGTTGAGAAAAATATTTTTGAGCCGCATGCTTTTCTTGATTTTACTCAAGAACTCCGAAGGAACATACGGCTTGGAAATGAACTGATGCGCGGAATTGATATACTGGAGAAAATTTTCGGCCTGCACTTCGGCGGAAGTAATAAACCTGATTGAGCCGGGCTGACGGGATTTTATCTCGTGCAGGAGTTCTCCATCTGCGAACCCTTCCATATGCAATTCGGTTGCAACGATATCAAAAGGACGAGTCATGAGTTGATCCATGACCTCTTCGGCATTGCTGGCAAAGCAGACTTTCCAGCGTTTCTGTAACGGCTCGATCAACTTTTCCAGCAATTGCAACTGAGCCTTGTCTTCGTCGACAAAAAGTATGTTTTTCGACCTGCCCATCCGGCCCTCCTTCTACTTCCTGATCATATGGCTATCCAACCCGGTACCGGGGCTTTTAATACACTCTATCATGGTGCAATACTTTTTAAAATCTAAATCAGCATAAAAAACAAATAGAAAATCCGTCCCAAACCTGGAACGGATTTTCCCGTATTTCATTAAAAGATCATTTCTTGATCAGCACATAGGGCCGGTCGGAAATGAACTGTTCATTTATAACCCTTATCCCGTCAGGCTTGTCTTTCCATTTGTCATAATATTTTTTCTGCATGACCAGAATTACATCATCCTTCTGGTTCAGGAGTGAGTTTATCTCATCCATGTCACTTGTTTCATGAATATCCGTTCCGGCGTAATAGGAAAAGATGCCGGAATAAATTTTGTGGGCCAGCGGATAACTACCCTGCTCCACATAGTGTTTCATCATTTCACCAGTCTGGCGCGGGCTCATAACCGGATCGAGTGACGGCAGAGTGTAAAGGGCCAGCGGCTGGAGCCACAGGACCATAACAACTGCCATGAGCAACAGTCCTCTTTTCGCGCCGGAATTCCTGAGCGCCAGCATTCCGAGGCCGCCCACTCCCATAATCAGCACAGTGAAAGACAAACCGCGCAGGGCTGAATCAAATGGGAAGAAGGCTTCCGCAAAAGGCGCCGCAACTGCGAGCACCAGATAGACAACGGCAACACCGATCCACATCCGGGCGGAATTGATGGCCGGAGGATTCCCTCCTTCACCCAGCAGCCCTCGTGCAGTAAGCACGGCCAGAGGCGCAAACAGCGGCAGGATATAGATAAGAACCTTGATACTGAGACACGAAAGCAGCACAAAACCGCTGATGAACATGATCCATGCCCAGTCGCGGCCGTCAGTTGCATCATCGTTGCGTGCGGCCAAAAAAGCCGCAAGAGAATCTGTGCAGAACAGTTTTTTGAACGGCAGAGCGAAAATGGCCGTGGTCCATGGCAGCCACGCCAGCGGGAAGGCTATCAGATAATACTGGAACGGCTCTTCATGGTGAAACGAGCTTACCGCACGCTGATAAATCTGCTTGTAGAAAATATTATGGATAAAAGAGGTTCCATCCACAATCATAGCTCCGACCACCCAGGCCGCAAGGATAGCCAGCAGTACGGCGAATCCTTTTGCCAGTCCTTTGTCGCGCAACAGGAAGAACCTTTTCTTCCAGCCTAGAAAACAGACAGCTGTCAAAATCGGAAAGATGAGGCCGAGCGGCCCCTTGGTCAATGTGGCGACTCCCATCAGGGCAAAAGCGGCAATAAACCACCGCGCAGTGCTCCGGCTATGAAAACCTTTGTATAAGCATATGTTTGCCCAGATTATAAAGCTGGCGAACAGCAGGTCCATTCTGGAATAATGTGCAATGCCTGCAAAAAAAATATTCGTGAGCAGGACCAGACCGCTTGCAAGAACGGTTTTCTTTCCGCACCCAAGAGTTTTCGCAAGAGCCAGCGTAGAAACAAGAAAGATTGCCGCGGAAACAGCCGATCCCAGGAAGAAGACGGAAGGTCCGTCTGCAGGGGTCAGGTTATCGATAAGCGACAGAAACCAGAAATATACCGGAGGCTTGTCCGGGTATGGAACCCCGTTCAGATACATGACCAGCCAGTGCCCGGCATCCTTCATCTGGTGGTAGACGTTGGCATAGCGGACCTCATCCGAAAACCACAGGGAACGGTAGTCCATGGTGAACACGGATTGCAGGAACAGGAGGAAGAGAACGGAAAGCCAGGGGCTGCTTTCCAGAATGTCCCATGCAAGGGACTTTTTTTCATGACGCATTTAATCAATCCTCTCGGGAGAAAAGGTGAATGGCGAACCCTGCCACGGAACCGAGCATCCAGCCGCAGAACACATCGCTGGGATGGTGCCAGCTCAGATATATCCGGCTGAAAGCCACCGCGGCGGCAAATATCCCCAAAATCAGGGTAAGCAGAAACTGCCTGTATCTCAAAACAAGGGGCAGCGCAGCCCCGTAAATTTCCGTAGTATGTCCGGAAGGCAGCGAATGGTATGCCCCCCTGCCGGAAAAAGGTTCAAAGAGGGGGCCCTCGCCGGGGCGCGGTCTTCCGATGGCTATTTTCATGAACCGGACCAGCAGCAGACTTATCGACAACTGTACAACTAGATATACAAGCGCAAATCGCAGGCGTGATGAATATTTCCTGCGCTGTCTTATCCCGGTGATCAGAAACCAGAGATATACTGGATAAAAAAGCGCATTCCCCCAATCCGTGATCAGAAGAGCCGTTTTCCTGATGTCCGGGTGAGCGTGCGCATGAGCCTTGAACCAGAGCATCACTTCTGTTTCATTCGCAAAATGATACCGGATCACCGCCAGAATCAGCAGCAACGGCAGGGAACCCAGAATGTAGTGGCACAACGCGGCGTGCCTGTTGAGGAATGCGGACAAGGGCTAATCCTCTCCGTCTTCCGCAGGACTTTCCGGCGTAACATCGTCCGGGTACGGATCTGCGGTAAAACGCTTCCACGTTTCCCTGTCAGCACCGATTTCCGCAAGGACTTCAGAAAGTTTCTTGCCTTCCTTTTTCCAGTACTTGTAGCTGTGATCAGGACAGGAAAAGGGAATGACCAGAGTCCCGTCTTCCATAAAATACGGCTTGTCGTTGTTTTCGTTACTCATGGGCACGGTTTACACTTCGCAGGCAAGGTGTTCAAGCCCATCCTGCCTGTTTTTCATTTTCCATCCGCCCCGGAATCTTTTCCCGGCTGAATTTAAAGCTCATTTCCTCCGGTCCTATTTACATTTGAAAAAAGAGTACTATACTTCATCTCATTGCCGCCTGCCCCGTTTTCCGGGCGGCAGTTTGAGGAGGTTAAATGAAATCAAAAAACTATCTTGGATTACTTACTCTCATTGCAATTCTCGCATTACCGGCCTTCGCCTTTGCGGACGGCCTGCCTTCCTTTGTGGATCTGGCGAAAAAATGCGGTCCGGCTGTCGTAAACATAAATACTGTAAAAACAGTTGAAGTTGATAACTCCATGGAAAATTTTTTCCAGTTTCACGGCAACGGACAAAACGGACTCAACCCCTTTGAGGAATTCTTCAAACAGTTCAATAACAGAGGGCGCGGGAACCACCCCAAACAAAAACGCAAGACCGGTTCACTCGGTTCCGGATTCATCATTTCCGATGACGGCTATATAGTGACCAACAACCATGTCGTGGCATCTGCCGACGAAATCAAGGTCAAGCTCCAGAACGACGGCAGGGATTATACTGCCAAACTTATCGGCCGTGACAAGGAAACAGACCTCGCCCTGCTGAAGATTGAAGCGGACAAGAAACTTCCCCATCTGGACTTCGCCGACTCCGAAAAGGCCCAGGTAGGAGAATGGGTGCTGGCCATAGGCAACCCCTTCGGTCTCGGACACACCGTAACCAAGGGTATCATCAGCGCCAAGGGACGCATCATCGGTGCTGGTCCGTTCGATAACTTCATCCAGACCGATGCAAGCATCAACCCCGGAAACTCCGGCGGACCGCTCATCGATATGAATGGAAAGGTTGTCGGCAT
Source organism: Maridesulfovibrio sp. (assembly GCF_963677005.1). Lineage (NCBI taxonomy): Bacteria > Pseudomonadati > Thermodesulfobacteriota > Desulfovibrionia > Desulfovibrionales > Desulfovibrionaceae > Maridesulfovibrio > Maridesulfovibrio sp. The sequence goes on along the minus strand of NZ_OY781616.1, from coordinate 133,021 downwards.
CAACACCGCCATAATCGCCAGCGGACAGGGGATCGGCTTCGCCATCCCCAGCAACATGGCCAAAAACGTCATCACCCAGCTCAAGAACGACCACAAGGTCAGCCGCGGCTGGCTCGGCGTGACCATACAGGACTCGGATGAAAACACGGCCAAGGCTCTGGGGCTGCAGAAGAAGACCGGCGCACTGGTCAACTCCGTCAACCCCGGCGACCCCGCAGACAAGGGCGGAATGAAGGTCGGTGATGTAATCCTCACAGTGGACGGCCAGAAGATAGATGATACCAACGACCTGCTGCGCACAGTTGCCGCACTGCCTCCGGGCAAGAAGGTGACTGTAGAAGTATGGCGTCAGGGAAGCACCAAAAAGCTGAGCATCACCCTCGGCGACCGCAACGGAAAAACCGTGGTAGCCAAGGCTGAACAGGCCTCTCCCAAGGGAAGAGAAGAAAGCATCGACGACCTAGGACTGGTTGTGCGCAGGATCAACCGTGAAGCCGAAGCACAGTCACTGGGACTGGACAGTCCCATGGGCCTGCTGGTCATAGAAGTGGGACAGGATTCCCCGGCTGAAAACGCCGCCATCGCAGTTGGCGACGTCATCCTTGAAGCCAACCAGCACAAGGTAAATTCGGTCAAGGAACTGCAGAGCATAATCAACACACAGGGCAAGAAGCGCGGTCTGGTCATGCTGCTGATCAAGCGGCAGGGAACCAACATCTTCCGCACCATAGAACTGAAGGATAAATAGTCTCCTATCCGGTTTGTTGCCCCCGAAAACAATCCCGTTCCGGATATATCCGGGACGGGATTCATCATAATAAAAAGCGGGCTATTTTCACTCTTCCTAACGGAATCTCTTTAGGTTAAACACGGACCATGGACAACAAAACTATAACACTGACAGCCCCGGCAAAGGTTAATCTCTACCTGAAAATAGTGCGCAGACGGGAAGACGGATATCACGAACTGGATACCCTGTTCCTGCCTTTTCCGGCACTGTTCGATACTCTTGAAATAACGGAGACCGGAAAAAGCTGCACCATTAACTGTGCAGGATTCGACCTTCCGGCGGAAGAGAACCTTATCTACAAGGCCTGGGACAGATATGCATCGGCAACCGGGTTCCGTCCCGGACTCCACGTGGAGCTGATTAAAAGGACCCCCACCGGCGCGGGACTGGGAGGCGGAAGTTCCGATGCCGCCACCATGTTGAAATTTCTGAACACTCACCCGGAAAGCCCAGGTATGGATGCCGAAAAACTCAATGCCCTTGCCGCCGGACTTGGAGCGGACGTTCCGTTTTTTCTGCTGGACGGCCCGGCCTGGGCAAAAGGAATAGGAGAAATTCTGACTCCGTGCGAGGTTGATCTTTCCGGACTCACCGCTCTGCTGGCCTGCCCTGATGTCCACGTCAACACGGCGTGGGCCTACAAGGCATGGAGCAGCAGGGACAAAAAAGTCTGGGAACAAAAAATGGAATCCTTCCTCTTGACAACTTCCGTAAGCAGTAATAATAAAACGGCCTCCAAAACGAGGGTGACTTTATTAAATGACTTTGAGAAAGTTGTCCTTCCCGAGTTTCCCGTGATACGGAAAACAAAGGAATACTTGCTGAAAAACGGAGCCTGCGGGGCTGTGATGAGCGGAAGCGGAGCAAGTGTTATTTCCTTTTTCAAAAACGGAAACGACGCCGAAAAAGCCGCTGCCGGATTAAAAGCTGCCGGAACAGTCTCAGTTCTTCACACATTTTCATAATTGAAAGTAAATTTTTAAATAATCAAGTGCAGGGATGTCGCCAAGTTGGTAAGGCAACGGGTTTTGGTCCCGTCACTCGCGGGTTCGAATCCTGCCATCCCTGCCAAATTCTTTTCCTGTCCCCGAGTGGTCAAGGTGGAGACCGACAATGAACGGTGAACTCAAGATTATCAGCGGCTCGTCAAATCCGGCACTTTCGGAAGCAATCTGTGACCATCTCGGCAGCAAACTTACGCCCTGCCTGCGCGAGAAATTCAGTGATGGCGAAATCCGCATTGAAATTCAGGACAACGTCCGCGGCTGTGACGTCTTTGTAGTCCAGTCGACCTGCGATCCTGTCAACTTTCATTTCATGGAACTCTGTCTCATGCTCGACGCGCTCAAGAGAGCCAGCGCCAGACGCGTAACCGCAGTTGTTCCCTACTACGGGTACGCAAGGCAGGACCGCAAGGTTTCCCCGCGCGCACCCATCAGCGCCAAGCTCTGTGCCGACTGCCTTACCGTAGCCGGAATGCAGCGTCTGGTAACCATCGACCTGCACGCAGGCCAGATCCAGGGATTCTTCAACCTTCCCGTGGACAACATCTACGCCGCGCCTGTTCTGCTTGAAGAACTGCGTACCCGCGACGAAGAAATGGTAATGGTTTCCCCTGATGCAGGCGGAACCGAACGCGCCAGAGCCTATGCCAAGCATCTCAATGCAGGGCTGGCCATCGTGGACAAACGCCGCGATGCCCCGAACCAGGCAAGAGCCATGCACGTCATCGGCGAAGTCAAGAACAAGACCTGCGTGGTCATGGATGACATGATCGACACCGCAGGCACCATTTGCCAGGCAGCCAAGGTTCTCATGGAACACGGCGCAAAAGACGTAATCGCCTGCGCAACTCATCCGGTACTTTCCGGACCGGCCATGGACAGACTGGCTGCGGCTCCCTTCTCCGAAGTGATCGTGACCAACACCCTGCCCGTACCCGAAGCGAAATTCGCAAAATGCGACAAGATCAAAGTAAAATCCGTCGCCGGGATTCTGGCAAAATGCATTCATAATGTGCATACCGAATCTTCCGTAAGCGTACTTTTCGTTTAAAACAGCCTATTCCCACCCTCTGCCGGTCTTTTTGAGCGGCAGCAGGTTAACACATAAGGAGATAACCATGTCTGAGAAAGCTACCATCAAAGCGGAACTTCGTACCGAAACCGGTAAGTCCGCCAACCGCAAGCTTCGCAGCAAGGGTCTGGTTCCCGCCGTTTTCTACACCCAGAAAGGCGAAAACATGATCCTGACCGTCAATGAAAACGAATTCGCGAAAATGTTCCGTCAGACCGGAACCACCCGCGTATTCAGCCTGGAAGTCGACGGCAAAGCCTATGACACCCTGGCCTGGAAAGTTCAGAAGGACCCTGTTCGCCCCCGTGTGAACCACATCGACTTTCTCGGTGTAACCCCCGGCAGTGCCATCAAGCTCGATGTTCCTGTCGTAACCACAGGTAGAGCCCCCGGTGTAAAACTGGGTGGTCGTATCGCCGTTTACCGCAGCAAACTCACCGTTGCCTGCACCGCGGAAACCCTTCCCGCATCCATCTCCGTTGATGTCAGCAGCCTCAATGTAGGCGACACTGTTTTCGTCAATGAAATTGATCTCGGCGAAGGTGCATCCGTTGTTTTCGATAACAACTTCGCTCTCGTTCGCTGTGCCGCCGGTCGCGGTGCCGCAAAAGATGAGGAAGAAGACAAAGAATAGCCTTTCGATACATACGTGTATTCAGGCCCCGGAGTTTCCGGGGCCTTTGTCATTTTTTGAGCCTGTGGAATAATTTTCAGGCACCCAGCTTTTCAGAAAAGGTTTCACAATGGATTATAAGGCACTCATAGTCGGACTTGGCAATCCCGGCCCCGAATATGCATTGACCAGACACAACATCGGCTTCATCGCCGTGGACGCTCTGGAGGAAACTGCTTCTTCCCGCAAAAGCATGCGCCACAAAAAGCTGGAGCTATCCGGCGATTATGAACTTTTCTCCGCAGCCATAGCCGGCAGCAACGTGCTGATTGCAAAACCGCTGACATACATGAATCTCAGCGGCAAGGCGGTTGCGGCCATCTGCGGTAAATTTTCCATTCCCGTAGGAAGTGTAATCGTCATCCACGACGAACTGGACCTCCCTGCGGGAAAAATGAAATTCAAGAAAGGCGGAGGCAACAACGGACACAGAGGGCTGGAATCCATCCAGCAGTCCATGGGGTCTCCTGATTTCTTCAGGGTGCGGATAGGAATAGGCAGGCCGGAATTTTCATCGCAGGTCAAAGATTATGTTCTGGAAGAGTTTTCACCCGGTGAACTGAATATAGCAAAACAGATGGCTGCCGCCGTCACAAAGGGTCTCGACCTTTATTTCAGACGCGGACAGGGTACAGCGACGCAATTCATGCACACGTTTGCGCCGGAAACAAATGAAAAGCAGCCATAGACTATTTTTTACATTTCGGTTACACTTTTTCAACACAATAATTCCCCGGACAAAAAGTACACTAAATCAGGGGTTCAAAAAAATGGATAGGAAATCCTCCGCAACAGCATTCGGAACATCCGTTCGTACTTAATGCGCCAACATTTGAACGGAATGCCCGCCGGAAACCATAATTCCATTTTTGTGTGCATTTCTTTTGTAAATCCAAGGAGCCATGAGTGTTTGAGTTAGACCAACTGGTTGTCTACCCTTCACAGGGAGTAGGCAAAGTAGAACGTATTGAAAGTCAGGAAATAGGCGGAGCAACTGCCGAATTTTATATTGTCCGCATTTTGAGCAATAATGTAACGCTCATGGTCCCGGTCATGAACGCCAAAAACGTCGGACTCAGGGCGGTCTGCGACAAGGATGCGGGACTGAAAATTTTTGAATGCCTCAAAGACAGATCTGACTTCACCGGATACACTGGCCAGAACTGGAACAGACGCTACCGCGAATACTCCGAAAAACTGAAAAGCGGCGACCTGCAGGACGTAGCTTATGTTCTCAAGGAACTCTTCCTCATAGGTCGGGACAAGGAACTCTCCTTTGGGGAAAGAAGACTTTTGGAACAGGCTATGGGACTGGTTTCCATGGAACTTTCATTTGCACTCGACCTTGATCAGGAAGAAATAAAGGACGAGATCAACGAACTTTTCAGTGATGTGCTTGAAAAACAGGAAACTGAATCCTGAAAAACACGATCAAACAGCTTGTCATAAACGATTCTTTCAGTTAATGCCCTAGAAGTTGCAGCCGCAGGAATGCTCATTTTACGTTTTTTCGAATGTATTGCATGCAAAACCTGAATTTCGGACTGCCGCAGGGCGATACGTGAATCATGGACAAAAGTTGATTTTTATAATTCGCGCATTAAAACTGCCACTCACTTGGGAAACAAATCCAATACAATACACACATTGATTTTACGCTGAAGCAAACTGCCGCGTGCAGAATCGTTGCGAGCTGTACGGATTTTTTTTTGCAGTTAAAATTCGATATTTTTAACATTTAACTCCGGTTATACAGTATGGGCCAAGACAAAAAGACAAACAACCTGAACCTGACTGAACTGAAACTGAAGAACATGTCAGATCTCATGGATCTGGCTGCAAAGTTTAAAGTTGAAAACCCCAGCGGAATGCGCAAGCAGGAATTGATCTTCGCCCTGCTTCAGGGCTGCGCTTCGCAAAACGGCCAGATATACGGCGAAGGGGTTCTGGAAGTTCTCCCCGACGGTTTCGGCTTTCTGCGTTCACCAACCTACAGCTACATGCCCGGACCGGATGACATCTACGTATCTCCGTCCCAGATACGAAGATTCGGTCTCAGAAAGGGCGACATCATTTCCGGACAGATTCGCCCCCCCAAAGAAGGCGAACGTTATTTCGCCCTGCTCAGGGTAAATGAAATCGGGCTTGAGCCTCCCGAGCATTCGCGTAATCTGGTCCTTTTCGACAACCTCACTCCCATCTACCCGGACAGCCGTTTCAGAATGGAAAACGGCCCGACAAATTTCAGTTCAAGAGTAATAGATATTCTCTCCCCCATCGGACGGGGACAGCGTGCTCTGCTCGTGGCCCCTCCCCGCACCGGGAAAACCATGATGCTCCAGAACATAGCCAACTCCATCAACGCCAATCATCCTGATGTAGACCTCATCGTACTCCTGATTGACGAACGTCCGGAAGAAGTCACCGACATGGCCCGTACAGTCAAGGCCGAAGTCGTCAGCTCCACTTTCGATGAACCTCCGCAGCGCCATGTGCAGGTTACCGAAATGGTCCTCGAAAAGGCAAAACGCCTTGTTGAACGCAAACGTGACGTGGTTATCCTGCTTGACTCCATCACCAGACTCGGCAGAGCGTACAACGCCGTCACCCCTTCATCAGGACGCGTGCTTTCCGGCGGTCTGGACGCCAACGCCATGCAGCGTCCGAAACGCTTTTTCGGTGCGGCCCGCAACATAGAAGAAGGCGGAAGCCTGACCATAATTGCAACCGCCCTCATTGATACCGGCTCCCGCATGGACGAAGTCATCTTCGAAGAATTCAAGGGAACCGGCAACATGGACCTCTACCTTGACCGCAAGCTTGCCGAAAAAAGAGTTTTCCCGGCCATCGACATCAACCGCTCCGGAACACGCAAAGAAGAAATGCTGCTGGATCAGGACGTGCTCAACAAGGTCTGGATACTGCGCAAGCTCCTTGCCCCCATGAACACAATCGATTCCATGGAATTCCTGCTCGACAAGATGAAAGGAACCAAGAACAACGACGAATTCTTCGACATGATGGGCAAATAAAATCAGCCCGTCCGCACACTGAATTAGCGCCGAGAATTAAAACAGCAAGGCCGGAACCTGACTATCAGGTTCCGGCCTTGTTTATTAAATGTCTCCGGCGGCCCTGCCGGGAGCCTCAACCCCTTTAAAAGGATTTGAGAAAACCAAACTTTTCCAATAAGGCTTCGCCACGTTGAATGGCAGACCGCATTAAAATTATATCGCTGCAAGGCTACGTCGAACAATACAGACGGGTTAAATTTCTAAAAACAACTCAGATATGTTTGGCCCAGTCCAGCACGAACCTTTGCGCCGCCAAGGCATCCGCGGAGGTCCAGAAACCTATATGGGACGCCTCCTCTATCCACAGAAGTTGCGATCCCGGAACCTCTTTGTGCGCATATTCTGCATCGCGTGGAGGAACATCGTTATCCTGCCGACCATGCACGATGAGAAACGGGCATTGCACGGAAGACAGGGGAAGTCTTTCAATCGCCGCTCCCATGGTTATATCGTTTTTCGCACCGACCTTGCGTTCTCCGAACCGACTGCACATGGTTTCCATCATAGCACTCACAAAAGCGAATTTATTTTCATCGCCCATTATCTCCTTGACCCGCAATCCTATGGCATGACCGTCCAGCGTGCTTTCAGTCTGCAGAAACTCCTTTATTACCTGAGCCGGAAAATGCTTGAAAAAAAAGCCCATGAGCCATTGTCCCGGACTGCTCAGGTATACCCACTCCTCCAGATGGCTTATTTCGGCAACCTTTGTGTAGTGCATAGAGATGGCATCAATGGATAACAATCCCCTGACCCGGTCAGGATGCCTGATTGCCAATTGACTTGCCGCCGGACCACCACCGGAAACTCCGACCGAAATTACATCCTCGATGTTCAGAGCCTCAAGCAAGGCATACATGAAATCACCCTGTTCTTCGGCTGTCCGGCCCAGTTCAACTGAAGAGCCAAGATATCCGGGTCTTGAAGGGGCTATGACCCTGAAACCGCTTTTACGAAAAAGTTCCCCGATAACAAGACCCTGATCATATCCGCCCGGTCCGCCGTGAGAAACCAGAACCACCGGCCCCTCTCCTCTTTCGGAATATTCTACCGAGCCGATTGCAGTCTCCGCTGTAACAGGAGGCTCCGCAAGGCATGAACTCAAATCTTCAGGGGTTACCCGCAATTTCTGGTCAAGGATTTCGGCTAGTTCACTTGAAGACAACACCGTCATACCCAACCTCCCGGTTTATGATTTATTTTGCTGTTTTCCCGTCCGGCGTAACCGCATCGGGGTTTACAACCACACAGACAGAACTTACCATTCTCAGGAACAAAGAGTAATGGATTAGACTGTGCGGAAAACACGGACAGGACCTTTTGAAGCCTGCGGGCTTCTGTCATTACTCATATGAAACAAAACCATACTACACCCTATGCTTTTCAGAAACAAAATTAATACACAGGCCGTTGCAGGCCTCATTATCTTCTTCGTAATGCTCTGCCTTACCCCGCAAGCCATGGCGTCCTCCATCTTCGGTGATTTCACGGTGCGGGATGAAATTGAACTGGGTAAGGAATTCGATAAGATGGTTCACCAGCGGATGCCTCTGGTTCTTGATCCGCAGATAACCGACTACGTCAAGAAACTGGTCGCAAGGGTTGCCCACCAGATGCCTCCGCAGCCTTTTCCCATAACCGCGGCAGTCATCCAAAACAATTCCATGAACGCCTTCGCCGTTCCCGGTGGATACATTTACATCTACACCGGGCTCATCCTGAATCTGAAACACGAATCGGAACTGGCCGCTGTTATCGGCCACGAACTTGCCCACGTATCGCTGCGCCACGTTGCCCGGCGCATGGAGCAGATGAAACTGATCAATATCGCCAGTGCTCTGGGAACCCTGGCAGGCATGCTCATCGGCATGTCCGGGGGAGAGAATGCAGGCAATCTGGGAACCGCACTGGCTGTCGGTTCCATGGGCGGAGCCCAGAGTGCGTATCTGTCCTACACTCAGGCAAACGAACGCGAGGCCGACCATCTCGGCATGAACTACCTCATCGCGGCAGGCTTCAACCCCGAAGGTATGGTGGACAGCTTCAAGATTATGAAACAAAGGCAGTGGTACGTCAGCAACAACAACATACCCACCTATCTTTCCACTCACCCCGGACTTGATACCCGTATAGACTATCTGAAAGAACGATTTCAGCGCATGCCGCCGGAGTATTTCAAACGCCGCGATGATGATGCACAATTTCTCAAGACCCAGACCCTTATCAGGGCACGTATGACAGATGCTGAAGTCGCGCTGGCATACTACAAAAACATACCTGCAGAAAAACGTACCTGTCTGGACAATCTCGGTATGGGAATTGTCCTGTCGCGCATGAAGAAAAATCAGGACGCTGCAAAATACTTTGAAAAAGCTCACAACCAATGTCCCGGTGATACTCTGATCCTGAGGGAAGAAGGAAGATTCTACTTCACCATAGGCAATATGGACAAAGCTTCCCCGCTGCTGCGTGAAGCCTATCTGCGCGATCCGCGGGACGCCATGACCCTGTTTTTTCTGGCCAGAATCGAAGGAGTGCGCAAAAACTACAAGCAGGCCATACTGACCATGCGTAAGGTGGCCGAGATGGTCCCCCACGATCAGGAAATACACTACCACCTCGGGCGCATGCTAGGAGAATCCGGAAACTATTTCGAAGCACACGTGCAGCTGGCCTATGCGGACCTGTACGGGAACAATCCCAAACAGGCAAAATTTCACCTTCAAAAGGCCGAAGGACTGGCCCGCACAGCAGAGCAGAAAGAAATTCTGGTCAAACTGCAAAAGGCCGTAAATCCGGACCAGGACAAGGGTCCCGGCAACGCTCCGGGGTAATGGATTCATCTCCGTTAATTAAATCGGAACACTCACCCGCTTACCGGCATCAGCCCATCTTACATGCTTGTAGTTTGTAAAAACATGAGCTAGTGTACTCCTTTTCCGGTATGCAAAACAGTTCGGTTCCGATCTGTCCGTCAAACAACCGCAAAGTGAGAAACTCCGGCCTTCCGGCCAAGGTTGCGCCCCGACACAGCACAGATTACCGAAATACGATGGATCAACACTTTCAGTTGAAAGAACGAAAATACCTCCACTAATGATCATCTCAAGAAAAATAGAAGAAATACCCCGGCCTGAGAACGGCACATGCGTCACCATAGGAAATTTCGACGGCGTCCACAAAGGACACCAAAAGCTGATCTGCAGCACCTGCCAGAAAGCCAAGGCCAACGGGCTGCAAAGTGTTGTAGTAACTTTTGACCCGCACCCTCTGCGGGTTCTGGTCAACAGCAAAACCCCTCCGTTCATAACCCTTACTTCCCAGAAACTGGAGCTTATCGCCCAGCATGGCCCGGATATTATTCTGGCCCTGAACTTCACCAGGGAAATTGCGGCACTCTCCCCCGATGAATTCATAAAACGGTTTCTTATCGATCCGCTGAATATGAAGGAAATGGTGGTGGGTTACGATTACGCCATGGGAAAAGGACGCAGCGGAAACTACGCGGTTCTGGCTGAACTCGGGAAGAAATACGGATACGGCGTGGAGCGCCTTGATCCGGTCATCATCGAGGACGCAGTAGTAAGCTCATCCAGAATCAGGGATCTGGTGCAGGAAGGCAATGTCTGGGATGTCCGCCCCCTGCTGGGCAGATTCTACCAGGTACGCGGAGAGGTTGTGCACGGCATGAACCGGGGCGGGCGTCTGCTCGGATTCCCGACCGCAAATATCAAGCTTGAAGACGAACTTTTCCCCCAGAAGGGAGTCTACGCCATACGGGTCGAAGTGGACGGCAAGGTCCTGCCCGGCGTGGCCAATATCGGCAAGAACCCCACTTTCGGAAACGAAGCCCTTTCAGTAGAAGCCCATATTCTGGACTTTTCCCACGATATATACGGCAAGCAGATCAGGGTTCACTTCATCCAGCGCATCCGCGCGGAACGCAAGTTCAGCGGGCTGGACGAACTAAAAGAACGCATAAAAATTGATATTCAGCTTGCCAGGTCAATACTGTCCTATCCTGAGTCACAAGTGCGCCCAGGTCTGCACCTGTCGGAATCAGGAACCGGAGCCTGTCAATGAGTCCTTTGTTAAAGCTTAAAATGTGGACCGAACTGGTCCGCTCATACCGTAACATCAGTGCCTTCAGATGGCTCCTCCTGGGAGTTCTGGTCGGTGCTCTTTCCGGTATCATCGCAGTGGCCTTCTTCGCTGCTGTGGAATTCGGCAAATATATTTTTCTCAACCAGCTTGCGGGACTTTCCCTGCCCGCCCCGGAAGGGGAGGAGCTTTTTCACGGAGTTCCCGGACCGCTGCGCGAATGGACCATCCCCATCTGCACCACCGCCGTCGGCCTGATAACCGGCTGGCTGGTCAACCGCTATATTCCAGAAACCGTTTCCGGCGGAACAGACGGAACCGACTCCACCATAAAATGCTTTCATCAGGGCGGCGGACTTATGCGCCCGCTCATCCCCATAATCAAGGGGATCACCTCCGTGTTCACCATCGCCACAGGCGGCAGCGCAGGGCGCGAAGGCCCTATCACCCAGATGGGTGCTGGAATCGGTTCATGGATGGCCCAGAAGCTCAAGCTTTCCACCAAGGAACGGCGCATAATGCTTCTGGCCGGAGCAGCGGGCGGACTCGGAGCCATTTTCAGAGCCCCACTCGGCGGAGCACTGACCGCCATTGAAGTTATTTACCGCGAAGACTTTGAATCCGAAGCGATTCTGCCCTCGGTCATCTCTTCCGTTGTATCATACTCGCTGTTCACTCTCTTTTACGGTTCCGAACCTATTTTCGGTATTCCGCGCTTCGTGTTTCACGATCCCAGAGAACTGATCTTCTACATCGTGCTTGCACTGGTCTGCACTTTGTCCGGCTGGCTGTACATCCGCACGTTCAGATTCATCAAATATTCGGTTTTCTTCACGATCAAGGACAAACTCGGCCTCATGTGGGCAACAGGAATCGGCGGTATGGTCATGGGAGTGATGGGAATGTTCTTCCCCCAACTCCTTACCGGAGGATACGGATGGCTTGAAATGGCCATCATGGGCCAGCTGCCGCTGATGATGATGGTTGCCATCGTAATCGGCAAGACCATTGCCACCTCCACCACCATCGGCTCCGGAATGTCGGGTGGTATGTTCGCCCCGGCTCTTTTTGTAGGCGGAATGAGCGGAGGCATAGTCGGACAGCTCGCAGGACAGTACTACCCGGACATTGTCACCCAGCCCGGCGGATACGTACTGGTAGGCATGGCCGCATTTTTCGCAGGAGTTGCCAAGGCCCCGATCGGACCGCTCATCATGGTCTGCGAACTCACTCAGGGTTACGGCCTGCTGGCGCCGCTGATGCTGGCCTCGGCACTCTGCATTGTGCTTGGCAGAAGTTTCTCTCTTTACGAGCATCAGGTTGAAAGCAAGTTCGAATCACCTGCTCACATCGAGGACAAGACAATCAACATCCTCGAAGGCCTGCAGGTTGAAACCCACTACAAGCCCGGCCGCGTAACCACCCTCGAAGAAGGGACAACCCTCAAGGCTCTGACCGACATCATTGCCAATACCAATGAGTTATACTTTCCGGTCAAAAACTATGAGGGCGTAATCACCGGCATATTGACCATTCAGAACGTCAGGAACCACCTTTTCAACCCGGATCTGTTCGACCTGATCCTCACCAAGGATCTGGCCACCAAACCGGCCACCCTGCGCCGTGACGATGACCTTTACACCGCCCTGCTCAAATTCGTAGATACAGACTACGGGCAGATACCTGTTGTCAGCGATGACGACCCGAACAGAATAATCGGAATCCTGAACAGGGAAAACGTTTTCCGGGCCTACGCAAAGTCCATCAAGGAACTCCGGGAGACTGCCGCGTAAATCCGGCACAATTTCAGATTACCAACAAAAATACGCCCTCCCGGATCAATTGATCGGGAGGGCGTTTCCCATTTCTCATCAAACAGATATCCGTTTCCCCCTTGCCATCTCCCTCACAGGACTTATGTTCAGGGCAATTTGTTTTTTTCCTCATGGATTCAGTAAGGAACCATCCCTCCGGCACCTGGGAAAAAGCAGCACAGTCAATCAGCGCGCAGCGCATCATATGGAAATAGATGAATCAGGAGAAGAAAATGGAACTCAGAGGAACAACCATTCTGGCCGTCAAAGATGATAACGGCACCGCCATGATCGGCGACGGACAGGTCACCATGGGCCAGGCCGTTGTGATGAAGCATTCCGCCGTAAAGGTGCGCACACTGTACCACGACAAGGTCATGGCCGGGTTTGCCGGAGCCACTGCAGATGCTTTCACGCTGTTTGAACGGTTTGAGAAGAAACTCCAGACCTACGCCGGAAATCTCGTCCGCTCCGCAGTTGAAATGGCCACCGACTGGCGCACCGACAAATACCTGCGCAAGCTCGAAGCAATGATAATGGTGGCAGACGCCGAACACATACTGATCATAAGCGGAAACGGCGATGTGATAGAACCTGACGACGGTGTGGCTGCCATCGGTTCAGGCGGATCCTACGCCCTTTCCGCCGCCCGTGCGCTTATGCGCAACACGGATATGCCTGCCAGTGAAATAGCCAGTAAATCCATGGAAATTGCCAGCGAAATATGTGTTTATACCAACAGCAACTTCGTTCTTAAAACCCTTGAAAAATAACTCCGCAAAGGCCGCACAATGAGCAATCTTACCCCCAGAGAAATCGTATCGGAACTGGACAAATACATCATCGGTCAGGCCGATGCAAAACGCATGGTCGCAATAGCCATGCGCAACCGCTGGCGCAGACAGCAGCTCCCGCCCGAACTCCGTGATGAAATCGCCCCGAAAAACATTATCATGATGGGCCCCACCGGCGTTGGCAAGACGGAGATAGCCCGGCGCCTCGCCAAACTTTCGGGATGCCCTTTCTTCAAGGTGGAAGCTACCAAATTCACAGAGGTCGGCTATGTGGGCCGCGATGTTGAATCCATGGTCCGCGACCTCATGGAGATCGGAGTGAATCTCGTCCGCAAGGAAGAGATGGACAAGGTCAAAGTCAAAGCGGAAAAGAATGCGGAAGAAGCCCTGCTGGACCTGCTGCTGCCCTCTTCGAAAAATCCGAACCAGGGTATGGGTTTCTTCGGCTCCTCCAACCAGCCGCAAGAAGAAAAACCAGCCATTGACAATTCGTCCACTCGCGAAAAATTCCGCAAAATGTGGCGTGACGGAAAGCTGGATGACCGCGAAGTCGATATCGAAGTCACCGTTCAGGGCGGCGGCGTTGAAATAATGTCCATGCCCGGTATGGAAGACATGGGCATGCAGGTTTCCGATATGATCGGAAAAATGTTTCCCGGCAAAAAGAAAACCCGCAAAGTCCACCTGCGCGAAGCATATGAAATCCTCATCCAGCAGGAATCGGACAAACTCATCGATATGGATAATGTCGCTGAACTCGCCCGTGAACGTGTAGAACAGACCGGAATCCTTTTCCTCGACGAAATAGACAAGATCGCCGGAAAACAGGAAGGCGGAAGCTCCACAGACGTCTCCCGCGAGGGCGTGCAGCGCGACCTGCTTCCTGTTGTGGAAGGCTGCGTGGTCAACACCAAGTACGGCATGGTCAAGACAGACCACATCCTTTTCATCTCCGCAGGGGCATTCCACTACTCCAAGCCTTCGGACCTCATTCCCGAACTCCAGGGCCGCTTCCCGCTGCGCGTTGAACTCTCCTCTCTGGATAAGGATGACTTCTACCGAATCCTCACCGAACCGCAGAATGCCCTGACTGTACAGTACAAGGCCCTGCTTGAGACCGAAAAGCTGACGATCGACTTCAGCCGTGAGGCATTGGAAGAAGTAGCCGGCAACGCACAAAAGATAAATGATGAAACCGAAAACATCGGTGCCAGACGCCTCTACACCATCATGGAAAGGATTCTGTCCGACCTCTCTTTCGAGGCTCCGGACCGCTCCGGTGAAACGATTCTCATTGACCGCGAATACGTAAAGGAAAAACTCACCGACGTGGTGGAAGACCGCGACCTTTCCAGATACATTCTTTAGTCCGCCCGGGCGTCAGAACTCTTCAAGCGGGAGATTCTTATGAATCTCCCGCTTTTTCAATCGATTATCGAGTACGCCCATTTTTGAAATTATGCTGGACAGACCAACCTGCGGCAGCTTAAGTTCGAAAATAACGCAGCACCGGAAAAGAACTTTGGAATAAAATGGACACCACACCTTCATCAATGCCCAGAATCAGAGGCACTTTCTCAACAAAAATAGTTCAGGAGATCGGGACGGGGACAACCAAACGCAAGGTGATCCAGTCCTTTCTCTACTTTGCTGAAGAAAACGAGAAAGGCGAGATAGAACTGCGTGCTCTTAACGAGAACGATGTTCCGTCCGGGGAAGTCCAGATTATCACCAAAGAAGAACTTCTGGAATCATTCACGCCCGAACTTGAACTTTATATAACCAAAGTATTTCCGGCCATAAAAGAACTCAACAAGACCCTTGCAAAAGCAGACCGCCAGCGCCAGCTGGGGAACACATTCACTGCTGAAATGGAATACGGCAAGGCGCTCAATATTGACGAGGAAAACATAAGGGCCAACTTCGGCATCGGGCTTTGCTACCTCTCAAGGCAGGAAGACGAAAAGGCCACGGATATTTTCAAGCGGCTGGTAAAACTTGATGCCGCCTTTGAGAAGCAGCACAAGCACCTGTTTAATGATTTCGGCATCTCGCTGCGCAAAAACAGAATGTTTGAAGAAGCTGTAGAGTTCTACAGCAGAGCGATCGGCCTTACGGATAATGACGACAACCTTTTTTTCAACATTGCCCGCAGCCTATACGAAGAAGGCAAACGCAAAGACGCGATGAAATACGTAGACAAATGTCTGGCCCTGAACCCGGAGTCCACACCGGCCCGTAAGTTGAAAAAACATCTTGAGAAGAAAATCAACGTCTGAACCGAAGATCGGACCAAATTCCCATGGCAGCCGACTGCTCCGCACAAATCAAGTGCTGCTGCCTTAAGACGCACTGAATTTTATTCCTCTTTTTCCTTCCGGCGAAGGAAACCGGGGACTTTTTTTCCTCCCTTGTTCTTAACTTTTCATTACATTTCCTTGAGATAAGCTTACTGTAACTTTAGGCACGACCTTTGCTTACATTGAACTGAGCGGATTTTAATTCCCGCTATACGGTCAGCATGATCCTCGTAAATATGAGTCAACTTCAGGATCATTCAAGGAGTTTCCCATGGCTTTCAGTTCAATGTACACCGGCGCGGCAGGCCTAAAGGCGCACGGAACGCTGATGCAGCAGATCAGCGCCAACCTCGCCAATGTGAGCACCACTGCCTACAAAAGCGGCGATACCTTTCTGGAAACCCTGAACAGCCAGAGCAAGGTCGGATCCATTTCCGGAGTAGTGGCTGCCGGGGGATCCAATACGGTTGGCCAGATCGGACATGGCGCCAGAGTTTCAGCCACAAGGATAAATTTCGAAGAAGGGTCTTTCGAGAAGACCAGCAGCAGTACTGACCTCGCCATCGGCGGTCAGGGATTCTTCCGTGTCGCAACTCCGGCAGGCAATAAGGACCTATACACCCGCGCCGGTAATTTCATATTCGATAAAAACGGACAACTCGTGGATGCCCACGGCAATATACTCCAGGGATATCCTATCGATAACGACGGAAACATCGGGACCACATCCGGAAACATCGCCCTGCCGATGAAGACTGAAAAGAATGCTTCCGGGCAGGATGTACTGGTGGTCAAGTCGGACCCGAAGGCCACAACGGATGTTTCAATCAGAACAAACCTTGATTCCGGGTCAGTGGACAATTCCGAGACTGAAGGCTCCCCGTTCTTCTCGCTCATGCAGGCATGGGACGGTACAAGCGATGTCCCGCTTGATTCAGAGCAGTACGCATACAACACATCCATAAAAGTGTATGACAAGAACGGGAATACCCACGATCTGGTGGTTTATTATGACAAGGTCGTCAACGATGGTGATCCTTCCGACAAGATGTACTGGGAATATATTGTAACAGTTCCTCCGGGAAGCGACGGTCGTGCGGCGACAGAAGCCACCTCAGCGGCCGGCCTGCTCATGACCGGAACGCTCACCTTTTCCGGGGACGGCACTCTGCTCAACCAGAGCGCATACACCCTTGCGGACGGTGCATCCGACCCCAAGGACCTCAACAACTGGACCACAGCGGCCATGAACAGCAACGGGTTGCCGATCATGAACGCCACATTCAAGGGTATCGACGGAGAGACCAGCGAACAGACCCTCTCCCTGAACATGGGCATCCAGTCCTCAACCGATACGTGGACACTTCCGGGAACCACTGCAGCCAGCGTGGGCAGTAACGCCTCCAATCTGGCCGTGATGGACAGCGGAAGGATCAATGCGCTCAGTACCACCGCCTACTATGGTTCTTCATCCACCATAAGCCAGTCGCAGAACGGATTCGGCGAAGGCTATCTGCAGAATGTGGATTTCGATTCCGACGGCATTATGACCGCGCATTTCTCCAATGGACTCAGTCAGGGACTGTATCAGGTCAACCTTTACAATTTCAAAAGCGAATTCGGGCTCAGACGAGAAGGCTCCAACTATTTCAGCTCAACCCCGGCATCAGGGGAGGCCATAGAAGGAGTCGGCGGAAAGAACGGCATGGGTTCAGTGGTAGGCAGCAATCTTGAAACATCCAATGTGGATCTTGCAGAAGAATTTGCTCATATGATACTGACTCAGCGCGGATATCAGGCCAACTCAAAGACAATCACCACTACCGACCAGTTGATCAACACAACTCTCGGAGTTAAGAAGTAACCGTGCCGGCAGGCTGGGCCCCGCTTAAGAAAACTTTATTATACTGCACACATGAAAAACTGCTTAGACCCGATTTGAGTCTAAGCAGTTTTCGCATTCAAGAAACAGGCTGAATTCTATCCGCAGCCTGCTCCAAACCTCAGTTGCTGCATGGACATTGTGAGAAATCAAAAAAATCAGTTATCGTCCATTTCCCGCGATTCTTTCTCCGAATTACGGCGGATGATATCTTCCAGACCTTCGCGAGATTTCTTCCTGACCATATGAAAAACAGCAAAAATAATCACCAGCATTACAATGGCAGCTTCAACACCTTCTCCGGTCACGGATTCCTCCTTGGTTGAACCGTTGGAACAGAATTAGTGGGAATGCCCGGACACTCCTTCACCCTTAATCAAAGCCGTTACCTTGGGAACTACTATCAAGGCAAGCAGAATGAGTACGCAAAGTGTATAGAGTATACCATGTTCATCCGCTGCATTGCCCTGCACCCATCCGGTTATGCCCAGTCCGAGCAGGTGGTAAAGCCAGTTGACCAACACTCCTAAGAACAGGGAACACCCTATTATTGCTCCTAAATATATGAATGCGGATCTCTTTCCAAGCAGCCGGGCCACAACCGTGAAAGAAGCTGCGTTGGTTGCAGGTCCGGCCAGCAGGAAAACCAGAGCGGCACCGGGAGACAGTCCCTTGAGAGCCAGAGCAGCGGCTATCGGAGTGGAAGCGGTGGCGCAGACATAAAGCGGAACCGAGGCGACAAGCATGATCACCATGGAAAAAATTCCGTCACCCAGATTATTCTCGATAAACCCGTCCGGAATCAGATAGCTGAACGCACCGGCCAAAATAACTCCCCCCAGAAACCATAAACCGATATCCTGAAGTAAATCCCCGAAGGAATACTTCATACCTGCAATCAGTCTGGACAGGATATTTCCGTCTGGCTTCCCGGAATTTCCGGAGCAACCGCATCCTGAGCATGAGCAGCCGCTTTCAATCGGGTCATCACCCGCACCTGTTTCCGAACATGATCCGGAGCATTCTCCCCCGTGATCATGACCATGATCGTGGCCGATATGTCCGCCATCAAAATTGTGCAGCACCGGTGCTGGAATAAGCGGCTTGGTGCTTTCAGCACCATTCTTCTCATTCCTGTCCACCAGTATTCCGGCCACCACTGCCGTAAAAAAAGCTGCAAAGGGGCGAATAACCGCCATGACCGGATCAAGCAGAGCATAGGTCACGGCAATGGAATCCACACCCGTTTCCGGAGTTGAGATAAGGAAGGATGTGGTGGCACCCTTGCCTGCTCCCTGTTGGCGCAGCTGTGCTGCGGCGGGAATTACTCCGCAGCTGCAAAGGGGGATGGGTACGCCGAGAATAGACGCTTTCAGCACGTCTGAGGTATTACCTGACCCGAGGTTCCTGCTGATGAATTCCGGGCCCACAAATGTCTTGAGCAGCCCGGCTATAATAAAACCGAAAAGCATGAAAGGAGCCGACTGCAGCAGCACCTCCCAGGACTCGCCGGCTATTCCTGTCAGAATATCCATACTTAATCTTCCTTTTCCGGCGGACAACCCGATCCCTGCATGTGATCAAGTGCCGTCCGCATTATGGTTTCAACATGACTGTCGCTGAGGCGGTATATGGCCCTGCGGCCGGACTTTTCATACCGGACCATTCTTGCGGTCCGCAGCAGTCTTAGCTGGTGGGAGACTGCCGAGTGGCTCATGCCGAGAATCTCGGCCAGATCGCATACACACAACTCTCTTATGGAAAGCGCGTGTAATATGGTTATCCGCACCGGATCACCCATCAGCTTGAATACAGCCGCAAGTTCCTCCAGCATCTCTTTCGGGCAGCATTCTTTCCTTACCGCCCCGACAGAATCAAAATCGGGATTGTGCCCGTCACAACAGGCTGCCTCAACAGTCATACCGACCTCACATGTTTATATATGAACAACTGTTCATATATTAAACTGAAGAATGAGGAAGTCAAGCCCCTTCAGACTGGGGAAAACCGACCGTTGCGAAAATGCAAATAAATAATTCCGTGACAGTACTCTTTTATTTTAACTAAAGTGAGTTGGTATAAAAAAGATCACGCACTGTGTGGTCAGCGTATAGGGAGATATTTTTTTGGAAGACAGAAAAAAGGCTGTAATAATAGCTTCAGACCTGATTGATCTTGCCCCGGTGCTCATGAAATCACTCTGGAAGGATCTGGATAAAATGAAACTTTCACTTCTGGAGGATGATTTTACCGAGGTCCGGGAATGCGCTCATTCATCACGCGGGGCGGCTTTGACCTTCGGCTATACGCAGTATGCTGAAAAAATGATTCTGGTCCGCAATGCTACGGAGCAGAAAGACGCAAAAGAATTGCAAAAGATATGTGCGGAATTGGAAGAAATGTTAAATGAGGTTGTTTTTCAGACAGACTGATTTTCGCACAGCCTGACTATACGACTTGATCTTCCCGGCATACGCCAACCGGCTAATCACAGCCTTCTTTTTTCATCTCGGAGAACAGGCTGATCAGAAATTTTCTGGTGCGTGCAGATATACCCGGACACCCGCTTTCCCGTGGACCGGCAACGTTAAGCACTCTTATTTTCGCGGCCCCTATCCAGGCCGCTACGGTTTCAGCGGCACACCCGGAATCAGGATCAACAACTGCTACCGGCCTTCCGTGCTGCTTAGCCAGCCGTATAGTAAGTTCCGTTCCCTTTGATTTGCAGTTTCCGGGAAAAACCAGTGTTCCATCTGAATCCAAAACATTCTGCCCGGTGCGCTTCCAGTAGTGGGGATCGTCCATTTCCTGCATATTGTAGCAGGCAGGGATAACTCCGTCCTCGGCCTTCCTTCCGGCCGGGCACCAGCCACGATGCGGAATACCCAAGGCTATGGCCGCGTCCAGAGCTCCGCGATCCACACCGGTCTGCCCGCCGGAAACTATGGTAAACCCTTCCGGAAGCAGGGTGTCGGCCTGTGCGAACACTCGTTCACGGCAGTCCTGCGTTGACCCGCAATTGGGACACCGTACAACATCCATGCTGGAAATAAGTGCCGGAATCACTTCAAAAGTATCAAGCGGTCCGGTCCACATGCATTTTTCACAGGACCTGAATCTACCGACTCCGTATCTGGCTGCGTCTTCCATGAGAAGAACTTCTATCAGTTTTCTGGTAAAATAACAATCTGTACATCAGGAGTTTGTGACAACCGGTTCAGGTCCAGCCCGGAACTGAGTTCCGCAGTAATGAAAATTGTGCCCTTGAAACCGGAAGAAACCCTGGTCCACAATTCCGCAGGCGGACAATAATTGATCTTGCCCGGACATATGACCAGCAGGCTTTCCACCGGATTTGTCTCCTCCTGTCCAAGAACCATGCAGGGATCACTCATAATAAGATCTTCCTGCAGAAGGCCGTGAATCGTTTCCACCAGCCTCTTCTCGTCGATGGGCTTTATCAGCGCGGCATCTCCACCGGCTTTCTGGCCCTCCGCTAGAGCACTGATCACAATTACCGGAATGTGGCGGGTGGAAGGATCGCTGCGCAGTGCTCTGATGGCCTGATCCCCGTTCATGATCGGCATTTTCAGGTCCATGGTTATCAGCTGCGGCATGCGGAGTTTGGCCGTCTCAACGGCTTCCTGTCCGTCCAGAACAGTGAGAACTCTATATCCTTCTTCCTCCAGCACCTGGGAAAGAAACTCGTTAAGAGCAGGATCATCATCAGCGACCATGATAAGGGGGCTGTCGGGACTGCCGGGCTTAGAAATGCTGCGATCCTGCCGGGCTACAGCAACCTGAGCCGGAGCCGGTTCACCGGGGGAATCCGCAGCCAGAGTGAAATGAAAGGAACTGCCCTCACCAAGCTTACTGTCCACCCAGATACGCCCCATATGGTGCTCAACGATCTGTTTGCAGATCGGCAGCCCCAGTCCGGTTCCCTTGGGCTTTCCGGTAAGAGTATCCCCCGCCTGTTTAAAACGTTCGAATATTTTCTTCTGGTCCTCGGGAGAAATACCGGACCCGGTATCACTTACGCTGATCAGGACTTCATTTTCATGGGCCCTCGCAGTGCAGGTGATGGTTCCCGATTCCGTAAATTTTACTGCGTTGGAAATAAGGTTGACCAGCACCTGCAGAATTCTGTCCCTGTCGCCGCTGATTGTCGGAAAACCTTCCTCCATATCAACAGCCATTTCAATTCCCTTGGGCTGCCATAGCGGTGTTGTGGTCTGTATAGATGTTGCTATGAGTTCGCCCATTTCGACCGGTCCTTTCTTCCAGTCTATTTTGCCGGACTCCATCTTGGCGATATCAAGCACATCGTTGATAAGATCGGTCAGCCGCTGGCCTTCGGAAACAATTATCCCGATATTGTCACGAACCTGATCTACGGCCCGCCGGGTCTTCTGGTCCGGGGCTTCGCAAAGGGGGAAAACATTTTTTTCAAGTTTTTTTCTGATGATCTTGGCAAACCCAAGAATGGAGGTCATCGGGGTCCGCAACTCGTGTGAAACAGTGGAAATAAAATCCGTCTTGAGATTATCCACTTCCTTTTCATAAGTTATGTCGCGCACAAGAATTACAGCCCCAAGACATATATTGAAGCTGTCTTCGGACTCCCATTTGTGGATGGGTGTTGCCACGGCCTTTACCGTGCGGCGCCCCTGCAAAGCAATTTCGGATGAGTATATCTCATGCTCGCAGCTGCGCACCAGCCTGTACAGATCATTCATTTCCTCGGAAAAGAAATTCTTTATATCCTTCCCCTTGAGCTCCTGTCCGGACAGACCGAACAGGTCCGACAAAGCCGGGTTGGTAAGAGTGATCCTGCCCTTGGCATCGACAACCAGCAATCCGTCAGCCAGATTATCGATAATAACTTCCATATAGGTAAGCGTGTCCTGCAATTCTCCGGTAGCATTGCTCACAGCGCGCTCAAGACCGGCAATAAGGGTGGTCAGTTCTTCGGCCATGTTCTTCATGGTTCCGGCCAGCAGCCCGATTTCATCATTTGAGGAAATCTCTATATCGGCAGTGAAATCGTGGGCAGAAAGCTTCTTTGCGTACTCGGTCAGATCGTAGAGCGGTTCGGATATTTTCTTGACCATCAGGTAAAGGATGAAAACACTGCCCCAGAAAATGAAAAACATCACCACCTGTAATTTGGCAATTGCTATCCAGACATACTTGTTGATTATATCCTTATCCATTCCCACATGAACGTAGCCGGCCATCCCGGCAAGTATGGGTTTGGTGATATCGATTACACTTCCGAATCCCGGAATCTCAAGCTGCCTTATGGCCGTGTCCTCGGGATGGATATTTCCGGTTTCCAGAATTGCAGGCACACGGGGCACAAAGGTATGACAGATGATATCTCCGTTGGAATCCTGAACGTACACATAGGCAGCCCCATCACTGTCCCTGAACTGATCGATCATGGCCTGCAGAGTTGAGGAATCCCGGTTCAGGAGAATCTCAACGCTGGAACTGGCGATACTTCCGGCAATAGCCTTTCCCTTGCTGATGTATTCGTCAACCATGTGGTTGTACAGGGTAAGTGCCGACATAAGCGACATGGAACACGAAATGACCCCGAACAAAATAAAGTTCAGAAGCATGGTTTTCTGAAAAATCTTGGACATGCGCATTTTGATCGTCATTTGCTCCACCTGCTCCAGTCACTCATGGGGACGAATTTACCGTCCGAGACTGTCATGTAGTAGACTTCGTCAAGTCCCTGATGCTTTCCCCGTCCGAAACTGACTTCAGTGCCAACACCTATATCCAGCTTGCGTACCGACAGAGTGGCCGCATAAATATTGCCGTTGTACTGGTGCAGACACAGTCTTTTCAGGATTTCGGTCATAACCTTGGCGTTCAAAAATCCTTCAAAGCTGATAAAACTGAATTTGAGCGGATCGTAATCTTTTCCAAATCCCTCAGGGGGCGCAGGCGGATTCTCGGTCATTGCCTTACGATACTCCACAACGGCAGGCAGGGTTGTGTCCTCGTAGCTGGGAACTGTCTGGGTGTTGATCAGATTTCCGGTATAGCTATGCCCGGTCTTTTTTTCTTCGCGCAGCAGCAGCTTGAGCATATTCTCACTGCCTACAAAAGAAAGGTTGCAGATGGGCACATCAAGACCCTTGTCCCGTGCATCCCGGATAAACGCAGCACAGGCTTCATAGGCACCGATGGCTATAATCGCGTCCGGCTGCGCCGTGGCAAGAATCTCGACCTGTTCCTTCATGGAATCGGCAAAAGACGTTCCGCGCCTGTATGTTGCCTCACCGGCCAGCTTCAGCCCCTTTTCGGAAAGAGCCTTGCGCACACCGTCCCAGCCGCTGCGGCCGTACGCGTCCGCCTGATACAGAACGGCAATGCGGTTACGCCCGACCATGTACAGGTTATGGACAAGCCCCCATGTTTCCTGACGATAGGAAGCACGCAGGTTGAAAACGAATTCCTCATAGGGAAACTCGCGCTGAGGCTGCGCCCCGGTAAACGGGAAGTACAGGCAGACTGATTTTCTGGAATTGAAATGCTTGATGACCGGGAGGACGCGGGTGACTGTGGGAGTACCCACGTAATTGAACAGACAGGTTACGTCATCCTGTTCAACCAGTTTTATGGTGTTGCGGATGGCCGGAAGCGGGTTGTACCCGTCATCATAATACTGAATAATTATCTTATGGCCGTTGACCCCGCCCTGAGCATTGATCTTATCGAAATATGCCTGCGATCCCCGGTAGAGCTCTATTCCCAGTCCCTTGCTCGGCCCGGTAAACGCGGCGGACATGCCCAGTATGAAATTTTTACTGTTTTCAGCCTGTGCAGGCAGGCAGAGCTGAAGAAAAAAAAGACACATCCAGGCCAGAATATTCAGACGAACCAGATACATACCGGAAACCCCGGGGGTTTGCAGCCGAAAATGACGGTCTCCCCGGATGAATGGGGCTGAAAAACCCCGTCCGCCGGCAAATATCCGGTATCTTCCCGGCTAGTTCAAATTACTCCGAGGAATCTTGCAGAACCTCGGCGATACCGGGCGGTCAAGATCAATGGAGTCCGCCCCGCTTTCTATTTCCGAAATATTTTCAATGAACAGGCTGACCAGGTCCTTATCCAGCTTACCTTCATCCGCTTCCCATGATAAAATTTCAAGGGCCTTGGATTGCGGGGTGGCAGGTTTATAGTGTCTTTCCTGCGTAATGGCATCGTAGATGTCGACGATTGCCAGAATGCGGCTCTGGATCAGTATTTCATCACCTTTTATTCCACGGGGATATCCCGACCCGTCCAACCTCTCATGATGCTGTCCGATAATGGTCAGCAATTGCGAAAGATCGTCCTGAAAGGGAATGTGCTCCAGTATGCGCTGGCTTTCTTCCGGATGCCGTTCTATCTCCATCCGCTCTTCGGAAGTCAGGTTGCCCTTTTTAACCAGCAGGCATTTGCGTTCATCCGGCTGAATCATATGCACTGTAGAGCCGTTTACCTTGAATTCCAGATTGCTCATATGGTCCACGAATTCAAGATCATCCTGGGCCGGACAGAGAGATATATTGATTTTTTTGATCCTCTTGTAATTCTCTTCCCATTCCTGCTTGTGGTGGATTCCGAAAAGTTTCAAGCGCATTCCGATTACATCAAGCATTGATTTCGGCAGTCTGGTTTTCTTGGTAAGAACCTCTTCCTTGATTCCGATCTTGCCGATGTCGTGAAGGATGCCGGAGTAAAAAATTTCGCGCAGCTGTTCATCGCTGAAGGTTACACCTGCAAACGGACCGTTGCTCATGGAAACCTGACTGGCAAACGATACAGCCAGATGGGCAACCCTGTCCGAATGACCGGCCGTAAAAGGGTCTCTGGCATCAATAGCCTCGGCCAGGGCCTTGAGCAGCGCATCCATCAGAACCCTGATTGATTCGAAATTATACGCATTGCTGATGGAAATTCCGGCGACGGATGCCAGAGTGGAAACATGCTTGAGATGGGCTGCATTGAAAGCGTTTACACACGGAGAAAGCAGGATGAGAACTCCCTCGCAGACGCTTGGAGAGGGAATGGGCATTATGAGCAGGGAGCGGACATTCTCCGGCAGTCCATAACCGCAACGGGAGTCCTGAGTCACATCGTTAATTATCTCCCCGCGCAGGCTGGATATGACATCTTCAAACAGAGAATTCTTGACCAGCAGCTTGAACAGCCCTTCTTCAAAAAAACCGAAGCTGTCAAATACGCTGAACCCGCCTTCCTCAGGCAGATAGATTACACCCATTTCCGCAGGCAGAGACGAATTGCGGCATTCGTTGGAAAGGGCCCGGATAACATCTTTCAGGCGCAGGGAATTGTTCAGTTCCACAATGGAACGGTGCAGCAGCGCCAGCTCCCTGTACTTGGCAAGAGTCTCCTCGCCGATGCGTTTGCGCGCTGATTCGGACTCTATATAATTGGAGATAGAAAAGGCCAGCATTTCCAGAACAGCCTTGAAACGCTCGGCTTCTGCAGCGGATATTTCATCCGGCTCGTCAACATAGACCCCGATGGACATATCCTCGTCTGAGGGGTTCTTTACCGGCACAAGGATCTGTGCCGAAACTTTTTCACTGTGCGGACCGAAGCTGAACAGAAGCTGTGCGTCTATATAGACGCACAAAACCGCACCCGCTGGCAGCAGCGGCGCGGCTTTTTGGAAAAAACCCTTCAGCTTCTTGGGTTTTATTATTTTTTTCAGCCGGATCTCCGGCTTAATGCCCTCGTTCATCGGCTGTATGATCAATCTTCGAGTTTGAGTATGGATTTGGCAACGTCAAGAATCTCGTCCGGATCGAAAGGTTTGGTCATATACCTTTCAGCACCCAGCTCAAGCCCGTGTTTTCTATCGACCTCCTGCCCCTTCGCTGTCAGCAGAATTATTTTGACCTCGGCCAGCCTTTCATCCTCCCGGACAGCCTGGCACACTTCATACCCGTTCATATAAGGCATCATTATATCCAGAAAAACAAGTTCAGGACACTCTTCTCGGATACAGTCGAGACCTTCTTCACCGTTTTCAGCGGTCAGAAGTTCCACACCATAATCATCCTCCAGCTCCTCCAGAGTCTGTTCAAGAAGCATCCTGATGTGAACTTCGTCATCCACAACTAGAATTTTTCCGGGCATGTTCTCTCCTTTTGTTGCCAAACTGTGACCATATTTACATATTGTAATCAAACTCGGCAAGAGGTAGCTTACGGAAAAACAAATTAATTGAATAAATGTCCGTTGATTATTAAGATCAGGGCATTAGCAGAAGGATCGGAAGCCTTTTTTTACATTTGCCGAATGTAACGAAACAGGACCGAAGACTTCGGGTCTGAAACCTGCGCGAACAGAATAAAAAAATACATTTAATATGATTCAGGCGAAAGTAGACTCACGGTTTCTTGGAACCATACAGAACACATTTTACGGATTGCCTCCCCTTCCGCAGCCCGTAAAGATCTTCTTTTCGCTTATTCTTCTCGGCGTAGTATGTCTGATAGCCAGATATTATATAAGAAAATACGGTCTGATCATGCTCGCAAAAGCCTATCTGCAGGTAAAATTTTACGAGCTTGCCGATAAACTTAAAAAAAAGACCGAGCAACAAGAGGAAGAGCAGTCCGAGGACAAAAATGAACCCAGCAGACAGTGGAGAGGAACGACTG
Organism: Maridesulfovibrio sp.; assembly: GCF_963677005.1. Lineage (NCBI taxonomy): Bacteria > Pseudomonadati > Thermodesulfobacteriota > Desulfovibrionia > Desulfovibrionales > Desulfovibrionaceae > Maridesulfovibrio > Maridesulfovibrio sp. The sequence goes on along the minus strand of NZ_OY781616.1, from coordinate 105,816 downwards.
ACCGGGATATTCTGGACAGACTGGTCATGACCGGGGCCAAGACGGATATTCTGGGAGAAAGGTCGGGACAGAGGACTCTGGCTGCTATTGCTACGGTGAGCGGGACGGAAGGAATAGACGTTGTTGTATCCTTCAAGGATATGGTTACCCCGGAACTGCTTACTCCCGGCGAAAAGGTAAAATGCATTTTTGATGAAATGGCGCTCGGCTCCAAAAAGGTTAACGCATTTGTCGGAAATATAAAAAGCTGCACAGAAGACAGAGGCGCAGTTATAACCAGAACATCCTCCTTCGGATTCATCCGCCGCAGAGTTTTCGCCCGCAGAAAGGTTTCGGATCAGCGGTTCATCAAGATAAAGATATGGCGCGTTGAGCATGATGATTATGATGTGGATGACATTCTGGACAATGCTGAAGCGGATATATTGATAGACAACCGCAAGGACCTGCCTCCCCGTTCCAACAAACCCCATGTGGTGGACATTTCCAAGGGCGGACTGGCACTCATAGGGTCCGTTCGGGAAGGAATAAATTCAATTTCACGCAACGACAGGGTAATCATCTGCATGCTCATATACATGCCTGCCCGCAGAACTTTCCAGCCGCACCTCATTTATGCCGAAGTCAGGGCCGCAAGGACAGCCGGACTCGGGCTGACCCGTATGAGCTTTCAGTTTCTGCGCAGTCTGAAAATACCGCCGCGCAAGCGCAGCACCCTTTTCAAGGGACAGGCGGTCATGGCCATGAACCTGGCCAATCCGGAATAAAGGTTGCCGATGAAAAAGATTCTGCTTCTGACTGCCCTGCTGCTTCTTGCCGCATGCGAAAGATCAGTCACAGTCAAAATGCACGAAGAAAAAAATCCCGGAGTATACTCCGACCGGATAGTTCTCGGGTCGTGTCTGGCCCTTAAAGGTCATGCCAGTTACCTGGGAACGCAGACCCTCCACGGAGCACTCGCCTACATCAATCACGTCAACGATCAGGGCGGAGTCCATGGCAGAAAGATAGAAGTGGTAGCCTACGATGATTCCTACGATCCGCCGCAATGCCTGATAAACACGCAGAAACTGATCATCGCCGACAAGATTTTCGCCCTGTTCTGCTACGTGGGGACTCCGACCACAGTTAAGATCCTGCCGCTGGTGGAAGACGCCGGCATTCCCCTGCTCGGCATGTTCACCGGTGCAAACGCCCTGCGCAAGCCTTTCAACAGGTATGTAATCAACATCCGTCCTTCATACTATCAGGAAACCCGGGAAGCAGTGCGGCATATGGTCAAGGACCTGAACATAACCCGCATCGCGGTTTTCTATCAGTATGACGCTTTCGGATTCGACGGTCTTACCGGCACCGAACTGGCCTTGAAGGAATTCGGGCTGGAACCTGTTGCCCGTGGATCATACACCAGAGGTTCACTTGAAGTTCAGGAGGGGGTCCAGAGAATCAGAAACTCCGGGGCACAGGCTGTCTTCATGATCGGCACCAGCGGGCCATGCATCAAGTTTCTGAAATCCCTGAACAGCGAAGGAATGCACCCCGTCTTTTACACGGTCTCATTCATAGGCGCCCGCCAGTTTGCCCAGGACCTCGGAAACGACAATTCGACTGTCATCATGTCACAGGTTGTACCTCCGTTCAGCGAAGACCACGATCTTTCCCATTCGGAGGCGGCGAGCTACATCAGGCTAATGAAACAGTATTATCCGGACGAAACCCCGAACCTTGTCGGACTGGAAGGATTTTTCAACGCCCGCATAATGGTAGAGGGACTGAGACGCAGCGGACGGGCCCTGACCCGCGAAAAATTCATCACCGCCGTTGAAACAATGGACAATTACGAAATTGCACCGGGCATAACGGTTTCGTACGGAGAACAGGACCATCAGGGAATGGACAAGGTTTACTTCACCAGTTACCGGAACGGCAGGTTTGAACTGATCAGGAACTGGGAAGCCCTGAAAGGGAGGATCGGTCAGTGATCTCCACGAAACTTGCGGACCGTTTCTCCGGGCTGAGCCTCAAAAACAAGATTTTCTTTTCCACACTAGGGGTAATTCTGATCATCAGCGCCATAATAGCCCTTCTGGCCCGCTGGATTCTGGTTTCATCCCTGACCAAGGAGCTGGAACTGCGCGGGGTGGCCATCGCCTACTCCATAGCGGAACGCGGTGCGGGATACATCCTTGACCGCAATTACCCGAAACTGCTCAGCCTCTCGTTTGAGGAAGCCAAGCTCAGGGAAAGGCAGCACCTGATCACCTATATTTTCGTACTCGGCAAGGACGGCAAGGTGCTCTGCCACACCTTTACAAAACCGTTTCCGGAAAATCTGGACATTGCCAACCCTATTCCGGAAGGTCAGGACAAATCCGTGCGGCTGATCGATCTGGGGACAACATCCGCGTATGACATCGCGGTCCCGATCCGGGAAGGCTTGTACCGCATCGGTACCGTCCATGTGGGACTGAACAAGATACACATCGACCAGCTTGTCTCGACCCTGCGCTTCACTTTTCTGGGATTCATATCCTTTGTGGTCATCATCATATTCATAATAAGTCACCGGCTGGCGGAATACATAACAAAACCGGTAAGCAGACTTACCCGGCTCTCGGACGAACTTTCAAAAGGAAACTTCAACTTCACACTTGATGATCTGGCAGACGGAGCTCCGGGCGACATATCCAGTTGCCCGGCATACCATGATACGGATTTTCCCTGCTGGCATTTCGATCTCTCCAGCCAGCAGCAGGACAACGGTATCGAAGGCGGCAAAAAACTCCAGCAATGCAGGAACTGCCACTTCTATTCCAAGAGAAAAGGCGATGAAGTGGTACAACTGGCGGACAGTTTCCGCAACATGGTCTGGTCCATAAAACTATACCGCCGCAGGCTTCGGGAATCGGAAGAAAAATACAAATCCCTGTTCGACAGCGGGCCGGACCCGGTGCTGGTCGTTTCCTGTGCCGATTTCAGGATAATAGACGCAAACCCCAGAGTAACGGAATTGTACGGATACTCAAGGGATGAACTGATCGGTGAAAAATTCCTCAAACTCGGCCCGGAATCGAACAAGGAATGCATCAGCGCATTTGCCGAGGAATACGGGGGGCCATCAGGCTGCATCTACTACCCCAAGATTCTGCATTTGAAAAAAAACGGCGTTCCGGTTTATGTCAATATGCACGCCTGCCCCATAACGTACAGAAGCAAGCCTTCGATCATTGTGGCTGTAAACGACATCACGGAAATAATCGAAAAGGACGCCCAGCTTGTGCAGGCCGCAAAGATGAAATCTTTAGGCGAAATGTCAGCCGGGGTTGCGCACGAGGTAAACCAGCCCCTTAACGCCATAAAAATGGGCAGCGAATACCTTGCCTTCATGGCCGAACAGGGACGGGACCTGCCTGCGGCCCAGCTTCAGGAAGTAGCCCGCGAAGTAAGCGCACAGGTGGACAGAGCCGCTGAAATCATAAGCGCCCTGAGGGCATTCGGCCGCAAGTCCGGACTGAAGACGGAAAAAGTGGACATAAATGATCCAGTGCGTAGCGTGCTTACTCTGGTGACCCGCCAGTTCGAACTGCAGAACATAACCTTTGAAATGGACCTGGCGGAAAATCTACCGCGAATTGTGGCTCAGGATAACCGTCTGCAGCAGGTTTTCTTCAACCTGGTGAACAATGCGCGCGATGCCATTACCGAAAAACGGGAATCATCGGACGTTGAGGGTGAAGACTTCATCCGGGTGAGCACCTACCGGGACGGAGACTATGTGGTTATCAAGGTCGCGGATACCGGAGCCGGCATTACGGATGAAGTCCGCAACAAGATATTCGAACCTTTTTTCAGTACCAAAGAAGTAGGATATGGCATGGGTTTGGGGCTGGCCATAACTTATGGCATTGTCCGCGACTATAAGGGAAGCATCAAAATAGTCAGCGAAAAGGATCACGGCGCGGCATTCATAATTGCTTTTCCAGCCGCAAAATACGAAAGTGACGATCAGGCGTAAACAGATAAAACACAGGGGCCATTGTGAGCAGAATACTTGTTATAGACGATGAAAAAGCGACTTTGAACATGTTCAAGATGCTGCTTACCGCTTACGGACACGAGGTGATCACTGCCGAGGACGGAGAAAGCGGTATCGACCTGTTCGGGTCCGAACAGCCGGAACTGGTCATGACCGACATCAAGATGCCCGGAATTGACGGGCTGGAAGTTCTGGGCAGGATCAAGGAAATGTCCCCGGACGCGGAAGTCATCGTAATAACCGGTCACGGAGACATGGATCTGGCCATCAAAGCCCTGAACCTTGATGCCACAGACTTTCTTAACAAGCCTGTAAAACGGGAGGACCTGGAAAAAGCACTGCAGCTTTCACAGGACCGCCGTGAATTCGCCCACAAAAAAAAAGACGACATTTCGTTGCAGAAGGAAAACGGCCTGTCCGTAATCAGAATCACCGGTAGCCTTACTTCAAAGTCCGAAGGGCTGCTGCAGGATACCTTTGATGAGGCCCTGACCACAACCCGGAACAACCTGCTGCTGGTCTTTCAGGAAAAAGCATCCATAAACGGAGCCGCAATGGACTCCCTGTACAACGCAGTTGAAAAGGCCCGCTTAAAAGGACTGAACGTATTCATAGCCGGGCTGTCGGACAATTTCCGCGCCGTGCTCGATTCAATGGGCATAAGCCAGATGGCCGCCATTCATACAACGGAAGGGGAAGCCCGGAACGCCCTGCCCCAGCAATAAACAAAACGGTAGCAGGTCACGGTAGAGCTATAAATATATGTAAGGATTAAAATCGATTAGGACACAAGCAGATAGTCACGACCCATGGAGTAGCCGCGTTCTTCCAGAAATTCGGAAATCTCGTCTCTGGCTCCCCGGCTGGCCACATATGAAAGCAGAAAAACGCTGCCAGCAGAAGGAAGCTCATCCCGGTGCAGCACCCTGCAGCCATGAATGACATGCCCGACCTTGCGCGGGTCCACATCCACATAGAAGGCCGTTTCCGTCCCCATTTCCTCCAGTATTTCATAGCGCTTGCGGGAAGTTCGCCCGGACCCGATAATGCCGACCTTAGGGCATGCTCCGAAATTATGCTTCAGCCAGCGGAACAGAAAGCTGCTTTTGATGCGGTAAAACGCATCCACATCGTACTTGGGATGGTTGCGTGAAAGCCTATCAGGCGGATCGTTCCACACAAGCAGTTCCTCATCCACCTTGCGCATCCGCACCCCGGCTTCCAGCCAACGCAACACCAGTTCGTAATCCTCAGGGAAATCACCTTCCCGAAACATACCGTGTTCACACAGCAGTTCCCTGCGCATCATTATCGACGGGTTGGCGAAAGGAAATTCCACAAAGCGGTTCAGATATATTTCATCCGGCTCCACAAGGGAATTTATCCAGTCCACATAATGGGCGTAGCCGGCGCACTGTTCCCTATCGCCCCCGAAACCAACCCTGCATGCCGTAAGTCCGACTTCGGGATTATCATCCAGCATGCGGACCTGATCGGCGATGCGGTCCGGCATGGAAAAATCATCAGCGTCCATGCGGGCCACATACCGGCCGGAAGATGCGGCTATGGCGGCATTGGCGGCGCCGACAACCCCTTGATGTTCAAGCAGAACTGGCTTGACGCGCCTGTCTTCTGCCGCATACTTCATAAGCACATCCGCAGTGGCATCCGTGGACCCGTCATCCACGGCCACAAGTTCCAGATCCTCGAAAGACTGATCCAGGATACTCTCGACCGCAGCAGCCACGCTCTCCTCGCAATTGTAGCAGGGCATGGTCACGGAAACCATGGGAGTGCTCATTTCCCCTCTTCCTCCAGAGACTTGCGCAACTGCTCCTTTATCCGGCAGACGTTGCAGACTCCGGCGGAAGTGGGGCATCCGCACTCGGTGCACGGTTTGACCGCATCACCTTTTTCACTGGCTGCGATGGCGGCGAAAGCAGGCCGTCCGCGGTCAAGAAAACCTTTGTAAAAGGCCCTTTTGGAGCCGGGACTGCGCAGCTCCAGATCACGCCAGAGCAGCTTATGGCCGGTAAAGCTTGCTCCCGAACTGTAGGGGCACGGCAGGTGATGATAGGGAATTCCCGCCAGAAAGGAAAAGTTGGCCGATTCAAACTCGCTTACCCGGAACAAAGGTTTGACCTTCTTGGCAAAGCCGTTTTCAGCAGGCAGCAGCGGTCCCTGATCGGACAGGTACGCCTGATCCCAACGCAGGGTATTGGCGAAAAGGCGGGCAACCTCGTCATCGAGATTGTGTCCGGTGGCAAGTGCTGTGAAGCCTTCTTCCAAGGCGACCTTGTTGAAATAATGCCGCTTGAATTTACCGCAGATGGAGCATATCGGACGGCGGATGTGCTTCTTGATAAGCGGCATGGGCACGCCTTCCCTTTCCAGCTCGACCACCCGCAGGGGGTAGCCCTTTTCGCTGCAGAAATCCTCCACAACAGCCCGTGCCATCCTTGAGGAATCGGAAATACCAAGGTCCACATGCAGACCGGTAACATTATAGCCCAGTTCCGCCAGAGCATACATGAGCCCCAGAGAGTCTTTTCCCCCGGAGAGAGCGACCAGCACCCGGTCATCAGGTTCCAGCAGCTTGCGCCTGCGGATACCTACAGCCACCTGGTTGAGGAAAAATCTTAAAAAATGTTCCTTGCAGAACGCCGTATTATGGCTCGGCAGCGAGACAACCGCCTCGCCCTTGCATACCTTGCACTTCATCGTTGCCTACCCGACTGAAATCACTTTTCTTATGGTTATAACATCGCCTTTCGCAATACGCAGGTCCTGGGTCAGCAGACAGCCGTCCCGTATGACCAGCGCATCGGTCTGATGAAGCCCCAGTTTATTAAGGAGCTGAAGGACTGTGTTTATGGAAGGAAACTCCATAACCTTGTCCTCCGGCTCAAGTCTGACGGTTACCATGAACAGACTCCTTGATTCTTATATTTCCGGATGCCGGAAAGAGAGGGTGTAGCCTGTACTACTCCTTTCATCAAGCTTTTCAGACTCCGGCGAAGGGATATTTATCAGCTATTTACCCTGCATCAGAGATAAATCCTGACTTTTTTCAATTATGACAAGAAAATTCCGCATTTCTGTGCTATGCTGAAACATAAACAGGCAATACCTTTTTTACAAGGCTGCGGCGGACATGTTCAAGGAAAAACATCAGTAAGTACAACATGCGGATTTAAAAGGGAGTTCACGAAAAAAAACACTATTCACCAATTAAAATGAATCAAAAAAAATCCTATAAATGTTGACCGGAAGTTGCTTGTTGCCCTAATATAAATAATGAGAATCACGCCTTCCAAGGAGTTGCATATGACTCAGCAGACAATTTTAGTTGTAGACGATGAAAAACATATAAGGATGCTGTACAGGGAAGAACTTGAAGCCGGAGGTTACCGGGTTGCAACCTCAGACGGATCGGAAGATATCCTGACTGTAATCGGCAGGGAAAAACCTGATCTGGTAATTCTGGACATAAAACTCGGCATCGACCGGTCCGGGCTGGACCTGCTGCAGGAAATACGTCAGGAAGACCAGAGCCTGCCCGTAATCCTGAGCACCGCCTACGACAGCTTCAAGCATGACATGAAATCAATTGCCGCAGACCACTATGTAGTCAAGTCGGTTGATCTCAGTGAACTCAAAGCCAAGGTCAAGGAGGCACTGGGCTGACACTGTTTACTTACGGCAGTCGGTTTTAAACGGTTATCCAGATATTTTCGGAGCCTGTTCACAACAGGCTCCTTTTTTTCTTGCCAAGCAGGATTACCCGTGATAGCACCCACTTGGCTTTGGCGCACAGAAGCCGTAAGCCAATAAATGCAGGCCAGTAGTTCCAACGGCTAGAACGTCGGTCTCCAAAACCGAATGCTGGGGGTTCGAATCCCTCCTGGCCTGCCATTTATCACTTCTAAATAGAGTACACGCAGAACCAATGTTCGATATAGCCGGTACAATCAGAGAAATAAGTATCCTTGCCGTTCCGTTCCTTCTGGCAATCACCTGTCACGAAGCCGCCCACGGATACGCAGCCTATCTGCTCGGCGATCCCACAGCCAAAATGGCCGGACGCCTTACACTCAATCCCCTTCGCCATCTTGATCCGCTAGGAACCCTTGCGCTGATCCTTACCCGCATGATCGGGTGGGCCAAACCGGTTCCGGTCGATCCCAGATATTTCAAGAATCCCCAACGGGACATGATGCTTGTATCCATTGCAGGCCCGGCCGCCAACATGCTGCTGGCAATAATGTTCGCGGTTGTTCTCAACGTACTTCTGGGGTTGGATATACGGGGTTATTCGGAAACCACCCTTACAATTCTTGAACCCACCGCCATTATAAGCAAAGCCGGTGTCATAATTAATCTGGCCTTGTGTTTTTTCAATCTTTTGCCTATCCCTCCTCTTGACGGCAGCAAAATAATCGCCGGATTTCTGCCCCGTGAGACAGCATATAAATTCATGTCTTTCAGGTACGGATTCATAATAGTAATTGTCCTGGCCATGCTGGGACTGCTTGGAAAAACAATTTCTCCGGCAATCAGTTTTTTCTACAACCTGCTGATTTTCTAATCATCAAAAAGCGCAGTTTAAAATGACACAGACAAACAATCGCATCGTTTCAGGCATGAGGCCCACCGGACGTCTGCACCTCGGTCACTATTTCGGAGTACTGGTCAACTGGGTAAGAATCCAGGAAGACCATGAATGCTATTTCTTCGTTGCCGACTGGCACGCCATGACCAGCGAATACTCCGATCCGAGAAAAATAAGCGGCTTCGTCCCGGAACTGGTCAAAGACTGGGTTGCGGCAGGACTTGATCCGGAAAAATGCGTAATCTTCCACCAGTCGCAGGTAAAGGAACATGCGGAACTGCACCTGATCCTTTCCATGCTCACCCCGCTCGGATGGCTGGAACGCAACCCCACATACAAGGAACTGCGTCAGGAACTCATCCAGAAGGAACTGAACACCTACGGCTTTCTTGGCTACCCCGTGCTCATGGCATCGGACATCCTCATGTACCGTCCGACAATGGTTCCGGTAGGACAGGACCAGCTGCCGCATCTTGAACTTGCCCGCGAAATAGCCCGCCGCTTCAATTTCCTCAACGGCGAATACTTCCCCGAACCGCAGGCCATGCTCACCGAAGACGCAAAACTTCCCGGTCTGGACGGCAGAAAAATGTCCAAGAGCTACAACAACGGCATTTTCCTCGGCGAACCCATCGAAGAAGTCCGCCCCAAAGTCATGTCCATGCTCACCGACCAAAACAGACTCAGGAAATCCGATCCGGGCAATCCTGAAATATGCAACCTCTACCCCTACCACAAGCTCCTTACCGATGCTGAAAAGTGTGCGGAGATAGAAGAAGGCTGCAAAAACGCCTCCTGGGGCTGCGTGGACTGCAAAAAACTGCTGGCCGAAAAAATGGGCGAATTCCTTGAACCCATGCAGGAACGCCGCAGAAAAATGGACGAAAACCCCGATATAGTCTGGCAGATACTTGCCGAAGGCACCGCCAAAGCACGTGCCAAAGCTGCAAGCAACATGGCCGAAATACGCGAAAAAATAGGCTTCAACTACTAAGCCCTTTCTTTATATTTGCCTCCGGCGGCCGGGGAAGGGGAACTTTTGCAAAAGTTCCCCTTCCCCGGACCCCATCCCCTCAAAACCTTTCCATATCGCTTCGCGCCCTTGTAGGGATTCCAAAGGGTCGCGGACCCTTTGGCCGTCGGAGACGAAATCAAACCATCAAAAGCGCGAAGCGCATCAAATGCTGTCTCTCTAATAAACTAACTAAAATTCAAGAATATGTGCGGTCAATTTTCGTGCGGTTACCCGGTCTTCTTTGAACCGGACTTTTCCGATTGCCGTAACCGGGATCATGCCGCCAAGAGAATTCAGGGCGTAGACATGATCGTATTTTTCTATTGAATCCAGATTGATTACCGTGGGCTTGATTTCAAGAACTCCGGCAGCAACATCCCTTGCCGTTCCGGGCAGTTTGTACGGTGTATCCGGTTCATAATATTCTCCGGCCCTGCTGAACAGCAATGAAGCCACCGAAGACTCCAACACATTGGATTCGAAATCTGTTAGCAGAGCATCGTCGAATCCGCTGTCTTTTGCCGTTTGCCATGCTTGAAGATAAAAGATTCTGTTCATGGTTTTGTGGCGCATCAGGTTGGAAAGGAATATTTCCTTTGAAGGGATGAGCTTCCAGCGGCGATCTGCAGAGAATTCAAAGGGTACTGCCGTTATGATCGGGCAGGCTCTGCCGTTTTCCACCGGATAAAAGACATTGATACGGGAAAATACACCTGCAAGTGAATTGGCTTCGATTACTTCAAGAATGGCTTCCGCATAGTCCACAGTCTCTTCAGCGACCTTGAACTCGGCCAGACTACGGCGTACTCGATCTATGTGCAGGTCCAGATGACATATTTTATGTCCGTTCCAGCAGATTGTTTCGAAAAAGCCGTATCCCGAACGAAAGGCGGGTTGTGAAATATCCAGACAGGCCGCGCCTTCCTCAATCCTGCCCTTGCTGTAATAAATCATCGCATCTCCGGGTCCAAAAATTTTCCGGCCTTGGCCAGTGTTTCCAGATACTCCGCCTCCGGGTCGGAATCAATGACGATTCCGCTCCCCGCCCAATAGGTAAACCTGCCCGCCTTCTGATCGTGCACCGCGGTTCTTATGACGATTGATGCGACCATGTTTGCAGGATCGTTTATGAACACGATGCTGCCGCAATAGATTCCGCGCGAGTGCGGTTCAAGGGAATCTATCAACTGCATGGAACTCTTTTTCGGGCACCCGGTGATTGAGCCGCCCGGAAAGGCATCAAGAAACAGGTCCACGCAATCCCTGCCCTGCTCCAGTTCGCCGCGCACACGGCTGAACATCTGCAGCATGTTGTCCACTGCGAAAACGGATTTGTGATCCTCGACCTTGACCGATCCGCACCTGCAGTTTGCGGAAATATCGTTGCGCACAAGGTCCACGATCATGGAAAGTTCCGCATCCTCCTTGGGCGATGAAGTCAACTTCTGCACCAGCTCTTCGGAATATTTGTCGAAACTCAGGGTGCCCTTGATCGGCTCGGAAGTGACTACACCGTCTTCTACCCGCAGAAAAAGTTCCGGTGACGTGGATATTATCACCCGTTCCCCGCTGCGCAGCAAGGCGTAGTACGGTGCGGGATAGCGTCTGTTCAGATCGAAAAACCATTCTGCGGGATCAGTCTTTCCTGCCGGAAATGTAAATTCGGTGGTCAGATTAAGTTGGTAGGTGAGCCCGTTTCTAATATGTTCAAGGGTCTGTGAAACCCCTTTCATATACGCCGGGCCGTCCAGAGAAAAGTGTAATGAATCACCGTGGAAATCCGGGCCTTCGGCAGAATACGGCCGACCGGCGAATTCGGTTGCAGCTCCACTCAATCCGGAAAAGTATTCATCCCCATAAAGAATCTCAAGAGAACCAGTGACCGCGTCATGCATCAGCACCGCCGCGTATTTCTTCAGGTGCGCGTACGGATAGTCTGGTTTCTTGCTGATTTCCACGCCGCGCAAAGCCATACCGCATTCGTAACTGACGTATCCGATTGTCGGGCGGCTGTCCGCAAACGCGAAGGTCTTGATCTGCCCGCTGATCTCATTGGCAGGACAGCCGAATTGCAGAACAAGCTCATCCTGCGGCCCGATGCAGATGTAGCTTTTAGCCGAGCCCGGCTGGTCCTCAGCCCCAAGAAGGACATCCGCCCCATGTTCAGAAGCAAAATATGCGGCAATCTGCCGGAACTCGTCAAAGCTGACGGGATTTGAAAAATTCAAGAGCATAGCGGATAAACACTCCGGGTTCTTCCGTTAAAAAAGATTCTGGATGAAACTGATAGCCAAGCAACGGCAGCGACTCATGCACCACTGCCATGGGCACTCCCTCTTCTGTTGCGGCGATAACACTAAGCCCATTGCCCACCTCGGCACAGAACAATGAATGGTAACGGGCAACCGCAAGCTCTCGGCCGTTGAAACTGATTTTCTCGGCTCGGCCGTGGAAACATCCGGCAAGGCGATCAGTTCTGCCGCCGCATAACTCGTTGATTATCTGCATGCCGAGACACACGCCCAGCACAGGCCTGCCGCAACGGATAATCCTGTCGTATCCCGGATAGTCCGCCGGGGTTCCGGGACCGGGTGAAATTACCAGCAGGTCATAATGACCGAAAGAGGTGCAGACATCAGCCTGACCGGCAGCCTCCGCGTACGGGCAGATATCTACGGTGGCCCCGCCTATGGTAACCGCAAGCAGGTGTTTGAGGTTGTTGGTGAAACTGTCGTTATTGTCGATGAGAAGAATGTTCATGCCAAGCCTTTGAGCAGGGTTTGTGAAGAACTTTGGGTACTTCAACGGCAAAAGAAGTACAAGCATGATATCCGGCATACAGCTATGACTATTGCACTTGTGAAACTTAAATTGTATATATTCGGTGCGTTTCGCCACTTCATATATTGAAACGTCATTGCAATATCCGGCCTGGGGCCGCGAAACCCCGCAAAAAATCAAATTAAAGCATAGAATCCCGGTTGCTGACGCTTCGGTCGAAACTGACTGTTTCTGCCGTGCCGGAAGCCTCATTTTAAATTTCAGGAGAACTGTGATGGAATGTATTTCAAAACGGGCCTGTGAGATCACCCCGTTTCTGGTCATGGATATATTGGAAAAAGCCCAGCAGATGGAACGTGAGGGCCGCAGCATAATTCACATGGAAATAGGCGAGCCGGATTTTGATACCCCCGAGTGCATAAAAAAGGCCTGCTGTGCCGCACTGGACAAGGGCGAAACCCATTACACCCACAGCCTAGGCATACCGGAACTGCGTAATGCCATCAGCAAATATTTTCACGAGACCTACGGTGTGGAAGTCGATCCCGGCAGAATCATCGTTACTCAGGGAACATCTCCGGCCATGCTGCTGCTCTTCACCTTTCTGCTTGAAAGCGGCGACAACGTCATCCTCTCGGACCCCTGCTACGCCTGCTACAGTAATTTCATAACCTTTGCCGGTTCAGAACCGAACATGGTCCGGACCTACGAGGAGGACGGCTTTCAGTTCCGCCCCAGTGAAATTGAGAAGGCCGTCAATGACCGCACCAAGGCCATTCTCATAAACTCCCCGTCCAACCCCACCGGGACCCTGCTTTCCCCCGAACGTATGAAAAGAATCGCCGACATGGGGCCATGGATCATTTCGGACGAAATCTATCACGGGCTGGTTTACGGAGAAAAGGAACACACCATTCTGGAATACACCGACCACGCATTCGTGCTGAACGGCTTCTCCAAACTGTTCGCCATGACCGGATGGCGCCTCGGCTACATAATTGCCCCGGAAAAATACGTGCGCCCCATGCAGAAGCTCTGCCAGAACTTTTTCATCTCCGCCAACACCATGGCCCAGTGGGCCGGGGTGGCGGCTCTGACCGAAGCATGGGACGATGTGAACCGCATAAAGGATATTTACGACCAGCGCCGCAGATTCCTGATCAAAAGGCTGCGCGAAATAGGCTTCGACATCAAGGTGGAACCGACCGGAGCCTTCTACGTTCTGGTCAACATGAAACATCTTGCGCAGAAATTTGACGGCAGTTCACTGAAGCTGGCCTTCGACATGCTTGAAAAGGCCGGTATCGGCGTGACCCCCGGAATAGATTTCGGGCCCGGCGCAGAAGGATACATCCGCCTTTCCTATGCGAACTCCATGGAAAATATCGCCGAGGGTTTGAACAGGCTGGAAAAATACGTTCGGGAAAATGAATAGGAAACGTAAATTTGTTGCGCTTCGCGCTTTTGACAATTTGATTTCGCCGCCGGCGGCCAAAGGGGATAATCCCCTTTGGAATCCCTACTAGTTTAAATAATTCTCTAAAAACTGTCTCGTAACTCAATCATCTTGTGAAGATTAAACAATAATCATACCAAATATAACTATAACAATTTGTCACTCAAAACGGCGAAGCCTCGCTAAAAAAATTCGGATCCTTAAACCCTTTTCAAAGGGTTTGAGGCCCCCGGCAGGCCTTACAGTCGCTTAACGAAAAGCTTTGCTTTGAGTTTTAGCGATCTGTTGAGAGCAGAGATGCCGTCGGAGACAAAAACCCCCGACAGAACATGAGTTCTGTCGGGGGTTATTTTTTATCTTTCAAGCTACGGGCAGAATCAGGATTCAGCCTCTTTGCCGCCGATCTTCTCCATCTTGATGAAGAACATAAGCAACGCGGGGATCATGAACACGGTAAATACCGTGGAGAGAGCCAGCCCGCCGAGCACTACCGCTCCGAGTCCGCGATAAAGTTCCGAACCGGGTCCGGGAGCTATTGCCAGCGGCAGCATACCGAAAACGGATGTGGTCGCGGACATATAGATCGGACGCAGACGTGACCGGGTTGCCTCAAGCACGGCTTCGCGGTGTTCCATGCCTTCGTTGCGCACGTTGTTCAGCGACTGGTGCACAATGAGAATGGCGTTGTTTACAACAACCCCGATGAGAATAACGAAACCGAGCATGGTCAGAACGTCCAGCGGCTGGGGAGCTATGAATATATTTTCAAGCTTGAGCCCCAGAAATCCACCCGCGCCTGCCAGCGGAACTGTCAGCAGGATGATGAACGGGTAGATGAAGTTGCCGAACAGGGCCGCCATGAGCAGGTAAGTAATGACCACCGCCAGCAGGAAGTTCCACTGCATGGCTTCACGGGTCTGAGTCAGCTTATCCGCAGCACCGGACATACGTACGTTAACTTCCTTCAACAGCCCCATTTCCCGGACTTTGGGAATAAGCTGATTTTCGACAATATCCATGGCCTGTTCCAGCGGCATTGTCTTGGGCGGAGTGATCTGAAGTGTGACTGTTCTCTGTCTCTCAAGGTGGCGTATCTGGGTGATACCGTAGGTCCTCTCAAGATGAGACAGGGAGGAAACGGGCACGGCCCAACCCTGCGGAGTCGCCACAAGGGAGTTATAGAGATCTTCCGGAGTACTTATGTGCCTGCCGGAAGCCATCAGCTTGAGATCAATCTTCTTTTTGCCTTCTTCCTTGTAATCCCCTATCTTGCGGCCGTCCATGAGCACGTCAAGGGCTTCCCCTATCTCCTGGCTGGACATTCCTGCGGCGCGCAGACGGTCACGGTCCGGGACTATACGTACTTCCGGGTAAAGCATTTCAAGGGACGGAATAGGCCGAACCTGCGCTCCGGGGATGGCCTGACGGGCCATGCCGAACATTGTTCCGGCCGCGGCCATCATCTTATTGAGATCTGTCCCGCTGAAATCCACTGCGACCATACGGCCTTTACCAAGACCGGATTCGAAGATGGACGCCTGAATGCTCACCCCGAACATTCCCGGAATGGAGTTCATAATCCGGTTGAACAGGGGGATAAGAGCGGCAGGACGTTCTTCATCGCCGGCAATGGCACCAAAAAGGTTGATGGAGGAAGCCGAAACATAAAACAACTGATCCACTGTCGGGAATCCGTCTTTTTCCTGCTCCATATAAGGCTTCACTTCACCGGCAATATATTCCCCGATGGAATCTCGTTCCTCGTAGGAAAGGCCCGGCGGCGGAATAAGAATCGAGAGGATCAGGTTACGGTTACCCTGCGGCAGGTATTCCATTTTCGGAAAAAACGAAACAACCAGCAATGCCGAGGCAACAACCAGAATGAGCACAGTGACTATACGGCTGAACCAGTTCCGAATGGCAAGGTCCAGCAATCCCATGATCCAGTTCGATGCCTTGGCCCCTATTACGGTTATGACGTTGTGGCGTTCCTTCTTCTCACGCTTTGAAAAGGAGTAGAACTGCTTGGCCAGCATGGGAATAACCGAAATCGACACGAACAGGGACAGAGAAATCGCGCAGGTTACTGCAATTGCGATATCCTTGAACAGCTGTCCGGCCTCTTCCTCGATGAATACTACGGGCAGAAAAACTGCCACGGTTGTAAGGGTTGATGCGAGAACAGCCCCCCACACTTCGCTTGCCCCGTCATAGGCTGCCCTGTAGGGAGGCTTGCCCAGCCCTCTGTGCCGGTCGATATTTTCGAGAACAACAATTGCGTTGTCCACAAGCATCCCGACGGCAAAAGATATACCGGACATACTTACGATGTTCAGAGTACGCCCCAAACCGCCGAAGACAATGAACGAGCCGACAACAGAAATGGGTATGGCAATGGCAACAATAATTGTTGCGGAAAAGGACTGCAGGAAAATCAGCAGAACAACGACCGCCAGTGCGCCGCCCAGAAGGATATTCTGCTTGACCAGATCAATGGCCCCGTTGATGTAGGGAGCCTGATCGTAAACCCAGTCAAGATATACACCGTTACGGGCGAGGAGTCCGCTGTTCAGTTCATCAACAACCGCGCGGACCTCTTTGGTTACATCAAGTACGTTTGCCCCCGGTTCAGGCTTGATACCAACGGCCATGCCGGGAACACCGTTATGCAGCATTGCGGTCTCGGCCTTTTCAAAGCCCGGAACCACTTTACCCACATCGGCAATTGTAACGCGCTGCTGACCGGAAGAGGTTATAACGACATCCTCAATATCCTTGGGGCTGTGAAATTCAGCTGTTGTGCGGATTCGGTAATCGCGCCGCCCCACTCCAAGGTTACCTGCGGAAACGTTGGCGTTCTCGCTTCTGAGCACATCTATGACCTTGGCAATGGTCAGATTATACGCTGCCAGCTTTTCCGGGGAAATAATGACGTGCATTTCATTTTCGGTTCCGCCGCCCATGAAAAGGTCGGCTACGCCGTCAACACGCTCCAGATACTGGCGCACATCGTTTTCAAAGAATGTGGCGTACTCGTCAATGCTGTGCTTGTTGTCCGGCAGAGTCCTCAGGATCATCCATATGATGGGAGAAGTTGCCGCACCGGTTGCGGAAATAACAGGACGGTCAGATGCCGAGGGGTATGTTTTGACCTCGTTGAGCTTGTTGGAAACCCTGAGCAGGGCATCGTCAATGTTGGTCCCGATCTTGAAACGCAGTGAAATCCGGCCGAAACTGTTGAAGCATTCGGATTCCATTTCCACAAGACCGGTGACCCCTTTGAGAACCTTTTCCTGCTCCTCGATGATATCTCGTTCGATTTCATACGGGGTGGCGCCGGTCCATGTTGTTTCAACCGTTATTTCCGGCTCGGTTACAGACGGAGAAAGCTGGTAGGGAAGCCCGGACAGCGCCAGTCCCCCGAAAAGGACCAGCAGAATGACCCCCACCAGTATCGAAACCGGCTTTTCTATCGAGAATTTAATAAAATCCATTAGTTGCTCCGGACGGGAGTCCTACTTGTTGTCGATCACCACCGGCTGGCCGGGCTGGAGTCTTTCATTACCTTTAATAACTATATCCATTCCATCACCCAGTCCCTTGCCACGTACCCCGGCATTCATGCCTTTGAATCCGATAACCTGAACAGGTATAGGCTTGGCCTTGCCGTCAACAACCGCTATGACCATGGTAACTCCGCGCAGGGTTATCACCGCATCGCGGGGGACGACAACAGTTTCGCTTGCCAGCCCGGAGGGCAGGGCCACTCTGGCTTCCATCCCCTGAGCCAGGGCTTCATCACCCTGTATCCTGATCTTCACAGGAAAGGTTCGGCTGGCCACGTCTCCGCGGGGAATAACGGCAAAGACCTTGCCCTTATGCTCCTTACCGCCGACACTTATCCCCACCTCAAGACCCGGTTTCACAACCTGAGCGACATCCTGCGGAACATTGACCACAACGTCATAACTCGTGTTCATGCCCAGCTTGGCTACTTCCGCGCCAACGGAAAGCCACTCACCCAGATAGACGTTTCGTTTGACCACGACTCCGGCAAAAGGAGCACGGATGGTTTTCTTGCTGAGCTGTATCTGCAGCCTGTGCAGCTTGGCCTGACTGGAAGCAAGCTCACTTTCCATGGCAATGGCCTTGAACCGCTTGGAGTCGTATTCGCCTTCATGCACGGACCCGCTCTTGAAAAGCTGGGTAATGCGCTGATCGTCACGCTTGGCCAGGTCGTAATTGGCCTTGGCCTCGGCATAAGCGGCTCTGGCGGCCTTGATTTCCGTGTTCAGCAGATCTGAACTGAGCCGTACGAGTACATCGCCCTTCCTGACGATATCGCCCTCTTCCACTGCCACGCTGACGATTTTCCCACTCACCTCGGAAGCAACATCCGACACCTCGGAAAAATATACAGTGCCGATGTAATCAGACTGCGGGGCAACCTGCCCGGCTTGCGACCTGCTCGTGACAACATGCGCGGGAGGAATTTTTGAAGCCCCCTTTTCAGCAGCATAAGCAGGAATGGAAACCAGCAGCAGGGCCAGTAAAAAAAGTATAATTCTACGCATAAACCTTCTCCAATACGAATAATAATCCTTCGGGAGGGATCACTTTACGTAAGTTCACCATTTAGTCAACACTGTTCACCATGCTCCCCTTACCATAAACAGCCACCCGCTCAATCATCAAAAAGTATGATTGTATGCTAAAAATCATTGAGAAAAGCACCGGTTGCATCACGCAGGACTGAATATAAATTTATAATTCCATTTAACAGGTCCCCGCTGATAAAATTTTTACAAATAATTTATGTTTGCCCGGGCACAAAAAGCCGGCGTCAGCAAGCGAGCATTATGAAAAAAATAAATTACGGATTCTGGTTAATTTTACTTGTATTTATGATGTCACCTGCGGGAGATGCAGCAGCAATGACTATAAACAACAAATGCGGCTTTCCGGTGGCAGGCTCACTAAAAGTAGCCGGGAGCAACGTAAATGTAGCCCAGTTCAGGCTTGCGCCCGGAGAAAAAATCCGACTTTTGAAAGGGTTCGGAAAAATAAAAACAGTAATGCACATGACCCCGGATGTCAGAGATATGGATAAGCTGGAAATCTCCAAAACCGAAATTGACAACCCGGACAGTTATATCGAACTGAAACAGGGAAAAAAAGGAATTCGGGTCAAAATTTACTGAATGTAACAATTAATAAAAAGTCAAAGCCCTCTCTCCGGAGCATCCGGGGAGAGGGCTTTTTATTTTCAATGCGGCAGGATCAGTACGGCAGGATTTACCGAACTAAGCCTGCTCCACTCAAGGCTGCGGAACATTCCGCAGGCATAAAATTACAGGTTGGAAAGAATAATTTCACCGAACTCCTTGCAGCCGACCTGCGTGGAACCGCTGATCTGGCCGGCGAGGTCCACGGTGACCTTCTTGGCGGCAAGAGTCTTCTCGACCGCATCCTTAACCAGGTCCGCAGCTTTTTCCATGCCGTTGTTTTCCAGCAGCATTGCGCCGGAAAGAAGGATGCTGCCGGGGTTGGCCAGATCTTTGCCGGCAATGGTCGGAGCGGTGCCGTGAGTGGCCTCGTAAATAGCCAGTTTAGCACCCATGTTAACGCCCGGAGCAAGTCCGAGTCCGCCGACCTGTGCTGCAAGAGCATCGGAAAGATAGTCACCGTTGAGGTTGGTGGTGGCTACAACGCTGTACTGTTCAGGACGCATGAGCAGTTCCTGGAACATGGCATCCGCGATGCGGTCGTTTATAACAACCTTTCCGTCTGCGTCCTCTCCGTCCTTGACAACCTTTCCGGCATATTCCTGCTCGGCAAGATCGTAACCCCACTGGCGGAAACCGCCTTCGGTGAATTTCATGATGTTGCCCTTGTGGACAAGGGTTACGGATTTACGGCCCTGCGCAATGGCGTAATCAATGGCGCTGCGAACAAGACGCTTGGATCCTGCCGGGGTAATGGGCTTGATGCCTACACCGGCGGAAGAATCAATCTTGGCACCCATCTCGTCAACGAGGAATTCAATTACCTTGCGGGCTTCTGCGGATTCGGAACTCCATTCGATACCGGCATAGACATCCTCGGTATTTTCACGGAAGACTACGATATCAACGAGGTCCGGACGTTTAACAGGAGATTCGATGCCCTGAAAATAACGGATCGGACGGATGCAGGCATAAAGATCAAATACCTGACGCAGAGTAACGTTCAGCGAACGGATACCTTTTCCTACCGGAGTCTGCAGGGGGCCCTTGATGGCCAACTGGGCACCGGCCAGAGCTTCCATGGTTGCCTTAGGCAGATATTCTCCGGTCTCCTTGTACGCTTTCTCACCTGCGAGAAGTTCCTTCCATTCTATTTTCTTTTCGCCGTAGGCTTTTTCGATAGCGGCATCAAGAATCGGACGGGCAGCGCCCCACACTTCAGGACCAATACCGTCACCTTCAATAAAATATACGGTTTTCATAGCCAAAATGATCTCCTTTTTTATGGATGCGGCTCCGGTTACACACAGCCGCATAGTGGATAAGCAGATGACCCCTCGGATTATGCGGAGAGCCACGCCTGAACCGGACTGGTGCAAATCGGCAGACAGACCGCACCGGACATGAAAGCAACACAATGAATTCCGCTTGAATGCAAAATTATTCGGGAATACCCGGCAAGAAAAATCAAGGCAGTTTCAAGGAAGTTGCGCCAGCCGCGCATAACGCGGCAGTTCGCCCGCCTTACCCGGAAAGAAATACAGCATAAAGGAAGTGAACATGGGAACCGGACAGTCGAACCAACTCCGGAAAACCGGATTCAGAGCGGCTTTATATTTCAAATGTGCAAAAAAGTAAAGTTATACGCCCTGTTCCATGATGTGCGCAGATATTTCTGAGAACTGAACAAAATTAAAATTATCAATCCTGAAGCACGTGTAAAAAAGCATGTTATTCATAGTGACACTTAAAATTTAGAATACCGTTTCACGTTCAGACTGACGACTCGGTTCTTTATGAGGGGGACTTAAAAGGGAAAAGGGAGGCCCGAAATTTTCGGACCTCCCTTTCTGAGCTGTATCCGCTCACCCGTGTTAACCACCGATGAGCTGCATTGCCATCCTGGGCATACCGTTTGCCTGGGAGAGCATGGCCACTGCGGACTGAGTAAGAATCTGGTTCCTGGTGAACTCGGTCATTTCAGTCGCAACGTCCACATCGGAAATACGAGATTCCGAAGCCTGAACGTTTTCAGCCTGGATTGAGAGGTTGGTAATGGTGTTTTCCAGTCTGTTCTGGAGAGCACCGAGGTTGGCGCGGATCTTATCCTTGGAGATGATTGCATTCTGCAACTTGTCCAGAGCTTCCTGCGCCAGAGCCTGCGTGGAAACTGAGTTTCCTGCGGCCACACCTATACCGAAAGCCGAAGCGGTCGAGGTGTCGATGGAGATGTAGTAGTAGTCTTCCGCGGAATCGTTACCGGTACCGAAATGGATCTTTACGGGGCCGGTTGAGGTCAGTCCGGTTCCATCATGAGTGCTGGTGGCGCCGGACATGTTGCCGTTAAGCAGGTGGATTCCGTTGAAGTCCGTGGCGTTGGCGATACGGGTAATTTCTGAAGCCATGGCCTGATATTCAGAGTCGATAATAAGGCGCTGGTCAGAGTTGTAAGTACCGGTTGCTGCCTGTGTTGCCAGTTCCTTCATGCGGATAAGCTTTTCATCGATGACCCCGAGAGCTCCATCAGCAGTCTGGATCATGGAGATGGCATCGTTTGCGTTGCGGATACCCTGGTTCAGGGACTTGATATCAGCGCGCATGAGTTCGCGAATTGCGAGCCCGGCTGCATCGTCCGCTGCAGTGCCGACACGCAGTCCCGAGGAAAGACGTCTGGTTGATACACCAAGGTTGCCGTATGATTCCTGCAGGTTGCGGCTAGCATTCATTGCCATCAAGTTGTGATTGATTACGAGCGACATAATAATTCCTCCTTGAATTATATGAAAAATTCGCCTGAGCGGTTCCGTCCGCTCCGACCTTGTTACTGGTTAAACTGGACTGATAATAAAATTTCGGTTTTTCCCGCCTAATTCATAAAACACCCTCCGGAACAGTTAGACTAGCGGCCTGCGGCCGATGAGCCCGGAAAACCGTTGTCCTTTCTTGAGCGCTGAAGCATACCTGCATAAACCCGCGCAGATGTACTCTCCTGCGATAAACGCGAATACCCTTTGCGGGTCCGCGACTCTGACAGGCTAACCTTTTGGTAGGAAACGGTTCTCACATGTCCCTTGTGGGAAATTTCTCAATGCGATCCGTCAGGGACCGCACCTTACCAACCTCCGAGAACCATCTTCCAGGTCAAATGCCTTTTGCTGCTCAAAAAAAGTCTTCGTAATCTCCGGACATCCCCCTTGTTGAATAAATTCTGATTCTATCTGCCGGGTACGATGCAACGGATATGCCTGTTTTCTGGGCGGCGTTTATTTATTTATGAAAATTTTAGGTAAGATGTTGTTTAGACAGAATTTTTAATTCTAAATACTTATTAATGTTTTCTAAACATTACGAAGACAGCCCTAAAAGAGGAAAGTTCTGCCCCCTGCCGGACGGCAAAAGATTCCGCCAGGCAAAATGCTTCGAAAAGAGAATGTGCGGGTTGTGGTGTCATTCACGGATTTCACAAAGTTATTATCAATATAATTATTTACATAATAATTGTTCATAAATACTCTTGCATTGATACATCCGCGGCTGCTTTCACAAAGATATTTTTATAATTCCCGCCTACCATACGTAAAAATGAAGACCAGAAGCATTTACAAACTGAATAACCGCATCAGAAATTACATCTGCCTGTTTGTCGGTATTTTCATAGCAAGCTCATTGCTTGCCGCAGTTCTTTTTTTCTGGTCCCTTGCCAGTGAAGCCAAGGAAAAAGCCGAAACATGGACCAACTACTTTACTGACAGAATGCTTTTTCTGGAAAGCGCAGCAACCTCGCAGACCACCTTTGAACATGGTCTTGTCTCGGTTTTAAAAATTTCACCTGCCGGTAAGATTCTGGACAGCCACCCTTTCCCTGCAGAAATAAAATCAATCCGTGGTTCCGATCTGTACACTGACATAAGCAGGCTGCATCCGGGAGATACAAGAATCCTGAAAGCTCCAGTCCCGGGCGAGAATACGCTGGAAAGAATATACCTTGTAAAAAGGATGGACAGTTGCTTCATCCTTGCCGAAATTCCCTACGCCACACTCCTGCCCAGCGGACCGCAGAAACTTGCATTATGCATCAGGACTCTTTCCGGGGACTGCATATACAAAAGTCAAAAAAGATGTTCCCTGCACAAAACCAATATATCCGGGCTCAGTTTTTCCGGTATGCATGCATTTGCAGCCGCCCGGACCGGCACGGAAGAATTCGGCGGCCTGACAGTAACCGTGGCTCAGGACATCTCGGTGGAATTCTATTCCGGAATACTTCTCATAACCCTGACTCTCAGCTGCCTGGCCATTTTCATTAAGCGCTCCGCCTACCTGACCTGGGATCTGGCAAACAATGAAAAGGATTTTGAAAAAATCGGTGAACTGATGGGACGGGTCTCGGAGAACCCGGCCAAGAATATGAACAGCCTTTCCGCAATTGAATACAAGGCTGAAAAAAT
This sequence comes from Maridesulfovibrio sp., assembly GCF_963677005.1. Classification (NCBI taxonomy): domain Bacteria; kingdom Pseudomonadati; phylum Thermodesulfobacteriota; class Desulfovibrionia; order Desulfovibrionales; family Desulfovibrionaceae; genus Maridesulfovibrio; species Maridesulfovibrio sp. The sequence goes on along the minus strand of NZ_OY781616.1, from coordinate 82,243 downwards.
CCGATCCGTGGACTGGCAGGCGGAAGCAGACAGCATGGCGTTCACCGAGAACAAGGACTACATAATCGCCACAGCTTCGTTTGCCCGCAACATCCTGATCCTACTGGATAACATGTCCGAACACTCACGGGAACTCTCCAGGTCCAGAAAGCGGTACATGGATCTGGTTCAGCTTGCGCGCAGTATTATCCTCAGAATGGACAGGGAAGGTAATTGCACTTTTTTCAATGAATACGCACAGAGTTTTTTCGGATTCACGGAAAAGGAGATGCTCGGAAACAACATTGTGGGAACGATCATCCCTAAAACGGAAAGAGGTGATTCGGAACTGGAAAAACTGATTGATTATCTGCTGAAATATCCTGAAAACATGCCGACCAGTACCAATCTCAATATACGTAAGGATGGAAGCTCGGCATGGATTTTCTGGACCAATACACCCGTATTCGACAATCAGGGACGGCTGACAGAAGTTCTTTCAGTAGGAATTGATGTGACGGAGCAGAAGCAGGCCGAAGAAGAGCTTGAAAAAACCAGAAACTATATCCGCGATATCATCGACTCAATGCCGTCAGTTATCATCGGACTGAATGCAAGCGGGCGCATAACCCATTTTAATTCCGCAGCGCTGCCACTGGCGGTAATGTCGGTTGAAATGATTGAAGGAGCGGAAGTAGGGGAAGCCTTTCCGGACATAGCCAGATACGAGGAACGGATTAAAGGGGCTATTAGAACAGGAGTTGCCGAGACCGGAATAAGGACAGAAGACGTGCTTCGCCCCGGAACATTCCAGGAGATAATCATTTATCCGCTCACCGGAGGAGCCGGGGGAGCGGTCATACGCATTGATGACATAACTGAACGCGTCCGCATGGACGAAATGATGATCCAGACTGAAAAAATGATGTCCATCGGCGGGCTGGCCGCAGGCATGGCCCATGAAATAAACAACCCGCTTGGCGGAATTCTGCAGGGCATACAGAATATAGTCCGCCGCCTTTCACCTGACCTTCCCGCCAATATTAAAGCCGCCGACAAAGCAGGCTGCAGAATGGATGCAATTGAAACATATATGGAAGACCGTAAAATTTTCAGGACCCTGGAAGGCATTACCGACTCAGGAGTCCGGGCAGCTGAGATAGTTTCAGGAATGTTGGAGTTCAGCAGAAAAAGCGATTCACGCAAGGCTCCGGGTGATCTGCGCCTGATAATGGACAAGGCGGAAGTATTGGCCGCTCAGGACTATGACCTTAAAAAGAGTTATGATTTCAAAAGCATAAAAATAACAAAAAAATATGCCGAAGATCTCAATATGGTAAAATGCACCGCTACTGAAATAGAACAGGTTTTCCTCAACCTGCTGCGCAATTCAGCTCAGGCCATGGCGGAATGGAAAGAAATGGAATGCATACCGGAAGTAACCGTAGAAATGCGCAATCAGGGCAGAATGGTTATCTGCTCTGTTTCCGACAACGGCCCGGGCATGAACGAAAAGACCTGCAAGAGAATTTTTGAGCCGTTCTATACGACCAAAGCGCCGGGTTCCGGAACCGGGCTCGGTCTTTCAGTTTCCTACTTCATTATTACCAGTAATCATCTGGGAAAATTTCAGGTCCGCTCAACTCCGGGCCAGGGTACGGCGTTCACCATCACACTTCCGGCATTGCTCATGTCCGGGACAGCTATCCAGCCGAAAGGCTGATAACACAGCAATCAAACTACGACAGCTAATCAGACAGCTGCATACGTTTCTTGACCCGCATTATACGTTCATACGACCTGCGGATACGTCTTTCGGAAATTCTGCCCTCATGAACAAGTTCTCTGATTGTGTCCACGGCCCTTATACCCGGATTGGGCTCGTACGTAAGATTGTTGCCGAGCAGAATTATATCCGCACCGGCATTCACGGCCTTTAGAACAGCTTCCTTGAAGCCGTAAATATTGCTGATGGCCCCCATGCCCATATCATCCGTTATCACTATGGAATCGAACCCCATGTCCCCGCGCAGCAGATCGCTTATTACTCTGTGGGAAAGGGTGGCGGGGTTGTCGGGATCAAGTTCGGCATTGAATATATGGGCTGTCATCACCATATCAGTTCTGCCGTCACGAATAAGTTTTTCAAAAGGCAAAAGCTCTTCCCTGCTCCAGGTTCCGGTAACGTCCGTAAAACCTTTATGGCTGTCCCCTTCAGAACTTCCGTGGCCGGGAAAATGTTTGATGCAGGAAAGGACACCCTCCGAATGCAACCCTTTGATAAATGCCTCTGCTAAAACAGCCACCGTTTCAGGATCATTGGAAAAACTGCGCTGCAGACCCGCAATAACCGGATTGCCAGGGTTGCGGTTAACATCAACTACCGGCGCGAAATCAAGATTCAGTCCTTCTTCTTTCATGGTCCGCCCGATAAGCTTTCCGGAGCGGAAAGCGGCCCCGGGATCGCCGCTGTTTCCTATTTCGGCGGCTGACATGGTAGCAGGAAAACCGTTCTCCGGAGACAAACGGGAAATTCTCCCGCCTTCCTGATCCACGGCGATAAAAAGCGGAATTTCGGCATAGCCCTGCAAGGAAGCGGTCAAAGCCTTCAACTGAGCGGGGTCGGCAATATTGCGCACGGGGCTGCTCAAAACACAATCCTTACTGAAAAGGATCACCCCGCCTACACCGGCCCTGATATCATCGGCAACGGGGCTGCCGGGACCGGCATCCAGCCCCCTGAATCCGACCATGACCATCTGGCCTATCATCCTATCCAGTTCGTCGGTGTCGGAAACGTTCCCGTTCGCGTGCAGCGAGCAGCCAGCAACCAGAAGAACCGTGACAAGTAGCAGGAAAGCCAATCTCTTCATTTTATTATTCTCCGTAAAAAATCAGGATGCCGAATCAGAAGAAAAACGTTATATTGATCATCCCGGTCATTGGCAAGCAGGCATACCGATATTGCCACCCGCATTGATTTGCTATACACGTGGTTTGCCGAGTTCGTAACGCACACCTACTACAAGGAAAGAATATGTCGGAATCAGCACTGCAAAAGGTAATTGAACACGCCAGAGCCGGACTTGAAGTCAGAGAGGCTTTTTTTGCGCAGTATTCGCAACTTGTTGTTGATGTATCCAGAGCCATGGCCGTGCGTCTGGCGCAGGGTTCCAAAATACTGTTCTGCGGCAACGGCGGCAGCGCGGCAGACTGCCAGCACCTGGCTGCGGAACTTGTAAACAGGTTCAAGCTGGAACGCCCGCCGCTGCCCGGCATTGCCCTGACCACAGACACATCAATACTCACAGCCATCGGCAATGACTATTCCTATGAAATGGTCTTTGAGAAGCAGGTTCAGGCCCTCGGCGCTCCGGGTGATGTCCTGATAGGAATAAGCACTTCCGGAAGCAGCCCGAACGTAATAAGCGCGCTCAAGGAAGCAAAACGCAAGAACATGGTAACAGTAGGCATGACCGGACTGAGCGCCGGAGAAATGCTACCGATCTGTGACCACATCATAAGTGTACCCAGCCGGGACACGGCAATCATTCAGGAAGTACACATAGCCGTCGGGCACCTTTTCTGCCACCTGATCGACCATTTTCTGTTTGAAGCCGTCACCGAACTGGAACCGTACCTGACATCGGAATAAACGGCTATCAACGGACAGGAGAGTCATAACTCATGAAAATACTGGTAGTTGAAGACAGCAATACCAGCAGAATGTATCTCCGGGAAATCCTCCGGGACGTCACCGGCAGGGACACGGAAATAGACTGTGCAGCCAGCGGCGAAGAAGCTCTTGAAAAATACGAACAGGGCCGACTGGCCGGAAAGAGCTATAATCTCATTTTCATGGACATAATCCTTCCTGGAATGGACGGCTTGCAGGCGCTTGAGAAAATCAGGGATATCGAACAGCGCAACAAACTCTCCGAAGAAGAAAAGACCAAGGCAATAGTGACTACAGCGCTGGACGATGATGCCAAAGCCACCAGGGCTTTTTTTCAGTGCGAAGCCATTTCCTACATTACAAAACCTATCACTATAGAAAAGATCAGAAGCGAACTGGACAAATTCGGATTGATCTAGAGGTTGAAATGGACGGACTCACTCTTGCGTTCATACCTGTGGCTGCCGTTCTTACCGTAACTCCGGGGGCAGACACCATGCTGGTAGTCAACAACACCCTGACCAGATCAACCGCTGACGGCATATGCACAGTTGCCGGAATAAACGCGGGGCTGATAGTTCACGCGCTTGCCTCCGCCTTCGGGCTGTCAGTAATACTCATGCATTCCGCCACGGCATTTGAAGCTGTAAAGCTGGCCGGAGCACTATACATCATCTATCTGGGCATACAGTCCCTGCGGTCCAGCCGCTCGCCGGTGATCGAAGACGCTTCTTTCGCAAAAGGCAGCAAGGGAATCACAGCATCGGTACGCGAAGGCTTCCTGACCAATGTACTGAACCCGAAAGTAGCCGTATTCTACCTTGCCCTGCTCCCGCAGTTCATTTCGCCGGGCGAAGATATCCTGCATAAATCACTCCTGCTCATGCTTATTCATGTCTGTCTGGGAATCACATGGTTCTGCATCGTTGTTTTTTCTCTGGGCAGAATGCGTCACCTTATCTCCGGTCCAAAATTCAGAAAAAGGCTGGAAGCTGTTTCCGGCATTATTTTCATTGCCCTCGGTCTGCGCATGGCACTGGACCGGAGCTGATTGAATCGAAAAGTCCAAGAACATCTTCGCTCACAATACCAGCCCCATAAATACTCTTTGCGTAAGACAAGAGTGTCTTTTCCGATTTGTGTTATGTTACTTGTCAGCAACAAAAACATGAATATTCCATTACAAATTGCAACATAAACCTGCAGCCCAATGAGCAGCCAATAGTTTGGTACATACTTATCCAGCATGTTCACTGCATTGGTAAAACAAACCAGCACAATTCTTCAGCATAAGCTCTGCTGATTCTATCCGACAACAATGGATAATACGTATTTTATTCCTCCCATCGCAAAACTCGACAAACAATCCTCTGCATATTTTAAATATCATTTAAAACATCTTGTTACAGAATGCGTAAGCAGCCTGCGTAAAAAGTAGGTACCCCTAAGCAAAAACACAAAAATTCTTTTTAATTCAAGCAAGATATAAGAATAAGCATAATATCATTGACTTTATTTTTTCAAGAACATCCGTTTCTTGCACCCTTCCAGTACTGATGTTATTGTGCTCCCATGCCATTATTTTACCCTATTTCTCTTTCTTCAACCAGAAATAGAATAATGCATCTTGCAGCATGTGCTGTACTTCTAGCACTGTTTCTTGTCCCTTATGACGATATAAGGACGGAGCGGATTCGCGCATTCGGTGAAAAATCCGCTGTAGGAACGGTAATCGGCAAACAGCGCCATGCTGAAAATTCCGGTTCGCCCGGAAGCAGTATTACGGACTACCTGATCCGTTACAGGTTTGTTGACCCGTCCGGCCTCCCGAGAAACAGGGAAGCCCGTGTTGATGAGGACTTCTGGAAGGAAATTGTGCCTGGGGATAGTGTAGTAGTACATTTCGCGAAGGCGGCACCGAGGGTATCCCGTGTCGAGCATGAGGTGGAAAGCAGCGTGGTCAGGTTTCTGGCCAGGTTTTCAAGAGCGGATGTACCTTGACCCGTTAAAGCTCTTTAAGGAGCCGGAAGATTAAGGCTCTTTAAATTATTTGAATTATTCCGCAGACCCTCTTGGGAAACAGGTGACGCGCGGATAATACAACGTAAACACGGACCAGGAGTTGTCTATGTTCAGGAAGTTGTCTTTCCAGGCGAAACTGATGAGCGGGGCGGTCTGCATCATATTGTCGACCATCATTCTCATGACTGGAATCAACCTTTATAAAGTGGAAAATTCTCTGTACGACCTCGGGAATACTTCCATGAAATCAATCGCCCAGAGCGTGCATTCCGTAATGGAAATGCAGAACAATATACTGCTCGACAAGGTTAAATCCGATATTGATATTCTGGATAAGAAGATTTTTTCAATGGGATTCCCCAAGCTCAACAAAAGAGCTCCCATCACAACAACGATTACCAATCAGGTCACCAGGCAGACCGAGACAATAACCATACCGTCCCTTGAATTCGGGGGGCTGGCCATTAACGGCAAATTCGACATTGTTGACGATCTCCAGAAAAGTGTCGGCGGTACAGCCACAATATTCGAGGTTCTTCCTGACAAGCTTTTACGTGTTTCCACTAACGTATTGAATAGTGATGGAAACAGGGCTGTGGGAACGTACATCCCGAGCAGCAGCCAGGTATACAAATCCGTAATGGCAGGAAAAACCTTTTTCGGCATGGCGTACGTAGTGAACGGATGGTACATCACCGCCTACAGACCGCTTAAAGACCTTCGCGGCAACATAGTAAGCGTAATCTTCGTGGGCCGCAAAATACTCACCCCGGAATTCAAAGCTTCCGTGCTTTCCTCAAATGTCGGTGGTAAGGGATATGCAACCATATTCAGCCACAACGGAGAAACCCTGCTCCACCCCACTCTGACAGGGAAAAGCATGAAAGACGCCCATTTTTGGCCGCTGTTCGAAAAGACCAAAGAAGGCTCCGTCGAATACGAATACGAGGGAGACAGCAAGACCGCCTACATCACCTACTTTGAACCATGGAACTGGTCTTTTGCCTTTATAATGAACAAAAAAGACATGGCCCACGGAGTGGACAGAGAGATATTCATCGCCAACGTGGTTATCGCAGTTGTTACCATGATCATTTCGGTCTTTGTCATGCTGCTTCTACTCAGGACAACAACCAAACCTCTGCTGCAACTCTCCAACTTCACTGCAAAAGTGGCTGACGGAGATTACGAAACAGACCTTGAATATTATGCCAATGACGTCATCGGGCAGACCATAGACTCTGTCAAAAACATGGTCGCGGAACTCAAGAACAAACTTGGATTTTCCGGCGGCCTGCTCAATGGACTCCCGCAGCCGTGCATAGTGGTCGATCTTGACCGGAAGATAACCTTTGTAAACAAACACCTGCTGGATGAATTCGGATTTTCCGGCACACCGGAAAGCCATCTCGGACAGAATATCAACGCGCTGATCAGTGACACTGCCATAACAGGTACAACTGAAAACTGCATCCGTGAGGACAGAGAATTCACAAACATTGAAGTGACCGGAAAGACATCGTCCGGAGCGACATTCTATGCAGTTATCGATGTAACCCCCCTTCATGACCTGGACAACAAGCTCATCGGAGCGTTCATGATCATGAATGACGTAACCGCCATGAAGGAAAACGAAAAGGCAGTAACGGCTCAGCGCGACACAATTGCCGCCACTGCCCGGCAGGCCGATGACATTTCCGACCAGCTCTCCTCCGCCGCGGATGAACTTTCCGCACAGGTGGAAGAATCCCGCAGAGGTGCGGAAGTCCAGCAGCAGCGCGCCAGTGAAACTGCAACAGCCATGGAACAGATGAACTCGACTGTCATGGAAGTCGCCCGCAGCGCCGGTGAGGCCTCTGAAAATGCCAAGACAACCAGAGAAAAAGCCGTTGAAGGACAGGATCTGGTCGGCAAGGTGGTCAATTCCATCAAAGCCCTTGAAGCCAACTCCGAAGAACTCAGGGGCAGCATGGAAGAACTCGGAGCACAGACCGACTCCATAGGTCAGGTCATGAACGTGATTACCGATATCGCCGATCAGACAAACCTGCTGGCCCTGAACGCAGCCATTGAGGCCGCCCGTGCAGGTGAAGCTGGACGAGGTTTCGCCGTTGTAGCTGACGAGGTGCGTAAACTGGCAGAAAAAACCATGGACGCCACCAAGGAAGTCGGCCAGGCAATCACATCAATCCAGAACAGCACAAAGGCCAATATTTCAGCCACTGAAACCGCAGTTGAATCCATCGTTGAATCAACTGATCTGGCCTCAAGATCAGGAGAGGCCCTGGACGAAATCGTTCAGATGGTTGAAATATCTGCAGACCAGATTCACGGGATTGCAACAGCTGCTGAACAGCAGTCCGCTACAAGTGAGCAGATAAGCAGGGCTACCGAAGAAATAAACGTGATTTCAGCGGAATCAGCTGAAACCACCATACAGTCGGCACAGGCTATTGCCGAGGTTGCCAAACTGGCTTCCCAGATCAAAAAACTGATCCGCGACATGCAGTCCTGAACATAGACAATTTATCTGTAAGGACAGCCCCCCGGATCAACAGCAGATCACTGAACAATATCTCCTAAAAACACAAAGAGTCCGGAACCGTAATTAGTTAGCTCATTACGGTTCCGGACTCTTTCGCGTGGTAAGCGGCAGAACAGACATCACTCTTTCTCAAACTAAATTCATTACAAAATTTTTTTTCCTACCCGTTAATCTGAATTATTGATAAATACTTTTTTTAAGTGATTTATTTGCTAACTGGATATATCATTATAAATGACAACTCAGGTACTAACAAAACATTAAATTTGATCCGCCGATATGGACCTAAATTTCTACCCGGAACCAGGGAGGTACATCATGTCAAAAATTTCGCCTCTGCATTCTGTAGCAGTGAAAACAACTCTACTCATAGTCGTGGCCCTGAGTCTTGAAGGATTGTTTTTTTCACTGTTTACAAACCACAGTCTGGAGAAATTCATTGAATCCAGTTCGGCGGAATATCGTGTCGAGATTGAAAACGGGGAAAAGAGCAAGCTGCACGATTCTGTCGAACTGGCATACGGGGTAATCAAATCCTACTATGATCGCTCTCAGAACCTTGAAGCTCTCAAAGAACAGGAAGCTGCAAATCTCAAACGGATAATCGATACTGTGACCACGCAGGTTAATTCCATATATCAGAGGTTCGACGGAATACTGCCGCCGGAAGTGATAAGGGAAAGGATCAAGGCCGTAGTCGAAGACGCGAAATATGACGGCAACAACTACATCTGGATTCACGACATGAATAACAGGATGGTGGTCCACCCGAACAAATCCCTTGTGGGCAAGGATCTGTCCGGCTTGAAGGACCCCGCGGGAACCCTTGTAATCGCCCAGATGACCGATCTGGTCAAAAAGAAAGGTGAAGGGACGGCCTCCTACCTCTGGCCGCGTCCGGGAGAAAAAAAGGCCAAGCAGAAAATTTCCTACGTAAAACTCATCCCTGAACTGGGCTGGGTTGTAGGGACAGGCTCATGGGTGGAAGACATTACCGCCCAGATGAAGCAGGAAGCCCTTGCTCAGATAGCCAAAATGCGCCTTGGGGATGACAAGTATTTCTGGATCAATGATTACGGTCCGCGCATGGTTATGCATCCTTTGAAACCCGGACTGAATGGTAAAGACATATCCTCTGTTAAGGACAGCAAGGGGAAGAACCTGTTTGTTGAAATGGTAGACGAGGTCAAGAACAACAACGGAGAAGGCTTTGTCAAATACTGGTGGGACAATCCTGCCACCGGTAAGGAAGCTCCGAAAATTTCTTTCGTCAAGGAATTCAAACCCTGGGGCTGGATCATTGGAATGGGAGTCTACGTGGACAACATAGACACCGTAGTTACCCGCCAGCGGGATTCATTTGATGCGGCAATCAGCAGTATTGAAATGGACACAACCATCTTTGACCTGATCTTCATAGTTATTGCTGCCGCAATATGTATTCTGGTTATCCGCCAGGGCCTGAACAAACCATTGGCTAATCTGGTTGATTTTTCATCCAGAATTGCAACAGGAGACCTGGAAAGCAGCCTGTCCGGAAAGTTCAAAGGAGAGATGGAAACCCTGAAGGTATCCCTTGAACACATGGTCCGGACTCTCAAGAACAAAATTGCCGAGGCAAACAAGCTGAGCGAACAAAGCAGGCAGGAGACATTAAAGGCTCAGGAAGCAAGTGAAGAAGCGCAAAAAGCAAAGGATGAAGCGGAAAGAGCAAAGGTTAAGGGCATGCACGAAGCAGCGGACCTGCTTGAAGGGCTTGTAAGCGACCTTTCAACCGCGTTCAGTGAGCTTTCAGCCCTGGTGCAGGAAGTGACCCATGGCACAGAAAACCAGCAGCAGCGTGTATCCGAAACCGCCGTGGCCATGGAAGAGATGAATGCAACTGTCATGGAAGTTGCGCGAAGTGCGGCTCAGGCAGCTGAAAGTGCGGATCTGACCAGGAAGAACGCCGAAGACGGTTCCGAGATTATGGACAAGTCGGTGGAAGCTATCCTGACTATAAATTCCCAGACAACCGAACTGCAGACCAACATGAACGAGCTCGGCACTCAGGCCGAGGCTATCGGCAGCGTCATGAACGTCATTACCGATATCGCCGACCAGACCAACCTGCTGGCCCTCAATGCCGCAATTGAAGCAGCCAGAGCAGGGGAAGCCGGACGAGGATTTGCGGTTGTCGCCGACGAAGTCCGCAAGCTGGCTGAAAAGACCATGGACGCGACAAGGGAAGTAGGGGAAGCAATAAACAATATCCAGAGAGGAACGGCAGGGAACATAGATCGAGTGAAGAATGTCGGCATAGCCATGGACAAGGCTTCCGACTTCGCCAATGAATCGAAAAATTCTCTGGGGCAGATAATTGAAAACGTGGCTTCCACATCGGACCAGGTCCGCTCAATCGCCACAGCTTCCGAACAGCAGTCACACACCAGTGACGAAATCAACCGGGCCGTGGACGATATAAAACTGGTGTCCGGCGATACGGCTGAAGGAATGACTCAGGCCAGTCTGGCCATAGACGAACTTGCCAAACTGTCCCTGGACCTGCAGGAACTGATAACCAAACTCAGGGACACCGAATAATCCGACATAAGAAACTCCCGGTTCCCACGAACCGGGAGTTTTTTCTTTAAAGACAGCAGACCTCGCTTTCGCAAGTGTCAGCTGTCGGCATCAACTGGAAAAATGTAAATGCATCCGGTCAGAAGAACAAGCCTGACCACGCTACCCCATTCTGCGTTGCAGCAGGACAAAATCAGCCACAGTCAGCATGACCATTGCCTTAAGCACCGGAACAATACGCGGAATGGCACAGATGTCATGCCTGCCCCCCACTCTTATCTCCGTGGCATTGCCTTCCCTGTCTACAGTACGCTGAGGTTTGCTGATGGACGGGATCGGTTTGACATAGGCACGGGCAATAATATCCTGTCCACTGGAAATTCCCCCCAGAACACCGCCGGCATTGTTGGACAGAAAACCACTATCATCCATGAAATCATTGTTCTCGCTGCCGAGGGAATCCGCAGCCATGAATCCGGAGCCTATTTCAACCCCCTTGACCGCTCCCACAGACATGAGAGCATACGAAAGGCGGGCGTCCAGCTTATCAAAAACAGGTTCCCCCAGTCCGGCAGGAACGTTGCGGACACGGACCTCCACAACTCCGCCGAGAGTATCTCCCTGCGAACGAACTTCCTTTATACGCTCTTCCCATTCAATCACGACCTCCGGGTCGGCTGAAAAAAACGGCAGTTCATGCGCTCTTTCGGGGCAGATCACCGCTCCTCCGATCCCGCCGATTCTAGCGGTATAGGCCTGACATTCAATGCCCAGCTTGCGCAGAAATTCCTGCGCGACCGCACCGGCCGCCACACGGGAGACGGTTTCCCTTCCGGATGCGCGGCCCCCGCCGCGATAATCCCTGAACCCGTATTTGGCGTCAAAAGTAAGGTCTGCATGACCGGGCCGATAGACGTTCATTATTTCGGAATAATCTCTGGAACGCTGGTTGGTATTCTCTATATGAAAACCGATCGGAGTCCCCGTGGTCCTGCCTTCAAACACCCCGGAAAGCAGCTTAACCCGGTCGGCCTCCTTGCGGGCTGTGCCGGCAATACCGTTTCCGGGCTTACGCCTGTCGAGTTCCAGCTGGATGATTTCCTCGTCAAGCTCTATACCTGCAGGACAGCCGTCAATGACTCCGCCCAGACCGGGGCCGTGCGATTCGCCATAGGTTGTAACTCTGAAAATGCTCCCGAATGTATTACCGCTCATCTACTTATCTCCTCTGTCAAATGACTCAAAGTGCGTGCTTATCTGATCGCAAACATCGTCAACCGGGGCCGCCCCGTCGGCAACAAGGGATGAACAGGAGACGTACAGAGACTCTCTGGCCTCAAGGACTTCCCTGATCTCTTCGGTCAGAGGCTTGCCGGTAAGCGACGGCCGCTGGCCGTGTTTCGGATCGACCATGAGGCGGGCTGCCAAAACTTCTTCATCGGCCTTGATGTAGACCGTATATCCCGCCATCAGCACTTCCCGATTCTCTTCACGCAGCACTATTCCCCCGCCGCAGGAAATAACAGCGTCATCTCCGGCTGCAAGGTCGGCAAGAACGGCTGCTTCCAGATCCCTGAATGCGTCCCATCCGTTCTTTTCAACATACCGGGCAATTTCGCAACCGGCCCGCTCCACAATCAGAATATCGCTGTCGTAAAATTCCCGTTTCATCTTTTGGGCCAGGGCTCGTCCGGCAGTGGTTTTGCCGCAGGCCCTGGGGCCGATCAGAAAAATATTTGGCACATCGTCTCCTGTTGCTCGGAGTGAAAATATGTTTTGTTTTTCAAGTACATTTAGTAAAAGGAAATCAGTTTTCGATAAGCAGATAACAGCACGATTACATACTGTACGGGATTTTCCGGAAACATTCGATGCTGGCAGGAACTGGTCGAGAAACCGAAAACAAGAATAGAAAAAGCACACGTGCCGGACTTAGATCAGACGGACGGCCCGCTAACGAAACAGGCCGGACGGTAACCTGCGGCCAGCCCAATAAAGCGGATTTGCCTCCCGTTTGTCAAGCACAGGAGAAAACCATGAGCAAAATCATGTTCAAATTAATTGCATGCGTACTGACCGTTTCGGCATTACTTACTTTTACTCCTGCGGCAAAGGCCGAAACGACCACTGAAACATGGATGAACATGGTCCAAAGCCTTGCAGAAGACATAGACGAACAGCAAAAGCTCGTTGAAGACCTCTCCCGATATGCGCCGGAAATGATCAGGCACTTCGATGCCAGAATGCTCACAGCACAGAACAGGCTCGACCAGCTCAAGGTCCTTCGGGGGCTGGCAAAGCGGACACCATGGTCCTACCGCACAGTCCTTATGCAGCTTGACGATGTACGTGCTTACGTGCTGCGAGCCAAAACGGAACTTTTGATCGAAAAAAACCGGCTGAAAAAAATCAAAAAGGATTTTGACGTACTTTCCGGAATTCATTTCAAAAGCAGACTTACCGACGACAGGTTGAAACTGCTGCTTGAAAAGACGAAAGAAAAATACATAGAGGTACGTGAAAACGCTGCGGAACTGAAAAAGAATCTGGATTCTGCTCTGGCCCGTTCCGATGAACTTCTTGCCAACACAGAATCAAACAGGGAAGCGACCTCTGGATACTACGCCCAGTCACTCCGGGACTACTATTTTGAGCCCGGACTCAGCCTGCTTTCATCCACATCCTGGCCGGATATCAAATACTCCTTTGACGACTGGAAACATAATTATGCCAAATTCTACCACCCCCTGATCGTATGGGTCCACTGGGGAGATTTTCTTACATACCTTGCCATCATAACCATCGGCCTGTGGCTGTTCCTGCGCCAAGGGGTAAAGCGCCTGCTCAGACGCCCTGCTTTCGGTGATCATGGCCTCTCCTGCTACAATTTCGGGCTGATCATGATCTCGCTTGGTATCGGCATGTACATCGCCCGCTCGGTGACCCTTTTTACCTCCAACCAGATAACCGGGCTGCTCTGGTCTGAAGCCATCACACTGGGGATCATAACCTGCGCCCGCAATTTTCTCTGGGCCAGAGAAAAAACAAAACCCACTCCGCTGATATACAGCCCCATGTTCACACTATGGTGTCTGATGACCGCCGGGGACTTCATGCACATAATGACCCTGCCCATGGACTGCATAGGGGTGGTATGGTTTTTCCTGAGCCTTGCCGGATTCGCATTCATGCAGATCAACCGGCATAAATTCAGACTCGGCATAACCAGATCCACATCCAAAGCCAACAGGACTGTCCTCGCCGCAGGATGCTTGATTTCTCTCTTCGGCTTCGGCACACAGGCGATGATTCTTACCCAGCTGTGGTTCATGCTGCTGATTACCCTGCAGATCTGCTCGGCGCTGAAAATGATCATGGTCACAGATCGGATTCCGGAAGCTATTCCAGCCGTGCCCGCTTCTGAAGAGGAGCAGGAAAAGCCGGATGAAGAACAACTGCTCAAACAGGAAGAATCGCGGCAGCAGGCCAGAAGGTACAACCAGATGGTCCAGTTGTTCTACCCTCTTTCCGTATCCATCATAATTTTCCTTTTCCTGTGCTGGACAACAGCCTACATGGGCGGGATTCCGTTTGCCCATTTCGTATTCAGGCATATGGATGTCAACATTGCCGGCGCAGACATATCCCTCAAGAGCCTGTTCTACATCATGATCCTGTTTTTCTCTTCCAGGCTGGTACTGTTCTGGCTCAAGAGTTTTGTTACCAACACCTCCATAGGCGGACGCAAGATAGAATCATCGCTGGCCCACACATTTTCAACCATCGGGTCCTATATTGTCTGGGTGGTCTTCCTGCTTTCATCTTTCTTCCTCATGGGCATCCCCATGTCGGCCCTCACCTGGATAGCCAGCGGCCTTTCCATCGGAATAGGTTTCGGACTCAAGGATATTGTAAGCAACTTCGTCAGCGGGCTGATCATACTTTTCGGCGGGTCCATCAAAAAGGGAGATACGCTGCAGTACAAAAAGATGATCGGTAAAGTCGTGGACGTATCCATCCGCAACACCACAATAAAGACACTGGACAACAGCATGATAATCATCCCCAATTCCAGTTTTCTCAAAGGGGAGATCATCAACCTGAACTATCAGGATACCCGCATCAGGGTAACTTTACCGCTCACTCTTGTTCCCGGATCGAAAATAAAGAAAGCCACCAAAATCATAATGAAGGTGGTACGGAAACACCCCAGAGTACTCTCAGAACCGGAACCGGAAGTTTTCTTCAAAAGATTCGGGACATTCGGACTTGATTTTGAAATTTATTTCTGGGTAAACTGCTTCGAAGATCAATACCGGACTGAATCCGAGATCATGAACGAACTGGACGAAAAATTCCAGGGAAAGAAAATTAAAGTCGCTTTCAGGACAATCAAGACCAAATACAAGCCACTTGGAGACGAAGCAGCGCAAATTGCAGCCCAACGCGAAGCCCTGAAGGAAAAACGCAGGCTTTACGGCAAGTGCTTCCGTTCGGCGGCACTGCGCAAGCACCGCACACTTAATAAAATAGAGTTGGATACACCGGAGTAGGAACATACAAACGGGCTTACCAAAATCAGGTTGCTCAAAAACATATTAAGAGAGGTCTTATGCGTATTTTGCCAATCATCCTTTTTTTATTGTTTACGGCCATTCCCGTGCACGCCTCCAAGTGCGAGGACAATTTTCTAACAGCACGGAAATATTTTTCCAAAGCCCTTACACTCATTAATAACGAGGAATATGGCAAAGCATATTACCCCGCCCGTTCCGCAATTTCATATTTCCAAAAGGCCGAACGCTACTGCGACTCCCGTAATGCGCAGAGTGCAAGAAAACAAAGACAGTCGCTGCAGGAAGTCTTGCCTGAACTCAAGGTACAGGCGGAGATGGATACAGCAGATCGGTTTGCTGCAGAAGGTTACAAGCTGCAAAGAAGCAAAAAATATGCACAATCCGCTAAGGCTTTTGATGAGGCAGCAAAGCACTTTGCTAAGGTCTTGGAAGATTTAGACGAAAAAGAGACAAGACGACGAGGTCTGATGAAGGCCAGAATGACCAATGCTCAATTAGAAGCCTTAAAATCCCGCAAATGGATGGAGGACAATTAGGATCGCCGCTACCCCGAATAAACTGGAAACACTCTCGGTTGACTTGACTCTGTCTAATACTCACTAATAATTAAACTTTAAAAATAAATTCTAATAATGCACTCAAATCAAGTCCTGGCCTGAACCAGAAAAAACTCCCGTAAAAGGGAGTTTTTTCTGGTTCAGGTAATTTTATTGTCTAGTAAGGTAGAAACCACTGCAATCCCTGCATCTTGGCGGGAATGGGTTTTTCCTCCTGCTCGTCGTTAATCTTATCCCAGCATTCCCTTTCCTCTGCGATCCATGAAGGCCGGGACAAACGGATGGAGTTGCCGTCGTTTATCGAATCATCGTCCCCGCTGAAATGCTGCAGGATCAGGCTGATGTTGCCGTACTCATCGTTTAGCGACCACTTCCAGACCTTCAAAGTCCCGAACGGGTTGCCGCGCCAGTCGTTGGGCTTGCCGAACCGTTTTTCGATCTTTGAATAAATCTTGTTGAAAAAGTCCATACTGCCGTCCGCATACTTCATCTTCATGCGCAGTATGATATCCTTTCGTTTGCAGTTGCCGACCACGACATATCCGCCCCGGTAGCCTTCCATGTCCCGCACAGCTATTCGCTTGATGTACTCTTCCTGCCACGGAGAGGCGACAGAATCCATATCAAGCAGTGAATGAACGGAAGAAATGTTGTTTCCGATCGTTATGCCGGCAATGGACTCCGGAGCATTCTGCGATGCCATGGCAATTGAAGAAACAAGAAGCATGGCGACAATAACGGAAGCTAAAAATACTCTTTTCATCAAATTATCCTGTATTGCAATTAAACGTCCGCACTAGATGAGTGTGAGCCCTATCCCCGTACTGCATCCGGAGCATCCGCTGTTAAAATTGGCTATGAATCGCTCTTCCCAGTTACTGATCATATCCACCGTGGCCTTGAGAAACTTGCGGCTGATCTCGGGATACTGTTCCTGGGCTTTTTTGAATTTGTCGCTGGTCAGCCTTATGCAGACGCAGTCCGATATGGTTTTAAGGGTGAAAAGACGTTTGGAATCGCCTATGAGGGAAAGCGCCCCCACAAAATCACCGGCCTTGAAAGACTGCACCCTTGTGTTGCGGATATCCAGATATGCTTCCATTTCCCCGCTTATGATGTAGTAGGCCGAACGGTCCACATCTCCGCTGACAAAGACATCATCCCCGGCCGGAAACTTCTCACGGACACAAAGATAAGCGATCAGTTTCTGGGCTTCAAGTTCCAAACCTGAAAAATAGGGTATTTCCCTCATTATCTCCAAATTTTCCTGATATTCACTCGTTTCTGCTGCCATGACTAATGTGCTCCGTGTACAAGTTCATAAAGGAGGCCTTTCCTGGCCATAAGTTCTTCATACGGACCGACTTCCATAAGCTTACCGGCCTTCATCACCGCCACCTTGTCATAATTCTTGATCGTATCAAGCCTGTGGATGACAGAGATAAGGGTGGATTTGCCTTTCCATTTCGTTTCAAGGAGTCCCTGAATACGGTTCTGGGACCTGTTGTCCAGAGCGGAAGTGGCTTCGTCCATAATCATGATGGGCGGATTCTTGAGGAAAGTACGGGCGATGGCCAGCTTCTGACGTTGTCCGCCGGAAAGCTTGTCCCCTTTTGTGCCGACCTCGAACTCCATGCCGAGTTCCACCACGGTTTCAAGCAGGTCTTCTTCGATCAGCAACTGGATCATGGACTGGTTGATGGTGTCCTGAACCTTGGGGTGATCGGTCTTGGGCTTTCCGAAAAGGATGTTATCCAGAATGGTCTGCGAGGGGATGAACTCGCTCATCTGGAAAAAGCTGAACTTCTCGGGACATTCCTCGCTGACCTTGGAATTGAACATCTTGCGCCCATCGAGAATGAGTCCCCTGAGCACGGCAGGGAGAGCCACGATTTTGTGTTTTCCCGGAACAAATCCCAGCGCCAGAAGCAGAATCATCTGCCGATCACGCCCATCAAGTTCCTGAAGAGTCTTGTTTTCACTGCGCGAAACAATCTGTTTGTATTCCTCAAACTCTTCCGACGGAATGGGGCTCTGCTCGAAAAAAACCTCGTCCGGGGGAAGATTGCCCAGAATATCGACAGTCTGCCTTGCAAGCTCCCGTCCCAGACTCAGCAGCGGAGTCTCAAGCTGCGCCTCTCTGAGAAAATTCAGAAAATACTCATTGCTGACAAGTTCACGCCCGGCAAAGGAACCGTCATTGGCATGCCCGAAGGTTATGTTGCCGGCAACGTTTGAATATTCCAGATATTCGCCCTCGCGGTAGAATTCCACGTGTTCGGCCAGCCTGTCGCCGAAATCGGAATGGAAGTTTTTACGCACACGCACCAGACGCTCTGAAAGCTCGGCTTCCTTATCCGGATCAAGGAGGCTGTTCAGGCCGAACCGTAGAACATCAACGAATATTCCGGCCTGCTGGATAGCTTCAATCATATTGTCCCGGGTCGGCATCCTGGATTCCGCTTCAGGGTCTCCCTCAAGCACGGCCGCACAGGAGTAGAGCAGGTTATCCTTGATGGAGCCTGCAAAAATGAAGGGAGACTGAGCCACAATACCGACATTATGAACCATGTCGGCCTTGGTCAGGTTATCCACTTCGTAGCCGTCGATCTTAACGGACCCTCCGGTGTACTTGTACAACTGCGATACGCATTGAGCCAGTGTACTCTTTCCACTGCCGGAAAAACCGACCAGAGCCATCTGTTCCCCGGGTTTGAGATGCATATTTATCTGCTTGAGCAGCCGGACATTACCTGAAACGGTAAAACCGAGATTCTGTACTTCAATATCCCCCTTGAGGACAACCGGTTCGCGACCTTCCGGCTCAAGCTCGAATTCCGGTTTGCAATCAAAATATTCCATTACCCGGTCGTAACGCACCGAGGCGTCGTTATGTACCTGGTAAAAATCCATCAATTCCTTCCATGGATCGTAAATTTTTTCATATGCCGAAAGGAAGGCGACAAGGGCACCGAGGTCGAAACGGCCCTGAATGGCAAGATAACCACCAACAATGAACAAAAGGAAAGGTCCGAGAGCCTGAAAAAAATTGTTCAGAACCTTGATGCCCTGTTTATAGAGAATCCAGGTGATTCTTATTTTGAAAAGCCTGTCAACGAAGTTGCCGTATTTCCGATTTTCAATGCGGTAGGAGCCGTTCCCGTGAATCTCATGGATACCGGAAATGGTTTCATTTATAAGGCTGCTGAGATTTCTGGTGGTGTCCACCCTTTTCTTGTTGGCCTTGTTGGATTTCCTCTGGAGCTTGGGGACAAGATAGAGAACAAACGGATACAGAGCGATGGAAATGCCGGCCATAATCGGATTCAGGAAAAACATGTATCCGGCAAAAGCGATCAGGGTCAGCAGGTTGGTCACCGGAACGGCCACGGACTGCCCGACGTACTCCCCTGCCGGAGCAAGCTCGGTTACAAGTGAAGAAACCACCATCCCGGGGTTGGCCTTGCGGAAGTAGCCAAGCGGCAGGGTAAGGATATGGGCGTACAATTCCTTGCGCATGGCAGCCAGCGATTCCTGGCCGATATACGTCTGCAGCACTGTTATGAGGTACTTCAGCAGACTGGCCGAAACAACCGAAGCAATGTAAAATCCGCAATACATGAAAAGCAGATCAACCTTGCGCATGCTTATGGCCTGGTTGATGATCTTCTTCTGCATTTCAAGTGGGACCAGCCGGACTCCCACAGTGAAGAAAATGACAACCAGCAGTATAAGCTGCAATTTAAGGTTGCTGTTCTTCACCCAGTAGGTAAGAGGGCGTTTGGTGATCATCAAAAACTCCTGTTTGTTCACTATATGCAAAAGCCTTCGGCCTTGCTTACATAATACGACAGCATACGATTGTGTTCACATTGAAATACCGTGTACAAAAACAAAAGCACATTGAACACAGTACACCGGTTTAAGGAAATGTAAAAGATCGTATCGTATTAAAGTCAAAGTAAGTTTCAAAAATTTATTACCTTTTTGTTGACGCAGCGACAAGGGTTTTCTAACTTGAGAGTGGTTAAATCGCATATATGTCCACAATTGAGAAAACAGGGGATAAGGTCTTGGTGACTAGACAGGAAGCGCAGGGCGAAGACTGTGTCGTATCTCAATTTTCGCTGAAATCGGATATTTCCGAATTGAAAGTGCTTGCCGAAAGAATTGAATGCTTCGGCGAGGAGAACAGTATCTCCCCCAAAACGGTGTTTGAGCTCAATCTTGTGCTGGACGAACTTTTCACCAATCTTGTGAATTACGGCTGCCACCGGGAGTCCCACAGTTTCGATATAACGATTCTGTTGTCCGGAGGAATACTGCGTATATACATTGAGGATGACGGAAAGCAGTTCAACCCGCTCAGGATGGCGGAACCGGAAATCTCATGCGACTGCATGGAACGCAAAATAGGCGGGCTGGGGATTCATTTCATGCGTAAGATGATGGATGAAGTTGAATATGCATGGGAAAACGGAAAGAACAAATTGAAGTTGACCAAAAATATTCAATAGTTTTATGCTGACTGCGTAAAGGCAGTCCGCAAAACTGAATTACATATCTTAAATTATTTCGCGGAAGCAGCTCAAAGCAGCCGCAAAAGAAACCGGGTTGATTACGGAGGAGACAATGGGCCTGGAAGTTGGTGAAATAAAAAATGACGGAATAATTACATTCGAACTCAAAGGACGCCTTGATTCAAATACATCAAATGATTTTGAAGAAAGGCTGCTCGGCTCCATACAGAACGGGGAAAGCAGGATAATCCTTGATTTTGAAGATCTTGAATACATTTCCAGTGCAGGGCTGCGTGTTCTGCTCAAGGCGGCAAGAGAACTCAAGGGCGGAGACGGCAAGCTGATGCTCTGCGAACTCAAGGACTACATCAGGGAAGTATTCGACCTTTCCGGGTTCGTGTCTTTCCTGCCCATATACAGTACGCGGGCGGAATGTGTTGCCGCTCTCTAACTGAGAACGCCGTCAGGCCCGTCAGACGGGCTTATCTGAATATAATACCGGCTTCCTGTCCGTATTCTGCGGGCAGGAAGTTTTTTTCATAATAACCGATCGGTACAATGGAGGGTTGTATATGAGCGGTCTTTTTACTTCACTGGCAGTCATGTTGTCCCCCACGGGGCTTGCCGCAGCGGGGAACGGAGCCGGAGCAGGCGGTGTTGCATTCATGGCCGCTCTGGCTGTTGCGGCTTTTGCTTCCTTCTTTACTGCCGCAGGGATGGAAAATCTGGGCAGCGGCAAAATCAGGGCCACACCTGTGGACGGATTCGTTTTCGGCTTTCTGGATTCAGCAAGGCTGTTCACCATTACCCTCCTGGCAGCCTCATGGCTGGGCATGGCCGGAAATACCGTGAGCGAAATCTTCGCACCATGGATGCCCGCTCAGGCTGCCGGATTCATTCTTCTCGGACTTACGGTAATAAGCTGTTTTATCGCTGACGAAAACGGCGCGGACGTGTTCACCTTCTGCCTGACCATTGGCGTGTGCGCCTTCATCTATGTCATGGTCATGTCTGTTCAGCCTGCGGATTCAGGAGCGGGCTACCCCACAACTATTCCGGCCCTTTTTCCGACAGCACTCCCGGAAAATCTTTCCACTTCAGGTATGGCCGGATGGCTGCAGATCATATTTCTGGCGGCGTTCGCTTTTGCCGGATTCGAGATGCCTACGGCTTTTGAAAACAAGGCAGCACGGGTCATCCCTGCGGTTCTGCTGGCACTGATTGCCTTTATCCTTTTCTGCTGGTCGGCACTGCTTATCGTACCTGCCGGGGAACTGGCCGAGAGCAGCACGCCGTATCTGCTGGTGGCTGGAAGCGGTCTTGGAGAACTGGGTAAATACCTAACCGGCGGAGCAGTCGTGCTGGCAACAGTGGCCGCACTGCTCGGTTTCTACATGCTGGCCGGAAAACGGCTGGAATCAATTCTGGCTGAAGACTATCAGATGCACGCCACCAAAGGTGCTGCTGTAGTCCTTGCTGTAGCTGTCGGCTTATTATTCGGCACAGAGTTTGAGGCGGAAACGACATACGAAACCATGCTTGCGGCAGGATTGTGTTTCTGGTTCGGAACCTATGTGCTTACGGACCTGCTTCACATGTCCGGAAAAATGCGCACGGGCAGGAAAATTTCCGCTTTGATCACGGATATTCCCGGATTGCTGCTCCATACCGGCGCAGCAGCCTTCTGCATCATGAGCATTGAACTTCACGCCCTTTTTTATTATGCGTTGGGCGGTCTGGCTGTAGCCGGGATTATTTTCGGGCTGGGAACCGGAATCTGTTACAGACCGGCACCGGAAATTACCGATGAATCAGAATTCGATGAATATGATCAGACGTTGGATTCAGAAGAAACCGCTCCGGAAAGTGAAGACGAATCTCTCAATATAGTAGATTACAGATAGCCGGTGCAGCAGAGCTAAAAACTGCAGACAATGCTCAGTCGGCCTCAATGGCAGTTTCGGACATTGAGCGTCCGACAATTCGACAAAATACACAAAAGGTGAACCGGCCTGACGCCGGAATGAGGAAGGAGAATATAATGGATAACGGTTATGCGGAGAGTATTGCCTCCGACATCATGCAGATGCTTGAATCAGCCAGGGAAAGCGGCCTGAACATGAACAGCGGCTTTCAGAATGACGCTTTCAAGGCGGAACATTTTTCTTTCGGATACCTCTTTTATCCCCGCGAAATGCTTCTGCAGGTCCCGCATCTGCCGCAATCTGTGCGCAAAAAAGTTAAAAAATCAAATATACTCGGTCTCGTTGATGTGGAAGGCAAAAAGGTAGGCATCCATCTGGTCTGCTCCCTTGCCAAGGGATTCGACGACATCGAATCGGCAGAAGACATTCTGGCCGGAATCAACGGCAAGGAACTGATGGATTTCAAGGAACAGATCGCCGGAATACTTCACAAGGACCTTGTAGGGAACATCGAAGATAAAAATACCGAAGAGTAATGCCGCAACCGGCAACACTGATTTTCGTTATGAAATGCCTCCGGCAGCCCTGCCGGGGGCATCAGCCGCTTCACCAATGGGACAATATCAATCCCTGTGCATGGGGATGAGCCTGCCGATGACCCGCACAAGCTCGTCAATTTTTACAGGCTTGGACGAATAAGCATCCATCCCGCTGTTTAGAAATTTTTCCCGGTCTCCTTCCATGGCATAGGCGGTCAAAGCCACAATGGGGATATCATTTCCGGATTCCCGTATAATTCTGGTAGCCTGCAATCCATCCATTTCCGGCATCTGTACATCCATGAGAATCACATCAAATTGTTCTCCGGATTCAAGCATACTGAGCACCTCAAGACCGTTTTCGGCAGTTTCCACCTGAAAACCTTCCTCGGTCAGGAAATGAGAAATATACAGCTGGTTTGTGGCATTATCTTCGGCCAGCAGGATGCGTGCCCCGGTCTTCCTGATCTCGCCTGTTCCGTCCTTGGAGGAGTCCTTTTCGTGAAGGCATTCACCGGCACTGGACTTAAGCCGGACCGTAAACTTGAATTCGGTTCCCCAACCTTCCCTGCTGTTGAAGGTTATGTGTCCGCCCATCATCTCCACAAGCTGTCTGGAAATTGCCAGCCCCAACCCGCTGCCCGGATGACGTTTCGAATACCCTGCATTCAGTTGGACAAAGCTTTCAAAAAGTTTCCCGGACTTATCCTCCGAAATACCTATCCCGGTATCCTTGACCCGGAATTCCAGTATGGCGCCGTCCTCATAGCTGCCTGCGTGATCAACCGAAATTTCCACGTAACCTTTTTCCGTAAACTTGATCGCATTACCGACGAGGTTGATTATTACCTGCCCGAGCCGATATTCATCACCGCAGTAGCAGCGCGAGACATGGTCGCTTATATTCGAACGCAACTCGATACCCTTTTCTTCAGCCTGCACCCGAAGAACTGAAAGCTGCTTTTCAAGCATATCGTGCAGATTGAAATCTTCAGGCCGAAGCTCCATCTTCCTGGCTTCGATCTTGGAAATATCCAGTATGTCGTTGATGATATGCAGCAGGGACTCGGCAGCCTTCTTGACGGTGACAAGGTAGCCTTTCTGCTCATCCGAAAGGTCCGTGTTGAGTGTCATCTCGCTCATACCTATAATCGCGCTGATCGGGGTTCGTATCTCATGGCTCATATTGGCCAGAAATTCGCTTTTGGCTCTGCTGGCCTCTTCCGCGGCGTCACGAGCCTCGCACAATTCGACCTCGCCGCGTTTCTGCTCGGTTATATCCTGCCCTACGGCCAGAACTCCGAGGGCGTCGCCCTTGGCATCAAGCAGGCGCGAATACGACCATTGCACCAGTCTCTCCTCACTATCGTCAACCAGGACCGGATTCTCCTGCAAACGCAGCGGCGTACCGGAAAGAACAGAACCGAACTGCCTTGTACATTCCGCCCACAAGCGTTCAGGGACAAAAAGTTCAAAATAATTCCTTCCGAGTACTTCATGACGGGTACGGCCGAAAAGCTCCTCGGCCATACGGTTGAACTCCAGAATCTTCTTGTCCGGTGAAAGGAGAATAATCACGCTTTCGGCAGTCTTGACCAGTGACCGGAAACGATAGGCGCTTTCCTTCAGCGCCTCCTCCACCTTCTTTCTGGTGGTGATGTCCTCCACAGTTGCCACGACCTTATTTATGGAACCGTCCCGCGAAAAAAGCGGTGAGGCATTGACGGACAGCAGAACACGGCGACCATCAGCCCAATGAATCGCGTGCCGGATGTCGAGGACGGCATTTCGTATCTTCATAACCCGGTTGAAAGCCAGACGTTCCTCGGGAAATGGGGTGCCGTCATGGGAACTTATCTGCCAGACCGGATCGTTGTGCCGCCTGCCGATGATCTCGGTTCTGTTCACTCCGTGAACCCTTGCCGCCTGATCATTGGCAAAAATTACTCTGCCGTCACGGTCTATAACCAGAATTCCCATGGGACTGGTTTCCATGATGCTGCCCATGAGGTCGCGTTCCCGCTGCAGTTCCTTCTCCACCTTTTTTCGTTTATCTATATTGAGATAAAGAAAGGCGATAAAAGCGAGCAGTACGGAAATTATAATCCCGGCACCGATGACCAGAATACGATCGAGATTACCCGACCCCAGTTCTGTCAGAGTATGTGAAAGCCACCCCTCAGCCAGGAAATCAGTACAACCGGGCTGGGCAAGCAGCGTAATAAACAAGATGGCACGCAACATATTTAATCGGGTATGGTTTCTGATACGGTAAAAGAATACCGCCTTCATTTTCTAACAACTGTTATACCGATATACTTAATAAAGAGTCAGAGCAAGAGGGTATGTAATAATATCCGGTACAACTGAAGTCATGAGCGTTCACGAAGCTCAAGCCCCTTTATCAGCCCGAAACATCCGGCAAGCATCATATCCCCGCCGGGAGATGGGAATTCTACCGGAAAACCACGCAGCAGAGACCTTTTCGGCCCCATGACATACGTCGGAGCAAATCCACCGGCCTCTTCCGGAAGATCAAGTGTCATGCAACCATGACCCCAGTCATCAAACACAGTCTGGAAATCCAGCTGTCCGGCCCTGAACAGCCGGGAATCCTCCCATAACTTTTCAGGCGTCATGTTCCCGGTATGATGCTCGTAGACACCGAACACGGCACCCTTGTACAGCAGAAACGAAATGGTATGGCTGTTGCCTACGTTGATCAGACAGATGCCCTCGCGATGGCTCCGCTCAAGAATCTCGTCAACAAAAAGGCAGCCCAGCACAGCAGCGGCACCGGTATCGGCTACAGGACCTCCGCCTATGGATTTCTGCAGTTCTGCCATGCGGGTAAATTCTTCAGGCACTTCATCAAAAAGCAGGCTCTCGGGTCTTCCGGCGTTATCCAGCAGCAGTTTTTTCCACAGATTAAACCGCCCTATCCTGTTGCTCTTGCCCGGATGGTAGCCGTGATCCTGCACCGATGCGGTAACAAGATCGGGATACTCCAGACCTGCGGCGGCAAGGAAGCAACTCCACCAGCCGGGGTCAAAATCGCACAAATGGACCGGCACGCAACCGGAGGGCAGTGATTCGCGCAGCATTATCCCCTGCTTCTCGACTCTGGCAAGGTCGTCACCCAGCGCGAGAGCTGCCTGCGGGTGCGCATAAACCTTTAACCCGGCATCCATATGCGGAAATACGGCCCGGGCAAACCCGCCGCCCATGTTCTTCCCGGTCAGGTAGATATCCGCCCCACGGGCAGTCAACTGACGGATCTTTTCACCAACCACCCTTGCGGGCGAAGGAAGCACGAATTTAAAACAGTTTTCAATCTCCACGCCCTCAATATGGTAAAGGACGTCCTGAGTTCCGCTGCCGATATCAAGGCTAAGTATTTTCCGGCTCAATTTGATTAACTCCGCTGAATTTGAAAATATTGAAATATGTTGCAGACTGAGACAATTTACGTCAATTGAAAATAGTATTCCAGATTTCGGACAGAATGCCGATCAACCGATAACAACAGACAGGTATGCGTATGTTTTATTTGATCCTGGCAGTAGCCGTAATTTTTCTATTGCCCTCCGTACTGATTCTTTTCGCAGCTTTTATCAACCGGGAAAGCAGCCGGAAACGCCCCTTTGCAGCTGTTGCGCTCGATCTGCTGCAAGCCGCCGTTTCAGCGGGAACAAGCCTGCTGATTGCAGTCGTCACCCGCCCATTCGCATTTCTGAACAATATTCCACTGCTCCACAAAACAGAAGATAACCGGCCAATCCTGATGGTGCACGGACTGTATCACAACAGAACCGCCTGGCTGGTCATGAAACACAGACTGAATTTCATGGGATTCGGCAATATGCACACATGGCAGTACAACAGTTTTACCACCTCTTATCCTGAGCTTGTCCTTGAACTTCGCAAGGAAATAGTCAGGCTTTATGAAGCAACCGGCAGCGAAGAAAAAATCACTCTGGTCGGGCACTCGCTTGGTGGTCTGCTTATTTCAGAAGCATCAGCTGATCCACAAATTAAAAAGATGGTGCGCGGTCTGGTTACCATGGGAACTCCCTTTGGCGGAAGTGTGCTTGGAAGTATTGCAATCGGAAGGCTTGGCCGCAGTCTGTACCCGGACAGTTCACTCTTTAAGGGCAGAGAAAAGATCACCTTTCCGGATATTGGCAAAACCGCGCTGCATTCCTCGACGGACGAAATGGTGCTGCCATGGGGCAATCTGATTCCCGGTGAAGGAAACTGGAAAGTTATAAACTGCGGTCCCATGGGACATGTCGGCATGCTCTACAGCCGCAAGACTACGCTCACGGCAGCGGAAGTCATCAGAGGAATGAGATGATCTGATGCGCTTCGCGCTTTTGGTGAAAGGATTTTGCCGCTGGCAGCCAAAGGGGATAATCCCCTTTGGAATCCCTAATTAAAGTTGCTGCATTGAAAGACGAATCAAAATCAAAAATTATGTGCTAAGGTGTTAACCATATTTCTTATGATTTCTCTAGTGGATAAATCCGACAATCAAAAGCGCGAAGCGCATCAAATACAGTGTGTTAAATGCATTTGAAGCCCGCCGCATAAGAAAGCCCCGCATCCGGACGGATGCGGGGCTTTCACATTTTAAAGCAAACGGATGCTACTTCTGATTCAGCTTAACTTCCTGAGGGAAGACAGGCAGATAGCGGTAGCAAAGGCTGAGGACGAGTGCACCGTAGGCGCAGATCATCAGGGATGTTGCCCACTCTGCCCAGTTGGGGGCATAAGTGTGCCAGGAGTCGAAAGGCATTACCGGTATGGCAATGGTCTGAACGGTGAAGACGTAACGGTTGATGGTTATGCCGATGCAGTCCAGAATTGCTGCTGTGTACAGCAGACCGGGGTTTCTCTTGATAGCGGGCGAAATCAGCATCAGTGCGGGCACAACACCGCAGACGATAATTTCAGTCCAGAGCAGCCACTGTCCGTAGATATTACCGTAGAACATCTGTTCAAAGGTAAGGCCTACGGAAGGCAGGTAACCTACAGCCCAGGCCCAGGTGTCGATGATCTTGAAGAACATGTACACGCAAAGCATGGTACCGGCGATTTTACCCATCAGGGCTTTGACCTTGTATTCCACCAGTTTCTTACCGGTCATCTTTTCGATGAGGGTGCAGACCAGCACTGTGAATACAGGACCGGAACCTACTGCGGAAAGAACGAAGAGGAAGAATGTCCAGGGCCAGATGAAGAAACCTTCACGGAAAGCATAAGGACGACCGAACATTACCCCGTACATACCACCGAGAGAACCCTGGTGGAAAGTGGACAGGAAAGTTCCGATTCCGGCAAACAGAGCCATATTCACGTGCAGGTGATGGGCAAAGTGGTGCAGGAAGGGAATCTTGTTCAGCTGCTTCTGCTCCAGGACCAGCGGGATGAACTCGATGATCAGAACGGTGCAGTAGCAGGTAATACAGAAGATAACTTCTGTGAGCATGGAGTGCACGTTGGGGTGCCAGTAACCGAACCATGCGCGGATGGGCTGCCCGATGTCCATGGTCAGAATGAGCATGGCGCCGGAGTAGCACAGGAATCCGAGTATAACGGCCAGGTTGATGATGTTTTTCAACTGGTCGATTTTAAGTATGTATCTCAGGAAGCCGGTGAAAAACGCACCAGCTCCGAGGGCAATAACGGCAAGGTCAAAGGTAATCCAGAGACCGAATCCGAAGTAGTTGTCGAGGCCGGTCACGCCGATGCCGTAATAGAAGATATTGACGGCAGCATATACGCCCCAGAGCAGGACGGCGGTAACAATGCCCAACCAAAGCAGGAATTTGGGCAGTCCGCAGCGTGTTACGCCTTCGGGGAAGAGATTGCTATCCATGGTAAACCTCCCTCCTAGTGCTTTTCGTTAGCTACGTGGTTATCACTCTGCTCCCGTACCCAATCGCGTCTGCTGATGTAGTACACCTGCGGTTCCATGCCGATGGACTCAAGAATGCGGAACGCATTGGGGTCTTTGATCAGCTCGTGTACCTTGTGCTCGGGATTCAGGGAATCGCCGAAGGAGATGGCACCGGTGGGGCAACCTTCCAGACATGCGGGCTGGTACCAGCCGTCGGGAAGTTTGCCGGGGTCCATGCCTTCATTACGGGCACGCTGACGGGCGTTCAGCAGTCTTGAGTGACAGAAGTTGCACTTTTCGACAACGCCGCGGGGACGGGTGGAAGTAGAGGGAGACAGTGCCTTGTCCATACCTCCGGGCCATACGGGATCAAACCATCCGAAATAGCGAGCGTGGTAGGGGCAGGCGGCCATGCAGTACCTGCATCCGATGCAGCGGGGGTAGATCTGGCTGACGATACCGCCGTCCTCGTCCTTCGCGGTTGCGACAACAGGACAGACGGGAACACAGGCAGGATGACCGCACTGCATGCAGGGTCTGGGCAGGTAGGCAACTTCCCTTTCGGGGAATTCCTTGCCGTTATTGAGTTCGTAAACAAGCATCCAGGTAAGGGTTTTCAGCTTGTCGGAACCCTCTTTCATGGGAGCAATGTTGTTTTCAGCCTGGCAGGATACCATGCAGGCACCGCAGCCGGTACATTTGTCAACATCGACCACCATGGTCCATTTATTTGTTAATTCAATATGTTGCATAACAAGAATCCCCTGAATTAAACTGCTGCGATACTCACGGTAGAACTGGTCCAGACGGAAAGTCCCGTGCCGGGTTCAGTTTCAACCTTGAGAACTTTGCAGATGTTGTCGCCTTTTCCGCGTGAGTATTCGTCCCATGCGGTATGGCCGAATCCGAGCGGTGCGGCAATAACATTGTCCATCACGCCTTCATTGATACGGATTCTTGCCACGCACTCACCGCCGGCTCCGGAGAGCTTGACCAGAGCGCCTTCGGACAGTTTGCGTCCCTTGGCGGTCTTGGAATTGACCTGAACCAGCATGTACTTGCCCTTGAGCTCGAACTCGCTGATCAGTGCAACGTTAAGCGGAGGAAGAGCCATCTTCGCGGAGCCGATCAGGAGCTTGGAATACGGAGCAATTGCGATTTCTTCGCCCTTAGGCATTACAACTGCCTTGGAAAGGACGGAAGCAGCAAAATTCAAGGAACCTGATTCAGTTGCATCGGAGACATAAGCTGCGCCGCCGACCAGGGCATCCCAGTCTGCTCCGGCCTTCTCGGCCTTGGACTGGAACACAGCGTCTGCGGATTCGTATCCGAGATCGACACCCAGAGTGGAAGCCGCTGCGAGAATTACGTCAACAGTGGCTTTGCTGTTGTAGATCGGCTCTGCAACAGGAGCACAGGCACAGAGCATGGCGGAACCGAGACCATAAGGAGTCTGGGCATCGTCAAAACGTTCATAACCTGTGGGGTTGGGCATGATCAGATCGGCAACGGATGCCGTTTCGTCCATAAAGGTGCTGAAGCTGACCAGGAAAGGAATCTTTCCCATTGCAGCAGCCAGAGCATCAGTCTGGGGCATTGCGTATACCGGGTTGGCTTCGTGAACCAGCATCACTTCGGGTGCTTCGGTCTTTCCGGCAGCAATACCTGCAAGATAACCGGCGAAATCACGGGCAGCCAGTTCCGAACGATCCGGAGCAGCTTCAACCGCTTTGGGCAGGTTGGGCAGAACCTTCATCCCGCCGTCCTTGTTCACGCGGCCGAGCAGGATGTTCAGTGCTGATGCGGCGATAACATCTGCTGCACCGGCACCGCTTCCGAATTCCGAACCGGCGGCGACAACAGGAGCGGACGCCTTCATGAGTTCAGCGGCAATGGCTGCCATATCCGGACCGGCAACACCGATAACTTTTTCTACTTTATCAGGGGTGAATCTGGACATCACCAGAGTCTTGAAATCGTCAAAATCGGCAACAGAAGCGGAAGCACCGGCCTTGAGCATGTGATATGCCAGACCGAGGCAGAAAATAGCGCCGGTTCCGGGTTTTACCGGAATCCACTTGTCGCAGGCTGCTGCAGTATTGTTGAGATAGGATCCGGCATAGAAAAATCTGGTTTTGATTTTCCCGCCGGTGGGACGGCTTTCTGAAAACACACACTGGTTTCTTACAACCGGTCCCCAGGAATCCAGAGCATCGGCACCTACAAAAAGTACCACATCGGCCTTGTCCAGGTCATACCCCAGTTGACCGGAACCGCCCATGCTTGCAAGAGCAACGGCTGCGCCCTGTTCTTCGCCGGGCATCAGGTAACAGTCATCGCTACCCATGCCTGCGGCAAAGCCGGAAAGAACTTCGCAGGCAGTTCCGGTTGCGTCACCGGATACAACAGCGAGTTTGCCTTTCTTTCCCTTAACGGCAGCCAGTTTTTCGGAAAGTATCTTTTCGGCCTCTTCCCAGGAAACGGATTCATATTTTCCATCTTCGGCCTTCTTCATGGGGCCGTTGACGCGGGAAGGGCTGTACATGAGCTGCGGGCCGCCGGCACTGATGGGATCAACGCCGCCCTTGCTCATTTCGTTTTCATCATTGCCTTTGGTCAGGTAAGGGCTTCCACCTACGGATTTGACAATCTCCGCACAGGGGGAAGGCCCGAACTTGCACAGCGAGGCCTGCTCCGTGATGGCACCGTATTTGAGCCTTGGAATCCAGGGCCAGTTCTGCGACCAGATCGATGCATCATCGAGAGATTTCCATATAACAGGGGTGAAGAGAGAACCCACTACACCGCCTGTCACCACTTGAATAAAAGTTCTGCGATCAATACCCATTGCAGTCCCTCACTTACTTATGGCAGACGTAACATGCGTTGCTGGTACCAACTTCCGCATGACAGCGTTCACACTGCCACATCTTCATGGTCTGCTTGCTGTAACCGCTTATTCTGTTTTCGTAATACGTCGGCAGCGTGTCGCTGTTGCCTACGTCGGGATGGCAATCAGTACACTCGAAGCCTTGGTGGGCCATGTGCGAAAAGTAAACGTTGTCGGGCTGATACTGATATACCAGCCAGGGAACCTCAACACCCTTCTGCAGGTATTCGGTTACGTAGACATTCTCGGCTTCACTTTCACCGAGAACATCCTCGTGACATTCAGCACACTTTTCATTGGAAGGAAGGCCTGCAAAGGATCCGTCTTCCATAAACAAGTGACATGACTCACAGTCCATGCCCTCACCTTCAACATGAACCTTGTGGCTGAAATCGACCGGCTGAGTCTTCTGACTGTAGATAATCTGTGGGAAAACCCACCAACCGATGATCAGGCTCGCAAGGACACCGATGAAGAAAGGGAGAACTCCTCCACACTGCTTCGATGTTCTTTTTTCCTCCATAACCTCGCCCCACTACTCCTTAAGTTTTGTGAAACATAAACAACCAATTAACGCCATTTCTTCTAAAATAGAGAATCTTTCCATGTCAAGAGAATATGAAACTTTTCACAATCGCCCGCCATGGGAAAAAACCCTGTTTCGTAAACCAAAGGGGTACGCAAAACGTCATTGCCCGCCTTGCGCAGATCAATCTAAAAATCAAACGGAGAGTCAAACCCGGACAAAGGTGGAAGAGCTAGGTCCTTGTCGGAAAGAACCGGCTCTTTCGCCTTCCACCCGATCGCAAGATCAGGATCGTCCCAACGGATTCCGGCCTCGCAGTCCGGAGCGTAAGGTGCATCGACCTTGTACATGAATTCATTCTCATCGGTAAGTGTTTCATACCCGTGGGCAAAGCCTTTCGGTATAAAAAGCCTGCGGAAATTGGCCGCTGACAATTCTATAGAAAACGACTTAAGATAAGTTGGCGATCCCTTTCGCAAATCCACCGCCACATCGTTTACAGCCCCTCTGGTGACCCATACCAGCTTGGCCTGAGCATACGGCGGAAGTTGCAGATGAAGTCCCCTTATCACACCTACCCCGGAAGAATATGAGTGGTTGTCCTGCACAAAATCAACGGGCAGCCCGTTTCTTTCGAAAACAACGCGGTTGAAACTTTCAAGAAAAAAACCGCGTTTATCCCGGTACACAGTGGGTTCAATAACCCATAATCCGGGAAATTCCGTTTCGAACAATTCCATTCATATTCCTCCTGCCAGGATCACATCCGCTGCCTGACACTAATCTCGTCCCCCAAAATTAAATGAGAATTACCTGAGATCATTCAATCGCACAACCTCATTTTTCACTTGGATGTAATATTTTTTATTAATTTTAAGGCTCTTCCCGATATTCACATTTCTCTCGCGGTCTGATACGCTCCACGCAATTTAATTGAGGAAAAATTACCCCAATCGGGATATTGATCTTTTTTTCACAAATATTCACACGGATTTTTCAATGCAAGCAGCAGGAATAGCACTCAACTCTCTGGATATAATACTTATTGTCATCGCGGCAGCCCTGATTTTCAGAGGCCTGCTCCGCGGCATCGTCCGAGAGGCGATATCTGTTTTTTCCCTGATTCTTGGATTTTATCTGGCCGCAAAATACCATCAGGAACTTGCCCCGTATTTCGCCAACATTTTTGACGGCCCAGGAGCTGTAAAAGCTTTCAGCTATCTTTCCATTATCGTTGCGACCATGATTGTCGCCTTCATTATCGGCGTGATCATCAAAAAAATCCTGACCGTAAGCATGCTGAGTTGGGCTGATCAGGTACTTGGCGGCATACTGGGTCTTGTGGAAGCGGTGATAATCGGAGGAATCCTGATCGTAATACTGAACAGCTTCACTCCGAACTCGGAATTCCTCACCAAATCGCAACTGGCTCCCAGAGTAATGTCCACAGCAAGTTTTTTCATCAGCTTCGCACCGGACGATGTGCTGGATTCCCTTGATATAAAATCCATGTTCCCCGATCAGTCGGAACTGGCAAACCACACGAGCGACACAATTTAAATGAGTACCGATTCTTTTGAAAAACTGAAAGACGTCATATCTACACTGACCGGTCCCGAAGGCTGCCCCTGGGACATGAAACAGACTCCCGAATCCCTTTGTGACTATGTAATTGAAGAAGCATTTGAACTGGTCGAGGCGATCCGTTCCGGGGACATTCATGAATCCATGGAAGAACTCGGCGATGTAATGTTTCTCCTTTTGTTCATAGCAAACCGCTATGAGAAGGATGGAAAATTCACTCTCGCAGAAGCAATTGATTCTTCTTCCGCTAAAATGATTCGCCGTCATCCGCACGTTTTTGCAGACTGCAAGGTGGAAAATCAGGACGAACTGCTGCGTAACTGGGAAAAGATCAAACGTACGGAGAAAGACGAGTCCGAAAAGATTTTCGACTCTCTGCCCAAGGGCTTGCCGCCTCTTCTGAAATCCTACCGCATCAACGCCAAGGCCGCTCGCAGCGGTTTTACCCACGAGAGCGACGAG
Source organism: Maridesulfovibrio sp. (assembly GCF_963677005.1). Classification (NCBI taxonomy): domain Bacteria; kingdom Pseudomonadati; phylum Thermodesulfobacteriota; class Desulfovibrionia; order Desulfovibrionales; family Desulfovibrionaceae; genus Maridesulfovibrio; species Maridesulfovibrio sp. The sequence continues at coordinate 47,977 of NZ_OY781616.1, read as the reverse complement.
CAGTGCCTTGAACAGCTTGAAAGTGAATGGAAGGAGTGGACAGACGCTCTTGCCGCAGGTGATGCGGACGCCATTGACGAGGAATTCGGCGACTATCTCTTCACCCTTGTTGAACTTGGGCGTCGCAAAGGGATCAAGGCCAACAGCGCGCTTGACCGCACCAACAACAAGTTTCTGGAACGTTTTTCAAAAATGGAAGACATCATCCGCGCAGACGGCAAGGAAATAACCGAAATGAAACTCGGCGAACTCAACGAGTTGTGGAACCGGGTTAAATAATTTCCGCTTACATAACAGATGAAAGCCCCGCATTTTTTTGAATGCGGGGCTTTTTTTAATTAATTCAAAGCATTTCACAAGTTCCATGTGAATTAATTTTTCTTAATCCAACTATAAAGTTATTTATGTTTCCGCCGATTTTACTGATAGGCGTGTAAAATGCCCTTTTTACAACAGGAGGGCTGTTTATGGACATATCAGGAATCAGCCAGGCGGCCACCGCCATTGACACGGCTACGGAAAAACAACTGTTCGGAGCTCAGGTAGTAACCAAGACACTGGACTACATGAATTCCTCACAGTCGGGATCTTCATCAAATAGCGATTATGATTTTCAGAAAAGTGTTCTCGGCGCCGCGTACTCCGGTGTGGGAACCATCACAAACATAAAAACCTGATTCAAGGGCAGCAGACACGCCAGACGAAAACCCGGTTTACTAAACCGGGTTTTTTATTACAACTACATGGAAAAAAGCCACTCCAAGGATTCGTCAAGCCCGTCAGCCACGAATTCCTCCTTGAGAACGACACGGCACTGTTCCGGGTATAGAGGCGACCACTTGATAAATTCATCCGGACCGTTTGAGTAAACCACAACTCGCGGCTTCTGCCATATGGCGGCCATGTGTCCCGGAGAGGAATCGTTACCCATGAACCATCCGCACCCGGCAATAAGCTCGGATAAAAATGCGGTGCTGCCTTCCAGATGAAATATATTTTGCCCGCTGATTGCCTCCCGGACCTTTTCCCGCTCAAAAGGGGCACAGACAACCACCACCGGCCTACTCGCTGCAACCTTTGCGGCCACACCGGCCCAATGCTCCAGCGACCATTTAAGCCCGCCGGAAGTCTTTCCCGCCGGATGCAGGACAACATAACTGCCGGGCTCTATTCCGCACTCTTTCAAAGAGGCTGCAACCTCTTTCCGGGCTTCAGGATCATGGTGAAGTTCAGGTTCGGAAAGGGCTACCTCCCTGCCGAGAACATTGCTCATGAAGAAGCTTCTGTTCTCCAGAACATGGACCCCTTTTTTATCCTGAAAAATCCTGTTCAGAAACTGAAACGAACCTTTGAGATTGTTACCGCTCCTCATCTTTACGCCGCTAAGCATGGCGAGAAGTTCGTTGCGCACCCCGGAACGGAAATGAATTGAGACATCATATTTTTCCCTGCGCCACTCCCTGATCAACTCCCACTGCCGGGCAAGAGGATCAAGCTTACGGTCAAAAATCGAAACCTTGTCGATAAGCGGGTTTGCCCGCACCAGCTCCGCACTCCCCTTATCTACAACCATTGTGACAAAGGCATCCGGATAAATTTCCTTCAATTTTTTAACAGCAGCAAGAACGTAAAGGGTATGTCCAAGAACTCCATTTGAAAAAAGCAGCCATTTTCCTCCGGACCCCGAAAGAACCAACTTCTCCATCGTAATTTTAATCCTTCCAAAATGTTAAGTGAACTGCCCTCTCCACGACAAACAGTCCACGAAGATCCCCGACTACAGCCGAAAGGATTAATTCAAGTAACCACGTATTATTTCAACCGGATTCAACCGGTACCCGCATTAGCGGAATCTATTTCCTGACTTTTTCAAAAGCACTCATTGCCGTAGCAACCATGGAAGCAACATCCCCTGTGGCTGCAGGCAATATCAGAGTTGTGGATTCCCTGGCAAGGCTCTCAAAAGCCTCAACATATTTTTCGGCAACCCGCAGTGACGCGGCATTATACCCTCCGGGAAGATCCATGGATTCACCCACGGTCTGCAGTGCCTTGGCCGTTGCATCGGCCACCATGGTTATGGCCTCTGCCTTACCCATGGCCTCGTTCATCAATCTTTCGCGTACACCTTCACTCTTCAAGACTTCATCCCGTTTGGCGGCCTCGGCCTTATTGATGATGGCCTGCTTTTCCCCCTCACTCCGGGCAATATCGGCACGCTTCTGCCGTTCAGCTATCATCTGGGTTTCCATGGCTGCCTTCACGCTTTCGGGAGGAGTGATATCCTTGATCTCGTAACGCAGAACCTTGACGCCCCAAGACGCGGCCGCATCATCTATGGCCTCCACAACCTGTGCGTTGATGGTTTCCCGCTCTTCGAAGGTCTTATCAAGGGCCAACTTACCTATGCAGGATCTCAAAGCGGTCTGCGCAAGCTGCGATGCTGCAAAACGATAATTCTCTATGCCATAGGCTGCAGCTTTCGAGTCCTGAACCTGTATAAAGATAAGCCCGTCCACCACAACACCAACGTTATCACTGGTTATGCAGCTCTGCGGGAGGGTATCCATGGCCTCTTCCTTGAGCGAAAATTCATAGGCGACTTTGTCCAGAAAAGGAAAAAGAAAATGGAATCCGGCACCAAGGCTTGCCCGGTACTTTCCGAGCCGTTCAACAATAACCTCGGTTTTCTGCGGGACTATCCGCACCGACTTGATGATAATTGCAACAATCAGAACAGCTAAAACTATGACAGCTATCAATCCGGGACTTATCATTATTTCCTACCTTGCTTTAAATTGCCGGTAACCAGAAAAGCGGTTCTCCCGCCATCTGCCCATGAAATGATCCTTACGGCATCCCCGGCCGAAATACTCTCTCCCGATTGAGCGACAGCGTTCCAGAATGACCCCCGGTACTTGATCTGTCCATACCCGGTGTCGGCAAAGTCCCTGCTGGCCTCGGCAAGAGCCCCGTCGGGAGAATCATCGTAACCGCCCGCTCCCTTGCCGGAACTCTGTCCCTGAAACCAATCCATGAACATTTTACGCAGCGCAACGAGGGAAATAATGGATGCGGCGCAGAAAACCGCAACCTGCAGAACAAGCGAATCCGCGACAAAGACAGATAACAACGCAGCCGAAAAACAGCCCAGACTGAAAAAAATGAGCACCATTCCCGGAGCAAGCAATTCAAGTCCTGCCAGCACCAGACCGGAGACAAGCCAGACCAGCCACATAGGATAATTTTCCACTCGCAACTCCTCGAAAGATAAAGGGGAACCGATCCAACCACGATTATTAGCAGGAGACGCTAAATCAGGCAATGCAAACTACACCGTACCTGGCTGTTTTTGCAAACAACTCAATCTCGCAACGTTTTCCTGTCTGCTCAGTAACAATCACTTCCCGAGCTGGAAACATGATCTTAAATCACTCTTCAGTCCACAAATTCCGGCCTGTTTTGTAAGCCATATTAAAATTTTTACACAGACTTAATAAAGAACGACTAACTTAATCAATTTATATGTGTGGATTTCCCCGGCATCAGTTATCAGCGGGAAAAGCTGTGTTATTCTCTCCTCATTTTGCCCTCTTGGGGAAAGATATTCCAGCCAACAACAAAAACGAGGTATAAGATGGGACTGAAACACATTACACTCATACTGGCCCTGGCGGTTCTGCTGGCGGGGTGTTCAAGTCATGAATACGGTGGCGGAAGATACGATTCCCAACAACGGCACAAGCAGGAAATAACCACCCCCGGTAAAAAACTGGTTGCGCTGAAAGAGCGGCTGAATCTCACCGATGAGCAGGTGCAGAAAATGAAGCCCGTTCTGGAGGAAGAATACCGACAGTTGAAATCACTTCAGAATGAAGGCGGAAATTTCAAGGATATCAGCAAAAAAAAATCGGACATTGATTGGGAAGTCTATAAGCAGCTCAACAAAATCCTGACGGAAAAACAGATGTACGACTATCTTAAATACGCTGAGGAGCAACGAAACAACCAGCGGCCGTCATTTTCCAACGGTCCCGGCGGAGGACCCGGAAGAGGCGGCATGCCCGGCGGAGGTCCTGGAGGCGGCCCCGGAGGTGGAATGTTCTAGTAATCCCCGGCCTTCGGTTAATGCCGGAGGCCGATTATACTCTGCAGCCAATCCGACGGCTTGCCTTCCTGTCCTAAATTGTCTGCATTCCGATCCGCAAAGACAGTTCGCACCCAACCGGAAACACGCTTGAAATCAACATCTTCGACGACACTCCCGGCCCGGCGCCGCAGGGGCTCTGCTTGCGCGCGATATAAATTTATGTAATGGGTAGTTTCTGGGAAAATAGAATAAAGTGAGTAGAAAAATGAAATTAAGATCGCTGGGTATAGTAAAAGATATTTTAGAGTCAATAGGATTGAACATCACACACTCGTACGATGATCTTGTCTTCGTTGAGCATAATCCTTTTATGATTCAGTTTGACGATGACAATCCAAGTTCCCTTAAAATATTCTTCAACGCCGATTGTGAAGCCGGAACGGTTCAAAAACTGGAGCAGGTTTTAACTACCGCCGCAGGCCAGAGGGATTTTTCCATTGTAAAAAGCGGCCGCTTTGAAATGAGTCAAAAGGAAGGCACAGAAGAAATTGAGATAAAATTTCTCGCCTAGCAATTCTTCCTGTTCATCACAGAGCACCCTGCCCCACTTCACTTAGCGGTCAATATAGATTGACCAGCTTGTAACGTGTGGTCTTTACTGATGGGTCTGCCGGGCAGTCCCGGAAGGATCTTGCAACCGATTTGTGCCGTGGAGCTATCTTCAATACCGGGCATGTTCCGCCAGATAAAAGCAGCAGTGAGTTGAAACAGTGGCTTGACTCCGTATGGCACCCTGTTTAATTTCCTGTTTGAAACCAGTCGCGCTTGAAGATCTCCGGACAACTGCGGTCCGGACCGCCCCTTCAAGATAGCGGCTGTTTATTTTTTTTACTGGATGCATGATCATCATTTCCTTACGGAACAATCAGGCCCTCTTACCCAAAACGCCTGACCACGTTCTTATAACATCCGCGCCAGCTTACACCTTAAGAGAACAGGCGCGCTTCCGGGATCGATAACGATCCTGTAAAATCGAATGCGCACACGCCGGTCCACATTTCCCGACTTACGCATATAATAAAATTGTATTTTTTTGCAGACCTTGTTCGGCAAGGTCCATGCGATGCATCATGGAGAATGCTATCAATGGGAAACAGTTCTGAGCAGCTAAGCGCTGAAGAGATTAAATCAGCTGGAAACACACGTTCTAACCTTGAAAATTCGGACCTTAAATCTGTTTTGGAACGGCAGACCCGCAACAGAAAACTTTTGATGGTTCTGGCTTTTTTCGCCTTATCCTTGAATCTGCGTGCCCCGATAACCTCACTCCCGCCCATCATTCAGGAATTGAGGACCGTCTTTCAAATCAATGCCGGGGTTGCCGGATTTTTAACCTCCATTCCGGTTCTCTGTTTCGGACTGCTGACTCCCATAGCCGGATTTCTCATGAAAAATGTTCGGTTGGAATCCACGGTTTTCTTTACCCTGGCTGGCATCGCTGTAGGGGCTGTTGTCCGTGCTTCCGGGGGGCTTGGCGCAGCCATCGCAGGCACGGTGCTAATCGGGATTTCATTGACTGTCGGCAATATATCCGGACTCATGATACTAGCGCGGGAATTTCCCCAGCGATTAAGCTTTTTTACCGGACTATATGTCTCCGGCATGTCCTGGGGGTCTATGGGAACCATGTCCTTGACCGCCCCTATGGCCCAAGCCATGGGCTGGCGAACGGCTCTTGCCGCACCGGCACTTCTGGCACTTGCAGCAATATTTCTGTGGATGGGGGTTCTTTTCTTTGACAAAAGGAAAACCAACACTCTGGAACAGCTGCATATGCAGGACAAATCCAAGGCCGAAACTATCGCAAACAGCGAACCGAAAACAAAACCCGCAAGATCATCTTCAGTTAACAGGAGGCCGCTGGTCTGGATTCTATCCGTGGCCTTCGCGGCGCATACTTTCATGTTTTACGGTTTTACAGCATGGATGCCGGTGTATCTGAAGCAATCCCTGCAAATGTCCGAAGCCACTGCCGGGGTGGCCTCTTCGCTATTTCAGATTCTGGGCCTGCTGGGTTGTTTCGGACTTCCGTTTCTGGTTTCAACCAAACGTTTTTCCCCCAGAGCACTGTTTCTGGTGGTAACCATGTCCTGGCTGGCAATGGTTATCGGATTTGCGATTATCCCATCACTCTGGATTATCTGGGTTATCTTTGGAGGAATTTCGAGTGGAGGAGGATTTACGGTCATTTTCAGCATGATCATGAATTCCGCTAAAAATCTGGACGAAAACAGAAGCATGTCCACGGTAGTCCAAACGGCAGGATACATCATTGCCTCGATCAGCCCTTTTGCACTCGGACATCTCCATGAAATATCCGGGAACTGGCAGAGTTCCATGGAAATGTTGTTCGCAGCATCAGTGGTAATGATCTGCTGCGGATTGGTTGCAACATCGGCTAAATGCTCCTCATAAGCTCTGCGTAATACCTGAAACAAAAGCAAAGCCGGCCTGGCGCTCCATGCGCCGGGCCGGCTTTATTTATCGTTGCGTTTCACCTTTTCAGGCAAACTTTTTCCACGTAATTTACTGTTTCATCCAAGCCTCGACATCATCCCGGAATTTATCCGGCTGAGAGGTGGATACCGAGTGCCCCGAATTCTCATAGTAGGGATAGAAAAGCTTTACGCTTTCCTTCGGAGTCGGGTACGGGGCAAGGGCTTTCGGCTGGTATGAAATCTCGAAAGTCCCGAGTTTTGAAGGCTTATCGGCGTCCTTACCTCGTTTATAGGTTATGCTGCTGACCACATCCTTATAAAGCTTCAGGCATTCGGGAATGGCCGGTGAGTAAATGACCGAATCATACTTTGCATCCGTCAAGAAGGTCTTTACCAGACTGATGTTTTCGAGAAACATCTTGCCGTAGCGGTCCGTCTTACCGGGGTTGATGCTGAACTGGAGGTTTTCAAGGGAGCCGGAATATGCAAGAAAGGTCATGACGTTCATTCCTATCATATACGCGTCATGACGACTCAATATCCCGAATTTGCTTGTCAAGCTCTGCCTGTTGCTAGCGGCTTCTTCTTGGCCCAACTCCTGCACGGCGTTTTGCTCTTGAGCATAGATAAGCATCTTGACCCGGTCATCGTGGTCCGGCGGCATGTATTCCTCAAGACCTGGTGACTTTGCAAACAGATCATCCCAAAAGCGTTTTTGAGTGGCTTCCCTATCTCCTTCCGCAACATATTCCGCTCCACCGTCATCCGTGGCGTTCCAATCAATATTCTGGCTTAACCATTTCTGCAGGAAGGGAAACTGCTTGAGAGCGTCTAAGCGTTCACTGGAGTACATTGGTTTAATGGCTGTGACATCGTACTGCAGAGCCGTGGACAATCCCTTGACGCTGGTCAGAGTCTTCATTGAGTACGCCTCAAGGTCATCAGACCACTTGTTGGGCTTGCTGACGTTGTAACGGTCGCGGCCGAAGTGCGAAACCCAGTACATGATAGCGCAGTTCTGGCTTTCACGATCCCAGCATGAGTAAGTACTCGGGTGCCAAATACTAAAGGGGTTATACTTGTTGAATTCGCCCTTGTGTCCGGTTTCCACTGCCAGATCCTGCATAAAGGAGTCGTTGTAACCGCCTTTGTGATAGAACATCTTGGCGGTAATATCGTCCTGGCTGGCTCCGGTGAGCTGGGGCTGAATGAGCACCTGTCTTTTAAACTGCCGGGCCACAACCTCCGGGGGTACTTCGTCTCCTCCCTTGTTCGGGTCCTTGTAGCCGATGCGGTCAAAGTGCTCTTTTATTTCTTTTACCAGCTCCGTGTCTTTGTAAATACGGCTTCCGTCCGCATAGTGTTCGTTAAAAAGCAGAAGGTTGAGCATGGTGGAAACGCGGGTACCGCCGTAGCTTTCACCTACGAGGACAATTTCGCATTTTTCATAATCCTTCTGTTCCTTGAGGACGCCCAGAATGGTCCGGATAATTTGGGCAGCATCAATAAACGGGTTGAAGTTACCTGATCCGAGAAGGGCTGTGTAGCGAAAATTCTTAGTTCTCGACTTTGGTGTGCTGAGATAGGAATACCCCGTCATGGACGCATCAATATAGAGAATGTTGCCTAGTTTGGTCCAGCTGTTGGGGTTTTTGCAGTACCCGGGACTGCCATCCGTCTGGTCATCACGCATCAGCGTGTATGGACCGGTGTTCATGGCGAACAGGTTGGTGGTGGTTGCTGCTCCGGGTCCTCCGTTGAGCATAACGAAGATAGGCTTTGTGGTCGGCTCCTTGTCCGCAGGGTGAAAGGAGTAGAACATACGAGCTTCGTCTGTAGTGAAATGGAGATAAATATCCTTTTCCTGAAAAAAGTATTTCACAGGGGGCAGGATAATGAAGCCCGCCTTGCTGCCTTCACGGTATTCACTTTTTTTCTCGCTGCCGGCTATAGCAACACTGCCACCGCCAGCAACTGCTTCAGCGGCAACTGCTCCGGAAGCTGCACCAAGGGCCAGAACACCTGTTAAGCTGTTGGCCGGCTTTCCTGAGTCATTAATATAAAAAGACTGCCCGTTTTTACCGGAAACCAGGGCCTTTCCATCGGTGAAGGCAAAGGCTTTTGCAAATTGAAAATCAATAACCGTGGCGCCTTCGCTGTTGATGTACCCCCATTCTCCGGCTTTCATAACGGCAGCCAGCCCCTCTTCGAATAAATCGGCTTCGTCATAGAGGAGGTTGATAATCATCATGCCTTTGGAATTGATATAGCCCCATTTGCCGTCATCATAAACAGCAGCCATTTTTTCGGAAAACTCCCCAGCGGCATCAAACTGGGGTGCAATGGCATATTCACCTTTGGTATTGATATAGCCGTAGCTGTCCTCCGCAGAATTTTCCGAGACAGGAGCCAGTCCGGATTCAAATTTTCCGGCATAGGCAAACCGGGGATTTATTACAAATGTCCCCTTTTTATCTATATACCCCCAGAATTTTCCAAGCCTTACGGCAGCCAGCCCCTGGCTGAAAGGTTTGGCCTCCGCAAACTGGAAGGGGATGACTGTCTGGTGCGCGGTGCTTATAAATCCCCATCTGCCGTTTTCTTCGGCCGGGATCAGGCCCTGGGAAAGTTCACCCATGGCTTCGTAATGGGGAATAATAACATACTGACCTTTCTCATCAATGCAGCCCCATTTCTTGTCAAACTTTACCGCAGCTACGCCATCGGCAAAGTCGAGAACTTCATTGAACTGCGGGGTTATGACAACGGCACCGTTCTTATCCACATAGCCCCATTTTGAATTTACACGGACAGCAGCCAGGCCGTCACTGTATCCCCGCATATCCGTAATACTCTGAGTTTCTACAGTAGCAGGTTTCTTTGCCGAGCATGCACCAAGCATCATCAGCAACATTAACAGCCAACACAATTTCCACCTCATTTCAAACCTCCTTTATCACACTTCACAAACGTATAATTTATTTCAACACTTATTAACCCGCCGCAAAATCAGCACAAATGCCACCCCCAGCACGAAAGAGAGTATCAAAAGTCCTGCAATATACATGGCGAGTTGCTGTTCATGACGGCACAACAAATCATCGATTTCCTCTACCGCCTTTACCTTTTTTATTTTTTCGGCCTGCTCCAAAATCCGGTCAAACCTTCCCAGCAGGACATTCAAATCCCTGGTCACTCCGGATAGGGACTCAATGCTGCCGGCAACCTTATCCAGACCTGAAAGCTCATCAGGATCGCGCGGTTCAGGGCTTTCCGTCATGCGCTCCAATGATTCAAACATCAGCCTCAGGTCACGGGCTGCTGCCGCCGACTGGAAGCTGATCTGTTTTAACGCCTCCTGCTGTTTTGAAAAATCGACAAAGAGCAGCTGTCGCTCTTCAGCCAATAACTTTTTGCTTTTTTTGAAAAAACTATCCTGAAATTTATTTAAATCAGGCATCTTCTTCAGCGCATCACCGATATCCTGAATCCCCTTCACGCCGACGCCCAAATCCGCGATCAAATGCGCCACTTCAGGCTGCGCGAAAATCTCGGAGCCCATAAGAGTGCCGTACCACTGCATAAACATAGGCAGCCGTTTGAGAAGAAACATCCCCCTTTCGGCCAGGATTCTGCTTTCATGCAACTCTCGGGTCGCTTCATTGATCGGAGCCAGCAGACCGCTTCCCGAAACAGCCTTGTCCAGCGTATCCTTCATTCTGGACGGGGCAAAATCCTGAAACCGGATAAAGGCAACGTACTCTTCATCGGGATGGTTCTTTCTCCAGATACGTATAAGTTCGCGGACATCGGATAACTGCCTGGGCAAAAAGACCTTTCTACCTATATTCCAGATTTCCTCCTCCAGTTCACGCAACGAATCAAGAATATCGCGTGCGTTTGACTGTCCTACCATTTTCTGTATCCGCGGATCACCCCAGACTATGGTCTGGAGGCTTACCATGGTCATCATGTCCAGCAAGCCGGCCTTGGGGTTGGCCTGACATGCATTCGTGATGGCACCCATCGGGTAGTAGACCTTCACCCGTTCAAAATATAGCCTCACAAAAGAAGAATTCGCAGGTCTGGCAAGAACCTCGTCACAGCATTCCATTATCTCGTTCATATAGGTATCGGAAAATGCCATCAACAGCCCCATCAGTTCCTGTGAGCTGATTTTCTTCACAGGAGTCCCCTGGCTGGACGTCGGCTCCTTGCTGTGCCTTGTCCCCGCCTCTGCAGAAGCAGAAACCAAAAGGATGAAACAGACACAAAAGACAAAATACTTCAGAAAAAAAATAACTGAAGCACCTCCGTCTGCAACGATGCATGATATAGGAGAGGTTGTTTTGTTCTGCATGGGTTCCAATTAATATAACCAGAAGTTGAAACATACATACCAATCCGTATGCCGTAAGAGCGGCAAAACAAATCCGGTATTGCCATATCCCCCAGCCAAGGCTTAAAAATCAGGTGGCTTGTTTAATTTCACAACATAACTTAAAATAAGATTCTAGCTTTTACAATTAGTTCCGAATTAAAATCATTCACAAAACCATAAATAAAATCACCAGCTTCAGACACGCCTCGGAGAATATTGAATTTAAATTTATGAACAGGCTGATTATAACGCTTATCGTCCTCTTGTGGGCAACACCTTCACTCGCGACCGAATCCGGATTATCCTTCACTAAAGGGTATCTTTTTGCCGCCCCCTCGACTCATGCTGAGGACCTGCACTTGGAAACCGATGTCAGCTACGTCGCCGAAGCCCAATTTTCTGACGACATGGGGAGTGTCAGTGTTATACGCACTCGGATAAAGGCAAGCTATTCCATTTTTGAACTATCGTACGGATTGTCGCATTTCACTTGGGAGAATGAAGAACAAATCCCGATCTTCGGCAACGAAATGGAAAACATAAGAGATCCGTTCGACAATCTTCACGACATTACGCTTGAGGCACACCTGCTTAACAACAGGTTCCACAAGGACTGGCTATACTGGCTGGACGGTACTGCCACTGCCGCATACGAATATGATTTTCCCGGTGCATTAGGAGCGGGGTTTCAGGGAGGAGTGGCCTACGATATCTGGCACGGCTGGATGTTGGGATTCGGAGCCAAGGCTGTCGCCATAAACCCCATAAGCAACGATCTCTTCGGGGATGTGGAGTTCGGGGCAATACTTTCAATGTCACATGATGCTTTCATGGACACTCTTGAACTGCTTGGTCTGGATTTCGGAGGGAGCGACACACCTCACACCTTCGGTGTAAGCTTTGCCTTGTCCAGTGCTGAAAAAGTCTACAAATCGGAAGGATACATAGAAGTTATAAGGTCCAAGGCAGGAGTCTACCTTGACTACTCTCCGATAGAACAGCTTACCTTCTCCATCGGCCCCGAATATTATTATGATTGTATGTACAGCTTCTACACAAACAGTGGAAAACTCATTTCAAAGCACAAGTTAAGCAACGCCTTGGGTGGATTTGTACGGTTTATGTGGATGTTCTAAGCTTTCGAACAATAAGCATTGCCATTTCACTACCTAACCTGAAGACTCTGATCACACGCCATCTTCCCTGAAAAGACAATACATTTCCTCGCATATCACTTTGTCTCGGCAGCGATAAAAATAAAAAAGAAGTACCGCATAATTGCCGGCAGATGTTTAACGCAACATCCTGCGAACAATTACACAGTACTTCCAATGAATGTACCAAGACTTATCTAAAAAATATAACCAAGTAAGTTAACCGAAAAATCTTCCCCCTTAGAACGGCGCAAGTCGCAGTATAGAATTTTGGCTGCGTCGCCTAATGGTCTAGATTCAGTAAGGCACTACTTCTTGCCCTTTACCACGGCCAATTTTGACAGAAGGGGAATGTTCTTGGCGTTAACACTTGGAGTTTGTCCGCGCAGATCGAATTCTACGTTCACACCGGGGCGAAACATAAGCACGTGGGTGGATCCGCCAAAGTGAAACATTCCCAGTTGCTCGCCCTTTCTAACATGCTGCCCTTCATAAACCGTGATCTCATTGGATGAGACGTCACCCATACCGACAAAAAGGATGCCCATAAGGCCTATATCCGGGTTGTCGGCTTGGATGAACACCAAAGCACGGGCCGCGGTCTGAGCGATGTAGCCCTGGCAATTGTCCTGTGTTTCCGGATCAAATCCGTCAACCAGTGCAGCAGCGTAGTAGCTTCCATCCACAAGCTTGGTCTTTACAATTGTTCCGCTCACAGGGCTGTGCCAGCGATGGTAGTTGAATGCGCTCAGGAAGGCCTGGTAAAATGTTCCACCCACAAATTGTTCTGCCAGCGGGTCGCCGTCAAACATGTGATAAATGGAGTAGGGTTCGCCCTTGATCCAGAATTTATCCCTGAGCTTTACATCTTTAGCCAGCCGATACGGAGCTGATTCACACGCGTTGACGATGACAGCGTCATTGTCCGGTGATGCCACAGGGCGCAGCCCTTTACGGAACAGGCGGGTGAAAAAATCATCCCACGAGGCAAAACCATGGTACGGCTTGCTCGGATCGCAGACAAAATTTTTATCAAAATCGGGCATGACCTTCAGAGCCTGCGGGCTGAACCATCCTCCGGGCTTGTCGGTCAAGACATACCGGGAGTCCGGTGAAGCAAGGAAGACCTCCCATTGTTTTAAAATCTTTTTCAGCTGCCGGTTTACCCGTTTGTCCAGAAAGGCTTCTGTTCCTGCCGGAGTTCCCATGGGCCATGCCAGCATAGCGTTAATCGGAGTTCCGGCCATGATGGTGTCGTTGAATTCAGGCGCACTGGTCAGGATACAGTTCAGAGCATTCAGCATCTGCCGGTAGCTGCGAATCTGGACGTTTCCGGCAGGATCCTTCAGATACGGCGGTTTATTCGGGATCTGATTGAACATCTCCATGAACAGCATATAAAGATGGGGATCGTTTTCGATTAAATCCTTGAATTCCTGAATTACGGGCATCAAAGGTATATTCGCGTCCGCACCGATCTTGTAGCACTGCCTGCCGTCAGAGGGGGAGCGCAAAGAATCCGCATACGCAATTGACTGAACCGAACTCATAATAACCATTAAAAAGAAAAAGATGAAAACCCGTTTCCATTTCATGGGTACACTCTCCTATTTAACTTTTATCGTGATATTTTTGCACTTACATCGATCATGAGCCATTCGTAATCAGGATCATCCGAACATTCACTCCCAACCCCCTTTTCCCCGCAAGCGAGAAAGGATTCAAAGGTATCCGTCCACCCTGCAAACGTATAGGAATATAGTGCAATGAAACACCAGTTCACAATCCCCAACGAGTACATTGATGCAAATTGGAGGTCTGCACAGTCCTCGCAGCCTGAAAAATCCTATTTCAAAAGATCCGTTACACCCCAGATCACAAATCCAAGCCCACGATGCAGCAAGTGGTATAAAAAGAATAGTATAAATTGGTTTATAGCATTTTTTATACGCGTACAAACTGCGGCTGGAGACATATCACTCAGATGGGGACGGAAACAAAAAAGCCCTGCGATGCAGGGCTTTTGAACAGCATTGGACTGCTGTGGATTATCGTATGGCGGAGAGGGAGGGATTCGAACCCCCGGAAGGCGCAAACCTTCAACGGTTTTCAAGACCGCCGCGTTCAACCGGACTCTGCCACCTCTCCAATTTTGGAAACAAGAACTTTGCCGAACTTGCCCCGGAAGTCAACATTTTTCTGCAAGAAAATTAAAAATTTGTGCGTGTGTTTGGCCGAAAAACCATGGGCGGCACGTGAACCATGGATTTACGAACAGTTCCGCCCCAAATCTCAGATAAAAATATCCTTGGCTTTCAGTTCTTCACCGAAAGCCCTGAGCTCCGCCAAAGAACTGAGACCGAGCTTCTTCATCATATTGGAACGATGCTTTTCAACGGTCTTGATGCTGATGATCAAAAGTTCCGCTATTTCACGATTCTTATACCCGGCAAGCACCTGTTTCAGCACTTCCCTCTCCCGGTTGGTCAGCAGTTCCAGACGCTCATCACTGCCGCCGCGCTTTCGGTGCAGGAATCCCCTTGCCACCTCTCCGGAAATATCGGGGGCAAGATAGACATTCCCCTTCATAACCGTTCTGATGGCAATCATCAGTTCTTCACTGGAAGACGTCTTCAGCACATATCCGCAGGCGCCTGCATCAAGGGCTGAAAAAATATGTTCGGCTTCAACATGAGCAGTAAGGGCCAGTATCTTGGTCTTGCCGATTCCTGCAAGCTCCTGAATGGCCTGTGTTCCACTCTTAACGGGCATGGACAGATCCATAAGCACCACATCAGGGTTCAGCCGCCTGCACAGACGCACAGCCTCCTCACCATTTTCAGCCATGCCGAGTACGTTTATCCCCGGCTGGGATTTCAAAATGGTCTTCAGCCCTTCCCTGACCAAGGCGTGGTCATCAGCTATCACTACACCGATAAGATTTGTCATGCGCCTCCGGAAGTAAAAATTACAGGTCGATCAAATCCGGAAAGAAACGATCATTTTCGATTCTTTCAATATTTGTTTCAGGATTGATCAGGACCAGTACATCTCCATAATCATCCATGTTTTTTAACCCTTAACAGAAAATGGATACCCCAATCAACTACTTACAGAGGCATATTGATCTGTTGTAAAGAGGTATAAAACTACGGGTAACTCCACATGAAACTGCGTACAAAATATTCAAATGCACACATGGGTTTTGGCAAAACAAAATTCTGTCATCGCAAAAGACGCCGGCATGCCCCAAAAGCCTCCCCCCATCCTCTACCTCTGACAAATCAGGTGCAACCGACAGGGATAACCTGGCAAAAAAAAAGGCAGTCGCATCAACGACTGCCCATTACTTTCATCTGGCGGAGAGGGAGGGATTCGAACCCTCGATAGAGTTTTACGCCCTATACTCGCTTAGCAGGCGAGCGCCTTCAGCCTAGCTCGGCCACCTCTCCGTATACTTCCCAAGGAGATAAATCCGCTTCACTCACTCAGGAAGCGTTTAAATATATTTACCCCGCATGATTGTCAACATGTATTTCAGCATTTTTTTAATTATTTATGAACAATGTCATCTTTCTTGCGGAAGGTCGAACGGAAGACAATATTAAGAGGGGCAATCTTCACATTCAGTATCTTGCGCAGCTTGTTTTCCAGAAAACGATGATAGGAAGCCTTGATCAGCTTCTCATCGTTGATGAAAAATACAAACGTTGGCGGTTCCTCGTCTGCCTGGGTCATGTACTTGAACTTGGCCCTCTTGCGCTTAACCACCGGAGGCTGATGTTTTTCGATCACCTCTTTCATGATCCTGTTCAGTTCACCGGTGGAAACTCGTAAGGAACATTCCTTCTTGAGCCGGGTTGCCAGCTCCAGAATACCGCCGAGACCGGACTTGGATACACAGGAAGTATAAACAACCGGGACATGCCCGGCAATGCGAAGCGCACGTTCGAATCCTTCGCGCAGAGCGGTCCGCTCTCCCTTGGAAACAAGGTCCACCTTGTTGACCGCAATTATGAACGGGATAGCCTCTTTGACAAGATAGTCTATGAGCCGCTTATCCTGCTTGGTGATTCCTCCAAGCGCATCCACAACCATGATGGTCACATCGGCACGGGCGCTGCTTCGCAGGGCTCGCACAACGCTGAACCGCTCTATGGTATCGGTGATGTTCGTCCGGCGGCGTACTCCGGCGGTATCCACGAACGTATAGAGTTTGCCGCTGCTCTCAAAAGTAACGTCCACACTGTCACGGGTGGTTCCGGCGATATCGCTTACGATTACCCGCTCTTCCCCGGTAAGGGCATTAACCATGGAGGACTTCCCGGCATTGGGCCGCCCCAACATGGCAATCTTGAGCCCCTTGGCCTCCTCGTCCCTTTCCTCGGGGACAATGCCTGTCTCGCGGGCCATGGCGGCGACCTTTTCACGCAGTTCAAACAGGTTGAAACCATGCTCGGCGGAAACAGGCATGATCTCATAGCCCAGAACATGAAATTCCGCTGTGGCCTGCGCTTCAAGCTCAGGACCGTCCACCTTGTTAACCAGCAGAAGCACAGGCTTGTTGCTCTGGCGGATATAACCGGCAACCTGCTCGTCCAGCGGGGTCAGCCCGATTCTTCCGTCTACGACGAGGATCAGTGCATGAGCCTCTTCTATGGCCTCGCGGGCCTGTTCAAAAATATCGCCCTGAAATTCACCGGAATTATTGTCGCTCTCCATAACCAGACCGCCGGTATCGATGAGCGCGTAGCTCACCCCGTCGTACTGGCCTTCGGCGTAAATACGGTCCCGGGTAATTCCGGGCATGTCGTGGGTCAGAGCCCTTTTCTTCCGCAACAATCTATTGAAAAGTGTGGACTTCCCGACATTTGGGCGCCCTACAAGAGCTATAGTTGGCAGCATGTCAGCCTCCAGAAATAGGAACGGTCATTCGCTACCTATACTCCATAACGAACACCGGATATATCAAAAAAAGCGGGAAGATTTACGCTTCCCGCTCATTAAACATCTCAAACCGGGCCTATGACACAATGCATACGGCTCTGTAAAGTCTTTCCTTCACTGACGGGTTTTATTCCTCCGCGAACAATTTGCGGATCGCTTCGTCATACGGAGCCCTCAACACACCCTTTTCGGTAATGATTCCGGCTATGAGTTCATTGGGGGTGGGGTCGAAAGCGAAGTTGAACACATCAACACCTTCCGGGGTAATGCGATGTCCGCCCACGTGGGTTACCTCGGTGGGAGTGCGGTCTTCAATGGGCACATCGTCACCGGTGGGGGTTTCCGGGTCTATAGTGTAGACCGGGGCGGCCACGTAAAAAGGAATCCCGAATTCACGGGCCAGCAGCGCAACGCCGAATGTCCCGATCTTGTTTACTGCGTCGCCGTTTGCGGCAATGCGGTCCGCTCCGACTACGACCTTCTGGACCAGTCCCTTTTTCATCAGCAGGGCGCAGGCGTTATCACAGGCCACCTTTACTGGAATGCCGTCACGATGCAGTTCGTATGCGGTAAGACGCGCACCCTGAAGAAAGGGACGGGTTTCGTTGGCGATGACCGAGACCTTCTTGCCCTGATCAACCGCACCGCGGATGACTCCGAGAGCGGTTCCATACCCTGCCGTGGCAAGCGCCCCGGCATTGCAGTGGGTCATGATGGTATCGCCGTCGTCCATGAGTTCTCCGCCGAACCTGCCGATATCCTCACACATACGGATATCATCGGCATGAATTTCCTTGGCCCGTTTCAGCCAGACGGCACAAAGTTCTTCAAGGGAAATATCCCCGGATTCATCCCGGACGCGCTTCATTTCGCGCACTGCCCAGCGCAGGTTGACCGCTGTGGGGCGGGCGTTCTCGATCTTGTCGAGATTCTTTTCCAGTTCGGCCTTCCAGTTATCGCTGCCGGAAACTTCACGGGCGGCCAGATAGCAGCCGTAAGCGGCAGTTACGCCGATGGCCGGAGCGCCGCGCACGACCATGACCACAAGGGCCTCGACGATATCGTCCGTTGTCTTGCAGTCAAACCAGTCCTCGCGGGTAGGCAGATAGCGCTGATCCAGCAGCACAAGGGCGTCTTTTTCCGGTGAAAACTGAATATGCTCTGTCATTTTATGAATCTCTTTTGGTTAGGAAAGTTTCTCAGCAATCATTTTGCTGACCATGCCGGGGTTGGCCTTACCTTTGGTCTCACGCATGATCTGGCCCATGAAGAAGCTCATCAGCTTCTTCTTACCGCCCTTGAATGCCTCAACCTCATCCGGGTTGTCGGCCAGAACCTTGTCCACCACGGCTTCAAGGGATGAAGAATCGGAAATCTGGACCAGTCCCTTATCCTTGACGTACTTTTCAGGGTCAAGGCCGTTTGCAAAGATGTCACCGAAGATATCCTTGCCGATCTTGATGCTGATCACATCCTTATCAACAAGCTTAATCAGCTTGGCCATCATCTCCGGCTTGAAGACGCAATCAGCAGCGCCCTTTCCGGACTGGTTGAGTTCGCGCAGGAAATCGCCCTTGATCCAGTTGACCACCTTCTTAGGGTCGTTGTGAAATTCGAGCACTGCCTCGAAATAATCGGCAACATCCTTTTCGGAACTGATCAGATCGGCATCATCGGAAGAAAGTCCCATTTCTTCAATGAACCGGGCCATGCGTCCGGCCGGAAGTTCCGGCAGGGAAGCTTCCCACTGAGCAAGCCAATCCTCTTCAATGACCAGCGGAACAAGGTCCGGATCGGGATAATAACGGTAATCGTGGGCCTCTTCCTTGCCGCGCATGGAATGGGTCGTACCCTTGTCGGCATCGAAAAGACGGGTTTCCTGAATCACCTTCTCACCGTCTTCAATTAGGTCTATCTGGCGGGCCACCTCATAACGGATGGCCTTGTGTATGTTACGGAACGAATTGATGTTCTTGAGTTCCGCACGGGTGCCGAATTCTTCCTGACCAACCGGGCGTACTGAAATGTTAGCGTCGCAACGGAAGGAACCTTCTTCAAGGTTGCCGTCGCATATACCCAGATAAAGAAGAATGGAACGCAATCCCTTGAGATAGGCCACGGCTTCGTCGGCACTGCGCATATCCGGCTCGCTGACGATCTCGATCAGGGGAACGCCGGTACGGTTGAGGTCTACGAAGCTGGCGTTTTCGGCAGCGGAATGAATGTTCTTGCCGGCGTCCTCTTCCATGTGGATACGGGTTATGCCGATCCGTTTGTTCAGGACATTTCCGCCATCATCTTCATAGGAAATATCAAGATGTCCGTGCTCGCAGATGGGCAGGTCGAACTGGGAAATCTGGTATCCTTTGGGCAGATCAGGATAAAAATAGTTCTTGCGGGCGAATATGGATTTCCGGTTGATGGTGCAATTGGTAGCCAGCCCCATCTTGGCAGCATATTCCATGACCTTTTCATTGAGAACAGGAAGAACTCCCGGCATGCCTGAACAGACTTCACAGACATTCTCGTTGGGGTCTTTGCCGAATTCGGTGGAGCAGCCGCAGAAGATCTTGGTCTTTGTCTTGAGCTGAGCGTGAACCTCAAGTCCTATAACTGTTTCGAATTGTACCATAATATACCGTTCCTTATAAGAATGCCTCTGCCGCCCCGAACGGGAACGGCGAAACTTTGGGAAGCATCGATTAATTTTCCATTTGATGCGCTTCGCGCTTTTAATAATTTGATTTCGCCGCCGGCGGCCAAAGGCCCATTAGACCTTAGACGAGAAGCCTCTTCGAGTCTTAGGGATATGGAGAGCAGAGATGGATAATCCCCTTTGGAATCCCTAACAGTTTAAAGTGGGTGCACTGAAAGTAGCCACTTAAATCAAAAATTTTGCGAAGATAAGTCAATAACCATATCAAAATATGGTCTTGGTCAACGTTTCCTTTAATTTACCCATTTCCGCATGAAAGCATAAAAACGTTACCTGCGTAATGCCGAACGGCTGATCAACAGGTAAACCGGCACATGATTCTTAAGATGATGCGCCGCGTATTTGTATTCGTTTCCTGTCCCGATGTAATAGTCAAGCCGGGCTCCGCGAATAGCTTTTCCGGTATCCTGAGCAAGCCCTACCCCGTTCACCCTGCGGGCAGGTCGGCCTTTAGAAGGATAGATATCTGTGCGAAAGGATACAATGGACCCCAAAGGCAACAACTGGGGATCGCTGGCAAGACTGACCTTGCCGTGCAAAGGCTTGCCCATTGCCCCCTGAGGCTGACCTCTGGTGATCTTGAAAAAGATGTAACTCTCGTTCTCGGCCATCAGATTCCACATCTCGCCGGGGTGCTTGAGCAGATAATCCTTGATTTTCTCTCTTGAGAGCTGATTTTTTTTCAAAATCCCCTTGCGATAAAGGATACTGCCCAGCCCGTGAAAGTCCAGTCCATTACTGCCGCTGAACACTGCCGTACGCAGACGCCCGTCCGGCAGCCTCAGCACTCCGCCTCCCTGAACATGCATATAAAAAAGATCAACAGGGTCTTTGAGCCATGCCACTTCAAGGCCTTTCCCGGCCAGCACCTTGTTTATATCGATATCACGGCGGGAATAGTACGGCAGAATCCGACCTTGTTCAACCCGGTAGGCCTTACGCAATTTTTCCGACCACGGATGGGTTTCCCCGGGACGCGCCTTACGCAGGTCCGGCGGCACACGGTAGACAGGATACTGATACTGGCCTTCCCGCTTGAGGCTGGCCTCTATAACCGGAGTATAATAACCGGTCATCTCGGCACCGGACTGCAATTCATACCAGACAAAATATTTCCCAAGCAACTCCGGATTTCGATCAAGCCGGGGCAGTAACCTTTCCAGATCTTCCAGTGACTTCCGCAACTGCCCCCAGGTCAGCCGGAGTTCCCTGCGCTGGAGGGCCAGCCCCCCTGCAGGATTGCGGCGGACATATTCAATGGACTTCCTGATCTGAGGCCCAAGGTCGCGCCAGGAATCCATATCCTGCGTCCGGGCCGAAAGCCTGCGTGCAGCCAGTTCCGCCGACTGCGAGGACATTTTTTCGAACCGGACCGGACCGGCGACAAATTCTCGACCAGGCTTCTTGCTGACCCAGACTTTGGTGCCGGTGCGTGGCTTGGCTGAACCTGCCCTTGAAGGCTGAGCCACCCTTGTTGCACAACCGCAGAACAGGAAAAGAGCGAGCAGCGCCAGAATCAGCAGTCTGTATAGTGAAAAATCAATTCTCATAAATATAATTATCGCCTCGATTCGGCTTACTCATTAAACACGTGGAAAACTCGATAATTCGGCACGTTCAGCCATATAAAGAAGTCGTACCCCGTACGGAATCTCCTCCGCACCCAAGCACCTTCCGGCTTTACGGCTCTATGACAACGTCACTGAACCGCCCGACTCCGTATTCACGCCTTCTGAGGAATTTATCCGAGCTGGGACCGATAATCTGCAATTCTCGATGCCTGCGCTGCACGTCCTGGGCGATATGCATTTCCTTGGTGCAGCCGGTGGAATATGTTGCATCCTTGCCCGCCCAGACAGGAGGGACTCTTTCGCCCATCAACTCGAAACTCTTTTCAATATCGGCGTAGGTCTGAAAACGCCAGACCGAAATAAATCCGCTGCGCTGAACCTTCTCCCACATGAACATGAGATCGTCAGCGTCCATGCCTTCTTCAAAATACTCCGCCGGGTTTATTATATAGGTATCGGCCAGACGGTCCCGCAGATAGCCGACAAAGGTATTCAGTACGCGGGTTGCGGTCTTTACCTGACCAGGAATGCTGCCCACAATGGCGCTATAGAACATAACCGCCTTACGCTGAGCACGGGCCTGCTGCATTTCACCGATAATTTCATCCGCCTTTGCAAGGATGTCGGCCTCTGTGAATTTATATGAATTAGAGGATTTGGCCTTGAACTCAAGCCGGAACTCCCCTTCCAGAGAACGGTAAACGCAGATCACATCGCGCGTGAACTGATGAGAATTCCCGATGAGCCTGCGCCTGTTGCCCCATCCCTTGGCCAGTACCAGATCAGATTCCTTCCAGGCACGGGCAAAGGTTACGCTGCAGCGGATAAGATTTAACCTCTCTCTGGTGCCATCGGAAATAACCACAAACGGATTCTGCCTCAGACTGGAAAGCAGGTCGTTCTTGGACATGCGGTTCTCGGAAATCATCAGTGCGCCCTTGAGCGCATCGGCAAGGACGGAATCATTTTCCCGGTCCCAGAATGTAGGGTCGTCAAAGCAGAACCCCTCACGCAGGGAGAGTATGACGCTGTGCCCCTGACGCAGAAGGGATTTTATTATGAGCAGGTCGACCGCCAGTCCGCCGGTTTCGTCCGGCAGGTACAATATTTTCAGCCCGGTACCGTTGGCGTGAAAAATATTGCGCACAGGTTCGAAATCAACCACATCCTGTGAATACAGCTGCGAATACCGGCTGTAATTGCAGGCCAGCAGTTCCCTGCTCCACTGATCAGGCAATGTAGCAAGCCGGAACAGCCGTTCAAGTTCAACCATATCCAGCTCAAAACGCATATCGGCAAGACATTCACAGTTCGGAACAGGGTACGGGCACGATTCGATGGCCCGCCGGAAAAATTCACTTTCGACAAATTCCATGCCCCGCCGGAAAAGCTCCTTCTTGCGGCCGATGTATGGATCATCAAGTCCGGAACGGCTCAGAAAAATAGTAATCATTCCCTTGAGCAGCCTCCAGGGAATCATGATTGAGGAGTCTATGGCCTGCTTGAATTTATGCCTGCACAGGTTGAGTATAAGCCTGCGCTGATAACGGTCGGGGACATGATTTCTGACCAGCTTTACCAGTTCCCTCCAGGCAAAGAGGTAGACATTGAGCAGATCGTCCTCAAGGCCGGGCGTAACCAGTCTCCTGAACTGCCAGTCCGAACAGGGCGCAAACACCTGATCGTCATCCAGGGCGACCATAAAACGCAGCTGTTCCGGAGAAGCGTTTTTAACCGGATCAATAAAACTTTCGAGATTGTTTGCGGTCATGAAATGGAGAAGCCATGCATCTCCTACAGGATCTTCTCCGTACCTGAGATCGTTGATTGACGTAAAATCCGGTAATACACTCACTTACACTTACTCCGTGAGAAAGCCCTTGCTTCTGAGTTTCTGAAAAAAGGTGTTGCTGTAAATTCTGGCGAGCATGAGTTCATTTCTGTGCTTCGTGACCGTCACCCGGTATCCGCTGTTAAGAGGATAAGGCACGCGTCCGTCCTCGGTAAGATAGACATCCCCGGAAGCTTCTACAATATCGATCACCAGCGGTTTTTCCGCAGGAAGGACCATAGGTCTTATACCATTCAGAAAAGGACAGACCGGGGTCACGCACATGACCGAAAGCTCGGGATGGACAAGTGGTCCGCCTGCTGAAACATTATATGCTGTCGATCCTGTGGAGGTGGATATGATGAGCCCGTCCGCGCGCAGATTTTTTATCCACTGACCTTTCTGCCCTATATCCATGGCTATTATGCGGGCGACCATGCCTCTGGAGATAACCAGATCATTGATGGCCACTCCACGGGCCACAATTCCGTTACCTCTTTGCACTTCATAATCAAAGACAGTGCGCATGGATATGTCCAGATCACTGCTGAAAAAGCGTTCCAGCGCGGTTTCCCAGTCTTCGGGCAGGACCTCCGCCAGAAAACCGACCCTGCCGTGGTTGATACCTAGTACCGGCACCTGCCAGTCCACGACATCCCCGGCCACGCTGATGAACGTGCCATCTCCGCCGAGCACCAGAACCAGCATACAGTTCTCCCGGAACCTGGAAACGTCAATTCGTGCAGGCGGAAGGGGGTGTTCGACAACAACGGAGCCGACACCACGCAGGCTTAGCCAGCGGGCGATATCCTCACCAAGTCTGGTAGCATCACTGCCACCCGACTTTGTTACTATAAGAACAGAACCTTGACTCTCAGACATAGAATACTCTCCTATTAGAAAGGGGCCCAAGATTCAACCGTTTGAGTCACCAAAAAATCAATGAAGATTTTTTAAGGATGGTATACATCTTTTATCGATTTCAACACCATGTTTTATCTGCTAAACATCAACTCGTTGTAAAGAATATCCTTTTTTTCATCATTTTTTATTTTTTACCCCTAAAGCTTATATGGGCTCCTGCCGATATGATACATAAGGAGGAATACGAGCAGTGACTCACACACCGGCTGAACTAAGAAATATGCTGCGAACCTACGGCAAGCAGCTGACAAGTGCCAAGAGACTGGCCCGATTCAGGCGCGCCCTGAAAAGGTCGGAGTCTATGGACACGGTCACTATTTCGCGTGAAGCAAGGCGTCGTGAGCTGGTGGAAAAAATTTCCCGGGAAATTATTGAAAACCTCATCGTCTCGGGTAATGAAAATCCGGTAGTGTCCGATATATTAGAACAGCTGGAGTTGGATTTCGGTGCACGCTATCTGTTCGAGTATCCGCTCGACGGAAGCGATGTTCAGATTCTGAAGGAAACCCCCGAGGGAGTCATTGACCTTCCCCGGGAGGATAAGGCTCAGGTCATGAACAGGCTATGGGAAATTACATTGGACAAGGTAGACCGGACAATGCTTTAACCGCTGGATATCAATTCCGACGGCAGGTATTGACCACACAACGTATAACTCCTGTAATCGTCAACTTGGAACCCCGGAGGGGATCATGAAGATTAACCAGTATAACACCACCCCCCTCAAGGCGTATTCTGAAAATGTTGCCAAGAGTGCTGCGGGAAAGGCTCAGTCACAGAGCCAGTCAGCGGCCCCCTCGCGCGACGTGGTCAATGTTTCCGCACAGGCCAAGCTTCTCGGCGCCGCACGGCAGACCGCCACGGAAAGCCCGGATACAAGGGAAGAAAAGGTCAGGGAACTGCGAGACCAGGTACGGGCAGGCACATACAAGCCGGACATCCGCAAGACGGCCTTGAATCTCGTACGCGAGGAAGTGGACTTTCTGAGTTAAAAAGTAAACCGGTGAAACCTTGCGGCTCCACCGGAAAACATTTGCTTTACATAAAAGATTTTAAAACACTGCACACCCGGCAGCGGTCTATCTTATGATTCATCGTTGGCCGGGCGGAAGTGTGCCGGATATTTGGAATCTATCTGCGGAACCTGCATGCCGCGCTTGGCCTCGGAATTGATCACAATGGGTCCGCCGAGGTTGAGGGTGGTCTCCTCCGGTCTTCCCTGAGGAATGGTAACCGTAACCAGCACTGCTACCTGTGCGGCGTTTTCGACCTGCAGAATTCTCTTTTCCGCCTCGCTCAGCCTGACTTCATAGTCATCCATGAAGCTGTACGGGTCTGCGACCAGCAATCCAAGTCCGGGATCTTCAAGGCTCTGCAGCAACAGGAAGGGAGAGTTTTCACTGAGCTGAATCAGAGCGAAATCCCTTTTTTCATCAAAGCCGATAAGCCCGCGGGAGAAGTAGATGATACCGTCTTCGGTGATTTCTCTTTCCCCGATCCGGGTTCTGATTATTTGTGTTCTTTCTTTTGCCATAACTCGGTCGCAGCAAGAAGATCCTGCTGTCTGTTTTCAAGCGCCAAACGGTTCTGTTCTTTGATCTTGAGGTAAACCTCTTCCCTGTAAACGGTAGTCTCGGCGGGTATTTCAAGGCCAAGCTTCACTTGCCGCCCCTGAACACTGAGCACCGTGATCTTTATGTTATCATCCAGGTATAGAGCTTCCCCCGGTCTCCGGGTCAGAATAAGCATATTTTAGATTGTGGTAGTCCTGTTGGATCGTTTCGCTTTACTTGAAAACATCCGCCACTGTGGAGAATATTTTCAGCACTGAGAATGTCTTAGCCCATGAACCTTCTGCGGGCAAGCACAAGCTGTCAACTTTATTCTAAATTTTTATACATAATTGAGCAGGTTCATCTTCATTATCATTGATGAACTCTTGAGGACCGCCTCGTAGACGATCTGCTGCTGCGAGAGCTGGGTCATGAGTTCGCCCACATCAACATCCTCTATGTGGGAGATACGCTCCTTCTCGTTCAACTCAAGGCTTGAAAGCACGTTATCCGCCACTGAAAGCCTGTTTTCCCTTCCGCCGACATCGGCCGCACGGGTCAGCAGATGCTGCTGCGAAAGCTGCAGACTTGCAAGGGCCTGCTGCACACCGGTCTGGTTGTTGGTCTCCAGAAACGCGACCAGATTACCCATTGTTTCAAACAGGTTGTTTGTGGATGACGCGTTGCTGCCGGTCAGCATGCTGTTGCTGCTGAAAACCGGACTGGCGGCCGAATCACCCGGTGCCCGGTATACACCGCCGAAAATATCCTTGCCCACGTCGTTTATGCGGACATACTCGTTTTCCTGAATCTGCAGATTAATCGCAGCCGAGTCCGGGCGGATCAGAAACTCGGCACCGGATGCCAGGGCGTTGCCGCCGTTGGAATGGATGGTCAGTGTTCCGCCGGGGATACTGAGAACCGCGTGGGATGCGATGCCGTCAGCACTCTTTACATTGCCGGAAGTCCAGGTGACCCCGCCGTCAAGGCTGTAGGAATAACTTATGTTCGAGGCCAGTGTGGTGGCCGAATCTATCCGGACAGTCACATCCTCGGTAAAAACGCCTTCGGCCTTGGTCAGCCCGCCTCCGAGAGGAGTATTCATGCCGGTAACGTTGACCGCGTCCTCGTCATCACCCATGTATCTGGCGGTTGGGCGCACCCACATCCAGGTTCCCGACGCATCGTTGGTGTTATCCGGGGAGTTGCCGGTCACAACCGTGCCGTTTTCAAGAGTCATGGTCACGCCATCGAAATCCAGCGTTCTGTCTCCGGCACTGAGTGTCTTTGTAGTAAAAGTGTCTCCACCGTCCTTGGAATAACGATAAGCCAGATCAGACACTCCGCCGACAGTCCCGGAATCTACAAACTGCACGACGATGGCCTTATCCGCATTACCGCTTATGGAGAAAGACCTGGACGAAACATTGGAATCATTCGAGGTCATCCAGAGAGTTTCTTCAAAAGCATTCTTGTCGACCTTATGTCCGGCGTAGATGCTCTTTCCTTCGTATTCCGTATTTGAAAGAGAAACCAGCTGCTGGAAAAGCTGACGGGCTTCGTAACTGATCTGTTCCCTGTTATCTTCACTGATTGTACCGGATGCGGCCTGCTCGGCCAGTTCCTTGGCACGGGTAACAATGGTGGAAACCTGCAGCAGGGTCGAATCGGAAAGGCTCAACCACCCCTTGGCAGTATCAACGTTGTCACGAAACTGCTTTACCGTGGCAAGAGTTTCACGATGATCAAGAATACGAGCCATACCTACCGGGTTATCAGAAGGACGGTTGACCTTTTTCTGGGTCTGCGCCTTGATATTGGTGTCCACCAGATCGGTAAGCGACCTGTTCATGTTCGACACGTAGGTATTGAAAAGCATTTGCTGTGATACTCTCATAACCGTTCTCCCTTTGCCTGTTCCATCAAAAACGACCCTAGTTCTTCAGTGAAAGCAGCGTCTGAAGCATCTGGTCCGCGGTGGTAATGAGCTTTGCCGCCGCAGTGTAGGAATGCTGATACTTGATCAGATTGCTCATTTCCTCATCGATATTCACGCCGGACACTTCCTGCTGCTTTTCATTAAGGTCCGAGGCGAGGGTCTGCTGAAAATTGAAGTTGAACTTGGCTGTGCCGGTATCCGCCCCGACCACGGCCACTGTCGAATCGTAGTACTCAACCAGAGTCTGGCTGGTAGTCCCGTCAAAGGCGGTAGTGATGTTGATATCCTTCTGCCCCATTTCCTTGATGCTGAGCGCGCTGGTGTTGTCACCGGAATTGGCTTCACCCGCACCGTTCACATGCCCGGCGTTGATGAAATTGACATCACCGTTGACCTTGCTGCTTATCTCTATGTCCGCCGCTTCGGAGCCGCTGAAATAAGTGTTCAATCCCAGCGCGGCATAAAGACCGGAGGTATCCGAACCCATCTGAAATTCGTACCCGCTGTTCGCGTTGATCTGCAGCTTGTGATTGACCACCGAAGCGGTAACGTAAGTGCCGAAAGTCCCGTTTACTGCGGTGACCACATCGTTCAGGGAATGCTTTGTCGGATCGAAAGCATCAACCTCCGGAGTGGAAGGATCAAAGTCTATGGGCCCGAAAGAAGCAGAAGAAGCGAGCTCGCCCGTGGTGGAATCATAAAAGTACATCATGCAGTTCCCGGATTCCAGACGGTCGCCGAACGGCAGTCCGGATGATCCGCTGCCGAGAGCGGTACCGTCGGCAGTTACGGCGTAGGTGCCTTCCATGCTGTTATGAGCTTCGAGTCCTGCACCCTGAGAATGGATACGGTTGGTCTGCCAGACAATCTCACTGGTCAGCGCGTCCATACGCTCCTTGTACCGCCCCACGTTGTTGTCGCGGAACGAAAAATATCCGGTAAGCGTTCCGCCGGTAAGCCTGCGGGTGTTGTCCTGTCCGGAAAAACTGATCTGCGGGGTGATGTTCTCCTTGGTGGAGGTGTTCCTGACCCAGTACAGAGCGCTCTTGGGCACTATGGTGAACTTGTCGCCGGCTGAAATATCCGTTGTGGGGGCCACATTGGAACTATCCTTGCTACCGAACCAGATCTTGATGTCATCGACCTGAATAGCTCCGTCCTCGGGACGGGCGGAAAAAAGCCTCGTGGAACCGTCATCGTTTTTGAGCCAGGTATTGCCGCCGTCAAGTGAAACCCGAAACTGAGCCGCCCCGGCACCAGAAGTTACCGACCCTGAAGTCACGGCTTCAACGGTGTATTCAAAATCGCTTGAACCGTCGAAATAAACAGTCCCGTCAAAATCGGATCCCGGACTCAGGTTGTTCTGGCTCTGCGGACCGTCATAGGACAGCATGAAATGCTGATCACCGTCCACCAGTGTCTGCCCGGCAGCGGTGGTGATGGTCATGTCACCCCGGCCGTTGTCTATGACCTTGGTATCCATGATTTTGGAAAGATCACGGATAAGGTTGGCCCTTTCATCATAGAGAGCGTTGGGGTTGTTCTGATTTTCAACCTGCTCCACATTGATCTGCCGGTTGATATCGGCGATGCGGGTCATGATATCGTTGGCGGAGGAAACATCCTGCTTGATGTAATCCTCGACCTGCTGCTGATAACGAACCATATCTTCCTGCATGGAATGCAGGGAGTTTACCAGATTGCGTGTATCGTTGAGCAACTGCTGGCGGGAAGCGGCATCATTGGCACGCTGGCTGAGATCCTGCCAGTCGTTGAAAAAAGTCGTCAGGCTAGAGTTCAGTCCGTAGCCGCTGGATTCATTGAAAAGCGACTCCACACTGCTCAGGGTATTGTACAGGGAATCCCAGCGTTCGCGCATGGTGGCCTTATCGTTATAGCTGTTTTCGACAAACTGGTCGAAATTGCGATAGATTTCTGCCGCGCGTACTCCGGTTCCGATCTGCCCGGGGTTCCAGTTGATACTGGTTCTTTCCTCAAGGCGGACATTACGACGGGAATAACCTTCGGTGTTGACATTGGAAATGTTGTCACCGGTTACCTGAATGGCCGACTGGGAAGCGTAGAGGGCTCCCGACCCGAGATTCAGAAGTGAATTGACGCCGGGCATCAGAGCCTCCCGTTAATGAGTGAAGCCTGCGGAGAAGGATTGGTGTACCGTCCCCTTGCGGAGTAGACATTCTGCTGCTTGGGGGTAATCTCCCGATGCAGAAAATCCAGCATCGATGAAGACTGTTCAAGCAGGGCTCTGGCCAACTGATGGTTTTTGGTCGCCTGGACAGCGCACTTCTGTTCCAGCTCATCCATACGGGCGAGAAGCTGCTCTATCTCGGCCCTCTGATCGTCTGCAATGGCCGGGAGAATCTCTCCAAGTCTGCAGGCCGAGGAGTCAATTTTTTGAATGAAATTTCTCAAGGAAAGCCGTTCAGAAGAAATCTGTCTCATAAGATCCTGAATTGTAAGCTCAATCCTGGTTACGTTCTGGGGATCCTTGTTCATAAGCAGGGAAAATTCTTCCTGGAGGAGTAC
The DNA here is from genome assembly GCF_963677005.1 of Maridesulfovibrio sp. NCBI lineage: Bacteria > Pseudomonadati > Thermodesulfobacteriota > Desulfovibrionia > Desulfovibrionales > Desulfovibrionaceae > Maridesulfovibrio > Maridesulfovibrio sp. The sequence goes on along the minus strand of NZ_OY781616.1, from coordinate 17,826 downwards.
GGAAAGCAGCATGACTGCCTTTGACTGTCTGCTGATATTTTCCTTTACGAGTCTGATCATTTCCTTATCCTCCATGCCTTAATACATTATGTTTATTTGATTTTTATATTCTGCTAATGTTTCTTGATAAAAACTCTGCCTATATACCTGCAAGTTTGTTGCCAATTTCTTCAGCAGTTACACCCTGAACATAAACTTTCTCGCTATGATCCATTTCTATCTGACGGGCGAGTTCCTCTATTCTGGCCATGGCCTCGGTCCGGCCTATCATCCCGGAACCGCTTGCGGATGATGCCTGTGAGGACTGTCCGCTCTTGTTCCCGGTTTTACGTTCCACCCGCATATTGAAAGAGAAATCCTCATCTTCCAGAGAGATGCCGGGCTTCGGCAGAGGAATGCCGGGAAGTCCGTTTGCAGATACGTTTTCATGCTTTTCCAGATGCTCGCCGGGGCGTGAACCGGTGCGGTCAACCTCATCAAGAGTCTTGAGGGCTGTAGAGTTACCGGTTCCCGGCAGGGTGGACTTGCTGGCATTGTCCAGCTTGGAACGCAGCTGCTTGTACAGCATGTCTCCGAGCCCTATTCCGCCGCCCTCTGCGAGCTTTTCGGAAAAATCCTTATCGAAAATGGCTGTGTACTGCTGCTCGTACTGACTGTTCAGATACCCTGATTTGGGTACGTTCTTGCGCATCTGCTGCCATATCTTGCCCATGAAGACCGCTTCGAACTTCTCGCATGCGTCACGCAGTTTCTTGTCCTTAGTCTGCCCGCCGGAAAGCTTGTCGGTCATGGAGGTCAGCTTGCGCTTGAACCCCTGGAGTTCCGTGGTTTCCGAATTGGCCCTTGCCGTTGCGGTGTCCATTGCGTTGTCCAGCATCTTAGATTACCTCCAGTTCGGCATGCAGCGCCCCGGCGACCTTCATGGTCCGCAGTATGGAAATAAGGTCACGTGGGGTGGCGCCTATGGCGTTGAGTCCGTCAACCAGTTCCTGCAGGGTCGCGCCTTCAACAAGCATCAGACGGTTGTTGTCTTCCTGAACCTGCAGATCCGTCTGCGGAGAAGCCACAGTCTCCGCTCCTTCAGGTGCGAACGGTCCGGGCTGGCTGACATCCGTGCTTTCAGCAACCACAACCTGCAGGTTGCCGTGGGCGATTGCCACCTTGGTCAGGCGGACATTGCGTCCGAGCACAACCGTTCCGGTTTTTTCGTCAACAACCACCTTGGCCTTGACGTCGGGTGAAATTTCAAGATCCTCAAGCGCGGCCATGAGGGGAACCATATTGCCCCGGAACTGATCCGGGATGCTCAGGTCTACAGTGGAAGCGTCAACAGCGCTGGCGTACGAACCGCCCACAACCCCGTTGATCCTCTTGACCACCTGCATGGTGGTTCCGAAGTCGGCAAGGCTCAAATTGATGGTTATTTTGCGCTGACGGTTGAAATCAAAAGGTACGGAGCGTTCTATTGTCGCCCCGGAAGGTATGCGGGCCACAGTGACAACGTTCTTTGATGCGGAAGCTGCTTCACCGGAAGTGGAGAAACCTCCGACGGTAAGTGCGCCCTGAGCCAGAGCGTAGACCTTGCCGTCAATCCCCTTGAGCGGAGTAAGCAGCAGCACGCCGCCGAAAAGACTCTTACTGTCACCTATGGAGGAAACCGTTACATCAAGCGGAGCACCGGGACGCGAAGAAACGGGCATCTTGGCGGTAACCATTACAGCCGCCACGTTTTTGGGCTTGATGGAGGAGCGGTCAACCTGCACGCCCATTTTTTCCAGCATGTTGATCATGGAAGTGATGGTGAATGCGGAGTTGGTTCCGTCACCGGTTCCCGAGAGACCGACAACCAGGCCGTACCCGACAAGGTCGTTGTCGCGCACGCCGCTGAAAGAGGAAATATCCTTGAGCCGCACTGCCCCGGCGGGCTGTGCCTGCATCAGAACAACGAACAGGAGCACTGCCGCTGCCGCAATCCCTGCCGTGAATCTGTTCATCCTGTTCGTGAAAATCATCCTTTCCTCCGTTGATCAGCTGTGACTCTTAAATAAAACTTACAAGTACCCTGTTATGCGCGGAACCTCGCGGGGCGCCCTGCCGGGGGCCTTAAACCCTTTTGCAAAAGGGTTTAAGAATCCCAAAACCATTTGTCTATGCTTCGCCACCTGAGGTGGCATTTCACCCTGAATACAGTCGGGCAACACTATTCGTTGTGTCAGACCGCCTAGAAAGGCCAGACGTTGTCGAGAATTCTGGAAAGCCATCCGGGCCTCTGCTTGTCTGCGAGTATGCCGCGCCCGTAGACTTCTATATGTGCGTCTGCCAGATAGCTGGACTGAACAGTGTTGCTCGGACCGATATCGCGCTGGCGCAGAAGGCCGCGCACAACCAGAACCTGAGTCTCGTCATTGATCCGGACCTGACGCGCACCCTCTACCTGCAGAACGTTACCCGGCAGAATTCTGACTACCCTGCACGCAACTGAAGCGGTCAGGGTCGACTCGTTCTTGGCTTCACCCGTGCTCTTGAACTTGTTGGACATGGACGAACCGATCAGAGGATCGTCGCCAGCGTTGCCTTTGAGATCAAAGGGATCAACCGCACCTGCCAGGCCGCCGTAAAAGTTGGTAACGCTAAGACTGGTGGTGTTCTCCTTCTCCGCCTTGGAGTTGGAGGTGTGCTTGCCGGAACTCGTTTCGGCAACGGTAACGACCACGATGTCTCCGATCCGGCGGGCCCGGTTGTCGTCGAAAAGATATTCGGAATCCGTTGCTTCAAACAGCGAACCGGGATTATTTGACGGCTCGGGATCATACTGCGCGGGAGGGGTCATCACCGGCATGGGGGTGGGGGCCTGCTTAGCGGGAGAACACCCGGCACACAGAGCCAAAACAATCAGAAATGCCAGCATTATTTTTTTCATTTTCCTTTCCTCCGCTCCTATTACCTTACCGTCACCGTCTGAGCGTTGACGACTGTTGCAGATATTTTACGCTGACTTTGCAAGTTGCGTACCGTTATTGTCTGACCTACCCCTCCGTCCTCAAGAGCCTCCACTGGAACACTCAGCTTGAGATGGGTACTTTTGTAGACCAGCGAAAGCTTGTCGCCCCTTGCCACAATCGGGGCCGGTTCAATGGAGGAACGCATAATGGGCTGGCCGGTGCCTACGGGAATCTTGATCCTCCACGGACCGCCCTTTCCATCCCAGGCCCGGTTACCAAGGTATGCCATGTTCTTGTTTTTCCAGGTAATAAGATCAGGGGTAACAATCTCCTTGCGGTTCAGAGGACGCACTGGACAGGGGACTGGTTTCCAGAGATCCACGAAAACAGAACCGGACAGCTGCCTCAGCACCTGTCCGTCCACGCTGACCACTTCCATCCGGAAACTGTTTGAACCCGGCTCGAGAGCTCGGGGGAGAGTCACTCTCAGGCTGTCCATTGCATCTCCGAAAAAAAGATGATCCGGAATCCGGAATTCCCTGAATTTGTAATTGCCGCCCATTCGTTCGGCCTGCGGAGTCAACACTTTGACAACCGCCCGCTGCAGTTCCGCCTCGGACATCACCTTGCCGCCGTACTGCATGGACAAGGTAGCGGGAACCATGCAGTTGCCTGCAAGTTCACCAAGATAGTGCTGCAGCAGCACCCGGAGCTTGGAGCGATTGACCGTGACCGGCTTGCGGCCCCTGGCAGGAGCATTCCAAAGTTCTACAGAGGCCAGATCGGCTTTGGTCTGCCGAGGCAGGTCACCGTAGAACTCGGCGATGTCACCGAGGGTAACCCTCGGCCCGTTGACGACCGCTGCGGATTTTATCTTTATTCGCCAGTTAGTATTCTGCTTTGAAGCGCAAACACCTTCAGCCGCATATACAGCCGAAAACGTCACGACCATAAGCAGCACTGTCATGCTGCGAAACCATCCGATAAAACCTGCCCTGATCATAATTAAAACCGTCCTGTCTTGATGCATGGTTCCGGTATTTCACCGGAGCGGTCCGAAACCCGGCCTGCACGGCGCGTTATTCGGAATATGGTCTCCTTAAATGAAACCTGCATATCTCCTGTATGTACTGAAAGCATTTGGCTGCCTACCATCCGGATTCGCACAAACAGCGCGAATCCCCTACTTAACTACCGTTATCTCTTAACGTTGATTGCAGTCTGAAGCATGGAGTCGGATGTGGTGATGGCTTTTGAGTTCGTTTCATAAGCCCTCTGACCGACAATGAGTCCGACCATTTCATCGACCAGTTCAACGTTCGAGCCTTCAAGGTAACCCTGGGCGATAGTCCCGAAGCGGTCATCACCGGGTGTTCCTTCAACTGGAGCCCCGGAGGCTTCGGTTTCCACATAGAGGTTCTTACCCACGGCATTGAGCCCGGCTTCGTTTATGAAGTCGTAAATGGGCACGTCCACGGCAGCCAGTTCCACACCGTTCTCATCCAGCGCGGCGAAATGACCTTCTTCAGAAACCACGAGGTTGACTGCCTCGGCCGGGACTATGAATTCAGGCTGCAGCGGATATCCGTTTGCGGTAACAACACGGCCTTCGCTGTCCAGCTTGAATGCGCCGGCGCGGGTGTATGCTTCTTCACCGTTGCGGTCTACCCGGAAAAATCCTTCGCCCTCAATTGCGAGGTCGAGCGGGTTACCGGTGCTTTCCAGCGATCCTTCACTGAAAAACTTGTGAATGCTGACCTCGCGCACGCCCATACCGACCTGCATCCCGGTGGGCATCTGGTTTCCGCCGGCGGTTGAAGAACCTGCGATCCGCATGGTCTGATACATGAGGTCTTCGAATTCGACCCTGCTTTTTTTGAATCCCTGTGTATTCACGTTGGCAAGGTTGTTGGAAAGAACGTCGATGTGGGTCTGCTGGGCGACCATTCCGGTGGCCGCAGTCCAGAGTGAACGCATCATAATTATATCCCCCTAAGGTTTAAGATGTCTTGCCGACCTGAGTTATGGCCTTCTGGTCGAGCTGATCTGTAGTGCTGATCATTTTCTGATACATTTCGAAGCTGCGCTGACACTCGATCATACTGACCATTTCATTGACAACTTCTACATTGGATTTTTCGATATAGCCTTGAACAATTTCACCTTCCGCCGGCATTTCTTCCCCTTCGAGCACAAAAAGGTTTTCGCCGTCCTTCTTGAGTCCTCTGGGATCGGCAGGCTGGACAAAGTCAAGACGGGCGATTTCCGCTCCATCGGCGGTTATCACCCCTTCTTCATCAATAACTACATTTGAACGAGCCGGGATTGTTACCGGACCTCCGTTGGCCATGACCGGATAGCCCTGCTCAGTGATCAGGACGCCATCCGCAGAAAGCGAGAACACGCCGTTTCTGGTGAGGTATTCACCGCCGTCCTTCTGGACTTTGAAAAAACCGTCCCCGCGAACGGCAAGGTCGAATGCGTTTCCGGTCTTCTGAAATGCCCCCTGAGACATGTCTATGACTTCTTCGGAAAGTCTGGGACGGGCCAGGATTTTCGGCTCCGGAAGCATACTTTTCTCCCGGATGAACGATTTGGCGTCTACAACATAATCGTGAGCAAACCGTTGAAAGGTGTCCTGAAAGGCACAGTTGTCGCGTTTGAAACCCGTGGTATTGACGTTCGCCAAATTATTGGCGCTGATATCAATCCTGTGTTCGTTGGACATTGCCCCGAAAAGTGAGCTGAATATACTGGATTGCATGTCTTTTTCTCCTGAAGGCAGTTGTTCTCTGCTTTACTTGCCTCAGAGAAATGCAAACAGCGGGCCAACAGAAGACACAGGCTTATAACCGGCAATAATAACAAAAAAATCCCGGCCAAACTTTCGTTTGACCGGGATTGAATCTGTTTGATGTCAGGAAGGATCAGACGGTATGAAAAATTATTCCTCCGACCCTTATCTCGGGAATGATTCCCTGAGTGGCGTCCAGTGCAGCAAACCCCATGGTGGCATCCTCCACCTCAAAATCAGTAGTGGCGTCCACGTTCCTTACTCCCTGAGTAGCCGGTAATGTTTCCACATGGCCGGCAGGTCCGGGAACGGTACTTCCCGCCGGTCCGGCGGAAAAAGAGGCTGCCGGGGCCGCCTGAACATGACCGGCCGGTCCGGCCACAATATTATCGGTTAAAACTGGCATATCCGCCTCCTGCAATAAAAGCTTGACCTGTACCTTATTAAGATAACACTCACACAGGACAAGTCAAATATACCTGTAAAAAGATGCCCCGTCAAAGATTGCTTCCGGGACCGCTCATCAAGAGACAAAGACATGACAGCACGTTCGCAAAGCAAATTTTCGTCACCCTGAGCAGGTATATTTTCACCAAAATCAGCCATAACACTTGACATCACGGGCCGATATGCCTAAGTTGCTGTCCTCGGTGCGGGTGTACCTCAGCGTTCCTGAAAGTACTGCATACTTGTCCAACCGGTACGCATTCCTACTGAAATTGATTTCAGGCAGACCTTTCTCATCCGCATCAGGCCTCAATTTGTAACCTTTTGTTGGGTTGTAAGAAGCTGAGGTGGGCCTTTTTCGGGTCCACTTTTTTTATTTTGGCCGCACAAAAGGTTGAAAAAACGGAGTTGAATTGTGGAACAAGGCTCTCTTGCACAAAAAATAAGCGCACTGGTGGAACCCACCATCGAAGCCATGGGACTGACCCTCTGGGGAATTGAAGTGACTTCCGCCAACCGCCCTGCACTCATCATTTATATAGATGGAGAGGACGGGGTGACGATAGACCAGTGTGCAGAAGTAAGCAGAGACGTCGGTCTCATACTTGAAGTCGAAGACGTTATCAGCAGCGCCTACGTGCTTGAAGTTTCGTCTCCGGGACTTGAAAGAAAATTTTTCAAACCGGAACAGTTGTCCGGTTATGTCGGGAAAAAGATTGATTTAGGCCTGGTATTCCCCATGGACGGCCGCAAGAAATTCAGGGGAATCCTTGAATCTACCGACGAGGAAGGTCTTTCCCTGAAGCTGGAAGACCAGGAAGACCCCATCAGTATTGAATGGGACAGAATCAAAAAAGCAAAACTCGTTCACGAGTTTAAATAAAAATCATCAGGCAGTCATTCGGCTTGCCGGCACTGCTGCCGCGAATTTGTGCCGAAGCGGAGGAGCGATATGGGTTCTGAACTCAAAAAAGCGATTGACCAGATCAGCAAGGACCGCGGGATCGATAGAGACCTGCTCATTGATACCCTTGAAGAAGCGGTACGTTCTTCAGTGGCCCGCAAGTACGGCGACGCCATGGACATCGAAGTCAACTACAACGAAGAAGCCGGTGAGATCGAAGTATACCAGTTCAAGGTTGTAGCCGCCGAAGTGGAAGACGAGATCAGCGAAATCACCCTTGAGGAAGCACAGGCTCACGACCCCAACGTTCAGCTCGACGATGAAATGGGCTTCAAGCTCAAGGTCGAGGATCTGGGAAGAATCGCGGCCCAGTCTGCCAAACAGGTCATCATCCAGCGTATGCGCGATGCCGAACAGGAAATCATCTACGATGAATTCAAAGGCCGTCTGCACGAAATCGTCAGCGGCATAATCCAGCGCCGCGACCGTACCGGCTGGATCATCAACCTCGGAAGGACTGAAGCCGTTCTCCCCAAAGGCGAGCAGATTCCCCGCGAAAGATACAAACGCGGCGACAGGGTTCAGGCCTTCATCATTGATGTACAGAAGGAATCCAGAGGACCGCAGGTTACGGTTTCCCGCTCACATCCTGACTACATGACCGCACTTTTCAAACGGGAAGTCCCGGAAGTTGACGATGCAACGGTAAAAATCATGGGTGTTGCCCGCGATCCGGGCCTGCGTGCCAAGGTAGCGGTAAACTCCACTGATCGTGATGTCGATCCGGTAGGAGCCTGCGTAGGCATCCGTGGTTCGCGCATCCAGAACATTGTTCAGGAACTGCGCGGCGAACGCATCGACATCGTCGTCTGGAGCCCGGATATCGCCAAGTATGCCCAGAACGCCCTTTCCCCGGCCGTAATCACCAGAATCACCGTTGATGAAGAGGAAAAAACTCTTGAAGTAGTGGTTCCCGATGACCAGCTTACAATAGCTATCGGACGCAAGGGACAAAACGTAAAACTGGCTTCAAGGCTGCTCGGCTGGAAGATTGATGTATTTACCGAATCCCGTTACGGAGAGATGAACGCGGCAAGCAAGGGCATGGACCAGCTCGCAAGCGTTGCCGAAATTCCTGTAGAGAATTTCATTTCCGCAGGTTTCGAGACAATAGGACAGATAGCAAACGCATCCGAGGAAATACTCATGTCGATTTCCGGCATGACTCCTTCCAAGGTTTCAGACATAAAGTCGGCCATTATGCTTCTCGGCATAAGCGATGAAGAGCCGGAGGAAACTGCTTCCGGGGAAGCGGAAGCTCCTGCGGAACAATCCGAAGCCGAAGAGGCTGCGGATTATGAAGAGCCGGCAGAAGAAGAACTGAACGAATCCGGTGAAGAAAACCCGGAAGCTGATAAATAAAGGTAGTTGCATTTGACCGGAAAGGACAGCAGCGATAAGCACGTGCCTACCCGCTCGTGTGTGATCTGCAGGCAACGTTTTGCCAAGGAAGAACTGTTCAGGTTCGTCGCCGGCAAGGGGGCTTCCGGCGATGAACTGGTTCCGGATGACGCAAAGGACATGCAGGGCCGCGGATACTATGTCTGCGGCAATGAAAAGTGCCTTGAAAGATTAAAATTTTTTCGGCCACGGAAGAAGAAATTCAGGGGGTAGCATCATATGGCATCAAAGATCAAAGTAAAGGAACTGGCCGCCGAACTCGGGGTCAACACCAAAGACATACTTCAGAAGCTCCGCGAGATGGGGGTACAGGCCAAAAGCACTGTAGCCGATATCGACATTGAGCAGGCTGATAAGATTCGGACTGAACTGTCCGGAAAATCCGGAAAAGTTGAAAGACGTGAAGTTCAGCCGGGTGTAATCGTGCGTCGCCGCAAAGGCGGACGCGGAAAAACAAAAGCTGAACAGAAGGAAGAAGCCCCGGCTAAGGAAAAAGAAGAATCCAAGGATCCTTCTAAGCCTGCTTCCGACAATGAAAATGCTCCTGCAGCAGACAAAAAGGAAAAAAAGGGCCGCACCAAATCGCCTGCCAAGGCCGAAAAGCCTCTTGTAAAAATAATCAGGCCCGAGGATCTGGAAAAACAAAAGGAAGAAGCTGCCCCCGAAAAAGAAGAACCCGCAACTGAGCCCAAAGCGGAAACACCCCCTTCTGCTGAGCCCGCCGAAGAAAAAGCCCCTGCTACCCCGACAGAAGAACCGGTTGAAAAGATCAGCGATGAGAAAAAGACCGGTCCGAAGCACGAAGCTGCCGAGCCTGCTCAAGAAGCAAAGTCAGTAGAAGCTGATTCCAAGAAGAAAAAACGTAAAAAGAAAAAAGAGGCGGAAGCCCCTAAAGTTAAAATTATTTCAAGGCCTGATCCCAACCTTGAAGCTGCCCGCCGTGCAGCCCAGGGCCCGGCCAACAGGCGCGCAGCGGACAATAATGCAGATGCAGGTTCGGATAGACGCGGCCCCGCCCGCCCGTCCGGAGGACGCCCCTTTGCAGGAAGAAACGCCGGCCCCAGAACCGGAGACAGCGGAAGACCGGTTCCCGGAGCACCGCAGCCCGGCAGTGATCAGAGCAAAAAGAAAAAATTCAAAAAAGACAGAAGAGTTGTCGAGTTCGGAAAAGAATTCCGAGGAAACGATAACGAGAAAGAACTCGAAAGCAAATTCCGCGGCAAGAAAAAAGGCAAAAAGGGCAAACGCCCCGAGCCGCAGCCTGCACAGCAGAAACCGCTCAAGGCGGCCAAGCGCAAAATCAAGTTCAACGAAGCCATACGCCTTTCGGATATGGCTCACCAGATGGGAATCAAATCTCAGGAACTGATCAAAGCCCTGTTCGGAATGGGTGTGATGGCAACCATCAACCAGTCCCTCGACCTTGATACCGCTACGCTGCTGGCAGCTGAATTCGAATATGAAATTGAAAACGTATCCTACTCTGAAGAAGAGCTGCTCATCCCGGTCACTGAGGTTGATGATGAAAAGGATATGACTCCGCGTCCTCCCATCGTTACCATTATGGGTCATGTCGACCATGGTAAGACTTCACTGCTTGATGCCATCCGCCACAGTGCGGTTACCGACGGTGAAGCAGGCGGTATAACACAGCATATCGGCGCATACCACGTTTCGACTTCTCGTGGGGAAATCGTATTTCTCGATACTCCCGGTCACGAAGCGTTTACCACCATGCGTATGCGCGGCGCACAGGTAACAGACATTGTTATCCTTGTTGTCGCCGCCGATGACGGTGTAATGGACCAGACCCGTGAAGCAATCAGCCACTCAAAGGCTGCCGGGGTTCCCATTGTAGTTGCCGTCAACAAAATGGACAAGGAAGGAGCCAATCCCGAAAGAGTCCAGCGCGAACTGGCCGATTACGGTCTGGTTCCCGAAGACTGGGGCGGTGACACAATGTTCGTACCGGTTTCCGCAAAGCAGAAAACCGGGCTGGATAACCTGCTTGAAATGGTTCAGCTTCAGGCGGAAGTCCTTGAACTCAAGGCCAACCCGAACAAGCCCGCACGCGGTAACATTGTTGAAGCAAAGCTCGACAAGGGACGCGGCCCCGTCGGTACCGTCCTCATTCAGGAAGGCACCATCAATCAGGGCGATCCTTTTGTCTGCGGACTCTATCACGGTCGCGTCCGTGCCATGTTCGATGACCGCGGCAAAAAGATCAAAAGCGCTGGTCCGGCATTCCCGGTGGAAATCCAGGGTTTTGACGGAATTCCCGAAGCCGGCGACGAATTCATCTGCGTAGCCGATGACAAAATCGCCCGCCGCATTGCTCAGGAACGCAAGCTCAAGCACCGCGAACGCGAGCTGGCAGGCAAGTCCAAGGTTACCCTTGAGTCCTTCCTCGCATCCAAGCCGGATCAGGAAGTACAGACCCTCAACGTTGTCCTCAAGGCCGACGTACAGGGTTCGCTTGAAGCCATCAACGAAGCTCTCGCCAAGCTGGCTACCGATGAAATCAAGGTTGATGTCATCCACGGCGGCGCAGGTGCCATCACAGAATCCGATATTCTGCTGGCATCCGCATCACAGGCCATCATCATCGGCTTCAACGTAAGACCGACGATGAAGATTAAAGAAGTCGCGGAGCGGGAAGAAGTGGAAATCCGCTTCTACGACATCATCTACAAGCTTGTGGGTGAAATCAAGGACGCCATGGGCGGAATGCTCTCTCCGGACATCAAGGAAGAGTACCTCGGCCAGGCGGAAGTCCGCCAGACATTCTCCGTACCCAAAGTCGGGGTCATCGCGGGAAGTATGGTTGTGGACGGCAAGCTGACCAGAAACTCTCAGGTAAGGCTGCTGCGTGACGGTGTTGTTATCTACACCGGAACCCTGACCTCCCTGAAACGCTTCAAGGACGACGCCAAGGAAGTGGCCAAAGGCTACGAATGCGGTGTGGGCCTTGAAAAGTACAATGACATAAAGGAAGGCGACGTAATCGAAGCTTTCGAAGTCATTGAGGTCGCAAGAACTCTCGAATAAAATGAAATTATCAGGGGCGGAAAATTTCCGCCCCTGTTCAAAATACTGATTATGATCATAGGCGTACTGTCACTGGAATTCAGGCTGCACGGCAACAGGTCGCTCAAGGGAAAAAGAAAAATATCCCTGAGCCTGAAGCAGAAACTGCGCAACAAGTTCAACCTGGCCGTTTCCGAAGTGGAGGCCATGGACTCACATGAAAAACTTGTGCTCGCAGCCGTGACCGTTGCCAACGATACGCGCAAAGTGGAAAGCAGACTGTCCAAGACTCTGGCAATGGTAGAGGCCATAAGCCCGGCGGAACTGGTGCACTGCGAAACCGAAATTTTCAGCTCCTGACCTCAGTCCGGGAGATTTCTGCATAGAATTACTGGTCCTTGACATTTTTTTGCAACGAGCCTTTTTCTTTTGCTCAGCATGGGATATATGCATCAGACTGAATTTTGATGCGCTTAGCACTTTTGATAATTTGATTTCGCCTCTGGCAGCCAAAGGGAATAATCCCCTTTGGAATCCCTAATGGCTACAATTTTTGGGATTACCGCCCTGCTTTCAAAAGAGTCAAGGCTACAGCAATTAATTATACAAACAGCCCCAAGCGCCAAATTTCTTTATTAAATACAGGTAAACAGAAATGAAAACATCAACATCCCGCCGCTCGGTAAAAATGGGCGATCAGATCATGCGCGAAATAGCCACCATGCTGGTGGAGGAAATCGCCGATCCTCGTCTTGAACTGGTCACCATCAGCGGAGTCCGGATGAACAAGGACAACAAGATCGCCGAGGTCATGTTCACCATGTCCGGTGACAAGGAAAAAATCGAAGCTGCCATCACCGGCCTTGAAAAAGCCAAGGGTTTTATCCGCAGCAAACTCAGCAAACGTATCCGTGTGCGCCAGATTCCGGAACTGAGGTTCATTCACGACAATTTTCTAGAGGAGATGGTCTATGGAAGCAAGGTTGAAAGAGATCTGCCGGATAATTAGGGAAGAAGACGATTTCCTGGTAGCTGCACATTTCAATCCGGACGGCGATGCGCTCGGGTCTACTGTTGCCCTGGGCTTCATTCTAGAAAAGCTCGGAAAACGCTACAGGTTGTACAACCAGAGCGGAATGCCTGCAGCCATGCAGTGGCTTGCAACCCCGGCCCCCATTCTCACCGAAATCCCCAAAGGATTTGACGGGTGGTATATTATTCTTGACTGCGGAGATGCTCCGCGCATGGGCGAAGTGCTTATGAACGCCCTTGACCCGGAAAAATCCATCAACATAGACCACCACATGGGCAACTCTGGTTTTGCGGCAGTAAACTGGGTGGATACCAACCGTCCCGCAGTGGGTGAGATGATCACCCTGATTGCCCGTGAGCTCAAGATTTCACTTTCCGGCAGGCTCGGCGAAGCCATATATCTTTCCATTGCAACGGATACAGGTTTTTTTACCTACAACAACACCAGGCCGGAAACTCTGGAAATAATAGCTGATATTCTGCGCTACGGTCTGGACCTCGGCGAATTCGTGCCCAAAATCCGCAACCAGTGGACAATGCAGCGCATCAATCTCTGGACCATCGCCCTGAGCAAGATTGAACTGTATCACGACGACCAGACGGCACTCATTTTCATACCTCAGGAAATGCTGGATGCTGCAGGGGCAACCGGAGCAGACTGCGAAGGACTGGTAAGTTTCATACTCCGCATACGCGGGGTCCGTGTAGCCGTGCTCATCCGTGAAGACAGCCCCATGCGTTACAAATTCAGCCTGCGTTCCCAGTCCGGTGACAATGTGCAGGCTATTGCCACTCTCTTCGGAGGAGGCGGGCACAAAAACGCCAGCGGCGGACTCATAGAAAACACACCGGATACTGTGCGCGAAAGACTTATTTCAGCCATCGGCAACCGGGTGATGCAATAAGCCAGAATTTCCAACCGCCCGAATACGCGCAACTGCCGCAAAAAAACCGGGATAAAACGGGCCGTGGCCCTTCGAAGAATAAAATATGGGAAGAAAGCCTAAAATCAGTCCGTTCCAGAAGCACGGCGTCCTTGTCCTCAACAAACCGTCAGGCCCCACCTCGACTGACTGCCTGAACTCCATCAAACGCGAGCTCAAGCAGTACAAGATAGGACACGCCGGAACTCTGGACCCGCTGGCCGAAGGAGTTCTGCTGGTCATGCTCGGGCAGGCCACAAAACTCGGGCCTTATCTGACAGGACATGATAAGGTCTACACCGGAAGTCTAATTATAGGCAGAAGTACGGATACATACGATATTCAAGGCAGCACTACTTTCACCGGCGATACTTCCGGAATTACGGAAAAAATGGTGGAAAATGAAATTTTGGCATGGAATGACTTGACTAGTCAGGAAGTTCCGGCCTATTCGGCTGCAAAGCATAATGGCAAACCGCTATATGAACTTGCTCGAAAAGGCGAGGAAACCCCCGTCAAAATAAAGAGCATTGAAATTTTTGACGCAGAACCGCTGGAAGTGAATCTGCCGAAGGCCCGTTTCCGGGTTGGGTGCTCTGCCGGCACCTACATACGCTCCCTGGTCCACAGCTTGGGGTCGCGGCTCGGATGCGGCGCGGTAATGGAATCACTTAGGCGCGAAGAAAGCCGTCCATACAGGTTAAGCGATGCGCACAATCTGGATGAGGTGCTTGCCGATCCCGAAGGGTTCGAAGCACGAGTAATCCCTCTTGCGGACGCCCTGCCCCACTGGCACAGGTTCACGGTTGCAGAAACCATGGCCGCAGCCATAATGAACGGGGCCAGGATACCGGTAGAGGAAGTGTGCACTCCGGACCTGTCCATCTTCGAAGGAGAAAGGGCGATGTTCCTTAAAACCTCCGGCGAAGCACTGGCTCTCATGGAGACCAGGCAGGTGGACGGAAAACTCTTATGGGTAATTCTTCGCGGCCTGTGGGGCTGATTCCCCGCGGGAAACTCAGACTTCCGGCACAAACAACATACTCGCGCATTGCGACGCGAAGGAGGATAGCGCTGTGGTAATGACTGCTGAAGACAAGGCAAAAGTAATCGAAGAATACCAGACCAAACCCGGTGACACCGGTTCCCCTGAAGTACAGGTCGCTCTTCTTACTGCAAGAATTCTGTACCTGACCGACCACTTCAAGACTCACAAGAAGGACTTCCACTCCCGCACCGGCCTGCTGAAACTCGTCGGCCAGCGCAGGAACATCCTGAAATACCTGAAGGCAAAAGACATTCAGCGTTATCGTGATCTTATCGCAAGACTTGGTCTGCGCAAATAAGCAGTTTCAGGGGAGGGTTCGCCCTCCCCTTCTTTTTATATAGAACAGACACTTTTGTGTTCCCATCCGGCTTTACATCAGCTAGATGGTAGTTAGTTTTTATCAAATAATGTAAAAAAAGTACGCCGGACTGCCGTTCAGCCCGGCACGGAAAGGAATCCGTGCTATCCAGACGGATTTTTAGTTGGCTGAGGAAGGGGTCCATTCCCGTAAAATGGAATCCTCCCTTAGCCGGCTGGAAAATTCGGACAGCACAGGATTCAGTCATTGCAACTCATCAAATGAGGAATCCAAATGTTAATACCTTTTGAAAAAACCGCTGTCACCGGCAAGGTCGGCAGTCTGGACATCACACTTGAAACCGGCCGCATGGCCAACCAGACCAACGGTACGGTCTGGATTCAGTCCGGTGGTACCGTGGTACTGGTTACCGCCGTATCCATGCCGGTCGACGGCCCCAGGGACTTCTTTCCCCTGACCTGCAACTACCTTGAAAAGACCTACGCAGCCGGACGCATTCCCGGAGGATATTTCCGCCGTGAAGTAGGCCGTCCTTCGGACAGGGAAACTCTGGTTTCCAGGCTGATGGACCGCCCCATCCGTCCTATGTTCCCCAAGTCCTTCTGCAACGAAGTGCAGGTCATCGCAACCGTGCTTTCCGCCGATGCCTACACCAATCCTGATGTGCTGGCCATGACCGGAGCTTCCGCAGCCCTGCACATTTCCGACATGCCCTTCAACGGACCTGTGGCCGCTGCCCGTATCGGCATGGTCAACAATGAATTCGTGCTCTACCCCACTTACAAGGGTATTGCCGAAGAAAGCGAACTGAACCTTGTCTTCGCCGCTACCCGCGACGCAGTGATCATGGTTGAGGGAAGCTCCAAATTCCTGGCTGAAAACACCATTGCCGAAGCTCTTGAATGGGGACACGAACAGCTCGGACCCATGTTCGACCTGCAGGATGAACTGCGCTCCAAGGTCGGCCGTCCCAAGATGGAAGTTGTAGAACCCGTAAAAGACGAGGAAATCATTACTCTCGTCTCGGAAAATTTCGCAGCTGAACTGGACAAGGCCCTGACCATTCCCGGAAAACTGGACCGCAAGGCAGCCAAATCCGAAGTAAAGGCCAAGGCTGTTGAAATGGTTACCGAAAAATATCCCGAAGAGCCGGAAAAAGCCAAAGCCGTCGGTGATGTCATGGCCGATCTCGAAAAGAAGATTGTCCGCAAACGCATTGTTGAGCAGGGCGTGCGCATTGACGGTCGCGACCTGACCACTGTCCGCAAGCTCTCCATGGAAGTAAGCAATCTGCCCATGACCCATGGTTCCGCTCTTTTCCGCCGCGGTGAAACTTCCGCGCTTGCCATCTGCACACTCGGTTCAACCCGCGATGAACAGCGCTACGAAACCCTCACCGGTGAAGATACCAAACGGTTCATGCTGCACTACAACTTCCCCCCGTACTGCGTGGGTGAAGCCAAATTCCTGCGTGCACCTTCGCGCCGTGAAATCGGCCACGGAACACTGGCAGAACGCGCCCTGCGCCCGGTACTGCCTTCCTCCGACGACTTTCCCTTCACCATGCGCGTGGTCTCCGAAGTAATGGACTCCAACGGTTCCTCCTCCATGGCTACCGTATGCGGCACCACCCTGTCCCTCATGGACGCAGGTGTACCCCATCAGCGCACCCGTGGCAGGTAATCGCTATGGGGCTCTGCAAGGAAGGGGACGACTACTTCGTACTTACCGACATTCTCGGTGACGAAGACGCCCTCGGCGATATGGACTTCAAAGTAGCCGGTACCACCGAAGGCGTCACCGCCATCCAGATGGATATCAAAATAAGCGGCATTCCCGCTGAGGTTCTGCGCAAGGCACTGGCTCAGGCCAAGGAAGCCCGTCAGCTTATTCTCAACGACATGAAGGAAGTAATGCCCGCACCCAGGTCCGAGCTTTCCGTACACGCCCCGCAGATGGATGTACTGCACATCAACCCTGAAAAAATCAGGGATCTCATCGGACCCGGCGGTAAAAACATCAAGGCTATCACTGCTGAAACCAACGCGGATATCGACATCGAAGATTCCGGAAAGGTTTCCATCTTCGCCCCCACCCTCGAATCCCTCAACAAAACCAGGGAAATGGTCCAGTACTACGACCAGCAGGCTGAAGTGGGCAAGAACTATGTAGGTACCGTCAAAAAGATCCTTGAAATCGGCGCTATCGTCGAAATCCTGCCCGGTCTTGAAGGACTGCTGCATATCTCCCAGTTGGATGTTGAACGCATCGCCGAAGTAACCGATGTCGTACAGCTCGGCCAGGAAATCACTGTCAAGGTTGTCGAAGTCCAGCCCAACGGCCGCATCCGGCTGTCCCGCAAGGCATGGCTCATGGAACAGGCCGGACAGGAAGTTGACCTTGAAAATTCAAGATGGGCGCAGATCGTTCCGGAGGACGCCGTGACAACGGACGCCGCGATGGTGGACGTCGCGACGGCGGGCGCCGCGATGGCGGACGTGACGGCGGACGCCGCAGGTAGGACTTTATGCGCTTCGTCTGACAAAATGTCATTGATACAAAAATCCCCGGAAACAATGTTTCCGGGGATTTTTTTGGCAAATCTATATTTTAAAAAATTCAGTTCTTAAACAGATCACCTGACAATTTCCATTACCTCCGGCGAAGCCCGTTAAAAAGTTTTGAAGGGGATGGGGTCTGGGAAGGGGAAACTTTTTCAAAAGTTTCCCCTTCCCCAGCCGCCGGAGGCATTCCAAAAAGATTCTACAGCACCGTATACCAGCGCCAGAATTGGTCGGCGTAAAGCGTGGTCACCATTGATCCTAGGGCCAGAAAGGGGCCGAATGGAATCATGGAACCGTATTCACGATTCCTATCAACGGCCATCATAACCAGCCCGGCGCAAAGGCCGCTGAAGGCGGATACGGTT